>JBEIHF010000061.1:0-2395 GCA_040381535.1 Micavibrio sp. | reverse complement strand
GTGCATGACCGCAATGCGGGCGCATAGTTCTTCCAAATCCGACATGATGTGGGAGCAAATGAATATGGTTTGCCCCTTTGCCTTGGCCGCGACCAGCAGCTCTTTTACCTGCGCGCGGGCCAGAGGGTCCAATCCGCTCATAGGCTCATCCAGAATCAAAAACGGGCAGCCCGTCAGGAGAGACGTCATCAGGCCGAGTTTCTGGCGCATGCCCTTGGAATAGGTTTGCGCGCGCTTCGACAAAAAAGCTGTTTTCAGGCCCATGGATTCGGCCATGACGTTGATTTCACCCTTCGTGATTTTGTTTTTGTAGAGCGAGAGTGTGAAATCGATAAACTCATACGCGTTTAAAAACCATGCAGGATCGAAGCGTTCGGGCAAATAGGCGATTTGCTTTTTTGCGGCGTCACTGCCGTTTTTCTGGCCGTCGACCAAGATCGTGCCGCGCGATTGGTCTTTTAAACCGAGAATGGTTTTGATGAGGGTGGTCTTCCCCGCCCCGTTAAGACCGACAAGACCGAAGGTTTCACCGCGATCAATGTGAAAAGTAACATCATTGATAACGTTCTTTCCGTCATAGCCCGCGGAAATTTCGGAAATTTCAAGAACCTTGGGTGTCATGATTTATCAACCCGGAAGGAAGATGCGCGTATCGAGATTGAATCTCTGATGCGAGCGCAAGCGTATCGGATAAATCTGATTGGTCGTGGAATCAAACCATTCAAGATCGACATGCTCTTTGTATACTTTCAAATCCATGATCTGAGACGGGATCGCTTTGGGTGTCACGCGCGTGTTGTTGATCCAAACGGTCCAATCGTTGCCCGACACGTAAACGATACCGCCGAGCGATATGTCGCGGTTGCCCACGTCCGTGATGCCTTCATCGCCTATGCCTGTGGTCATGCCGCGGCGCGCATCCAGAATAAGGTCATGTTCCCAAACATTGTAGAACAGCGAAGGCATTTTGTTGATATCGACCTGCGGCTTTAGATAGTTCAAGCGGTCGTTTATGTCTTTTTCCATCGAGCTCACCAGCGCCCTTTGCGAAGCGCTCGCGGGCGGTGCAGATGCAAGCGTTGCTCCGCTTTCGATTGCGGACGGCGGCACTTCGATAATTGAAATAAAGTTTCCAGCTTGCGCGGGAGCGGTGTTGGAAGGCGTTTGCGCTTCAGCCACAGGTGCGGCTTCTGCTATAGGAGGTTGCGCCACCGGCTCTTGCGCATGCAGAGGCGAAACATATATCGCAGTTAAGAACATCACCATAAAAAGCGTCGGCTTTATCATGGCGTCACCGTCCCTGCCGCCTCTGCGGGCGCGGCAACAGGTGTGTTGGCACCCAGCACATCTTTGCGGGCCATCGTGCGCCAGTCAAGCTCCAGTTTGGCGGAAATGATTTCCGGCGGATTGCCCGTACCGATCTGCTTCAGGATTTCGGGAGTGATTTCCGCCTCGCGCGTCATATTGATGCTATTGATCGTGATGTGGCCGGGGAAGCTGTAATTCAGGTAATAGATGAAACGGTAGATGTCGATATCGTCGACCGCAGACAGATTAACTGTGATAGGGCTCTCCATCACCACGAAACCTGTTTCGGGCGGGCTTTCATCAACCAAAAGATTTGCTGCCTTGATCTCATAGCGTGCGGAAATTATTTTCGATAATTTTTGCATTGTGTCGAAACGCTCGCGCGCCAGAACGCGGTCCTGATCGTTGAAGAAACCCATTTTGCTGATCGCTTCGAAATACCCTTTTTGTTTTTCGAACAAAAGGAAATCTGCCTGCATCTTTTCGATCTCGCGTTGCAGCTGGGATTTTTCATTCATAACCGTGTTGAGCTGAGTCTGCGTGCCTTCAGCCTGCGGTTTAAAAACATATTCGGTGGAGACGAATAAAATCGCCAGAACCGCGATGAGCACAACCAAAATCAAAACACGTTTGACGCCGATTTTTTCAATCATAGCATCGCCCCCTTGATACTGATCTGAGCTTCATAATCTTCTTGCTTCTGTGCTCCGTCTTTGGCGGCGCTCGTCGCCTCACCCACGAAGTTTCCGGTATAGGTTAAATCAGCCACCTGTTTGATTACGCTCACGGTGTGGTCGGGCAAATTGCTCTTCAAACGTTTTTCCAATTCCGAAATTTGCTGAACGCCTTTTTCGGGATCGAGATCAGACGGGAATATGATGCGGATGACGACATCATATTCCTTGGCTGCTTGTGTCGGTGTTTCTTCGGTGCCGGCAACGGCCATGACATTTTCCGCCGCAGGGTCCAGGGTGGTCGCCTCAACAGCAGGTTTTACATCGAGAGATGCAATATGGATGTCCGGCCCGAGCGAGCGCGCCACAAGATCGAACACGGCGAGCGGTTTCATCGCGCGTTGTTCAAGCTT
>JBEIHF010000060.1:0-2960 GCA_040381535.1 Micavibrio sp. | reverse complement strand
TAGCGATGAGGTGGAGTTTGCTTGCGGGGGTGATCGGGAGGAGTTTGATGTCGTGGATAGTGGCGGCAGTTTTGTTGTCTCTGTTGGTTTGGATGGCGTTATGGTGGGCTTTGGTAATGTTTAAAGCGAATCCCAGTGAGTTGAAGGTATGTGTGAGTTTGTAATTGGGGAAGGCGTTTTTGAGGTTGTTGCGTGCCTTGCGCGACGCTGCCAGCCTTGGCCCTATCGTGCTACCCAGCCACCCGCCCGCGGACGATGCGGCATCAGGCCCGATAATTTTGAAAACGGCAAATGCGATCCAAACCAGAATGGCTTCGAGAATATAGCGAAATTGTTTCATGCGCTTCGGAATATGCTTTGCAAGTGATCGGGGTTTTTGAAGAATATTTCAATGACAAGACATTCTACTTTGTTTTTATAGGCATCGGGAATGCGGACTAAGTCCTTTTCCGTGGTGATAAGCCTGTGCGCACCCGCCTTTTTCAAAAGATTTTTCATGTCGGTGTCGGAATAGGGATGGTGGTCGGGAAAGCTTTTGAATCCTTCGAGTGTAAATCCATGTTCTTCCAACGTGTATTTGAATTTGTCGGGATGGGCAAGGCCTGCAAAGCCCACGTAAGTTTCCTTTTTTTCATGCGTGGACGTAACGGTCGTTTCGGTCGCAAGAATAGCCTGCGGAAAATCATCCGCCAGAACGCCGCCCGTGGAAATGATGGCATTGCATTTGGATAAAGCATCTTGCAACGGTTCGCGCAAAGGTCCCGCGGGCAACAAATACCCATTGCCGATGCCGTAACGCGCATCGATCACGAGAAAGGAAAATGTTTTGTTCAAGGAATTGTTTTGCAGCCCGTCATCCATTAAAATCGCATCCGCGCCCATGGCTTCGGCAAGCTTCGCGCCAGCAGCGCGGTCGGGGCTGATGATCGTGGGGGCATAACGCGCATGCAAAAGCGCTTCGTCGCCGACATCTTTCGCCGTATGCACTTTCGGATCGACAACGGACGGGCCTTTGAGCGTTCCACCGTAACCGCGGCAAAGAATGACGGGATTTTCATACGGCCCGTACGCGCGGATCATCTTCAATAAACCATGCAGTACGGGCGTTTTGCCGCTTCCGCCCGCGACCACCCCGCCGATGCAAATAACGGGCACGGAGCTTTTATACGGCTTTACCGAGGACGTGTTGAATTTGTGACCCATGTGATAGAGGTAGGAAAATGGAAGCAGAATTTGAGCGATCGGTCCTTTGTTCCGCCAGAATTTCGGGGTCTCAAATGGCATTGCGGCCCTCCAGAGATTTCAGCATGGGAGAAAGTATCTCCAGCACGCGGTCCACGACATGGGTTTTGCGGTTCACGAAGGTGGATGTATTGCGCTGCATCTCATTTAAAAGCTCCGGCTTCGTTAGAAGCTCCTTCAGGGCGGTAGTTAGTTCGCTTTCTGTGCGTACCTCCCGCACGGCAAAATCGGTGCGCATATCTTCGTAAAGTTGAAGTTGGAATTGGTTATTGGGGCCTGTGAGGACGGCGCAACCGAGTTGCGCGGCTTCGACAGGGTTGTGACCGCCGCCGCCGTCATCGCTGAAGGATCTGCCGATCATCGCTATAGGGCAAAGCGTGTAGAAAAGACCGAGTTCGCCGAGAGTATCGGCGATATATATGTCGTCATCGCTCGTGGGCAGTGCCAGCGTTTGACCGCGCAGACGGAATTTCAATCTGTTTTCGAAACAGGTGTTGGCAATGTTATCGCGGCGCTCGGGATGGCGCGGCACTATGATGGTCAGAAGATCGGGCAGGGTTTCTTTGAGTGTTTTGTGAGCGCGGCAGGCAAGGGATTCTTCGCCCGCATGTGTGCTGGCATAAACCCATACAGGACGTTCGCCGACGGCAACTTTCAAGGTTTTTAACGAGAGTTCGTCATGGGGGAGCGGCGCTGCGCTGTATTTGATGTTATCGGAAACGATGACGTTCGAAGCACCCAGGCTTCCATAGTGGTGCGCATCTTTTTCGGTTTGGGCTAGGATGAGCGTAAAACAATCCAGCAAAGATTTTACGAATCCGCGCGCCCATTTCCAGTGGCGGTAGGATTTGTCCGATAATCGCGCATTGATCAGTGCGGCGGGAGTTTTACGCGCGCGAAGCGCCGTAAGCATATTCGGCCAGAGTTCGGATTCCATCCAGAGCGCGAGATCGGGACGCCAGTGGTTCAGAAAATTTTCCACCCAACCTGGATGGTCCAGCGGCGCATATTGATGCACGGCGTTGCGGGGTAGGCGGCGTTGCATGAGCGTGGCCGATGTTACCGTTCCCGTGGTCACGACGACACTCACCGAAGGATGATGTTTTTCCAAGGCGTCGAGAAGGATGAGCGCGGATTGCGCTTCGCCTACGCTTGCGGCATGCAGCCAGATTACGGAGTCATTGGGGCGCGGTTGTGAGGGTTCGCCTTTGCGTTCGCCCAAACGCGCAGGATCTTCCTTGCCGCGTTTGACGCGGCTTTGAAGCAACAGATCGAGCAGGGGTTTCCCCGCGATCGTCGCGCTTTGATACAATGTGAGTAGGCAGGTCATGCTTTAACGTAAAACCTTATACATTCATTAGTTTCGGGGTATAATTGTGGGTGAGAGTCCCCGCTTCGATAACCATAAAGGTATAGGCCAGATGGATGGCAAAGACAATCATGACAAGCCCGTAAGCCGCATTATCCGTGAGCGTGCCATGAATATTTTGCGCGATACGCGGGCCAAAATAGACCCCGCGCTTTTGCATGCTATGAAGGAAAAACTCTCACCCGCCGTTATGGGCATGATGCCTGATCCCACTGCACCAAAACCTGCTCTAGTTACGGCTGAGGCACTTGTAATCAAACAGGCGGACGCTGATACATCACCTGCCACCGAACCAGTGGACAAGCAAAAGATCACTGCCATCATTCTTGAGTATATGAAGAACCGCGAC
>JBEIHF010000059.1:0-3447 GCA_040381535.1 Micavibrio sp. | reverse complement strand
GGCTTGAGGCTTGAGGCTTGGAGCTTTTTAGGCTTGGCGCTTCTTGATGCCTTCCAAATGATTTTCGATGCGCAAGGTCGGTGGGAATCCGTAGCTGAGATAAAGGTCCGAGGCCCCCTTCTCGTTCATTTTCGTCAGGCATTGAAACGCATAAGGTACGGCCATCAGAAGGAGTAGCTCCCATCCGCCGCTTTTTCACCAGACTTCGTGGCTTTGCCGCCACTGTTGCCTTTGGATTCATTACCGCCGATTTTACCGCCGCCGAGTGCCGCGGATTGGTAACCTTCGTCGCGCTCTTCGACATCTTCGTGCACCTGCGCCAACGTACGGTGAGCGGTGTCTTTGTCAATGGAACCACCTTCGAGCAAACCTTGCACGTAATCTTCCATCGTCACCATCCCATAACGTGAGCCCGTCTGAATCATGGAGTAAATTTGCGGAACCTGATTTTCACGGATCAGGTTGCGGATGGCGCTCGTGCCGACCAGAATTTCGAATGCGCCGACGCGGCCGCCTTCCACTTTGGGAAGGAGCGTTTGCGCTACAACGCCCTGTAAAGAGCTTGCGAGCATAGTTCTTGCCATCGGTTTATCACCCGTCGGGAAAACGTCGATGATACGGTCAACGGCTTTTGCTGCTGTGGATGCGTGCAACGTCGCCAGAACCAAGTGCCCCGTTTCTGCGGCGGTCAGCGCAAGCGACATGGTTTCGTAATCGCGCATCTCCCCCACCAGGATAACGTCAGGGTCTTCACGCAGTGCGGATTTCAAAGCCCTTGCGAAGGACACGGTATCGCGCCCGATCTCTCGGTGGTTGATCAGAGATTTTTTCGAGTGATGAAAAAATTCGACCGGATCCTCGATCGTGATAATGTGTTTGTCCATCGTGATGTTGATGTGATTGATCAGCGACGCAAGCGTGGTCGATTTACCCGAACCCGTCGCACCTGTCACGAGGATGAGGCCTTTTTCGAGCTCGGCGAAACGGCGCAGAACGCCCGGCAGATCCAGTTCGTCAATCGTCGGCACTTCGGATGGAATGGTACGGAACACGGCGGCGGAACCGTTACGCGTCGTGAATGCGTTCACACGGAAACGGGCCTTTTCGCCGAACGAAATGGCTAAGTCGATTTCCATGTTTTCTTCGTAGTCGGCACGCTGGCCCTCGGTCATGACCGAATACAACATTCCACGAATGTCGTCGCTGGTCAGTTCCGCTTCGGCTTTGATGCGGCGAAGTTTGCCATGCACGCGGATGATGGGAAAATTGGTCGGACTTAAGTGAAGGTCCGATGCCTTGTTTTGCATGGCGAATGCCAAAAGCTGTGTTAAATCCACGACCTTCTCTCCCTTAAATTGTGATTAAACTGAACAGACCCGTTCGGAACGCTGAAATAGCCCCCTCAGTTTGATGCCAAGACCGATCACGGTCAATAAGGATCACCATTTATAATCAAACCCTAATCCGGTTAATATTAGGTGAAGATAAAGGGAAGCGATCAACGCGGGACCGAACGGAAACGCACCTTTGAGACCCTTTTTTGCCCTTAGAACGGCGCTCATAACGCCCAAGACACCTCCAGTCACCATGAAGGCCGGCAGCGCCGAAACCCCCAAAAACAGGCCTGCTATGGGCAAAAACTTCAAATCCCCCTGCCCAAGCGCCTGTTTTCGCTTCAAACGCCCCACTGCCCAAGAGGCTAGCCAAAAAAAAGTGGGTAAAACTATCGCGGCAGTTATGTGGGATATCCAAAACATCTGATCATTCTGCGCAAAAAGAAAAATAAATATGCCTGATAGTATAATCAATGCGATATTAATGTCGTTCGGGAGAATCATATACTCCCAATCGATTGCCACCGCCGCGACCATAAAAGGGACCGCGAACAGCAGCGGGACGAAGCTTAGTACAGGCCCCCATGCGCAAAAAAGTGCGGTTGCCAGAATTGCGGTGGCAATTTCCACGGCAGGATAGAGCTTCGAGATTCTATTTCCGCAATGACGGCATTTACCGCGTGATGCCAGCCATGAAAACAGTGGCACCAGATCGGCGATGCCCAATTTGTGATGGCAATGCGGACATTCCGAACGGCAGGCAGGATTGTCTTTGGATTGTTTATCTACGATCCATGAAATGCCGCGCGGTATGCGGTAAATCAACGCGGTCGCAAAACTGCCGAGGCAAAGCCCGACTAGAAAAATCAGAATATAAAGGAAAGCCTCTGGAGCTACTTGAGCTGCGCCCACTTAAACCTTGCGGCGCAGGATTACCAGGCGGTCATAGATAACTTCACGCGGCAGACTGTTTGCTTCGGATCCGTATGACGCATCCATCTGTAAAGCTTGCTCATACAACTTCACGGCCTTCGAAGCATCGCCCATACGTTCGGCAACAATGGCCATGTTATAAACATGAGAAGGATTGATCGGCTGCATGCTCGCAGCAATCTCCAAATAACGGAAAGCCTCTTCAAAATTCTTTTGTTCGCCGTACAAGATACCCATCTGTGTGGGGATGCCGGGGTTCATCGGATATTTCGCGCGAAGTTCCTGCAATTTTTTTAACGTCACTGAAGGATACTGCGCCTTCATGATACCCATCAGATTGACGATGGCATCGGCGTTGTTCGGCTCGACCTTAAGCAAATCTTCGTAGGTGTTGGCGGCGGATTCAGTAAAGCCCGCACCTTGTTGCGCCACGGCCAGCCCCATCAGAATGCGGGGATCCTTGTGGTTTTTCTTGTAAAGTTTTTCAAACATCTCCATCGCGGCGGCATAGCGGCCTAAAGAAAGAGCGCGTGTTGCGGCGACATATTGGGATTCATAAGAACCGGCCTTAGCCGATTGTTCGACGACGATGTATTTCTGGCCGGGTTCATAGGCAGGATCCACTTTGCGCACGCCCGTCGCACCCGCTTTTTTCAGATCGCTGTCAGGGACCAATGCATTGGAATCGTAATACGTACCGGAATGTTTTTCGCGTGCGCCGCTATCGCCCATCACGTTCGTTCCTTGAATGGTGCCATCGGCGGATTCAGGAATGGGTGTCAGCGTCGTGGTCGTGGGAGCGGCAGGTGCATTCGTAGGAGCCGGCGTTGCCGCAGTGGTTGCGGGAGCCGCCTCTTCCATAGGCGCGACCGCCTTCGGTTGCGGCGGGGTCGCTGTCGCCGCGGGCGCCCCGTTACCGACGGCGTTCACCGTATCGTTCGTACCTTGCGCGTGGACAAATACGCCGCTGCACAGCGCGATCGTGAACAAGGACAAGCCCGTCATCAGAATTTTCGTATCAAATTTTTTCATGGTGTTCGCAAATCTGCTAAAGGGGTGAACGAATTGAAAATTTCGTATACGATTCTAGCAAAAAAACGGCCCGAAGGGAATCCTCAACTTTAGGCAGCCTTCGGTTTGGCCTTGCTTACCAGAGACAAAAACGCTCTTTCCAGATGCG
>JBEIHF010000058.1:0-3916 GCA_040381535.1 Micavibrio sp. | reverse complement strand
TTCTTTGAAAAAGGTCGACCGAAGCCCTTGTTTATAGGCATTCAAGCTCGCAATCTTCTTTCCGTATCCGTTTTAGGCCCCGTTGCACGGCCCCAAGGGCGGGCTTGTCTTATATTGATGGATTGGGCCGCCCTTTTCTTGCCGTTCCTATGGTTTTGTGTATTTTTCCGTAATACTGAAGTGTTCAGTTCGTTTGCGAATTAAATTGCGTGTGATAAACGATCGGCCACTGTTTCGGGGCCTATTTGGGATGGGTCGGGGGTTTTGGTGGCGGCATAAATTATCGGCCACTATAGCCAATTTTGTTTTTTTTGTACCAATAGTTAATAAAAAGTAAATTATCTTGATTTTCCGTAACTGCAATGTTATTTACTTGCGCATCCAATTTATAAAACAGGTGATTTAATGTTATTTTTGCCCGGCACCAAAGTGAGCGATTCCATCAAAGTTTTGCTTGTACGCGAAGATCTGGCACAGCCCATCCCCGAACGTGTCCATCTGGCGCTGGAAGCAGCTAAAGGTGATTACGACAAGAAGGTAGGGCATATCCGCGATGTCCTCTCGGTTTTGCCCGATATAGGTTTTAAGAGCGACAAGCTGGTCGAAAAGGTTTTCACCATCATGATCGACCATGCCAAAGGCGACCCCGCCCTGACACGCGAAATATTGATGGGCACCGTCCCCGCTTTCCCCGCGATGCAAAGAGAGACCAATGTCAAAAGCGGCGTTAAGATGTTGCGTCTTGTGCTGGATGAAGCCAAAAAAGACACCGATCTGCTCAAAGATGTCGGCAAGGAATTGGTTGAAGCCTTGCCGGCGATGGTTTCGTTCGGTTTTTCCCATTACCACGACTGGATGAGATCCTTATGGGGGCAGACGGAGCTGCACACGCGTTTCGAACCCAAAAAAGAGCGTCAAAGCGAGCTGATAGCCGCATTGATCACCAACATCCTTAAAAAAGTTCCCGAGTTTCCCAACTATGCCAATCACGTTTTTAGTGAATTGATTTACTGGTCCAAGGACAGCAAGGATGTAAGACCGCAAATTGCAGAGACGATATTCGGCATGTTGCCGACATATCAAGACGACGTCGGCTATTCCCAAGGTTTACTTTTGAATGCCATGCATGCGGGTTATCAAAACGAAGAAATAACCGCACGTTTCATCGAAAAGGCGTTGGAGATTTTTCCGCAAATGCCGAAAGGCGCACCGCGGTCTATTCCGAGCTTCACCAAGGATATCATGGCCGCCACAACGGTTTCCGATGAAGACAAAATGCGCATATTCAAAGCGGCCGTTGCGACGCTTCCGGAAGTGGCAGAGCATTGGCCGCAATATTCGTCCGAAATTGTTATCGGTTTGTATCATCCGCACAGAAAAAACAAAGAGCTTATGGGCATTATGCGCGATACCGCTTTGAAAATCGCACCGATTATGGCCAAAGCCGATGGAAACATAGTTGCGGGACATATGGAGATGATCGCGGATATGTCCGGCATTCCCAAAGGCGTACCCATCCTCACGAAGGAATTTGCCCGCACGGAAGAAGCACCTACTTCTGGCAAGGCCACATGGTTTATAGCCTGTCCCGATGAAGAGATGCCGCGCGTTGCCATTCATTGCTTTGTTCTGCCGAAAGGTGAGTACAGAGCGCCCGATTCCGTTCCGCCTGTCCATTTTTCAGGTACTATTACGGAATTAAAGTCAATGGTGAAAAAAACCTTCCCCGGTTTTGACCGCGCCGATCGCAAACATTACGACAGCGTTATCGACCATGCCATGATTTTTGGTAAAGCCGCGAAAGCCGGCCTTACACCCGAAGCCACGGCAGCCGCTATCGAGGAACATGACGGAAGTATTTACAATGTTTTGCCCGAAATAAAATACATTCCCTAGAGGTAGAAATTGCAGAAAAGCACTGACCTTACATACAACGTCAGATTGTCCCAATTTGTTTTGAGAGCGTCATAAAAGAATAAAAAAGAACGGTGTGTCCTATGGACAAAATGTTGCCCGAAGAAATTGGAAAGGCGGAAAAAGCCGCGATGCGTCAAAATATCGCGACGCTGGATGTCGAGAAATTCGCGCGCGCCCTTAAATTTCTTTACGTACTCGGTTCTTCCATCATCCCGCCGCATATCGCCACGCCTTTTGAAAAACTGGCCGGTTTCGCGCAAGATTCGTCTTCCTTGGGCGCGCCGCACGAAATTTCCGGCAAACTGAAAAAAGCCGCCGATGAATACAGATCGTATTTTTTACTGCGCCCCGATCAACGCAGGGACATAAGCCGGTCACAGTACAAGAAAAGTTTCGAACAGCGAAATTTCGAGCCGGAAGAGATGGCCGATCACTTGTTGTTTTTTTCGCGCATGGGTTGGTATGCGGACGGACGGTCTTCGGAGAATTTTTACGCCTCACCCTTTCAAGCGCTGACTATGATTGTCGAAAATATGTACAACGCCCACCAGAGCAGGCAGGTCGCGTTAGTCAAAGCCATCAACGCGCGCATGCCCGAATTCATGCAAAACCCGCTTAACGCAGCACGCGTTCTGGATGCCATCGGCAATATGTGCCATTTGGTGACGGAGTGCAAAATCAACGGCATGACGAGCAGCACCATCGCTTCGGGCGTCATCCAGCCCTATCTTTTGCAACTTACCGAAATGGGATATGGCACGATAAGCCTTCCCATGAATAATGGCATGATTTCAAAAACCTTCGCCGCCATAGCATTGCCTTCCGAACACGCCATGGGCGAGCCCGAAAACGGCGAGGGCGATCCGGAATATGACAGAGCCGAAGCCGAATTAAACGGTTTGATTTTCGTCAACCGCGAAAAAGGTATTACGGTCATCAGACAGAGCGGGATCGATACGGAGCTTTCGGATTTCAGGGGGTCTCTGGACCATTTAGATCCCCGATATATCGAACCCGTCGGCCAGATCGTGGATGAAGTCGGCAGGGTTTTCATGAGAGTGGCGCGTGGAGAGATAACCCCGCAACGCGGTGCGGTGAGTATAAAAATCAGCACGGATATTCCGTTCAACGCGTACGACAATTAAGAACAGAAGGTGTGGATGGACAGAAAGAAAATTCCCGCAGGCGAACATACCTGTATCAGAGACGATAACGAGCGCATTTACAGCCCGGATACGCAGGCATTGGATATGTTGATGCCTTTGGTGGATGTCACTTTCAAAACCAGACGCACGCACAGCGCTCACGATTTTGGACAAGAATCCGCAGGTACGATTTTTTTGAATGGGTGGGCCCTGGAAGGCTTAGCCAACGGCCTTAATGAAATTCATGTGATTTCCGCTACCCCCATCAAAAACGGCGATATGATCATCACGCGCGATTTAGGAGGCAATACCATTTTACGCATGGCGTTCGATGTGGAGGCCCACCCCAAGAAGGATGATGTGTACAGGTTTGTTGCCATGCGCCCCATTCCCCATCTCCATATCGGTCACGCCGTTTCCCAGCCATGATTGATCCGCATGTAATTACCGAAGCATATGTCGTGAAGGAATTTATCGACGTCTATCCCGATGAAGCTGTCAGTATCACAACCATGTTCGGGAAGATGGCATACGGCACCGCGGTGGCCATGTATGCGCAAAGAGACGAAGAAAACGATTTCGACTGGATCCGCAACAGCCCGCTCGGCGGCACGGCCTATCGCACCGCTGTGTGGCAATTCCTTGCAATATTATGGGAAAAACCACGGGTGAAGAGTATGCCGCAGACCCAGACCCAGATGACGATGAACTGGATGCTATCGGTGATCTGAGCATTATGTTCGGCAATATCGCCTTTGAGACCTACAACCAGCTTTCGGGCAAGGAAGAATCCGACATTGCGGGACTGCAAGGTGATATCGATGCATTGGAGAGAGCTATCATTGCGGAAAGAA
>JBEIHF010000057.1:0-4030 GCA_040381535.1 Micavibrio sp. | reverse complement strand
TTCCTTCTTCCCCAAATCCATGTTGGCGAAGGCCGGCATTTGCCGCGCCCAGATCGGCATTTTATCAGGCAGGACCGCCAGTTTATTGGCAAGCTCCACGGCGCGTGGTTTATCGTCCGCGCGGTGTCCGGCCAGAAAGATAGCCTGTACCAACCAGCGCCATTTGTTGGGGTAGCCCGTTAAACCCTCATCCGCCAGATAATTGACCACATGCCTCATGCGTTCGGGCTCTTCTTCCAGAGCGCCGTAATAAAACGCCGCTAGGAACGGGACGTAATCCGCGCGCGGGTCCAGATACTGGGCGATGAAAAACCATTTTTCCAGCGCAGCATAATCGTATTTTTTCAGGGGTTCGAAACTACCGCCCGTGTTTCCCATGTTTTGTAAAAGATAGCCGAACAAGCGGTAAGTGATCTCGGTATCGCCCAATCCCCAGATGGTGGCGGAATTTTTCGAAGGCGCGGCGGGAACATTGCTCCATTCGGAAAATATTTTGTGGGAATATGTCCAGAAAAAGACATTGGCCAAAACAGCGAGCAGGAAAAAACTATAGAGAAAAAAAGATGATATGGAACGCGTGCCCATTAGAACTGCCGCCTGTACATGTCAATCGCGGTCGCGGCGACGACAAGAGATACGAAAACCGCCCCCTGCCCGAGCAAGAACATATAGGTTATGTCCGCTGGCGGGCCGTACAAAAGCCATTTGGTTTGGCCCATCAGGTCAAGACGCGGGATCATCATGGAAATAACTTCCATGACATTCGCCATGATCAGATATTTTCCTTCTAGTTGCGCGGTGTTGTTTTGCAGGATGCCGAGGATGTCGCCGATCAGACGGCACAAAAGATAGAATGAAAAGATCGCCAGAAGACAGGCCGTGGAACTTGTGATGACAAAGGCGAAGAACATGGCGATGTTCGCCATGATCAAAAATTCTACCGCGATGGAAGCCCACCAAAGATAGAACCCCGCTTCGGCGGTGTGTTTTTCCAATCCCAAAATGGTGCCGCCCATAACCAGTGCGGCCAGTAGCGCAATCATCGAAAAGGCCGCCGCATGGGTGAATATGAATTGCATGCGACCGATGGGGCGGGAGAGCAGGAAATCGATGTCGCGGTTTTCAAAACATCTGCGGATATAGGTGCCAATGAACATGACAACGCATATCACGCCAAAAAGACGGAATCCAAACGCGGCAAAAGTGCTAGCGAATTCATTTTGTTCGGTGATAACGGAGGAACCGAAGAAATTGGACAGGCTGACTGTAATAGCCAGAACGCCCAAAAGGCCCCAAACGAACCTGTCCCTTCCCGCCGCAATAAGGATGTAGCGCAAAAGGGGCCAGATCATGATAATACCCTTACGTTGGTAGGCAGGTTTGGATCAATTACATATCCAGAGGACGGCGATCTTGTGAAAACTCGCGGTACAGATCTTTGTCCGTCGTGTGGATGTTGTTTCCGCCTTCGACAATTGTGGCCTTCATGAAGACAACGAGTTCTGTCTTCAACACTTTGTCGACTTGGTTTCTAAACGCACCGCCGACGATAGGCAGTTCACCCAGAACCGGAACGGAGTTTTGCTCAGAGTCCGTACGATCTTGAATAAGACCGCCCATTACAATCGGCTGGCCGTTGTTCATTTGAATGACGGAATCAAATTCCTGCACGTTCACATTCGGAACAGGCGAGACAATCGGAACAAGCAGACCCGCATCGGCCACGGCGAATGCGACACCGGGGTCGTTGACGAAGCTGGTGATACGCGTAACGGTCGGACGCACCGCCATAGAAATTGTTTCATTGTCGAGATCGATCGAGGGTTGAACGTTGATCAAAACACCTTCTGGAACGTTGCGGATGTTGGAATCAATATCCACTGTAGTTCCGGCATCGGTCTGAGATGTGTCAACTTCGATTTCGAAGTAAACCTGGTTTCTGGCCACGTTCAAAACGGCCGACTGGTTGTTCAATACCGTCAGACGCGGGCTCGCCAGAGCGCGCACTGTACCAAAACGTTGCAATGCCTGCACAGCCAAGTTGAAGTCACTGCTGGTGTAGGCGACAAAGCCGCTTAACAGAGGATCGGAAACAGGGTCGAATGCCGGTGCTAAAGAACCACCCACGGAATCTACGCCCAAGGACAACGGGTTTTTATTGGAGAAAATATCAACGGCTGACCAATCGATACCTGCGGCGAATTCATCCGTCAGACCTACTTCCAGAACCTTGGCTTCGATCAATACCTGTGAGGTTACGGATTTGCGCAATTCTACAAGATATTTGTCGATTTGCTTATGCAGACGCTCGGTTGCGAAGACGGAAATGATGCCGGCCTGTTTGTTGACGGAATAGCGCGGCGTGAAAGGATCGTTCGTTCCCTGCTGGGAATTTTCATCTTCCTCTTCATCCACGGGAAGCGGCTCAACGCGCAGGACAGCATCAGGCACAGAAACCTGCACATTGGTCGCAGGGGTACCATCCGCGTTCATGCCGCCTTCGGCGATCTCGCCGTCAGCCGTCAGAAGAACGGGCTCTACGGGTGCCGCAGTATTTTCCGCCACAGCCGTAATTTTCGGATCTTTTTTTGTACGCAAGCTACCGGAGTCTCGGTAAACGCCGATCATCTGGGTCAGGTTGGTATCCAGTTCACCCCAGAAATCAGATTCGCTCTTTGCTGCCGCTTTGAATTTTGAGCCCGTATCCGCGCCTTCGCCCGAAACAACCGCAACGTCATTGCTGATGGAGCTGTCATTGGTGCGGATATAGCTGAGATAATTGACTTTATAGATCTGGTGATAAGGCGTATCGAGTTCGACGCGTACCGTGTCACCATCGAATTTGTAACGCAGGCCGGCGCTTTCCGTCAGTCGTTCGATAACCTGATCGAAAGGTTTGTTGCGGGCAGTAAATATAATGCTGCCTTTGATGCGGGGGTCGAGTTCCAGATCGTATTCGGCCTGATCGGCCAGTTCATACAAAACATCCTTCAAAGGAACGCTTTGGTTTACGGAGATAGAAACCAGAGGCATCGGTTTTAACTTATCCGAAGGCGTTGCCATATAAGGTTTGAATTCGGGAATGCCTGCCTGATCAACGGCGGCTTTGTCTTTGATGTCCGGCAAACGTTCCGCCAAAGCATCGCGGTAGTCTTGAACTTCCATATCGCTGCTACGATCAACCTTAAGGCTGTTCTTGGCCAGATCGCATCCTGCCAGAGGTAACAAGAAGGCCGCACTAAGTAAAAATACACCTAGTGCTCTTGCGATAAATACGCGTGGGGCGACAACATTTTGCATGGTTTTATCCGTGGACAGGAAGTGCAGTGACAGAATCGGTCCATAGAATTTTGCTATGGATTCATGTTCTAAGCAAGTGAATGCTAGGGAAAATACGTCTAAAACGCCTGATTTATCAGTAGTGGTCGGAGATCTTAAGATTCGACGTATCCATGTCCCGCAAGGAGCCGCTCTTGCCACCCAGTTTGGCCTGACGGATCTTGACCGCCATGTCGCTGGATTTGTCGGATTGGGCTATGGCTGTTTCCTCAGTGATATCACCGCGCTTGTAAAGATCCAACAAAGACAGATCGAACGTACACATACCGATCGCTTTATTTTGCTCCATGACTTCGGGGATTTTTTCGTAGTCGCCCTTTTGAATCTGTTCGCGCACCAAGGCCTGATTGATGAGAATTTCCAACGCCGGAACCAGTCCGCCCCTCAGCGACGGCAAAAGCCTTTGGGAGATGATGGCCTTCAAATTCATCGACAGATTGAGTCGTGTTTGATTATGGAATTCCTCGGGGAAGAAGTTCACAATACGCTCGATCGCCTGATACGCGTTGTTGGTGTGCAAGGTTGCAAGGCACAAATGGCCCGTTTCGGCGATGGTCAATGCCTGCTCCATAACCTCGCGGTCGCGGATCTCTCCGATTAGAATAACATCGGGACGCTGACGCAACGCGTTTTTGAGTGCGGTGTTGTAGCTTTCGGTATCGACGCCGACCTCGCGTTGTGTGACGACGGA
>JBEIHF010000056.1:0-4482 GCA_040381535.1 Micavibrio sp. | reverse complement strand
CGAGATCATGATGCGCATCCTGATCACCGAGCAGGACAATCTCCACCCCAACGAGATCAATGTCATAAAAGAATATATCTGCACCAGAACGCTGGAACCTGCGGAAGCCACAAAATACCCACTTTGCCGCAATGAAAAATAGTCCTATAAATCTATTATGTTATTAACATCGCAGTTCACTCTGCCGGAGATACTCTCGCTTCTGGGGCTGGTTCAGTCCGTGTATGTGCTCGTGTACATGTTGCTGCGTTCGGGCTCCGTATTCAACGCAATCATTCCCGGTTTGTATTTCGGTTTTCTGGCCTGCGCGTTTTTGCTCGACGCCGCGGCGGGAAAATGGGCATCCCATTTTAAATATTACGAAATGGCACAATGGCTATTTTGGTTTTCGGGCGTTCCGCTCGGCGCGTTGCTGATCTTTCAAATAGCGCATGTGCCCCAACCACCGCTGCCCAAATATTTCCTCCTGCTGCTGTTAATCCCCATTTCGTTTCTGCCAATTCAATTCATTTCGGAAATGCCCATTTTATATGTATCGGGATTGGTTATTGGCGCATTTAGCTTGCTCGCCATCTGGGCACGGCGCGATTTGCTTGACGGTCTTCGCAAAAATCCCAAATTCGGGAAAGAGCGTTTCTGGCTGATTATCGCGCTGATCGCTTTGACCACAGCGTTCCTTGCCTCCACCCTCGCGTTTGTGGGGGGCGACATCACGGCCCAGCAATGGACGCTCATACGCACCGTTTTGGGGATCACCTTTGTCTATCTGGCTGCGACCAGTTTGTTCAGGATATATCCCCTGGCGCTCAAACTGGACAAAAGTGCGGTCCCCGTTCCCACCGCCAGCCCGACCGAAAAACGCATATTGGACAAACTCGCCAACCTGCTCGAATCCGAAAAAATCTATCAGGATGCAGCGTTCGGTAGAGCGGAGCTGGCAAGGGAATTGGACATAGGAGAGGCTAGTCTTTCCCGCATAATCAACGTCCACTACGGCAAAACCATACCACAAATTTTAAATGATTATCGTGTGCGGGACGCGCAGAAAATGTTGACCGAAACTGATGTTCCGATTCAGGCGATCTATGAGGAATCCGGCTTCAACTCTATCACTACTTTTAATAGAGTTTTCAAAGATTTATCAGGTAGTACCCCCAAGGAATACAGGGCCCGCAACAAGGCCTGATCTCAATATGTCAAAATGAGTGGTCGTTTTGAGTGTCTGATAGGACACAGGTACTTGATTCCCAATAAAATTATATGAGACGAAGACCCCTGATTCATGTATGATTCGCATGTCTTAGGGCATTCGCCCGATTTTCACATTTTAAAACCTTAGGAGAGACTTAATGACTTACGTCCAAGCAAAAGCGCGCCGTTCGGAGCAGGGCTTTACCCTCGTCGAATTGGCCATCGTCATGGTTATTATCGGCCTGCTGATCGGCGGGATTTTGAAAGGTCAGGAACTGATCGCCAACGCTAAGATTTCCGGTACGGTTTCTCAGCTGAAGGGTCTTGATGCCGCCATGAACACATTCCAAGACAAATACAATGCCTTGGCTGGTGACATGGCCAACGTAGACACACGTCTTCCCAACGGTCTCGCTGCTGAATCCGGTAACGGCGACGGCGATCTCGATGCTGTTGCAGGTGCTGCGGCGGCCGCAAACGAAGGTACGTTCGCATTCATTCAGTTAAGTCGTTCTGACCTTATCTCCGGTGTAAACATTCCGGCAGGCCCTGTTGTCGGCGGTACAGTACCATCCGTTAAAACGGGCGGCGTTATGTGGTTGGGTACGTCTACCCCTGGTGGAGGTGGAACGGGTATCGGCAACACGCTGAACGCCAACAGAATATACGCGTCTCTGAACGGTTCGACGGCGGCTGTGGCTGCTGCCGGTGCTACAGGTGCCATTACGCCCGAAGCTGCTGCTCAGATCGACCGTAAAATGGATGACGGCGTTGCCACCACTGGCTCGACCCAGTCCGTATGCGGCGCCGGTGTTGTTGCTGCCAACGGTGGGTACAACGAGAACGTAACGAACGTTGCTTGCTCGTTGTATGTTCGCGTGAACAACTAATTCTACGAAATTTGGAAAAGCCCCGCTTCGGCGGGGCTTTTTTTATGCGGCTTTGGCGAGAGATTGATCTAGCGTCTTGATAAGTGCATCACCCATCGCGGATGTTCCGACCAATGTAGAACCTTCCGCCATGATATCGTGCGTGCGGATGCCATTGCTAAGCACATCTTGTACAGCGGCCTCGATCTTGTCCGCGGCGTCAGCAGCATTGAGAGAATAGCGCAGGGCCATGGAAAAGCTCAGGATGGTAGCGAGCGGGTTGGCCTTGCCTTGGCCCGCAATGTCGGGAGCGGAGCCGTGCACAGGCTCATACAGACCTGCTTGACCTGCCTTGCCCAAAGAGGCGGAGGGAAGCATGCCAAGACTGCCAGTAAGCATCGCGGCTTCGTCCGATAAAATGTCCCCGAATAGATTGTCCGTAACGATCACATCGAACTGGCGCGGGTTGCGGAGCAATTGCATGGCGCAGTTGTCGGCATACATGTGCTCCAACTGCACCTCCTTGAATTCGGAGAAGTGAAGCGCGGTAATGTCCTCGCGCCACAATTTGCCGCTTTCCATCACATTGGCTTTTTCACAGGACGTAACTTTGTTGCGGCGTTTTTTTGCGAGGTCAAATGCCACGCGCCCAACGCGCTTGATTTCGGATGTCGTGTATACTTGTGTGTTCACGCCGCGGCGCTCGCCGTTCCCCAAATCTTCGATACCGCGTGGTTCGCCGAAATAAACACCGCCCGTCAATTCGCGTACGATCAGAATATCGAGGCCTTTGACGATTTCGGTTTTGAGCGAAGACGCTTCCGCCAGTGCATCGAACACGATGGCGGGGCGGAGGTTTGCAAAAAGGTCGAGCTCCTTGCGCAGGCGAAGCAGTCCTGCCTCGGGACGCTTGTTGTATTCCACGCCGTCCCATTTCGGGCCGCCAACGGAACCCATGATGACGGCGTCCGATTTGCGGCATTTGGCTAGCGTTTCATTGGCAAGCGGCGCGCCGTAACGGTCGAACGCCGCGCCGCCGATATCGTCATCAGCGATTTCGAATTTGTACCCGCCCTTGGATTCCAGCCACCCGATAACCTTTTCCACTTCGGCCATCACTTCGGGGCCGATGCCGTCGCCGGGCAGAACGGTCAGTTTGAAATTCTTGCTCATATCCAAGGTCTCTTGTTCTTGTCGTCGTTTTCAAAGGCGGAAATCTTCGTGCTTTGCACTTCGGTCAGGCCGATATCGTCCAGCCCGTTGATGAGGCAATGCTTGCGAAAAGATTCCACTTCGAATGAAAAGGAGAATTTATTACCGCGCGTGATGGTTTGTTTTTCCAAGTTCACTTCGATGGGCGCGGAAGGATTTTCTTCCACTTCCCTCATCAAGGTTTCAACATGATCTTTGGGGAGGCGGATGGGCAGAATACCGTTCTTGAAGGAGTTGTTGTAAAAGATATCGCCATAGCTTTCCGCGATGACACAACGTATGCCCATATCGAGAATGGCCCACGGCGCATGCTCGCGCGAAGAGCCACACCCGAAATTCTCGCCGGTGATCAAAATTTGCGCTTGGCGGTAAGGTTCGCGGTTCAAAATGAAATTCGCTTTTTCCGATCCGTCTTCGTTATAGCGAATGTCGTTGAAGGCGTGTTTGCCGAGGCCCACGCGCTTGATGGTTTTTAAAAACTGCTTAGGAATAATGATGTCGGTATCGACATTGATCATGCGCAAAGGGGCGGCTATTCCGCTGAATTTGGTAAACTTTTCCATGACTAGAAGTAATCAGGAAACCTTGTTCATGGCAAGGGTGGAATAGGGGTTTGCACTAAGCCCGACGCGCTTAAGAACAAATCTTTCAAACAGAGCCGCCACGGCCTGATCCACTCGGTCAATGAATTTGCCGCGCTGCATTTCATGAACGTTATGAATTTGGTCGTGGCCTTTCTTGCGTCTGCCATGTTCCGTATCAACAGCGATGGCGCTGGCCATCATGCGGCAAATATCCTTGCCGGTCAGTTTGCGCGGCCCCGTACCGTTCACATACTCATGATGGTAAAGCATCATGGTTTCGACGATTACAAAAAACTTATTTTCTTTCTCGGTCGGAACAAAACCCTTTTCTTCCATTTTCGTCTTCAAAACAATAAGGCCATATTCAGTATGGCGAACACGTTCCGCTTTCTCATCAGGAGTGCGCTCGACATTTGCGTCTTGAATTCTCCACAACTTCGGGTCCTGGAGCGTCTTGCCGATATCGTGTAACGAAAAAGCCATGCCGACTATTTTAGCTTCTCTTGCGGAATATCCTTGGAACAGCAAAAAGTCTTCGGTTTCTTTTCCCGTGTGCTTGAGATGTTCATAAAGATATGTGCCGAACCCACATTCGGGATCAAATGATTTGATATCTTCATGAATGG
>JBEIHF010000055.1:0-4509 GCA_040381535.1 Micavibrio sp. | reverse complement strand
TACAGAGAGAAAATTTACCATGGGAACCACCTTTGTTATGTTGAACTTACTCCGTAAGTAACATTGCAAGGCGAATGCCAGTCAAAAAGCTGATTTCCTAGGGTTTTCAAGGGGATGTTGGTTAAAAAAGCCTTAATAACACGGCTTATTATTCCATTACGGAAAATATTGCCGAGCCCTTAGGTATTGGAAGGAAAAACCGGCGCGGGCTTCTTGTGATGGCGCCAATAAAAGAACCCGCCGACAACGACCAAAACCACGAAACCAATTTTGACTTCGGTGAGATATTCCATCACCAGATCCTTGTTATCGCCGATCAGATAACCGAGCACGAGCAAAATCATCGTCCAGAGTCCGCCGCCCAAACCCGTATAAAGGCAGAATTTTTTCAAATCCATGCGCGCGAGACCCGCAGGGAAAGATATGAAGTGGCGCACGCCGAGCACGAGACGCCCTAGGAAGATGGACGCGGAGCCATGAGAGACGAAATAAGATTCCATCTTGAGGAGTTTTTCTTCGGACATAAAAAACCATTTGCCGTAGCGGACCAGAACATACCGCCCGCAATAATACGCAATGGCGTAATTGGCGAGCGAACCCGTAATGGTGCCCGCCACCGCAAGCAAGAAGACCAGCGGCCCGTTCCATACGCCTTGGTGGATTAGATAACCTGCGGGGATCAGCGTGGCTTCGGAGGGGATGGGCAAAAACGTGCTTTCGAGGGCCGACATGATAAAAACGCCGGGATACCCCAGCATTTCTATGAAATGTACAAGCCACTCTAAGGCGGTTTCGATCATTACGCCGCCATGGCTTTCATTACGGCGTCGCCCAGGCCTGCAGGAGAATCCGAAACCACGAAGCCTGCGGAACGAAGCGCATCCATCTTCGCGGCCGCCGTGTCATCGCCGCCCGAAATAATCGCGCCTGCGTGACCCATGCGTTTGCCAGGAGGTGCCGTGGCACCCGCGATAAATCCGCCGATCGGCTTTTTCTTTTTCAGATCTTTGTACCACTGCGCGGCTTCGACTTCCGCCGTGCCTCCGATTTCGCCGATCATCAGGATGCTTTCCGTTTCGGGATCATCCATGAACAGTTCAAGGCAATCGATAAAGTTGGTGCCGTTGACAGGATCGCCGCCGATACCAATACATGTGGTCTGGCCGAGGCCGACAGCGCCCGTTTGCGCAACCGCTTCATATGTCAGCGTACCCGAACGGGAAACGATGCCGACTTTGCCGCGTTTGTGGATGTGGCCGGGCATGATGCCGATTTTGCATTCGCCGGGCGTGATGATGCCTGGGCAGTTCGGACCGATCAGACGCGTTTTGGAATTTTTGATCGCGCGTTTCACACGAACCATGTCCAGAACCGGAATACCTTCGGTGATGCACACGGCAAGTTCGATTTCTGCATCGATCGCTTCGAGGATGGCATCGGCCGCGAAAGGAGGTGGAACATAAATCACGGTTGCATTTGCGCCGGTTTTTTTCTTCGCATCGAGAACGGTGTCAAAAACGGGAAGGTTTAAGTGCTTGGTGCCGCCTTTGCCGGGGGTAACGCCGCCGACCATTTTGGTCCCGTATGCGATAGCCTGTTCCGAGTGGAACGTGCCCTGCGCACCGGTAAATCCCTGACAGATAACTTTTGTGTCTTTGCCGACCAGAACAGCCATTTTTGTGATTCTCTTTTCGTTGCGTTAAATTGCCCCTTATTTATAAAGGGATATGGGCCGAAATCAAGGCCTGCCACACCACAGAACGTCATCTATATCCGCCGCATGCGAAGCCGTCATGGCCAATCTGTCCAAACCCAGAGCGATTCCCCCAGACGGCGGCATGCCCTGCTCCAGCGCCGCCAGAAAATCCTCATCGAGTGGATATCTTTCGCCATACATCGCGTGTTTGGCGGCCATTTCTTCTTTGAAGCGTTTGCGTTGTTCGACGGCGTTTGTGAGTTCATCATACGCGTTCGCCATTTCCAGACCGCCAATATAGAGCTCAAATCGTTTGGCAAAACGCGGGTCGTCACAGCGATTCGAAAGCGCGGCCATGCTCACGGGATAATCATGAATGATCGCGGGCGATGTCTTGCCGAGATTGGGTTCTATTTTAGAGGCCATCACGGCGTGGAAGATTTCATCCCACGTATCTTGTTCGCGAACAGGCGCACCGATTTTTTTCGCGGCCTCATAAAAACCTTTGGTGTCGTTGGCTTGCGCCGCAGAAAGATTCGCATCCGTTGCATTCATCAAAGATGTAAGATCAATACCTGCATATTTCAAAAACGCGTTCGCAACCGTGATTTTTTCCCAATCGCCGAATGGGTCGCATTGGTGGCCGTTATAACTGTAATACTGAATGCCAAGTTTGGTTGCACAATGGCAAAGCAAGCCAATGCAATCCGCCATGATATCTTCATACCCCGCATGGGCGCGGTACCATTCGATCATCGTGAATTCGGGGGAATGGCGCTTGGACCCTTCCCCGTTTCGAAAAACGTGGCAGATTTGATAGATTTTCGGCAGGCCTGCGACCAGCAATTGTTTCATTTCAAATTCGGGCGATGTGTGTAGCCACAGATCGCGCTCTTTTTGCAGATCGAGCCCTTTGAGCGTGGTGGCAAAGCCATGGATATGCATATCGGCGCATGGCATGGTTTGTAGGATAGGCGTTTCCACTTCCAAAAAATCCTGCGCGTCGAAATAAGAGCGGATGGCTGAAATAAGTTTCGCCCGCATTTCGAGGTGCGGGCGTTTTTTTGAGAATTTCTCAGGCATCCACCAATGGGACATCACATATCCTTTTTGTATTCCAGCAAGGCAACCGGCTTCGTCTGCCCCATTTTTATATGATCTTGGCGCATTACCATCCACACGGCTACGGGGAAGCTTGGCGTTACATCATTGATATCTGCTTTACGTGCCGCGATCAATTTGGAAGCATCGGTAAAAACGCGCCCCATCTGGCTCAGTTCTCTGGCCACAAAACCAAAGCCCATTTCTCTGGCTTGTTCAAAAAACTGCCTTACGTTACGAGGAGCGGTAGTAACAGAAGTAGAAACACCTTCCACCACATTTTCGCTTGCGCGGCGTAATTTGCCGCCTATTGCTGGTAAACTCATACTTTATAATCCCTCTATCAAACGAATGCGGTCTTGTGCCGCTTTATAAAGTGATAGCTCTACATAAAGTGATAGCTCTACAATTTTTTTATGAAAATGTCCAGATTTACACCATAAGTCTTTGATATAATTTTATTATTTAAGCCGCTTTTTGCGCTTTCTTCGTGGCTTCGACCACTTTCTTCGCGGCGTCATCGAGATTGTCCGCAGAGATGATCGGCAGGCCGGAATTGTTCAAGATTTCTTTTCCTTCCTTCACGTTCGTGCCTTCGAGGCGCACGACGAGCGGAACGGAAAGCGAAACTTCTTTTGCGGCGGCAATAATGCCGTTCGCGATAATATCGCATTTCATGATGCCGCCAAAGATGTTGACGAGAACGCCCTTCACTGCGGGATCGGAGAGAATAATTTTGAACGCCGCCGTCACACGCTCGGTCGTGGCGCCGCCTCCAACATCGAGAAAGTTTGCAGGTTCGCCGCCGTATAATTTGATGATATCCATCGTCGCCATGGCAAGGCCTGCGCCGTTGACCATGCAGCCGATATCACCGTCCATGCGCACATAGGATAATTCCCAGTCTTTGGCGAGGCGTTCATTGGCGTCTTCTTCGGTCTCATCGCGCATATCGTTCACGGCCTTTTGGCGGAACAACGCATTGTCATCGAAATTCATTTTCGCATCGAGTGCAACGATTTCGCCTTTGTCCGTTGCGATCAGCGGGTTGATTTCGACGATCGAGCAATCGAGTTCAACAAAGGCTTTGTACAATGCCGTGAAGAATTTCGTCGCGGATTTCAGCGTATCACCGTCAAGCCCCAGACCGAAGGCGAGCTTGCGGGCGTGGAAGCCTTGCATGCCTGTTGCGGGATCAATCGCCACGCGCGTAATTTTTTCAGGATGTGAATGCGCGACTTCTTCAATCGCCATACCGCCTTCGGTGGAAACCATAAAGGTGATGCGCGATGTAGCGCGGTCCAGAACGACCGAGCAGTAATATTCTTTTTTGATGTCGACGCCGTCGGTGACATACAAACGCTGTACCACTTTACCTTCCGGTCCCGTTTGCACGGTGACCAGCGTTTCATTGAGCATCGCTTCGGCGGCTGCTTTTACTTCTTCTTTGGTTTTACAAAGACGCACGCCGCCTTTGCCCGTCGGATTGTTTTTGAATTTACCTGCGCCGCGTCCGCCTGCGTGGATCTGGGCTTTCACCACATAAAGCGGTCCGGGGAGCTCGCCGGCGGCTTTTACAGCCTCATCCACGCTCATTGCCGCGATTCCCTTGGGAACGGCCACGCCGTATTTCGCGAGCAGTTCTTTGGCTTGATATTCATGGATGTTCATGTTTGGTAAACCCTTGATTTTGTTGAATTTTGTTTTTTTGC
>JBEIHF010000054.1:0-4783 GCA_040381535.1 Micavibrio sp. | reverse complement strand
CCCGCCTGCGACTTTTCTGCTTTTTATTTTGCTGCTTCTGATCAGTTGTGCATTTGGGATATGCCTCCGCGTCTAGGGTTTATGTCAATCAATACATTATTAAACGTCTTTGTGCTAAATGGCGCGGGTGATAGATTCACTACATAAGATTCAACACGTTTAAAGGGAACATATACATGGCACGCGCGAAAATCGGTTTGGTCGGGGCAGGGATGATCGGGGGAACGTTGGCGCACCTCGTCGGATTAAAAGAACTGGGCGATGTGGTTTTGGTCGATATCGCCGAAGGCATTCCGCAGGGTAAAGGCCTAGATATGGCGGAATCCGCTCCTGTCGAAATGTTCGATTGCAATTACACGGGCAGCAACGATTACGCCGCGCTAAAAGATTCCGATGTCATCATCGTGACCGCAGGGGTCCCTCGCAAACCGGGTATGTCCCGCGACGATCTGATCGGTATCAATTCCGGCATCATCAAAACGGCAGGCGAAGGCATCAAGAAACACGCGCCTAACGCTTTCGTTATCGTCATCACGAATCCTTTGGATGCTATGGTAGGTATTATGCAGCAGGTTACGGGCTTCAAACCTGAAAAAGT
This sequence comes from Micavibrio sp., assembly GCA_040381535.1. Classification (GTDB taxonomy): domain Bacteria; phylum Pseudomonadota; class Alphaproteobacteria; order Micavibrionales; family Micavibrionaceae; genus Micavibrio_A. Next base: position 4,185 of record JBEIHF010000054.1, on the reverse strand, counting down.
CGTCGGTATGGCCGGTGTTCTGGATTCCGCGCGTTTCCGTCACTTTTTGGCCGAAGAATTCAAAGTGTCCGTGGAAGATGTTACGGCTTTCGTTCTCGGCGGTCACGGCGATACGATGGTGCCTTTGACACGTTATTCTACCGTTGCCGGCATTCCTTTGCCCGATCTCGTTACCATGGGTTGGACCACGCAAGAAAAACTCGACAAAATCGTTCAACGCACGCGTGACGGCGGCGCCGAAATCGTTGCCCTTTTGAAAACGGGCTCGGCTTATTATGCGCCTGCATCGTCCGCTATCGCTATGGCCGAAAGCTACCTGAAAGACAAGAAACGCGTTCTGCCTTGCGCCGCGCAACTGAACGGTGAATACGGCGTGAAAGGCCTTTACATCGGCGTTCCCGTTATCATCGGCAAAAACGGCGTCGAAAAAATTATCGAAATCAAACTGAATGCGGATGAACAAAAAATGTTCGAAAATTCGGTGAACGCGGTGAAAGATCTCGTCTCGGCCGCCCAAAAAGTCGCGGCATAATCATCCACCAAAAAAAGGCCCGCGATGTGCGGGCCTTTTTTTGCGGTGTTTTGTTTTATGCTGTCAGGTTAGGCGTTCCGCCTGTAACCTGGCGGATAAGGCCCTGAACATTTTGAATGCCTTCGTTCACCAGATCTCCGACCATCTTGCCGAAGTCGATGTTTTCTGTGGCTGCGCCGAAACGGCTGGAAAGTTGCACGCGTTCCGCCGTGCCTGCGGGGCCTTCGTTGCGGATAGTGGCGGGGGCTTGGAAACTTTCCGCCACTTGTACGCTTGCATCGCGGCCCGTGCTACCGTCGCGTGCTGCGGCAATCAGACTTCCACCTTCTTCAATACCTTCTCTGATAGCGCCATCATAATGTGCGCGCTGCGCTTCATGGGTTCTGGCCACGCGGCCGACCGTATTGCTGCTCAGGAAATCCGTATTCGTAATTACGCCGCCATCGCGCATGGCGCGGGCGTTTTCAAGACCGCCGTTGTACCCCGCATATATAATGCCGAATTCGCTTTGCTCGATCGTATTGCCAAGGCGTAACGATCCGGCATTATCGCGCATCAGCGCGGCGGCGGCCACGGTGGAAATTTCGGGTGAATTGCGGAACGCATCCAGTTCCGCGGCGCTGACGCTTTGTCCATGCAAAAGACGGCGTTGAATGTCGGCAACGGCATTGGCCATTTCGCCTTGACCCTCTTCACGCAGAACTGCTTCCATATCGTCGCCGTACAAGCGCACGACATTGCGCATGGTGGCGCGTTCGAATTGCCAATCACCTTGGCACCCCGTGGTGCTGGTCATCGCGCTGCAGGAAAAACTCGTTTCATGGTGCCAGATACCGACCATCAATTCGGGCGGAATGTTAAATCTTTCGGCGGCGGCGCCCATAATGCCCGTCACACGCTCCTGACGATCGTTCATAGGCGTGTCGGATTGATGTTGACGCGCTACTTCGCGTTCTTGTACCTGCAGTGCGGCGCTCGGAGTGATGATGCCTTGCACGAACTCTACGGCTTTGCCGATCAGGTCTTTTTCTTCGACTTCGTAATCATTCTTATATTGCTCGATGGCTACCAGCATATCGGCATCGAGAACGCCGTCTACGGGCAAAGGCCCCAATCCTTGAAGGGTGCGCGAACGGTTGATCGCGGCTTCGAGCATAAGGACTTCTTTTTCGTGGCGTCCGTCGCTGATGGAACCTAAGAATCCTTCGTTGGAAAGACGCTCTTCAAGGTAGCGTAGACCATAATCTTCGTCATCGCGCAATTTGCGCGCATGTTCGGTCACATCGCCCGCGATGCCGTCTGCGTAGTAACCATGGCCTTCGCCGGCATACAAACCCATTGCGGACAATTCGCGCTGTTCGGCTGCGATATTTTCTTGAGAGGGTTCGTCATTGATTCCAAACGCTGACTTGATTGCATCTGTGGCTTGTTCAAACCAGTTTTTTTCTTGTTTGGGTTCGGGCACCGGGTCCGGCTCTGGTGTAGGCGTTGGTGTAAATAATTGAATGGCACCGCCCGCGGTGTAGGTGAAATCCGCGGGGCTTTCTTCTTGAATGTCTTCGGATTGGGGTTGGGCGGCACGCGCGGCTGCAGCGCGCTCTTGGGCGGCACGTCTTCCTCTTTCTATGTTTTCCCAATCCGGCATAAGCCCAAAACCCATTGTTTGTATATGATCATTCTAATGAAAAGGGATTAACAAAAGCAAATTTGGCCCACCTTGCGGTAAGCCAAAATTAAGCAAGTTTATTAAGGGGTTGGTTAGTGGAGGTGCAATGCCGGAGGAGGCGGTGCAGCAGGCGTTGTAACCACGGCGACTGCTTGTTTATCGTTACCCACAATACCGTCCACATCGTCAGGCTTTGCTGTTTCCGGCGCGGTTTTGTTGTTAAGTCCGCCCGTGTGGCCGTGGCGCAGAACATGGAACACGCAAACCTTGTTTTTGCATTCCGCGGCTGTAGGGATGTTGTCTCCGTGAAAGTATTCCTCGAGCTTAAGGACGTGATCATAGTCGTGACCGAACATCTGTGGGCCGTCTTTTTGATCAAAATCCACTTTGATTTTATAGTAACCCGCGAGGTCTTTAATTTCCATTTCCATCCGCGCACGTTTTTCCGGGTCGGTCTCGGCTTTGTACTCGGCGATGTAGTCTTCGATATCCTGCGTTTCTTTGTGCAGAACTTCGTATGCTTCTTCGGAAACCAGAATTTCTTCAGTTTTAATGGATTCAACTGGTGCCTCGGTTGTCGCATTGCCTGTGAAGGAAGAGGCCAGACTTGCGGATGCTGCCGCTTTTGTCAATGCGGCAAAAAAGCCTGCAGGCATCAAGTCTTCGAACGCAGCTGCCAAAGCGCGGCGATATTGTTCCGCTTTTTTTTCTTCTTTTTCGATGTTTTCCGGAGAATTCGTGCGGTTGGCGCCTTGAATGGTGAAGCCGTTTGTATCGATCAGGCCGGACATACGGCGCAGTTTGGCTGCTTCTGAGTCATCGTTGATTTCATCGACACCAGTTACGTCGGTTTTCTCCGTTTGGAGCAGACCATCGTTTCTACGCACAGATTCATTGCGTCGCAGTGTCTTAAGCATACGTGCATCCTATCGGAAACATCGTAAAAATGCAAGAAAAAGCGGATTTCTCAGGAAGTTTCGGATGTTAGCAGCCTAAGCTGCAGGTGCCGGAGACGCCGCTGCTAATTGGCGATTCAGTACGGGTTGGTTGTCGAACGGGTTAAGGTCGATGCCTTTAAGTACGTTGTCTACTGCAGAAGCGAATTGCTGGCCGAGGTCCGGTGCAGCCGCGCGCGGCTGGTTAACAACATCATGTGTAGAGGCTTGCGCTATCAAATCTTCGCGTGTCGTTGTCGGTTGATCGGGGGTTGCTGTCGCGGCGACTTCGCCGCGGACACTGCCGGTAACTGCTTGCTGTTCAGCGATCTGTTCGCGGCTTCTACCCACAAGACCAAAGGTCACTAGGTTCAATGCGGATTCGCCGACATTCAATGCCGTGCCGCCGACGTCTTTTCCGATGTCGCTGACTAATCTGTCTGCGCCTGATGAGCGTGGAGTGCTACCGTCGATTCTCTGGGTGGTTCTGATATCTTGTTCGATCTGCTCGGCACTACGACCAAACAAACCAAATGTCATATTGTGCAAAGCAGACTCACCGATGTTGCTTGCTGCGGCTAGAGGATCTCTTTGAATATCGGACATCGTATTCTGAAGGCGATTCTGAACATCACCCAAGAAACCACCACTTGTTGGTTGCGGCAATTCGTACCAAGGCTTTGTAAGGCCCATCGCGTCGGACATTTTGCGCAAGGTGTCGGATTTGCGCTCTTTGCCTTCTTCGGTGTTTTCATCGTTCTCGCCATGATGGCGGCCGCCGAACATGCGGTTATCGCTCATCTCGTGGCCATTCGTGTTAAACAGCATCTCGTATGTGGAAAGACGTCCGGCGTCGCTTACATTCAGAATATTGGCTTCTGCGATACGGGGTGCTTCTTCCGGCTGCTCTGCCTGCTGTCCGTTCACGCCGATTTGCTCTCTCATTTCCATGAAAGCCTGCGTGGTGGTAGTGTATCCAAAGCGGCAACAGCCATGTTTTTCCTATTTGTTACTAAAATGATACCAGTTACGGGTTAAGAAATTCAAATTTG
>JBEIHF010000053.1:0-4987 GCA_040381535.1 Micavibrio sp. | reverse complement strand
TTCCCAATGATGATGACGGCAGCGGGCACGATTGCCCCCGCCCGTGTATTCGTGATGGGCGCAGGCGTTGCAGGATTGCAGGCGATTGCCACGGCAAAACGCTTGGGGGCCGTGGTGAGTGCGAACGATGTGCGCCCCGCCGCGAAAGAACAGGTTGAATCCTTGGGCGGTACTTTCATCGCCGTACAGGACGAAGAATTCAAGGCCGCAGAAACATCCGGCGGGTATGCCAAGGAAATGTCGGCGGAATATAAAGAAAAGCAAGCCAAGCTGGTTGAAGAAACGATTGCCAAACAGGACATCGTTATCACAACCGCACTAATCCCCGGCCGCCCTGCACCGAAACTTGTTACCGCAAAAATGGTGGAATCGATGAAGCCAGGTTCGGTGATCGTCGATTTGGCTGTGGAAAGCGGCGGCAATTGCGAATTGTCGGAAAGTGGGAAAATTGTCGTCAAACATGGTGTCACCATTGTCGGCCATAAAAACACGCCAAGCCGTTTGGCAACGGACGCATCCGCTTTGTATTCGCGTAACCTTTTCAACCTTCTCGGTCTTGTGATCGACAAAGAGACGAAATCGCTCAACATCAACTGGGACGACGAAATTATCAAAGGCATTGCGCTGACCAAAGAAGGCCTCATCGTCCACCCCAACTTCGCGCCCAAAAAAGCGGCGGCAGAATAGGAACACCTCATGTCTGACGTAACAACCCCCACACCGGACGCATCCAAAGCCGCAGACCTTGCCAATCAGGCAAAGAACCTCGCGGATCAAGCCGCTCAAATGGCGCTTGATGCCAGCAGCTTTGTGGCCGACGCCGCCAACACGCACGCGGATTATTTTTTCATGAGCGGTTTGAGCGTTTTCGTTCTCGCCTGCTTCGTCGGATACTACGTGGTATGGCGCGTAACGCCCGCCCTTCACTCCCCGCTTATGGGGATCACTAACGCCATTTCATCCGTCATTATCGTCGGCGCGCTTATCGCCGCAGGACCCGTCGAATTTACATTCTCTAAACTGATGGGATTTCTTGCAGTGATACTCGCCTCGATCAATATTTTCGGCGGGTTTATCGTCACGCGCCGCATGCTCCAGATGTTCAAGAAGAAGGGCACATAGCATGAAGTATGCACTCGCTCTTTTATTGCTGGCATTTTCCTTCCCCGCGCAGGCCGAAGAATCCAAATCCGCATACGAACGCGTTTTGGAAACGCGCACCATTCGCTGCGGTTATAATTATTACGAGCCCGTCATCTGGCGCGTAGCAAAACCCTATGAAGTGTCAAAAGGACAATAATGGAAACAATCGCATCCTTCGCCTATCTGGTTTCAGGCGTTTTGTTCATTTTCGCTCTTCGCGGACTTTCGCACCCTGAAAGTGCGCGCAACGGCGTAATATGCGCTATGGTCGGTATGGCTATCGCCATCGTAACCACGCTGATCGTCGCGGTGGAATCATGGTGGATGATTTTACTCGGGCTCGTCATCGGCGGATCTATCGGCACCGTGATCGCCCAGAAAATCAGCATGACGGCGTTGCCGCAACTTGTCGCCGCATTCCACTCTCTCGTCGGTTTAGCGGCCGTGTTTGTGGCGGCGTCCGCTTTCTACGCACCTGAGACATATGGTATCGGCTTTGAAGGTGAAATCTTTGTCGGCTCCTTGATTGAAATGTCGCTCGGTGCTGCCATAGGTGCTGTAACATTCACGGGCTCTATTATCGCATTTGGCAAATTGCAGGGCATTATTCCCGGCAAACCCATTTCCTATTCCAACCAGCATGTCATCAATGCGGGGCTCGGCGGGTTCCTCGTGTTCCTAATCATCATGCTCTGCGCTACGCAATTGCCGTTTTTCTTCTGGGCGGTGGTTTTCCTCGCCTTCTTGCTCGGCATTCTGATGATCATTCCAATAGGCGGAGCGGACATGCCGGTTATTGTTTCCATGCTGAATTCCTATTCAGGTTGGGCGGCGGCGGGTATCGGCTTTACGTTGCAGAACGATCTGCTTATTATAACGGGCGCGTTGGTCGGATCTTCCGGCGCGATCTTGTCCTACATCATGTGTAAGGGCATGAACCGTTCGTTCATCTCCGTTATTCTCGGCGGGTTTGGCGGCGAAGCGGGCGGCGGCAATGGCGCAGATTATTCTGACAAGCAGGCCAAGATTGGCTCGCCCGAAGATGCGGCCTTTATCATGAAGAACGCCTCCAAAGTTATCATCGTGCCCGGATACGGTATGGCGGTTTCGCAAGCCCAACACGTGCTGCGTGAAATGGCGGATATACTCAAGCACCAGAATGTCGAAGTGAAATACGCCATCCATCCCGTCGCAGGACGCATGCCGGGTCATATGAACGTTCTGCTCGCCGAAGCGAATGTTCCATATGACGAAGTGTTCGAACTCGAAGACATCAACCGCGATTTCGGACAAGCAGATGTTGCCTTTGTCATCGGCGCGAACGACATCACCAACCCTGCCGCAAAAAACGATTCTACTTCGCCCATCTACGGCATGCCGATTTTGGATGTCGAAAAAGCCAAGACGGTGTTCTTCATCAAACGCTCGATGGCGTCCGGTTATGCGGGTATCGACAACCCTCTCTTCTACGCTGACAACACATACATGTTGCTGGGCGATGCCAAAAAAGTTACCGAACAGGTTGTGAAGAACCTTGAATAGCGACATGATTCTTGAGACGCGTTTTCTTCCCCCTGAAAGGTGGGAAGCCGCCTCTTTCACCAACCCCGACACCAACCACAAACTCCATTACGGCTTTGTTTCGCCCCCCGATCCAAAAGCCGTAGTGGTATGTCTATCGGGTTTAAGTGAATTCAGTGAAAAATATTTCGAAGTCGCGCATGACATGGTGGGGCGTGGGTATGCTTTCTGGATCATGGACTGGCAATATCAGGGCCGTTCAAGCCGCTTGGGAGCGGTACCGCAACGCCGTCATTCGGATGGCTTTGAAACAGACGTGTCTGATCTTTTAAAATTCGTCAATTATATCGTGAAAACCAACGGGCGCCCGCTAATCATGCTAGGCCATTCGATGGGTGGAAATATCGGTCTGCGCTTTCTTGCCCAACATCCTGATGTGTTTTCCTGCGCCGCATTCAGCTCGCCTTTCTTGGGTATTTTCAGCCTGTCGATATTTTCGAAGTTGTTATTGCGTGTTCTCACGCCCATCATGCCGTTCATCAAAACACGTTACGTATTCGGCAGCACCGACTGGCGCGAGGCGGCGCGCAAAGCGGACGGGTTCGATATTTTTTCCTGTGACCCAGTGCGCGACCGTGTTCATAATTATTGGTCGAAAAATGAATCTGTTCTGCAAGTGGGCGGGCCAACGTTCGGGTGGATCCGCCACGCCTTGAAATCCTGCACGCTGCTGTCCCGTAAACAGGTTTTGGAATCCATAAAAATCCCCGTTCTGATCGCCACGGCAGGCAAGGAAATGATCGTCGACAATTCCGCCATCCGCGCAGCAGCAGCGCACATTCCGCAGGCGCAATTGCTGGAAATAAAAGGAGCGCGCCATGAAATTTTCATGGAATGCGATGAATACCGCGATGTATTCTTCAAGGCCTTTGACAAAATGGTGGAAGATAATAAGATTACGGGCAGAGGCTGACCATGAAAGAATTTACCAAAAACCATCTCCGTCTGAGCGACCGCATCTTGTATGCGCTAGAACTCGCTTTGGATCAGCAGGATCTCGATCTTTCCGAAGCCCTCAACAAGGCCCTCGAGCTTGCCATGACGCGCAATTCCGGCGGCGGTGAATTTGTGGAACGCCGCGATTATCCCAAGGAAATCGAAACGGCGATGAACGAGCTTCGCGCTATTAAGCGGAAATAAGATTCTTCCATTCCTCTTCGCTCAAAACCTTTACGCCCAATTCCGTGGCGGCTTTTAATTTCGAGCCCGCATCTTCACCCGCAATTACGTAATCAGTTTTCTTCGACACGCATCCCGCGACCTTTGCGCCGAGGCGTTCCGCGTTCGCTTTCGCTTCTTGCCTCGTGAGTGTTACCAGTGTTCCCGTAAATACCACCGTTTTTCCTGCCACGGGGCTGTTCACCGCGCGTGGGCGCTCATAGGGCTGAATGGTGAGTTCTTTTTGTAGATCATCGAGAATGTCACGATTGTGCTTTTCAGCGAAGAAGCCGAGCAGGTCATCCACCACGCTGGGGCCGACATCTTCGATGTTCAGAAGATCATGCCGCGCTTCGCTGTCTTCTTTTTGCGCGTCTTTCATATGGCTACGCATATTTTCGAGCGTCAAATAGTGCCCTGCGAGTTTTTTGGCCGTGGCCTCTCCGGTCTGACGGATGCCGAGGGCATAGATAAAACGATCAAATGCAATCGTGCGGCGTGTTTCTATGGATTCGAACAGGTTTCTAGCTGACAGATCGCCCCATCCTTCGCGGGCACGAAGCGGGGTCAGTGATTTTTTATCTTGTTTTTCCAATTTAAAAATATCGGCAGGGGATTTTATCAAACCGTCTTCATAGAATTCTTCGATAATCTTCGCACCCAATCCTTCGATATCTAAAGCCATTCGGCTGACGAAATGTTTTAGACGTTCCACTGCCTGCGCCTTGCAGATCAGGCCGCCTGTGCAGCGGCGCACCACTTCGCCTTCTTCGCGGATGGCGATGGAATTGCACACGGGACAATGATCGGGATATTTGAATTTATTTTCTTTCCCTGTGCGTTTCTCAAGGACTACTTCAACAATTTGGGGGATCACATCGCCTGCGCGCTGAATAATCACATGATCACCGATGCGCACATCCTTGCGCTCGATCTCGTCCTCGTTGTGCAGCGTGGCGTTCGATACCACCACGCCGCCGACGGTGATTGGCTCCAATCTTGCGACGGGCGTTAATGAGCCCGTGCGGCCCACTTGAATATCGATGTCTTTTAAAATCGTCACCGCACGTTCTGCTGGAAATTTGTGCGCCGTCGCCCAGCGCGG
>JBEIHF010000052.1:0-5354 GCA_040381535.1 Micavibrio sp. | reverse complement strand
CGACATCGGGGAATGATTTGGAAATATCATCTACGGTAAGGATGTTGGCACGTTCCGGCGGTGCGGGATATTCGCTCACGCAATGCAGGATAGAAATACTTTTAGCCCCGCAGGTACGGGTGAATTTCAGTGTTTCTTCTACCTGTTCGCGTGTGGCTGTACCTGTTGACATGATGATGGGTTTACCCGTGCGTGCGGTGCGTTCCACGAGAGGCCAGTCGATAAATTCGTTGGAAGCGATTTTGTATGCGGGGGCTCCAAGTTTTTCAAGGAAATCGACCGCGGCAATATCGAACGGAGAGCTGAATACTGTTACACCCAGCTCCTTGCCTTTTTTGAACAGCGTGGGAAACCAGTCCCATGGGGTATGCGCTTCCTGGTACAGTTCGTACAGGTTGCGCCCCGCCCAAGTACCGTCCTTCAACGTGAATTCATCGCGTTTTGTGTCTATGGTTAGGGAATCGGCAGTGTATGTTTGCAGTTTGACGGCATCGACGCCCGTTTTGGCGGCGGCTTCCATCAAGGAGATGGCGCGCTCAAGGCTGCCGTTATGGTTACCGGACAGTTCGGCAATGATGTAAGGCGGGTGATCGTGGCCGATTTCACGGCCGTCGATGGAAAAGCTGTTCGTCATAAAGGCGCTCCGAGCTTAAAAAACCTTTTTAATTAAATGACTTACTATCCTGTCGGTGCCTTGGCTGTCAATGTTTTTGTGGCTTTGGGCAGATAGTGACAAGCGTAGTTCATGATTATCTATCAATGACTTAACCGCATTTTGCCAATCGGCGTCAGTGAGCGTTTCATAGCGGCCTGTATATATGGCCAGCCCTTTGTCGGCATAAAGGCGGCTGAGCCTTTCGTGATAACCGTAAAGGCACGCGAAGATGGCCGGCAGGCCTGTTGCGGCGCATTCGTACCGTGTGGTGCCGGAACCCGTAACGCAAATATCCGCCCAGAGATAATGCGGCAACAAGTCCATTTCATTCTCTACAAGCGTGACATTTGCAGTTTTGGCCCTTTTTATTGCCGTCCTGTGTTCTTCAGAAAAATACGGGCCAACCACTGCACGTACGGATGTGCCCTCAGGTAAGGATTGCAAAACTGTCGCCGTAAGACCTTGCGGATCAGCGCCGCCAAAAGCGACCAGAATATTTTTGGGCTCAACAGCGATTTTACGTTCGGGCAGATTTTTATATTGAGGGCCAAGAATTGCGTATTGTCCGCCGCCCAAGAAGGAATTACATTTGGCAGAAATGTCATCTTCCCCGCCAACATAAGGCTCAACAATGCATTCTATGTGCGGCATTGCAACGGGCCTGAATGCCTCTTCGAACAATCCATCAATAAAAGCTATGCGAATATTCCTATCGGTCAAATCATGAATTAAATTCGTCAGGGACTGCGGATCTTTCAGCGTTTCTGCATGAACCAGATCCAACAGTATATTTTTAATGCCGTCAGGATATAACGTGGCTTCGTTGGCGAGCGTGCTTTGCGGGATGAGTGCGGTCTCAAAACCCTCGCGTCTGATAAAATCGATTGCCCGCACCTCATGCTCGGGCTGGATAAATATGGGAACGCCGCCTTGTTCTTTCATGGCGTGCGCGAGAATCAGGCAGCGGCGCAGATGGGCGAAACCCCTCTTCTGGCTCGCTTGGCAGCGTATGTAGATTTCCTGACGCATAGCGCTTATCGAATTTTAAAAAGCGGTCGCAAAGGCTCGCAGGTCAGCGCCGCATCAAGTGTGTCAGCTTTTAAATTTACGGCAAGATTTCGGAGAAATTCCTTGTATGCCGCGAGGCAAAGCTGCATGTCTTTTTCTGTATGCGCATATGTAATGTCATGCGCACCGAGTGTGAGGATGCCTTGTTTCATCATTTCCTGAATGAAATAGGTTTTGATTTTAAAGCTGTCGGCATTCGGGTGATCTTTGACAATCAGGAAATGCCACGCAGGATGGCCGGAAACGGATAACGTTTCTGACAGACCGCTTTCGGCGATAAGTTCAGCGACACCGTCTTTTAAAATCGTTCCAGTTTTGGCCATGGTTTCCAGGACAGGTTCTTTTTGCAGCTTTTTCATCACCGCATTTGCGGCGGCAAGAGACAACAATTCTCCGCCGTAGGTAAATGAAAAGAAAATTTCTTCCATTTCGCGCATGATATCTTCACGTCCTGTGATGGCGGAAATGGGATATCCGTTCGCCATTCCTTTTCCGAAGGTGGCCAGATCGGGTGTAACGCCGAAATATTCCTGTGCGCCGCCGTTGGCAAGGCGGAAGCCGGTAACGGTTTCATCAAAAATAAACAATGCGCCGTTTTTATGAGCCAGCGCTTTCAATTCTTCATGATAGCCCGGGGCGGGTTCCGAAACATTCATCGGTTCCATGATAATAGCCGCAACTTGGTCTTTATATAGATCAAAGAGTTTTTTGGCAGCTTCGAGATCATTGTAAGGAAACAAGTGCGTAAGATCACGCACTGCTTGCGGCACCCCTTTATTACGCGTGGTAGCGCCGATATACCAATCCTGCCAGCCATGATAGCCGCACGATAGAATAAGATCACGCCCCGTAAACGCGCGCGCTATGCGAATTGCTCCTGCCGTAGCGTCCGATCCGTTCTTGCCGAAGCGCACTTTTTCGGCGCAGGGGATCATATCGATCATTTTTTCAGCGACTTCGATTTCGAGCTCATTGGAAAGCGAAAAGATAGTCCCCTTTTCCAGCTGTTCTTTCACAGCCGCCGTGACATCGGGGTCATTATAGCCAAGCGTGATGGCGGCAAGTGCGTTGTTCAAATCGATATATTCATTTCCATCGACATCCCACACGCGGCAGCCTTCCGCATGCGTAACAAAAAAAGGCGATGCACCGACGGGGTATTGCGTGCGTGATTTGCTAAATGTTTGGGCACCGAGCGGTATACTGCGTTCCGCGCGTGCGAGCATGTCTTCGGATTTGCTGTAGCGGGTATTTTTAATGCGGTTTGCGGGCAGCGGCTTCATATCATTCCTTCTTTCCCCACAGGGACGGATTGATCAAATGTGCCTGAGATACGGCAATTTTGTCAAAGTAATCCTTGGGCAATGTGGGGAGATTTGCTGCCATTTCGCACAGTTCGGACAGCTGTTTTCGGGTGTTAACGCCGCAAATGACACGATCTATTTCGGGTTGTGCCATCAGAAAGGCCAAAGCAGCCGCCGCGGGCGTGGTTTTCAGCCCGTCACATGTCGTCGTAAAATCTTTAAGGGGTTTACGCAGGCCTTCCAGATAATGAGGTAATTCGTCCGATTTCATAAATACGACGCCCTGAAGGAAAGCGGAACGAACATGGATTTCTATTCCACGTTTTTTTAAATCTTTTAGAATGCTGCTTTGGATCAGTCTTTGGTCAAAGATGTTGGCAGGTATTTGTATCAAATCGAATTCGAAGAGATTCAGAGATCTTTCAATTTCCGATTGCTCGTAAACAGAAATCCCTATTTTAGAAACTTTTCCTTCGTTTTTTAAGCCTTGAAGATCTTCAATCAGCCGTGCTCCGCCTTTTACCAATGCATCTTCAGCATGGTGTAAAAGAATGCCGTATAATTTGTTTTTTTTAAGCGCATACAAGGACGTTTGAAAGCTTCTGCGTGCCGCTTGGCGGTCTTCATCCGTGATGACGGGCTTTTTGATCGGAAAAATTTTCGTAATGATTTTTATATGGCTGGCGTCAGCATTGCCCAGAGCCTCTTCACTTTTTCCGTATCCCCGTGCTGTATCCAGCAAGGTAATACCTTGTTTTGTGCATTCATCAAGAATGGCACGAACTTCGCTTTGCGGAGTCATGCCTTCTTCATTGGAAATGCCATAGTCCAGGCCGAACTGGACTGTACCCAAACCCAATCTGGCGCGGCAATCATGCATAATAATAATTAAAATATTCGTGGTTGTTGGCGCGTTCAGGTGCATCCAATATGGCTTGGCGTAATTCTTCCCAATCATTACGGCGTTTGTTTTCGGTATCCAGCGAACCGAACAACAAAGGGCTACGTTTTGTAAACAATTCTACGGCCTTCGGCGTCCACGGATGGTTATAAAAATCCATCATGACCATGGGGATGTTGGTTTTCAACGTGGAATGCAGGACACTTGTATAAACGCAATCAAATAAAAGAAGATCGGCTTCATCTATGATGGTTTCCAAAGGATCCGTTTTGGTTTTTACGCCGATTTTGTCAAAATATTCCGGCGGTAAAACATGGGTTTCGGGGTGAATTTTGAAAACGACATTGTATCCCCATTTCTGAAGATGTGTCACAAGCCTTGCCTGCCAGTCGACATGGATGAGGTCAGGTGAACTGGGACCAATACGTCCGCGATCCCCGTCATACTGCACGGCCAGAAAATAAATGGTCTTTACCTTAAAGTCTCTGGCTAGATAGCGATCATATGTTGTCACAGGTTCTGGTGGTGTTTGCTGAGTTTGAAAGCCTTTGATCAACGGGCGCGATATGTCGGGATTTGGCCACCCACCCATATATTTCTTGAGTTCGTGTGCCTGCCCATAATTGAAAGTCACGTATTCATGCATGCCCCACAATTCGACAAAACCCGTCAGCGCATTATCGACGTGACCTTGTCCTGCCCCGTGATCATGGCCGATAGCCTTACCGCCGCGCCGCATAACTTCATAACGCAGAAGCACATCCCACAAGCCTCCGGTAGATCCTGTCCAGATATGCTTGGGCACTATAACATTGTTATCCATTAGTCTTTTTTCGTGAACGCGGATGCTTGCTGCCCCTTCCCTCAGGATTTTGGCAAAATAGCGACGACTGTTGTCCGGAAAATTTATGCCAGATCGCGCATATAATTCTTCCAAATATAAAATGAGTGCTGTTTCAAAATTTTGTGAAGCGTTTAAAACTTCGATTGTCTGGTCTTCGTCCGTTACGGCACGAAACCATCGTTCCGCACGGCAGAAAATTACTTTCTTATTTTGTTCGGATAAATGCTTTGTTATCAGCGGCAGGCGCTGTGTTGATATTATGTTTTTTTCTAAAATTTCGGGTGTTATACGTTTGACATGCATGCCGTCGATCATTGCTCCGCCGAAGCTCCATTGCATACGGGAAAACAATCTTTTTATCCGTGAAAAGCTGAGCTTCTGTGCAGGGTGGTAGTGGGTTCTGTGGCGGAATTTTTCTAGGAATGGCGGAACAGGCTGTTCTCTTTCCTCAAAAGCGGCGGACCATACTTTAAAATGTTCAGGGAACACCGGCTGCCTTCCGGCTTGTCTGCAACGCTGCGCCAGTGTGTCTGCCCAGAAGATGGATACGCATTCATTTGCAAAATATTTGCCGAATATTTT
>JBEIHF010000051.1:0-5469 GCA_040381535.1 Micavibrio sp. | reverse complement strand
GATATCATTTTTGAAACTTCGACAGATGGCCAGATTTTGTTCCTTAATGAAACATGGCAAAAGATCACGGGCTTCTCCGCCGAGCGTTCTTTGGGGCGCAATATCTTCGATCTTTTGTACATGCAAGACCAAGCCGAACAACGCAGCAATTTTGCGCAATTGGTTAAGGGTAAGAAGCAAGGATACCGTGCCTTTACACGCCTTCGCACCGCGGACGGAAATTTCCGCGCCGTGGAATTGGCAGTGTCGATGTTGCGTCAGGATGAAAACAAAGATTTACGCGTGGTCGGTACCATCACGGATGTGGAAGAGCGTCGCAGGGCGGAGCGTGCGTTATCGGAAGCGGAAAAGAAATACCGCGCCATCGTTGAAAACGCGGCGTCTGGTATCTATCAGGTTACACCCGAAGGCCATTATCTCTCTGCTAACCCAGCTATGGCTTCGATTTTGGGATATGCCATGACGGAAGAGATTTTGCGCGATATACGCAACGCTAACACCGATGTTTATTTCAATGCGCGTGAGCGCGAGCGTCAGTTGCGCGAAGCCATGCGATCGGGTTCCGTGACGGTGGAATGCCAAGTGCGCCGCAAGGACGGCAAAGTTATCTGGGTTGCGGAAAACCTGCGGGCGGTTAAGGATGAGCAAGACCAACTTATCTATTTCGAAGGCAGCATGGACGATGTCACGTCGCGTAAAGATACCGAGATCGCCTTGCGCGCCGCTAAGGTCGATTCCGATTTGGCCAACCGCGCGAAATCCGAATTTCTAGCCAACATGTCACATGAACTGCGCACACCGTTGAACGCCATTATCGGTTTTTCCGATATCATAAAAACACAGGCATTCGGTGAAGTGGGCCGCGCTGAATATTTGGATTACGCGCGTGATATCCATGAAAGCGGCAGACGCCTTTTGCAAGTCATCAACGATATTCTGGATGTGTCCCGTATCGAAGCGGGCGATCGCCAGCTCAATGAGAGCGTGGTGGATTTGAGCCGCGTCTTGCATTCCACACTTGAAATGCTATCGCAAAAGATCGAAACCAACAGTATGATTATCTCCAACCTTATCACGTCGAATACGCCCAAGCTTATCGGCGAGACGCAGGCTGTCAAACAAATGCTGATCAATCTTGTTTCCAACGCCGTGAAATTCACGCCGTCGGGCGGGCGTATCACCATCCATGCCGATATTGATGATTTCGGCCAGATGCATGTTTCCGTGACCGACACAGGTATCGGTTTGACGGATGAAGAGATTGAAAAAGCCTTATCGCCATTCGGTCAGGTTGATACGGCGCTCAACAAAGCGGAATCCGGCACGGGCCTTGGCCTGACGCTGGTACAATCATTGATGAGCCTGCATGGCGGGACGCTCGAATTGTTCTCTCAAAAAGGTATAGGCACAACGGCGAGCCTTATCTTCCCGCCCAAGCGCGTATCGAGCGTGGGCGTCAAAACGCCCGAAAGAGTTTAGGAGCGTATTTGCGCAAGCATTTCCTCTGCCTCATTCAAGGGCAGGGCCAATGCTTTTTGCGCGATGTCGAAGTCGTATCCCGCGCGGCCCATGGCAGCCAGTTCTTTCTGGCGTTCGAATTCCAAGGTTTTACGAAATGCACCGATACATTTGCGGCGGGTCAGCATCACGGCGGCGGCAAGATCAGGGTTTTGTAAACCGCGCATTGAGTCGTGGCTATGGAGCGCCGAGAAGACCCTATCTTGCGCCATGCTCTTCTGACCCAGTTTGGAAAGGATCGCCTGTGTGGATAGGCCGCGGCGGCGCAAGGAGGTCACCATGCCTTGCAGATACGCGTCATCGTTCAGCAGGCCTATGCGCGTGAAGTTTTCGATCGTCTTGTCGAGCAGCGCAAGGCAATCGTCTTTTAATTGTTCTTTATGAAAATTGCAGGATTTATCGATCCTAAGGCTCATCACCCGGCGAAAGTGGGATGTGCCCGCGGGGAATCGCTGCAGGTAAGCAAGGCCCGAATTGTAGAGGTATTTTTCGGTGATTTTCTTCGGGGGCTTTTTCTCGCGGCGGGGCTGACGCGGCTTGATATTTTCTGCTTCTGCCATATCTTGAGCCATAATATTTTCCTGCATAATCAACGGTCGTAATTCTCCATGAAACACAGTGATTTTATACCAATTGGCGCAGAACTCAAACCGCGCGTTATTCCCGCTATCAACATGGTTGGCCTCAAAACCCTGATCGGCAAAGAAATAGGACGGTTCATCAGCGTTTATACGCAAACGATTGTCGCGCCCGTTGTGACTACGCTGCTCTATTACGCCGTGTTCGCGCTGGCGTTCGGCGGATTAACTATGACGGTCGGTGAAATTCCCTATCTGGTGTTCTTGGCGCCGGGTCTCGTGATGATGACGATGGTGCAAAACGCATTCGCCAATACGTCGTCCTCTATCGTGATCGCGAAAGTGCAGGGGAATATCGTGGATGTGCTAATGCCGCCGATATCGCCCGGTGAATTGTTCACGGGTTATATGGTGGGGGGCGTGATACGCGGTTTGATCGTAGGCACGGTTTGTACGATTGCAGTCTGGGCCACGGTCGGTATTAGCGTGCATGCATGGTGGGCGGTTACTCTTTATGCGGTGTTGGGCAATGCTATGCTGGCCAGTCTCGGATTGGCGGCGGGGATATGGTCCGAAAAATTCGACCATATCGCGGCGGTGACGAACTTCATTGTCACGCCCATGACGTTCCTTTCGGGCACATTCTATTCGGCGGAACAATTGCCGGGGATATGGAACACGTTGGTTCATTACAATCCATTCTTTTACATGATCGACGGGTTCCGCTATGGCTTTACCGGCCATGCGGACGGAAGCCTTCTGGCGGGCGCGGTTACGCTGATTGTGATCAATATAGTGCTGGGCGCGCTTTCCTACTGGATGGTCAAAACTGGTTACAAGATAAAATCCTAGGCAAGAGTTGGATATGGAAGATTTCATTCAATCATTTCAGTTGGAGGCTTCGCGTATTCGCGGGCGCGTGGTGCGTTTGGCTCCTGTCCTGGAAGAAATTCTGGGTGCGCATAAATATACGTCCGATGTTTTGCACCTGACGGGCGAGACCCTGGTTTTGTGCGCCATGCTTTCGTCCATGCTCAAATACGAAGGTATCTTCACCTTGCAAGCGCAGGGCGATGGGCCGGTGAAAATGGTCGTGGCCGATATGACGAGCGCGGGCGGGATACGCGCCTGCGCATCTTTTAAAAGCGAAGAGATCGAAGGCGCCAAATATGTCGAGAACCGCGTTGAACTGCTCGGCAAAGGTTATATAGCCTTTACGGTGGATCAGGGCGAACATACTGAGCGGTATCAAGGTATCGTGGAATTAAAGTCTGAATCTCTTCTCGCCAGTGTGCAAAATTATTTCCAGCAGTCCGAGCAGATCGCGACCGGCATGGTCATGAAAATCGGCAAGGTGGACGGGAAATGGCGCGGTTGCGGCATCATGGTTCAACAAATGCCAGAAGATTCCGTGAACTATAACAAAGACCAGAGCAACGTGAACGAGAATGACTGGCGCCGCACCATGATCCTGCTGGGCAGCGTCAAGGACGAGGAATTGCTGTCTACCGAGCTCACAGCTAATGATTTGTTGTTCCGCCTGTTCCATGAAGAAGGCGTACGGGTTTACGATCCCAAAAAATTGGAGCGCACCTGCCGGTGCAATATCGATCGTGTCAGCCGTATTTTGTCCACAATGTCGAACGATGATATCGACCATATGACGGTGGGCGGCAAAATCCTGATGACATGCGAATTCTGCAGCACAGAATACAAGATCGATCCATCGGAGATTAAAAAAGGAGAGACCGAATGAAAAAGACCCTTATGATCACCGCGGCGATGATTGCGCTGGCGTCGTGCAGTACATCACATCCTGGCGGCATGCCCGCGCCGCAACTGACCTTTGCCAATTTCACGCCGCAAAGGTTGAACGTGCAATCGGCCACCGTGAGCGAAGCTTACGAGATAACCAACGACCCACAGGATGTTTCCGGCCAGTTCGTCATTTCCCCCGCAGACGCGATTAAACGCTATGCGGCCCAGCGCTACCAAGCATCGGGCGCGGGCGGCGGGCAGTTCACCATCCTAATCGAAGACGCGCGCGTGCACATGCGTGAGGACAAGGAAAAGAGCAAGGTTCTTGCATGGGCGGATGCGGGCACGGAAGATATCTATGAATTGTTCTTACGCCTGCGCGTCACGCCCGAGCCTGATGGTTTCAACGGACGCCAGTCCACGATCATCAAAATGGAACGCACGCTCGTGATGCCCTCCAGTGTGGCCTTGGCAGAGCGCGAGATGCGCCAGACCAGGTTCCTTGAAACGCTGGTCACAGACGTGGACAAGAAGATCCAAGACCTTCTCGATGCCACACCGGCCATTCGCCAATAGATAAAACAAAACAAAAAAAACGGGGCCTCGAAAGGCCCCGTTTTAATTCGTATGCCATATCCCTATTGGAAGGAGATCTGGGCGCGGCGGTTGGCCGGCTCGCGGACGTTGTCAGCGGTTTCAACCAGAGGCTCGTTCTCGCCGCGGCTGGTAACGTTGATGATGTTCGCAGGAACGCCACGCTGTACCAGTGCATCGCGAACGGCGTTCGCACGGCGGCTGGCTAGTTTGTCGTTGTAGCCTTCGGGGCCGGATTTGTCGGCGTGGCCGACAACGTTCACGGCGTTCAGGCTACGCTTGGAAACCTCGGCTGCAACGGCATCCAGAACGCTTTGCGCGCCGGGGCCGAGTACAGATTGATCCCAATCGAAGAACACGAGGTACATCGCGTTTTCAACTTCCATCGGAGCATTCGGGTCTACGTTGAACGGACCTGCAGGAGCAGGAGCGGCTGCAGGTGGCTGTTGCGGCATAGCGCCTTCGAGTTGTTCTAAAGCAGCGAGGAATTCGCGTTTGCAACGGTCAATATCATCTTGTTGGAAGTTCTCTTCTTGTTGTTCCATCCAGCAGTCATAGCGGGATTGGGCAACGGCGGAGACATCGGGATACATTTCGCGGGCGCCGAGATCGAACATGGCGATCATGCGGGAACGGCCCGTGGCCAGTTCATCCATATGTTCTGATTGAATATTCCAGTCGCCGAGCGGTTCAGGCATAACAACGTCGCCGCGTGCCGAGGAGAGGCCTTTGCGGGCGAAGTGGATGCTGTCCGCGTGGTCGGTTTGATCCATTTCGGAGTCGATGAACGATTTATATTCAGCGGTAAGTTTCTGCGTGAAGGGGGAGCCTACGGCCTGCGCTTCGTTCAGCGCATCCACTTCGTCAAATTTGTTGAAATCGCAAGCGGCAAGGGAAGCTATACCAGCTACGATCATCAGTCCGCGCAGAATCTGCATTGAAAACTCCTCGAATTCTTATTGATGTAAGGCCGGCGAAACCGGCAAGTCCTTGCTTTTTATAACGTACCGACCCTCAAAGT
>JBEIHF010000050.1:0-5507 GCA_040381535.1 Micavibrio sp. | reverse complement strand
TTGGATTTTAGGTGACGATCACCGCTACGCGCATTCGAAATCCTATATCGAACGCTGCGCGGGGAATGCGGGACTCAAAATATTGTCCTGCGACGATGTGGATTTGCGCCTCGATGCGGGGGCGTTTATCACGGGGTCTGTGTTTGTATGTGGGAAATCTTAAGTAGCCTGTGGCGCAGGCACGGGCCGCGCTCTGCGGAATTTTAGGAATGGGTTGCGCTTCTGGCGGAACAATAGCGTTTTCTAATAGATGTAAAAAATCAGGCGCGGTTCAATTCCAGTGCGGAATGCAGTTCTTTCAAAATATTGCGCGCTTCCTTTAATATAACCGCACGGTCCTCTTCGTCCAATTCGACGATGGTCAGCTGCCCGCTGTCCTTTACAAAAATCGCATCGAAATCTTCCATCTCTTCGGCGCGCTCTAACGCTTCACGCGCGGATAAGGCGGCGGAGGAGCGTGATATGTCCAGACTTTGTATGGTTTGTAAAAAACGTTCCATAGTGCCCGGACGAGCGCGGTCATACATTTCCTCAACGGCGTCCAACGCATCGGGGTCATGGTCCGAATATGCCAGCCTGCGCGTCACGGCCATGGCCATCGCCGCATCGAAAAATACATTTTTTAACCGCGCTACATTCATACACACCCGCCTGGATCATACCCGCGCGGGACTATGCCACCGCACAAGGGGCGCGGACAACATATTAATTCCAACACATTGTTTTAAAAGGGTTTTCAGGCCCGCAATTTCATCTCGGCGGGCGCGTTTTGCACCTCGCGGCACCGGGTAATGCTCCGCTCTATCTGAGCATCGTTCAGCAAGGTCGGCGAGATTTTGGAATATATGATTTCCGATACGATTTCGCGGCGCACGCTTTCATCCATATTTGCGTCGCGGAGTGCACGTTTCACCTCGGCGAACTGCGCGGCATTTTCTTTCAAAACGGCGGGGTCATTGTCATACACGTAATTGCCCATGACTATATGTTGCCGTGCATTTTCGCCTTCGCCGGAAATATCGCCGGCCATGAATTTTATGTCGCCGATGCGCGCTCCGTTACCCATATGGAATTGTTGCACAAGGTCGGTGCCGGCGAGCAGATGTGCAATCACCGCGCGGCGTTTGTTTACATCGGGCAGCGCCATGAAGGCCGCGCATTCTTCAGCACTCATATTTTTGTCGAAAGAACGCATCGGCGAAAGCGTTGTCATAAGCGCACCCGTATATTCGCGATTCAGATGTTCATGCAGACTTACGACAAGATTTTGCCCGACACCCTTTTTGTCCGAAAGGTTGGAAATAGAATAAAAAACAAGATGGGTTGGCCGTTCATTGCGCTCACGCACGGGACGCTCCAGAATTTTGCGGACATTGCCGTGCAGATCGCGATCGCTCTCGACATTTCTATAGGCTTTTTGGACATATATCGCTGCATGTACACGGTCGCCCTCTTCCACCATCGCATAACATGTGCGGTTAAAAATAGGGCCGCCCAAACGCCATTTACGCAACTCTTCCGGCGATCCTGCGCCATGCGTGTGCACACGGTCATGTCCGGCAAGCTGGACGACAATGCAATCGGGTGTATCGCGCGTAATTTCCATGAACCGCATTTGCGGCATATCCGCTTTTTCACCGAAACCGCCGCTGATTTTCTCCTCGTAACCCACAAGACCCCTCTTAATAAATTCACAAATAATAGCTTGGTTTTTATAGGGAATAATCTTGCCCAGTCGCACGCCCTCCGCAACAACCTTGTATGCTGCGCCGCCTCTCTGTTGTGGATAACTACCGAAACCTTAACAAAACAGGGCCGTTGGCCACATATGTTCTCATCCTTGCTGATCAATATCAACGTACCTGACCTTTAAAAAGGGATCGATTTCTATACGAAAGCGCTCGGTCTTCGCCACACGCGAACCTATCAGCCTGCGCGATTACAACCGCTACTGGACGCCGGTGCATATGGATTTCGTGGTGGAGGATTTTCCAGTATCCATGAAAAATGCGCTGGCGGCTTGGGCAAAACAAGAAACGCAAACCAAAAACCACCCGTGGGGCAAGATCGCGGTGATGGCCGATCCTTTAGGCAACGGTTTTTGCTTGCTGCAGTTTTTAGGGGACGGCTGCGGCGAAGACGTATAGAAAAAACGACCCCTATTGAGAAGCCGTTTTTTGGAATTGGGATATTGTTACTGGTTGTTCTGTTTGTTCTTCGCGAACGTATACGCCGCTTGATATTGCTGGCGCTCTTGGGCCGTCCAGTTCGGATCATCCATCATGTTTTTGTTGGAGTTCGCGTAGTTCAAGGCATGTTCTTCAAGATTCATGGCCATTCTCCCTTGGTTGCCTTACCAACCCGTCACAACAAAACGGGTTCCATTCCAATCGAAGAAAAGGTTGAAAAACCCTTACATTTCAACCACTTTTGGCAAAAGCAACGGTTTTTTCATATAATAAAGGCATGATGACAGGGTTTCATCGGGGGAATGCGTGAGTTTGTTTAGGGGCCTTTTCGGACAAAAAGCAGGTAAGGGTGACGCTCCTAAGGGTGCCCTCGCGCCTGCCAAACCCCCGTCGTTTTATTTTCCTCCGCCTGATGCGGCCGCGCCGCCGGTTCCCCAAGGTGAATGGAAGATTATCGTCGATGCAAACGGCGACCGCGTACAAAACCGCACGCCTGCACCGACCGATTTTCTCGCGCGTCATCCTGTCGAATATATCTATGGCGGCACATTTCCGAAAGTAAAACACACACCCACATATGATGACCGTAATATCAGGGGTGAAGACCATAGAGAACATCTCGACTATCTTATTCGCGACAAACGCAACCGCGAATTCCTGGACAAGGCCGTCTTCCTGCTCTCGCAAACGGATGATGGCAGAAGGCTTTTGGAAAAATCGCAAAAGATGGAGTTCCAAATTATTTTTGATGATGCGCTTTGCATGGAAGAAGGCGCGGTCGGCTTGTGCGATTACACCAACAAAAAAATACCGTTGGCACAGGGAAGATCGCCTGCCGAAGTTGCATTGACGCTCAAACACGAACTGCAACATATGGAAGATATGGACAACGGCCTGGGATATAGCTCGGCCGACATTCCCAAAAACGGAATTTTTGGGAACCGCGCATTGGAATCTAACGCCCGTGTATCCGAAGCGGTTGCCGCGGCCGAAATTCTACTAGGTTCACCTAACGGACCGCAGCAACAATTCCGCTCTGCCGCTCTGCTCAACAATTTCTGGCGCAAAAACCAGGAAATGGCAAAGGCAGCGTATGGCGCATTGGACGACGCAAAGGCGGGAAAATGGGAATCTTTTGCTTCCAAAGTTTTTCCGGCCTATTTCAAACCCACACATACTTTGGAATATTACGATAAGAAATATGCTGATTATATTGCGGCAGCCGTGCCCGACCATCCATTGGTCTACGGCCCTATACAATCGCGCCGCGAAGAATTCGAACAAGCAGGGCGTTATGCAGAAATTGAAAAGGCCGTAAGGGGCATTTTCCGCGATGACACCCGCACACCCGATATAACCATCAGCAAACTCACCATACGGGGAAAATCTTATGATCATGCCTTGATGGAATCCGGATTATCTTTAACTGCAGAAAAAAATTACGCACAAACTGCTGTCGGGTTGCCTATGCTGGGTGATTTGAAAAAACGCATCAACAACGCAATTCCCGATAACACAAAAACAGCCTGGCTGAATTTACCAGCAATAGAAGAAACAATTACGCCGCCCCAACCCGCGCCTTACGCGTCCTTTACGACAAGAAATGAAGAACAACCATTCCGGGCCGTACAGCCCCCCTACAAAATCGTTAACGATCCCACGGGCATAGGCTGGGACAATGAATTTTATACAAAAAGTTTTATCAAAGAATATGAAAGCATATCAAAGACGCATGGTGAAGTGGAAGCCACCGAATTATCTTTGTACAAGTTTGAACACAAACATGATCCGCAGGCGAAACATTATATTTTCAAAATGGTGCAGGCAGGCTTGCGCATTCCTATAACGGGATTGCCGCATCAGGCGATGGCCACCATCACCGAACATATATTTCACAGCAGTCAGCCAAGACCGGAAATACTGGAACTGATCGCGCATTGG
The DNA here is from genome assembly GCA_040381535.1 of Micavibrio sp. Taxonomy (GTDB): domain Bacteria; phylum Pseudomonadota; class Alphaproteobacteria; order Micavibrionales; family Micavibrionaceae; genus Micavibrio_A. Next base: position 1,377 of record JBEIHF010000050.1, on the reverse strand, counting down.
CAGGAAATGAAAGACCGCGGTATGGATCCTGTATTTAACGACCATGAAAAACGCGCTGAGTGGAACGGTAAAGAAAACGACATGCGTGAATTGCCCCTAACAAACTTTCCATGGGCCTTTTTGCTGGAAAGAGTTCTAAAGCCGACACCCGTACCGCAAGGTCTGGACGCGCAACTCAAATCTACACCAACGCAAATCCGCGCGGGACAAAATCCAACCACTCAAGCCGGTGCACAACGTCTGGACAGTATTTAGCCCACAAAAAACCCGCCAATCGGCGGGTCATCTGTAACTTGTGCATGGTGAAGAGGTTATGAAGCGTTTCATTCTTTCGTATGGATTGGGAAGACTTGGCATTGACCTACTCTCCCACGACTTAAGTCGAAGTACCATCGGCGCTAAGGTTTTTCACGGTCCAGTTCGGAATGGGATGGGGTGTTGCACACTTGCTAAAAACACCAAGTCATCTCAATCCACACGAAGGAAAAAGCAAAAACAAACGAACATTGTAGTTCATAAAACTAGTGTCGAACTTGAATGCTTAGCAGGCTTAACACTGCGCGCGTAGTCAAACCCAGTTAAACTGAGAATGATTTAAATTCAAGCCGATCGAGCAATTAGTAATGGTTAGCTTCATGCCTTACGGCACTTCCACATCCATCCTATCAACGTCATGGTCTATAACGGCTCTGATAGGGAGTCCTAGTTTTGAAGGAGGCTTCCTGCTTAGATGCTTTCAGCAGTTATCCCGTCCGCACATAGCTACCCTGCGATGCTCCTGGCGGAACAACAGGTACACCAGAGGTGCGTCCATCCCGGTCCTCTCGTACTAGGGACAGCTCTTCTCAAGACTCCAACACCTGCAGCAGATAGGGACCGAACTGTCTCACGACGTTCTGAACCCAACTCACGTACCTCTTTAAATGGCGAACAGCCATACCCTTGGGACCTTCTCCAGCCCCAGGATGAGATGAGTCGACATCGAGGTGCCAAACAGCGCCGTCGCTGTGGACGCTTGGGCGCTATCAGCCTGTTATCCCTAGAGTACCTTTTATCCGTTGAGCGATGACCCTTCCATATGGAATCACCGGATCACTATGACCGACTTTCGTCTCTGCTCGACATGTACGTCTCGCAGTCAGGCGGGCTTATGCCATTGCACTCCACAGACGATTTCCGACCGTCCTGAGCCCACCATCGCGCGCCTCCGTTACTGTTTGGGAGGCGACCGCCCCAGTCAAACTGCCAAGCTGGCACTGTCTTTCGTCCTGATTCAAGGATCGAAGTTAGAATTCTAGGTCTGTGAGACCGGTATTTCACATTGCGACTCAGCCTGAGCTAGCGCCCAAGCCTCAAAGTCTCCCGGCTATGCTACAC
>JBEIHF010000049.1:0-5654 GCA_040381535.1 Micavibrio sp. | reverse complement strand
GTTGCTGCTTTGTTTTTCTCATCGGCTGGCTTGTTGGCATCAGCTGCGGGAGCGTTTTTGTTTTCATTGGGGTTCATATTTAGTCTCCTTTGTTCGCGGACAAAGAAATTCATCCGCATCTGTAAAATAGGGTATTATCCCTAATTAGCAAGGAAACAATTTAAACAAAGTTGGTTAAAGACAATTATCTCAAGTCAACTTAAGATAATCATTCGGTCGTGATTTTTTGGACCTGTATTTGCAGGGCTTTTTCTTCGATCATGGCAACGATGTGATCGACGATAGATTTGTCACCATCGTTGAAACGGTGCGCTTTTTCACCGCCAATATAGATTTGGTGGTTCCCCTGCCCGCCGCCCGTAAGGCCTATATCGGTCATCAAAGCTTCACCAGGGCCGTTTACGACGCAGCCGATAATAGAAACCGTCATAGGCGTGGTGATATGTGCGACACGTTGTTCGAGTTCGGCCACCGTATCAATCACTTTGAATTGCTGGCGCGCGCAAGACGGGCACGCCACAACATTCACGCCGCGGTGACGAAGGCCAAGGCTTTTTAAAATATCAAAGCCCGCTTTGATTTCCTCAACCGGATCGGCGGAAAGAGAGACACGGATGGTATCGCCGATACCACTCCACAAAAGATTGCCCATGCCGATAGCAGATTTAATGGTGCCCGAGCGCAAGCCCCCTGCTTCAGTTATGCCGACATGTAAAGGGTAATCGCAAACTTCGGCGAGTTGTTGATACGCGGCCACGGCCATAAAGACATCGGACGCCTTGCAGGAAATTTTGAAATTGAAGAAATCGTGATCTTCGAGAATTTGAATGTGGCGGCGTGCGGATTCCACCATGGCATCAGGGCAAGGTTCACCAAATTGTTCCAGCAGGTCGCGCTCCAACGAGCCAGCATTTACGCCGATGCGGATAGAGCAGTTATAATCTTTAGCGACCTTGATAACTTCCTTTACGCGCTCAGCGGAGCCAATATTGCCGGGATTAATGCGCAAACACGCCGCGCCGTTTTGTGCCGCCTCAATCGCTCTTTTATAATGGAAGTGAATGTCGGCGACGATGGGCACTGTGATTTCGGGAATGATGAATTTTAGCGCGAGCGTGGATTCTTCATCGGGGCAGGAAATACGCACAATGTCCGCGCCCGCAACTTCCAATGCACGGACTTGCGCAATCGTCGCCTCGATATCGTGGGTGAGCGTATTCGTCATCGATTGGACGGTTATGGGCGCATCGCCGCCCACGGGGACATTGCCGACCCAGATTTTGCGGCTCTTGCGGCGGGATATCATCCGCCAAGGCCTATGCGCTGTGTGGTCCGTAGTCATGCGCTTTATCTATCGCAAAATCCGCCAAAATCAAAGGATACTTCCTCAAAGCGGCAAAATATTTTGACATAATAACAGCTATAATTAATGTGCCGCACCATGAGGTATTTTAAGACCGTTCATTGCCAAGACCGCCCCCATGATCTGCGTCCCGTCCTCAACGCCGTTATGGCGGCGGAGAACTGAATCCTGACCAGATTTCCGAAGACCAGCCTTTGGCTATTTTTCTGGGTGAAGATCACGAAAACCAGATGCATACGCTCATGCACCAAGCGGTTTTGCGAAGACATCTCGCACAATCATAATCAGATCCCGCCAGAAGTTTTGCACTTGGTTGCGAATTTCCTAGAAAATACCGCGAATCCCGTGACCCCAGCCATGACAGTATGAGAACCCGGCGTGCGAGCATCAGCCAAATTGGCAAAAAATTGTTACTTTCTGATAGCATGGCAAGATGAGTAAATTACTGTTGCCCGAAGATCTGGACCACGTTGAATTGTGGCAAAATCCCTATGATTTGCGAACAGTGGTTAAGACCGTCATGGCGGCGCAGAACTGGCTTCTGGATCGTATGCCGGCAGACCAGAAACTGGCGTTGGTTTTCGGCGAGCGGCACAATTCCCCGAGTCAAAAGATTATGCAGACGGCCATCGTTCAAAGGATGCACGAGCAGGCCCTGAACAATTCGGGACTTGGCTTTGCCGTGGGTGTTGAAGGCCCAACTAACACACGCGCCAACTCAGCAGGCTATCTGCGCAAAATTTCTGCCGAGCCTGTGCATGCGCATCTTTTTACCCTTCCGGTAGAAGACATTATCAACGGCAATGATCCCGATGGTAAAAAGGTTTTGACTATGCAGAATATTTTTAATAAAGCCGAGGACTTACAACAGATTGGCCAGATTTTTAGTGATCTTATCGTTGCCAAAGGCATTTCGTATGCGCACACCGATATTGCATGGGAGCATAGAGACAAACATTTATTTATCGATCAAAAAGATCCCGCCGCCTGGAATCTGGTGGAACGATTCAAGCCGCATTTGCTGGGCACGGATATTGCTCGTCACGGACGGAATTGCGAAAACGGCATGATGCTCAGCAATCAGGCGATGGCGGAGAATGGGATTGCTCACATGAAACGCACGAATAGCAGGTTGTATTTTAGTGGCTGCGGCCTCACACATGTGTTCGGCGCCGGCGAACAATACCCATATAGTGAAAGCCTTTCGGCTGCATTTGAAAACAGAGGGTGCGCGGTTCTAGCGATTACGCCGCTTGATGATCTGAGCCATACTTCAAAGCCAGATGATGCCCCACCGACCATCGCGATTACAGGGTATCCTTCCGCCGACAGAACGGCCAGACGCATACCCACCCCTTCGTTCGTCGCCTACGTAAACAAAATGTCGGATTTCAATCTTTAATTCGTTTTCGGGTGCGCGGCCAAAACATCGGGATCAAGCGATATTTTGCGGCGGATCTGGCCCGCGTCACCCAATGATCCGATTTTCTTTCCGTCGACTTTTGCCGTGATGCCGCCCGCATTGCCTGTGGCCATGACGAGACCTTCTTCATCGGGCACCAGATAAACATCACCCTTTTTCAATACCTGACGGAGTATGGCCGCGCCGCCCTTGTTGCGGATTTCGATCCATGCAGCATCGGTAATTTCAAGAACGATACGGTTGTCGGCGGCGGCCTTCCCCTTCGTTTCCTCTTTCGCTTCTTTGACGCTCTCTTCACCATGAACAAGGCTGGGAGCCTTGTTCAGTTGTGATTGAGTGAGTTTGTTAGGCACGGTCGGAATCTCGTTCTTCTTGTCTTTGGGGAACATCATGAAAGACACGAAGCCGATCAACACCAACACGCCGAATGCCGAAGCACCGACCACCAGCATGCTCGGAATTTTGCTTTCGGAGGCTGGAACGGGAAAAGACAGATCAGGTTTTTTCTGACGGCCGACAGATTGTTCCTTGAACAGATACACCATCTTGTCGCCGTCGAGGCCAAGATATTCGGAATAGGCCCTCACGAAACCGATAGCGTAGACGCGACCCGGCAGTTGGGAGATATCCCCCTTCTCCAACGCCTCCAATTGCGAGGCGCGAATGCGCAATATGCCTTCGATCTGGTTTAAGTCCTGACCATAATGTACGCGCGTGCGGCGTAGAATTTCCCCCACCGGCATGTCGGTGTGGAAATCCAGTTCGCTTTTGTTGTTCGTGGTTTCGTTGTCGTCCATAATTCGTTTCAGGCAGCCTTTTCGAGGCCGTAGGCGTCGTGTAGAGAACGCACCGCCAGTTCTAGATATTTTTTGTCGATCAGGACGCTGATCTTGATTTCGGAGGTCGAGATAACCTCGATATTGATTCCAGCCTTCGCCAAAGCCGCGAACATGGTTTGAGCGACGCCCGCGTGCGAGCGCATACCGATGCCGACGACGGAGAGTTTTGTCACTTCGGAATCCGTGCGGATTTCGACGTTCTTGAACACGTCCTGTTTTTTGACGACTTCTTCGGTTTTTTTTAGTTCACCGATCGGCACCGTGAAGGTCATGTCGGTTTTGGAACCGTCCCCGGAAACGTTTTGCACGATCATGTCCACGTTGATGTTCGCTTCGGCCAAAGGGCCGAACAATTTCGCGGCGACGCCCGGTATATCGGGCACGCCGATCAGCGTGACTTTTGCTTCGTCCTTAGTAAAGGCGATACCTGTGACAACCACATGTTCCATGCTTGCTTCCTCTTTCGTAACCAATGTGCCGGGCAGATCGGATCCGATCTCCAGTGCAAAGCTCGATAATACCTGTACAGGCACGTTATATTTGTAGGCCATTTCGACCGAACGGACCTGAAGAACCCTTGCTCCCAAGGATGCCAGCTCTAGCATTTCCTCATAAGAGATACGGGCGATCTTGCGCGCTTCGGGAACAATGCGCGGATCTGTCGTGTAAATGCCATCGACATCCGTGTAGATATCGCAACGATCCGCCTTCAACGCTGCTGCCAATGCCACCGCCGTCGTATCGCCGCCGCCGCGCCCGAGTGTTGTAATTCTGTTGTCCGCCGTCACGGCCTGAAACCCCGCGAGCACCGCGACCTGTTTTGATTTCAAACTTTTTTCCATCGCGTCGGTGTTGATACCTTGAATACGCGCTTTCGAGTGCACTTCGTCAGACAAAATCGGAACCTGCCATCCCATCCATGAACGCGCGCTGATCCCGCGTTTTTGAAGGGCGATAGCCATGAGACCCGCCGTAACCTGTTCGCCCGAACTCACCACCGTGTCGTATTCGCGTACGTCATGGTCCTTAGTGATGGAGTTGCAATATTCTACAAGTTGGTTTGTCACTCCCGACATAGCCGAGATCGCCACGGCAACTTCGTGTCCGCGTTCGACTTCACGGACAACTTTGTCCGCCGCCTTTTCAATTTTCGCAGGGTCGGCCACCGACGTGCCGCCGAATTTTACAACAATACGTGCCATATCATAGGTTTAACAAACTCCCCGCAAAGCGCAAGACGCAGGACTGGCATTTTGCCCGCGATACCGTTAAAAATGCAGGCATGGGCACCGTTAATCAAAAAGAGATCGCACAGTTCACCAAGGATTCATCCCAATGGTGGAACGAGGACGGCCCGTTCAAACCGCTCCACCGCCTCAACCCCGTTCGCTTATCCTATATAAAGCAACAGATTTGCGACACTCTGAAACTGGACCGCCAGAGCTTGAAACCTTTCAAAGGGCTTTCCATCCTCGATATCGGATGCGGCGGCGGTTTAATCTCCGAACCCATGGCGCGTTTGGGCGCGGATGTCACGGGCATCGATGCTGATCAAAATGCTGTTTCCGTCGCCATGGAACACGCCCAAGTATCGGGATTGGCTATCGCCTATAAAGCCACGTCCACGGACGAGTTGGTGAAATCCAAGAAGCAATATGACGTGGTTCTGGCGCTAGAGATCGTCGAGCATGTCGATGATGTGGACAAGTTTGTGCATGATTGTGTGGATTTGTGCAAAAGCACGGGGATAATTGTGTTCTCCACCCTAAACCGCACGCCCAAATCCTTCCTGCTCGGCAAGGTTGCGGCGGAATATATACTAAGTTGGGTGCCGGCGGGCACTCACAATTGGAAGAAATTTATCAAACCTTCCGAGCTAGCCAAGGCGTCGCGGGCGTCGGGCGGTGAAATCATCTCCACCGAAGGCATGGTGTTCGACCCCGTGCGCGGGGAATTCAAACGGTCTGCCAATGATCTGGCCGTAAATTACTTCATCGCAGTGCGTAAGATTTAGCCCTTTCCAACCCCC
>JBEIHF010000048.1:0-6146 GCA_040381535.1 Micavibrio sp. | reverse complement strand
CTTCGGCAGCGGCTTGAACGGCTTTGGCAGACGCCTTCGCCTGATCGATGATCTGGGCGGCAGCTTTTTCAGCATCGCGTTGCTTGGTTTGAAATTCGACAAGCAATTCCTGCGCTTCTTTCTTGAGGCGCTCTGCGGTTTCAATTTCCGAACGGATTTCGGCAATTTTCTTGTCCAGTGCGGCGGTAACGCCCTTCGCGCCGAATTTTACGGCTAATGCCACGAAGAGCACAAAAGAAATACCTACCCAGGCGGTGGCGTTATGTTCAAGAATTTCCATCATCGGTTAGGCGGCCTTTTTTTTAGCGGCGATGGATTCAACAATCGCCTTGGCATTTTGCATATCGGTGGAAACACCGGTAATTTTCTGGGCGGCATCCGAAGCCACTTCGGCGGCTATATGATGCATATCGCCCATAACTCTGGATTTCGCGCCTTCTACGCGTTCTTCGGCGGCTTTCATTTCGCCGTTCGCTTTATGGCGAAAAGAATCCAGTTGGTCGCCCGCCTTCTTCTTCGCTGCCACTTCGACTTCTTGCACACCGGCGATGGCTTTCGCACGGGCTTGCTCAAGCGTCTTTTCATAGGACGCTTGAATGGCCTGCGCTTGGTCTTTCAAAGCCTGCGCATCATCCAAGTTGCCCTTAATAAAACCTTCACGGCCATGAACGACAGCGCCGATGGAGGGAAGGATTTTAAAAGAGAAGGCGCTGTAAAGGGCCACAAACATAACTGCCAGCCAAAAAATCTGGCTGGCGTATGTTTCGACTTTCAATTGCGGCAAACCGCCGCTTTCGCCATGTGCAGCATCCGCTTCATGACCATTTGCTGGCATCTCGGCGGAAACAGACATTTCTACTGCGGGCGCTGTCGCGTCCGCCGCGGAATAAGCCTGCACCGGCGCAAAAGCCAACGCCAGAACAAAAGCCAAAAAGGGTATGAAACGCATGCTTGCCTGCAATCTTACAGACCGAACAAGATCAACAGCGAGATACCGAGACAGAAAATTGCGAGAGCTTCTGTAACAGCAAATCCAAAGATCAGCGTGCCAAACAGCGAACCTTGAATCGAAGGGTTGCGGGACACGGCGCCATTGAACGATCCGAAGATCAGACCTAGACCGATACCAACGCCCAGAATGGGGAGCAGGGCCACAGCAGCAGCGATGATTTTGATTGTTTCGATATCCATTTTATTCCTCTTAGTTTGGTTTGGTTAGTTGGTTTAATTCTAGTGAGCCAGTTCAACCGTATCCCGCAGATAAATGCAGGTTAGAAGTGCGAACACATACGCTTGGACAAGACACACAAACACTTCAAAGCCGATAAGCAGCACGTTGAAGAGCATCGGGCCAATGGAGCCGAGCATGCCTGCAACGCCGGCGCCGATCATCATGACGGAGAATCCGGCGATGACTTTTACCATCAAGTGTCCTGCAAGCATGTTGATAAACAAGCGAAGCGACAACGTTACGGGTCGGCTTAAAAACGAAATGATCTCAATTGGAATGATGAGCGGGGCCAGAATAACAGGCACGCCGGGTGGAAAGAACAACTGCAAGAAATGCAAACCGTGCTTCACGAAACCCATTACGGTGACGAGAACGAAAATAATGAGCGCAAGAATGCCGGTAACGGCAATGTGCGATGTAAATGTAAATGCACCGGGGATCATGCCAAGAACGTTACCGAGCAACACAATCATGAACATCGTGAAAACGAACGGGAAGTAACCCATGCCTTTTTCACCGATATTATCGCGGACCATGGAGTAGATGAATTTGTACAAACCTTCGGCCATCAACTGACCGCGGGAAGGAACCATCGATTTGTTACGCATCGCCGCTGTCAGGGAAACGGTCGCAAGAACAACTGCGATGATCATCCACAAAGCGGAATTGGTGAAGGAAAGATCTACGCCGCCGACATGGAAAGGCACAATCGGGGTGATTTCAAACTGGTGGATAGGGCTTGCCACGCTTTAATTCGCTCTCTTTTTTCGGTCTCTGCGGATCGTTTAATTTTGCGAGGGTTTTCTAGCGGTTTTTTCTTCGGATTGCAAGTTGTTAGCACCGATTGCCGTACCCAGATTGCGGGTTAATTTATACACATTGTAGAACGCAGCAACGATACCCAAAATCACGAAGATAATCAGCAGTGTAGGGGATGTATTGAAATATGCGTCCAACGCCCATCCCATGAGCCCGGAACCGAGCAATACCCCTAACATTTCCATAAATGCACGCATACCCATATTCATTTCTTTGGAATAACCTTTGGGCATGACAAGATTCTGTGCGTTTTGTGCGTCCTGCGCCTTTTTCAAAGCGGCGTCTAGTTCATCAAGCTTGGACATTTTAAGCCCTCCTGCGCAGGACGAAACCTGACGAAAACCATATAGAGGAAACAACAATAACGCCAAGATAACCGTCCACGGCGTAATGCCAGCCAAGAATGACGGAGCCGACCATGATTGCCAACGTGAATACCGTCATAAGAATTCCCAGCCATTTTTTAAACTGAAACGCATAAAGCGCCATAAGCCACGCGATACCCACATGCTGGCTCGGCATCGCTGATGTTCCGTTAAGGTCGGGATGAATGGCATCATTGGCGGTCTCATACAGAGCCATACCTGCGTCATAAGCGAAAGCGGGCTTACCGTCATTCACCACCTGCATCCACGCTAGCAATTCGGCATAGGGGTTAACCACATCGGGATTAATCAAATGATAGAAAATAGGACCTGCGGAATAAAACCCGATCGCCATGGCGGAACCTGCAACCATCCAACAAAGAACAAAAGACCATATGAATTGCTTTCTGCGGATTTCGTTTTGGTCGTAAAAGAAGCAATAGGTATTGGCGAAATACATGATCAGGAACCATGCGATGTAAACGCGTTCTAGCCATATTTCGAGATTGTGCGCCTGAACGAACGGCAAGAGATATTGATGCGGGTATTTTCCGCCATGCACCCACATATCCATATGCGCCCAATATGTATCCCAATTCGCGGGCGCAATCACTGGAAAAAGTGATTTCAGGTAGCAAAAGAACAAAAGATAAAATGAAATAATTAGAACGGTAACCGCGCCGTCTTTGGCCAGCTTGGTGTGAAAAAAATCACCCAGATGCTTTTCTGCGCTGGCCCAGACATGGCTTAAAAATTTAAACGGATTAAAAGTTTTGGGGCGATCGTAAATAAGCGCCTTTATGAAGTACACGCCAAGCAATATCTGGAAATACACGATGGAAAATAACAGCGCCGATATGCCGAGCAACAAAAGGCGTAGCCAGTTCACATCACACATCAAGCAAACGGCGAGGACAACTGCCGCGTAAGCCAACGTCACGTAAAACAGATTGCGGTGGTTTTGAAAGGACAAAGCCAAAGACAAGCGGAAGATCCCCTCTAAAAAACGCAGGATAGTTTACTCGGCGGCTTCAAGGAAGTCCATCTGCCGGTTCAGGTCGACAGATACCAATTGGGACACGCCGCGCTCTGCCATCGTCACGCCGTAGAGACGGTCCATACGGGCCATCGTCAAACGGTGGTGAGTAACGACCAGAAAGCGTGTATGGCCGCGCTGGATAATATCATCCAGCAGGTTGCATACGCGATCCACGTTCGCATCGTCCAAAGGCGCATCAATCTCGTCAAGTACGCAGATCGGCGAAGGGTTGGTGAGGAACATGGCGAAGATCAGCGCAATGGACGCCAACGTCTGCTCACCGCCCGAAAGGAGTGACAAGGACTGCAACGTTTTGCCAGGAGGCTGGGCGTAGATTTCGAGACCCGATTCCAAGGGGTCATCTGATTCAATTAATTTCAAATAAGCTTGGCCACCGTGAAACAGTTTCACGAACAATTCTTTAAAGTGGCCGTTGACGATATCAAAAGCCGCGGTCAAACGCTCGCGCGCTTCTTTGTTGAGTTTGTCGATACCAGCACGTAGCTCTTCGATAGCCTGCGTAAGATCGTCACGTTCACGGAAGATGGTACCCATCTCCGTTTCCAGACCTTCAGCTTCTTCTTCGGCCTGCAAGTTTACGGGGCCTATCTGGTCGCGTTCGCGTGTAAATCTTTCTTTTTGTGACTTCAAAGGCTCAATTGCAGGCAGATTTTCATCATCTAAAATATCGGCTGCCGTGGCAGCTTCCTTCAGGTCATTCGGGCCTTGGCTGAATTGCTCGGTAATGGAAACCACAAGGTGTTCCAATATTTCCTGACCGCTTTGCACTAAAGCCTGCGCGTGTGCGCGGGCTTCACGGGCTTCACCCAGAATGGCCTCGGCTTCTTTCAAAGCACGTGTCGTGATGGCAAGTTCGGATTCGACTTCGGAAAGATCGTCAGATGCCTGTCCGCGCGCTTTCTCCAGATCGGAAACCTTGGACATAAGTTCTTCGCGGTTATCATCAATCGTCTGCGGACGGTTTTCGAGTTCCTCAACGCGCTCGGTGAGTGTTTTTTGGCGTTGCTCCAACTCTTTGGCACGTTCGCGGGAACGGATGGAACGGTTGGTGTGGTGGTTGCGCTCGTCGGCGATGGCGTGCATGCGCGCCATACGGCGGCCCTGTTCTTGTTGGATCTGGTCAAGATTGCGTACGGCATAGTTCAAAGCATCGCGGGCTTCGATTAAGGTCGTGCGGAGCGCTTCCACTTCTTGTGCATGAGAAGCCATTGTCTCTTCGTTATAAGTCGCGAGCTCTTCCTTGAGTGTAACGATACTCACGCGGTAACCGACAATGTCTTCTTCTGTGCGTTTCAGGGATTCTTCGAATTTCGCGATTTCAGCAAAGACACCCGAACGTTGTTCGGTCAAACGGTTCAAGCGAGATTGCTTGCCGTTAAGGTCTTGTTCTTTGGAACGCAATTCCGAGCGCACGGAATAGACCGAAGACACAAGAGCTTTCAAAGCTTCATCGGATGCATTGGTTTTGTCAGCGGATTCGCGGTATTGCCAATCGACATCCGGCAATTCGCGGGTGAGTTCTTCCAAACGGTTTTTTTGCTGAAGCTGTATCGCGTGACGATCCGAAGCGGACGCCTTGATATGCAGACCGTCCCAACGCCAATACGCGCCGTCCAAAGATACGATGGATTGACCGGGTTTCAATTGTGAACCGAGCTTGTCGCCTTCTTCTTGTGTATCGACAACGCCGATAAAGCCGATGGCGCGGTGTAAATATTTCGGCGCCTGTACATGCGGTTCCAATTTACGCGTGCCTGCGGGAAGGGCGGGCGCATCCATTTGCTCTTCGGCAAAGTCAAGAAACACGGAAGGCGCTTCTTTGTCTTTAGACGCCATAAGCGTATCGCCCAAAGCGCGTGAGAGCGCCTTTTCAAAACCCCTGTCGGGTTTAATATCATCTAAAACGGGCTTAAAAAGCGATTGCGTATCCGCATTCAGAATGCGTTCCAGCGCTTTGATCTCGGATTCAATCTCGGATTTCTTGCGCTCGGCATCCTGACGAAAAGCCCTCGTATCCTCCAATGCTTTACGGGCGTTCGTGATATCAGCTTCCGCCGTTTCTAACGTAGCGCGTAATTCAGTCGTTTCGCCCTCGAGGGAAACAATCCCGTCCTTCAAATCTTCCAATTCGGAATCATTTTCGAATTGGGATTTCGCACGGGCAAGGTCTTCGTTCAGCTTTTCCTTGCGCTCTTCAGCGACAGACATGCGCGATTGATCGGCATTGATTTGCTGTTCAATACGTTGTCGGGCCGCTTTGGTATCCGCTGTTTTTTGCATGAAGGTTTCGTAATTGGCTTCAAGCTTCAAAACCTTTTGTTCGAGTTCTGCTTTAATGGCTTTCTTTTGATCAAGATCGCTTTCTTCATTGCGGCGGGATTCAGAAAGAAAACGTTCCTCTTCTTCCAACTTCTCCAGAACGCTAGAGCTTTCACCCAGCATCTCGGATTCATGCGCACGGTCTGCGTTGGTTTGTTCGAGTTGCTGGCGTGCCTCTTCCAATTGGTCATGAAGTTCACGGTCCGCATCTTCCAAACGCTGCAATTCCATTTTGTGGACCTGCAGAGCAGCCGCAGATACAGCTTCAACTTTGCGCAAAGATGGAAGATTTTCAGATTGTGTGTTTTGCGTTTTTGTAAGTTGCACAACCGTGGCCATATGCGTGGCAACT
>JBEIHF010000047.1:0-6529 GCA_040381535.1 Micavibrio sp. | reverse complement strand
GTACCAAATGTCTAATAACCAAAATAGACGGAAGTCAGAGAAAGGGAACGTTCTGTTCCTGATCCTGATCGCTGTTGCGCTTTTCGCGGCGTTATCGTACGTCGTGACGCAATCTACCCGTTCGGGCGGCGGTTCGACCGAACGTGAAAAGAATATTCTGAATTCCGCGCAAATGACTCAATACCCGACGGGATTGAGAACCGCCATCATTCGACAAGTTCTTGGCGGCGTGGCAATCGAAAACATTTTGTTCAACTCACCGGCTTCGTTTGGCCCTTCGGTCAGTCTCGAAGTGTTTCACCCATCGGGCGGCGGCGCGACCTTTCAACAAGCTCCTGCAGATTTGTCTGCGACCGGAAGCTCGCTCCTTTCATGGACCTACAACGCCGAATTTGATGTTCCTGGTATTGGTATTGACGGCGCTGGCGGTAACGATGTTATCGCATTCTTGCCGGGCGTTTCTGCCGGTGTCTGCCGTCAGGTGAACGAAGAACTGGGCGTCATTACCTCTGGCTGTACGGCCGGTGCAACGTTCCCGTCAAGTGTACCGATGGTGGCTAACGCGACAACGGCTCTGGTCAATACGAACCAGGTAACGTCTTATGTGTTTCCCACAACCGATCGTCCTAACCTTGTGGGTCCGGCCGGTTGTGTGACAGTGTTTGACCGTCAGGCATCTGGATGCTTTGCCGAGAACACACCGTCCACACGCTTCACGTTCTACTCGGTTCTGCTGGAACGCTAGTACTTAAAACGGTATTTCCTCATACAGCGATCCGGCCTTCCATTCCGATGGAAGGCCGGATTTGCAGGAAAGAAAATGAAAAAAACATCTTCTCAAAAGGGCAGCGCCCTTGTTTATATTCTTATTGCCATCGCGCTTTTGGCCGCGTTGACGGCGACGTTTATGGATTCCTCCAGCCAGCAAACCACATCACAAAACACATTTAACACTGTCACTGATCTGAATTCGCAGGTGAACTTCATCCGCTCCGCCGTGCAGGAATGCGTTCTTACATATCCCGCGGGCGACAGCACACTTGTGACGTCTTTTGAAACCATTCCTTATCCTTTGAACCCCAGCAGCGCCTATCTCAATACGCCTGCCGCGAACAATCAGGCGCAATTTTTGCGCTGCCCCGGCAATCCCGGAAACTCCAACAATCACGCCGTTATATTCGGCGGTTCTTCGGGCAAATTCATGCCGCCGCCGCCCGCACTCTTCAGTAACTGGGTATATTACAACGGACCGGACGGCGTTTTCTTTTACACCGCCACGAACAAATCTGACGCCTATCTGCAAACCGCGCTGGCAAAGCTGGACGATCAGTATTCGGAATGCGAAGCGGATATCATAAATGCAACGGCTGGCGCTCAAAACCTGACCTCCGCCGGCGGCAGCGGACCCAATTGTGCCATTACCAACACATGTTTTCGCGTGTGGATGATCGCACAGCCCTCGAACATCTATCCGGGTGACACGGGCGGCGACGAAGCGGCCTGCCCTTAATTCTTTTTATAAACACGCGATTTCTTTGTCCGCGCGGATGAACTCCGCCGCGGCTTGTTCTATAAGGCCCTGATCGAGCATGCCCGATTCCGAATCATTTTGGATGGTCGCGGCAATATCGCCGAGCTTGTTGAGGCAAGCTGAACGCGCGGCACCCTTCAAGCTGTGCGCGACTTCCTTAAGTGCCTTATGATCTTTTGCCGCGGCCGCTGATGTAAGTTGCTCCAGGAGCGGTCGCGTCATATCGATAAAGAGTTTGAGCATCTCGATCGCATTCTCGTCGAACGCGCCCATCTGCTGGATCATCGCGTCGCGGTCGATGGCCGAAGAAGAGGGGGCGGATTGCACTCCGGGTGTTTCAGCGCCAGCGCTTTCGCTGCCCGTCAGCAGTCCCCAGCGAATGAGAAGTCTTCTGAATTGGCCCAAGGAAACGGGTTTGAGTAGGCATTCATCGAACCCGTGGCTCATATAAACCTGCCGCTGCGCCATCTGCACATCGGCGGTAAGGGCGATGATCGGGAAATGGCGGCCCAGTTTCTCATCATCCTCGCGCAAGGCTTTCACCAGCGTGTATCCGTCCATTTCGGGCATATGAAGATCGGTGAGCAAAATGCCATATTCGCCGCTGCGCACGGCATACAACGCCTCGCGCCCGTTGGGTACAAACGTGGCCTCGACACCGATATTGTTGAGCTGGCGGCTGAGCACGTCGCGAACGCTTGCCGTATCTTCGGCGATAATCAATTTGCGCGGGCCTGTCGCATCCAGCTTCACGCTGTTCGCCGCCGCGTCGCGCACCGCTTCACCAAGGCCGACTCGGCTGGCAGGTTTCGCCAGATAATTCACGCCAAGCGATTGCAGCGAATGTTGCAATCCCGCATCGTCGCGGACCGTATACATGACAAGTCCCATGAAAGGGCGTATCTGCATGATCTCGCGGATCAGATCCAATCCCAACCCATCGGGCAGGCCTTGATCGATCACGCCGACATCGAACGGACGGCGTTGAACCAAACGCAACGCTTCCTCGATGGTGGGACAGCTTTCCACATGCGCGCCCATGGATTTAAGCGACTTCGAAATTTCCTTCGCGCCCATGGGATGATCTTCGACGGACAAAACCGAAATACCATCGAGTTTGGGAAGGTCCAGAACATTGGCATCGGTGCTGACTTCCTCGGTCGGGAATTCGAACCAGAAGATAGAACCCTTGCCGACTTCGCTGGTCACACCGATTTCGCCGCCCATCAATTCAACGAGCTTTTTGCAAATCGAAAGCCCCAAACCCGTCCCGCCATATTTGCGCGAGGTAGAATTATCTGCTTGAGAGAACGGGCGGAACAATCTTCCCGCCACTTCCTCGCTCATGCCGATGCCTGTATCGACAATCTCGAACCGCAGAACAAATCCACGCGTCGGCGCAGGCAAAACATCACCGCCTTTGCTGACTTTGATGGTAACGGAACCGCTTTGCGTGAACTTCATCGCATTGCCCATCAGGTTGATGATGATCTGGCGCAATCTTTTCGGGTCACCCACAATAACAAAAGGCACGTCACCGCCGATATCGTCTTTAAGCGCTATATTCTTGCCCTGAACCTTTACCGACAACGCTTCCAGAATGCCGCGCGCCAATGTGCGCACGGGCACCTCGAAATGATCGAGCTCCATCTGGTCCGCATCCATCTTCGCGAAATCCAGAACGTCATCGAGAATTTCAAGAAGACCCGATGCGGAATTCCGCGCCGTCTGCGCCATGCTCAGAATATTGGGGGTGGGTTTTTCGAGTTCGATCATTTCCAGCAAACCGTAAACCGATTGCATGGGTGTTCTGATCTCATGGCTGATGGTGGCAAGGAAGTTGGATTTTTGGTCCGAGGCCGCGTCCGCGCTGGTCACGGCGCGTTGCAAACTGGCTTCGGCCTCCTTACTCGCGGAAATATCGGTGGCCCAAAGGGCGTAGCAATCCTTGCCCTCATATTGCTCTTGAGAAATGGTTAGCAAAGCCCAACATGCGCGCCCGTTGCGTTTGAACGGCAAAGTGGCCTCGAAAGGCGGGGTCGGACTTTTCAGCTTTTTGGCAAGTTCCGCGGTTTCGGAGGAAGGCCAGATTTCTTCCAGTTCCTGCCCTTCGAGTATTAGCCCGATCATCCGTTTTAACGCCGCGTTTGAATATAAACATGATAAGACTTTCCTGTCACGCTTCAGGATGCAGACCCCGATGGGGATATGGTCAAAAATACGGAAGTCCATGAGGGTGAATTTGAGAAGAAAAGCCTTGAGTTGAACCTGTGAATTATCATATCACAGTAAGGGCTTAAGAATAGGTAAAAGAGGTTAAGGTTATGGGCTATAAAGTGGCCGTTGTAGGCGCGACAGGCAATGTGGGGCATGAGATGCTGACCATCTTGCATGAGCGTAAATTCCCCGTGAGCGATATTCTTGCGCTGGCTTCACAAAAGTCCGCGGGAAGACAGGTTTCTTTCGGTGACAAGGACATCACGGTGCAAGACCTCGCCAAATGCGATTTTAAGGGCATCGACATCGTGCTCTCTTCTGCAGGCGCAAAAGTGTCGGAAGAATTCGTTCCACGCGCTACGAAGGCCGGCGCTATCGTCATCGACAATACATCGCATTTCCGCATGGACCCCGATGTTCCGCTTGTCGTGCCCGAAGTGAATGCGAATGCTATCGCCGACCACACGAAAAAAGGCATCATCGCAAACCCTAACTGCTCCACCATCCAAATGGTCGTGGCGTTGAAACCGCTACATGACCTCGTGCGCATCAAACGCGTGGTGGTATCGACATATCAATCCGTATCTGGCGGCGGCAAACCCGCCATGGACGAATTGTTCAATCAAACCCGTCATTTCTATATGAACGATCAACCCAATCCCGATATCTTCCCGAAACAGATTTCGTTCAACGTCATCCCACAGATCGATAAATTCATGGAAGACGACCAGACGAAAGAAGAATGGAAGATGGTCGTGGAAACCCAGAAAATTCTCGACCCCGCGATCAAGGTCTGCGCTAACTGTGTGCGCGTGCCTGTATTTATCGGCCACTCCGAAATGATCAATGTGGAATTCGAAGGACCGTTCTCGCCAAAAGATGCGAAAAAGGCATGGAACAAAGCCCCCGGCGTCACCGTCATCGATAACGATTCCGACCTCGGCTATGTCACGCCCGCCGAAATCGCGGGTGAGGACGACGTGTTCGTGTCCCGTATCCGCAAAGATGCGTCCATCGAAAACGGTATCAACTTCTGGTGCGTGTCTGACAATCTGCGCAAAGGCGCGGCGTTGAACGCGGTGCAGATCGCTGAAGTTTTGGTAAGAAAATATATGAAAGCTGCGGCATAATCCGAAGGCTTTTGTTACTATGTTGATTATGTGGGAGAGTTCAGGCGATGCGTGGTCGCGCTAGAACTATATTCGATTTGCCGTTGGGACGCCTTGCAGGGCATTTCCATGCCGAAGCTGTGGAAACCTACATCCATGTTCCTGAAACGCTTTTTGATCAATATCTGAATTTGTATGGCCATGCCCGCAGATTGCATCACAAGCTGGTGCAAGTCATTTCCGACGAAAGTCATGCACGGTTGCTGGAAGAGGGGAAAGGCAAATTCAATTTGCCGCCGCGCAACCATCTTCAGGCGGAGAACGACAGGCTTGGTAAAGCTTTAGCTTTTAACCCGTATGAAAGAAATACCGGTATCGATGGCATGGTGCTAGTGCGGCTTACCGAGATCAAAGGCCTTTTTGATGTGTTCGCCCGTGGCAAAGATGTGGTGCATGGTTTGGATACGGTGTTTAGCGAAACCGATTACATAAAATTTCACCGCTACAGGCGTGACGAGCTGGGTAAACAGTATGAAGGCCCGAAAAGCTATAATGAATGGCTTGCGGTGAAATGGAGGCTGAAAACCGTTTCGGACGCTTGTATCGAGCTTGCTCGTTCTCACGGATTGGACGGGAGAGCTCCGGTATATCTTATGGGAATGTAGATTGCGGCTTGGAAATCGACCCCCCGCGCTCTATTCTCACTACATGTCTTTTAAACAAACGATCACCCGCCGACTTTTTCTTGGCAGCGCGCTCTCCGCCACAACCTTGATGTTGTTACCGGGCAAAGCGATGGCCGATTGGGTAAACTTTAATTTCCTGAAGAAAAAAGGCGCCAATTTCCCGTATAAGCTTTCCGAACAAAAATGGCGCGAGAAGCTCGGCGATGAAGGTTACGAAATCCTGCGCATGGGGGAAAATGAAACCTCGGGTACATCGCCGCTCCTGCGCAATTACAAAAAGGGCGTTTATGCCTGCCGCGGTTGCGGAACGGAACTGTTTGCCGCTTCCACAAAGCTTATGACCAATGATTACCCGACATTCCGCGAACCGATTGATCCCAAAAGGCTGGGGCTTTCCACGGATTTTGGCATTATCCTGCCCCGCACGGAAGTCCATTGTAAGAATTGCGGGTCCCATCTGGGCTATAAATTCCTTGTAGACGGGGAAGGGGCCAGCATGTGGCGCTATGCGGTCAACGGGACATCCTTGATGTTTATTTCCGCCTGATTCCCTAGTTTTTAGGTTGGAAATCACGGGACTGCGCCTTATCATAAAGCACCTTAATTCTGGATTCTCAAAACCCTATGTCCGACACGCCCAAACCCATCGCCAATACTTACGAGCGCCCTTTATCGCCGCACCTGCAAGTTTACCGCCTGCCCATGACGGCGATCATGTCGATCTCGCACCGCATGACGGGTGTGGGTCTTGCCGCGGGCTGCATCCTCATCACGGGATTTTTGATCGGCGCCGCCGTGAGCGAGGAAGCGTTTGACTGGATCAAGGATTTTTCCATCACCGTTCCCGGAACGCTGATTTTGTTCTGGTGGTCTTTCGCGCTCTATTATCACCTGTGCAACGGCATCCGTCATTTGATCTGGGATACAGTGCATCTGCTTGAGCAAAACAAAGCGATCATAGCGGGCTGGGTAGTGTTCCTGTCATC
>JBEIHF010000046.1:0-6963 GCA_040381535.1 Micavibrio sp. | reverse complement strand
TAAGCTGGCCTGCGTGATCGGCTTGTCACGGGAAAGATACGTGCACGTGACACGCCCCGCGCAGATGACCAGAACAGCGATACTTCCGATCAGTATGCGCCGTGATGTATGCACGGTGGGTTAACGGATGTAGATGTGAACTTCGTTGGTTCTTGCTTCTGCGCTTTGTAGCGTGGAAAGATCGATCTTGTTCACGTCGATGCCCATTTGGGAAAGTGAACGCAAGACCATCTCCGCATTGCGACGTGCGCGGGTGCTTTCAATGGCGACCTGCGCGGCGTTGCCGGCGGAAGGGTTGACGGCGATCAATTCAAAACGCGCATTCGGATATTTCTGCATCGCTTCGTTGACGGCCATGTAAACGGCTTGTTCGTATTCAACATTGGGTTGATCGAATTTGATTTTCACGAGAGGACGTGGACTGGGCAGCGGCACGGCGGCTACGGGCACGATCGGCGCTGGGCTGGGACCTGCGCTCGGAGTATAATTTGCAGGCTGTATCAGCGTGGAAGGAGGAGCGGACGAGAACGGACGGGATGCCAAAGACGCGCCGTAGTAATCGCCGTTCGTGACAGCGAGCGAAAGTGTTCTGATGTTGCTGCGTTCAGCGGAAAGGTAAGCGGCGGTGCGCGTGATGTCGTCGTTCACTTCGTTCAGCACACGGTCGATCGTGACGATCGTGTTGTTGACTTGGTCTTCGACTTGCGCGAGCGCGGCGTGATCTTCTTCAACGGCGCCGGACAAACCGTAAGCGGAGCGGCAGGCTTCGAGTAGGAACGAACCCATCGATGCGGCGTTCGCGGCTTCGACGGCCATTGCGTTTAGGTCGGCGACGTTTTGCGACAGACGGTCAAGATTGCCTTGCGCCGTTTGCAATTTTTGCACGAGACGCGGGTTGCCAGGCGTCGTGCCGCTTTGCAATTGCGTGTTGATGGTGGCAACGGATGCGTTGTATTCGCCGGCCATGGAGGCGCTGCGACCTTGCATCGCCTTTAATTGGCTAGCGAGGTTGTTGACGCGGCCTTGCAGGCCCATCAGATCGGATTTCAATTCACTCACTTTTTCCGCGACAATCGTTTGCGTCGGCTGGAAATATGCGCCACCGTTGACCTGAGCAGCCGTAATATCGGGCGTTTTTACGGGGCCATTGTATATGGGGGATGAAGTGGCGGTGTTGCCGGCCATCGACTGGTTGGTAATAACCAAGGACGGGCGCTTTTTCATATCGACCTGCGCGAAACCGGCGCTGCTTGCCAGAAGTACGGCGGTGAACGCGCCTCCTGCAATGATCGTACGGGCGAGGAACATATTGATCTTCATATCTTTTTCCAATGGGTTTGGCGGCATGGGCCGACACACAGCTAGCTGATGCCTTAAATCATCCGAATTAGACCCCTGAGTCAAGCTAAACAGCCCAAGCCCCTTCAAAACACTCACAAAAACTTTCATGCCAAATCGGCTAAACTTTGGCTTGCGAAGGGGCTGGGGCTTGATGTAAGGTCCGGCGTTCTTACCGAACCGGCACGCGCCCGTAGCTCAATTGGATAGAGCACCTGACTACGGATCAGGAGGTTAGGAGTTCGAATCTCTTCGGGCGCGCCATTTTCATATTTTTACATATTGTTGGAATGCATGGGTTTTCCCTGGAAAGCCTAGGCATTCTCCATTTTTTGTCATATATAACGCGTCCTGAGGAGTGTGATGGCTGTTAATATTGAATCCATAGCGTCGGAAATAAAGGAACACGGATTTTCATACGTGTCGGGGACGCAGATGCGAAAGATTCTGTCCGAACGCGCGCTGGAGGCATGGAACGACTATGCCCAAAGCTGGAACGATCTGTGTGAAGACAGTTACATGGCTGATGGGGGCCGATACCGCCGCCGCCGTCACGCGGCCTTCGAAGTTTCCAAAGGCGAGGTCATCAGAAAACCACACCAGCCGCACTATCAAAGCCTTGACCACAACACGCTTAATGGCGGCATAGAAAGATGGTTCGAGCCTGTTACCGATGAAACGTCGCAAAGCCCCGTCAATCAAGCTCTAATAGATATTTCCCGTTCCATATTCACCAAAGCAGGATGCACGCCCGTTCCCACCGGAAGCCTGATAGAAATGCATCAGTTCCGCATCGAACCCGCCGCGGATGCCGTGGGCAAACCCACCCCTGAAGGAAAACACCGCGACGGTGTGGATTGGGTTTCCGTGGTGCTGGCCAACCGAATCAATGTGGGAGAGGGTGTTACCGATATCTATTCCGCGCAAACAGGCGAAAGCCTAGGAAGCTTCACGCTGACCGACCCCTTGGATACGGTTTTCCTCGATGACCGCCGCGTTCTGCATGATGTCACACCTATTAATTTGATCGACCCCGCCAAACACGGCTACCGCGACGCGCTGGTTCTGACCTTCGCCGCGCCTTAAAATCTCTTAACCTTTTGAATTATTTGAAGTGTGGAGATGATGTCTTCTCCCAAAACCCTTCCTGTTTTCCATTTGTTAACCAATCTGTGCAAGACTTTAGCATGGGCTGATACTCTGCCCGCAAAAACCATCGGTTAGACGTCTAAGGCATAGATCGGCAATGAAAAAAACATCGGATGCAAAAGATAGCGGTTTGGTTATCGAAGGCGATATGGGGGCAATAGATATAAGCGGCAT
Source organism: Micavibrio sp. (assembly GCA_040381535.1). Classification (GTDB taxonomy): domain Bacteria; phylum Pseudomonadota; class Alphaproteobacteria; order Micavibrionales; family Micavibrionaceae; genus Micavibrio_A. Next base: position 4,302 of record JBEIHF010000046.1, on the reverse strand, counting down.
GTCTTTTGACGACATGAAGCCTATAGATGCCGAAGAAGGCTCCTATAAGAAATCCCATAAAGATATGGATACGCATAATGAGGAACGTGAGTTTTCTAGTTCGTCCTCGCGTGACATCGCTGTTGTCGATCGTAAAAACCTACAACGTGTTCACAGTACGGAAGATGAACGCGCGGGCAAGGGACGTATAGGTGATCGCCTTGTTGGAATGGGTATTATTACCGCAGACCAGTTGAACGTCGCGCTTCAAGAGAAAAAGATTTCCGGCAAGATGCTTGGCGAAGTACTCGTCGGCCTCGGCTTTATCACGGACGAAGTTTTGTCGGCGTTTTTGGCCGAAACATCTGGCTTCGAAGTTTTTAATCCTAAGGTGACCGTAATTGACGGTGCCGCGCTGGCGTTAATTGAAAAGAAAATCGCCGTCAAGCATCATATTCTTCCCGTATCCTTGGATGGCGAAATCGCACGTATCGCAATGGCCGACCCGTATGATGTCGTCGCGATGGATATCCTGCGCCGTTTCATGCCCAAAGGCGTTACGATTAAGCCGCTGGTATCGACACCTGTCGTTATCTCCGAAGCCATCGATGCTGCGTACGGTTACGCATCAAAAGTAAACGACATCCTGAAAGAACTCGAAAGCACCGACGAGAAGAAACTCGAAGTCACAGGTCTTTCCGAAGAAGAAGCTTTCACACACCCGATCGTACGCCTCGTCAATGCGCTGATCGCGGAAGCTGTTAAATTAAAAGCATCCGACTTGCACTTTGAACCCGAAGAAAATTTCGTGCGTCTGCGCTACCGTGTAGACGGAGATTTGTTCACGGCGCAGATCCTGCACAAACAACACTGGAACCCTATAGGTCAGCGTTTGAAGATCATGGGTAACATGAACATCGCCGACAAGTTGACGCCGCAGGACGGCCGTATCAGCATGATTATCGGCGGAAAAGAAATCGACTTCCGCGTTTCATCTTTGCCCACCGTATATGGCGAAAACATCGTCATGCGTATTCTGGACAAGAACGCGGGTATTAAGCCGCTTAAAACTCTGGGCTTCTCCGACCACAATTTGAAACGCATCGAACGCGCACAATCCAAACCCGAAGGTATAATCATCGTAACGGGTCCTACGGGTTCGGGCAAAACGACGTCTCTTTATTCTATGTTGAACGAGATCAACACGGTGGATGTGAAAATCCACACGTTGGAAGATCCGGTGGAATATTCGCTGCCGATGATCCGCCAAACTCCGGTGCGTGAAGGCATTCTGGATTTTGCGGACGGTATCCGCTCGATGCTTCGTCAAGATCCGAACATCATCTTCATCGGGGAGATCCGCGATAAGACGACCGCGACGATGGCGCTTCAGGCTGCCATGACGGGTCACCAAGTTTATACGACGCTCCACACCAACGATTCTTTTGGCGCGATGCCACGTCTGATGGATTTGGGCATGGTGCCGGGGATGGTCGCGGGTAACATCGTGGCCGTGTTCGCCCAGCGTCTGGTCAGAACGCTTTGCCCGCACTGCAAACAGCCGCATACGCCGGACGAAGCCGAATGTGAAATTCTGGGCGTTCCGTTCGCCAGCGCGCCGCAAATTTTCAAGGCCAAGGCTGGCGGATGCGATATGTGCGGCGGCGCGGGCTATAAAGGACGTGTGGCAGTTGCCGAGATTTTGCTTTTTGATGAGGAACTGGACGAAATCGTGGCGCGCAACGGTACGAAAGGAGAGATGAAGGCTGTCGCTGTACAAAAGGGCTTCAAATCCATGAAGGATGATGGCATTCTAAAGATCCTCGAGGGGGTAACCACTTTGGAAGCCCTATCAAAAGTCGTCGCTGTCCAATAAGACAACATAACATAATTTATGGAAAAATATAAGTACAGAGCCTTGAATACCAAGGGACGTCCGATCAAGGGCGTCTTGGGGGCGATGAATGAAACGGATCTGTTCAACCAGTTGCAATCCGCAGGATTGGAACTGGTCAGCGCTACGCCACTCTCGAAAAAGAAGGGCAAGACCCATTTTCTCACCAAGGTAAAAATCCGCGACCTGATTCAATTGTTCATGCACTTGGATCAGATGGAGTCGGCGGCCGTTCCAATTTTGGACTCTCTAGCCGATATCCGCGATACCACAGACAACACCGCGATGCGCGACGCCGTGTCAGAAATTTACCGCGACGTGTTCGAAGGCAGTAAGCTCTCTGAAGCGCTTGCTAAGCACCCTAAGGTCTTTCACAACCTTTATGTGTCGCTCGTGGGAGCGGGTGAAGAGACCGGTAAGATGAGCCGTTCTTACCAGCAATTGATAAAATACCTTAAATGGGTTGATTTGATGCAAACCCGCGTTCGCAAAGCTGTGCGATATCCAATCATCGTCGGCGTTGTAGTTTTGGGCGCTGTTGCTTTGATGATGGGCTTTGTTGTTCCGCAGATCGTGGAATTTATTCGTAACATGGAAATGGAATTGCCGTTCGCCACCACGGCCCTTATCGCGACGTCCGACTTTTTTGCCGCTTACTGGTGGGCCGTTTTGGCAACGCCCCCCGCGTTATTTGCGATTATAATGGCGCTTCGCAAATCATCACAGGATATGGCGTATCAGATCGACAAGATTTTGATTGCCGCGCCGGTTTTCGGATCATTGGTACGCAAAATCAACATCGCCCGTTTCTGTCAGACCTTCGGCGCTTTGTATTCTGCAGGTCTTGCTATTTTGCCGTCCATTAAGGCAGCCACAAACACTGTTACCAACCTCGCTTTGATCGAGGCTTTGGAAAGCATTCAATCGCTGGTTAAAACGGGAAGCCCGCTTTCCGAGGCCTTTAACGGTTCCGGCGAATTCCCTTCCATGGTGGTCCGCATGATCAAAGTGGGTGAGGACTCGGGTAATTTGACCTCCGTTCTGGATCAGGTGTCCGACTTCTATACCTCTGATGTGGATGAAGAAACTCAGAAACTCATTGTAATGATTGAGCCTTCACTTACCATGGTGCTTGGTGCTATGATTCTTTGGATCGCGGTCGGCGTGTTTGGCCCGATCTATTCTAGTTTCGAAAACATGCAATTCTAGCCGCAGGCGGTCCCGTCTATGTCTTTGTTCTCTCCTTCGAGATGTGTGCTGCTCCTTAGTGATGAGGGGGTGTATATCCACGACACAGCCGGAGGACGCGTTACGCTTCTGGAAGTTATTCCTTGGGACACGCAGGATTTCGAAGATGCCGTATCGGATGTCATCCGTAAAAAATGCCGCGGTAAATCCATCCTCATACTTAATGATATGGTGGAGCAACACTACCGTAAAGAGCGTGTGCCTAAGGCAGGCTCGCTCGATCGTGCCAATCTGGTTAAGCGCCGTGTCGCCGCAGCGTTCCCGTCTTACCCGATCCGTTCGGCCATAAAGTTAAAAGAGAAGGCGCCTGTAAGAGATGCCGGCGCTTCGGGCGATATTTATCTTTTGGCCGCTGTGCCTCTTTCCGAAAACATCAGAAAGACACTGTCGAGCGTTCAAAAATCCTACGCCGCGATTACGGGATTTTCCCTGCTTCCTGTGGAATCCGCGGGGATGGTGCAGGCGCTCTCGAAGAAGCTTTCCAAATCTTCCGACAAGCCTGCCGTGTGGAGTATTCTTGTAGGGCAACATCACAGCGGCGGTTTACGTCAGGTTGTTACCAAGAATGGCGAACTCGCGCTGACACGTATGACGCCGATTTCGGCGAACGACATAGATCAGGAAGTCTGGGCTTCGGATGTGGCCGGCGAACTTCGCGGCACGATGAGTTATCTTTCCCGTTTCGGATATGATAACGCGGACGGTTTGGATATTATCGTCATCGCCAACAATTCGGCCGCGGACCGCATCGTCTCGAAGGTGGATTTCGATTGTAACCTAAGCGTTCTTTCGAACACCGAAGCGGCCAATCTGCTTGGCATAAAAATCGGACGTCAGGAAGATCAGCGTTATGCCGATCCTCTGCACGTGGCATGGACGGGTCGCAAGGCCCAGCTTACGATGCCGTTGCAGGCGTCTCAGCTTGATAAAATTTCCGGCCCATCCAGAATGGCAACTGCTGCATCGATATTACTTTTGGCGGGCTGCTGCTATTTCGGATATGACGCATTTAATCAGGCGGCAAAATGGCAGCAATCTGCGTCCGATCTGAATTCCGCCGAACAAAATCTGGTTCTGGTGCGTGAAGAACATAAAACTGAACTCGATAAGAAAGCCAATATCGGCATCGACTTCCTGTTGATCGAAAATTCGACGAATGTTTACAGCAAGCTTGAACAACG
>JBEIHF010000045.1:0-6974 GCA_040381535.1 Micavibrio sp. | reverse complement strand
GCGAGGATTTGCAGTAGCCGTAGATCATGGCAGGAAAACCGAGCACAAAAGTATAAATTGGCCCAAACATAACTATGTGCAACCAGCGCACTTCCGACAAAATTCTCGGCAACATCTCGATCGAAGGTTTCATGACTTTGCCCATGGCGTAATCGAATTCGATTACGAAGAATACGGCGCATGCAGCAAAAGCGTTGGCAAGAACGAAAATTATGATCCGCCCTATATTCATTTATTTATCCCAGTAAAGATCAAACAATCTTTCATGTTCGCGGATGGCGTAGCGGTCCGTCATGCCCGCGATATAATCACAAACAATACGCGCGCGTTTGGTGTCGTCGATCATGCCGCCTGCTTCGGCCACGCGTGTCTGCCAATGCTCGGGAAGCAAATTCGGCTTTTCCTGAAACGCGTTGAACAAATCCGCGATGATATGTTCCACCTTCGCCCGCACGCGCATCACCGTGTAATGGCGATACATGCGTTCATATAGGAACGCGCGGAGCTCTTCGACCTTTTCGGCCATGGGTTCGGAGAACGCCACCACGGCTTGGGCCGCGTGGCGCACATCGTCAGGCGTTGTCGCCTTTAGCTTTTTCAGACGTTTGTTGGATTCTGTTAGAACGTCCTGCACCATTCCGCCGATCATTTCCCGGATGGTCTCCTGCACCAGATAATGCTCTGCGATATCAGGGTAGGATTTTTTTACATCATTGATGATTTCGCCGATCATGGGAATTTTCTGAATATCAGCAAGCCCAAACATGCCCGCACGAAGCCCGTCTTCCACATCATGATTGTTATAGGCGATGTCATCCGCTATCGCGGCGCATTGCGCCTCGACCGATGCAAACGTGCCGAGCCTTAAATCCGTTTGTTTTTGAATCGCCGCAAGCGTGTTGGGCATAGGGCCGAGCACAGGGCCGTTATGTTTGACGATGCCTTCGAGCGTTTCCCATGACAAATTCAAACCCGGCCAGCGGTGATATTTACGCTCCAGCGTCGTGACGACGCGAAGCGATTGATCGTTATGTTCGAAACCGCCGAACGGTTCCATGCATTTTTCCAACACCTCTTCGCCCGTGTGCGCGAACGGCGTGTGGCCAAGATCATGGGAAAGTGCGACGGCTTCGGCGAGGTCTTCATTCACATACAAGGACCGCGCCAGGCTCCGCGCGATTTGCGAAACTTCCAGCGTGTGGGATAGGCGGGTTCTGTAATGATCGCCTTCGTGATAGACAAACACCTGCGTTTTGTATTTCAAACGGCGGAAAGCCGAAGCGTGGATGATGCGATCGCGGTCCCTCTGGAACGGCGTGCGCGTTTTGCTCTCATCCTCTTCATATATGCGCCCTTGCGATTGGTCGGGGCGGCAGGCATAGGAGGCCAGCGGAAGGGCGCAGTAGTTATACGCCGGCTGGTTATCTTGGGTCGGGGCTTCTTTCATGGAAAGTCATTGTAATGACAGTGGAAAAGATTCACAAGACACCTTATATATATGTCCATGAACCATGATTGGGGAAAAGAGATTTTCGAGGAAATACAGGCACGTCCTTACGGACTATGTCTTGCCCCCGGCGTACCCGCCAACAATTGCTTTTTCAAAAGCCTTGAACTAGTCCAGAGATTGGCGCTTCTGGGATACACTGTCCGCTGTCGCATGGGAGATAGTTATTGGGACAAGAAACTCATTCCCGCGCAATTAATTGACATGTTGCCCACCGATTTGCCTTGTACACATTTCTACGCAGAGGTTTTGATCGACAATGAATGGTGCATCGCGGACCCCAGTCTTCAGCCTTCTATGGCCAAACATGGGTTTACAATCGGCAGTTTTGGCAAAGAAGGAAAACTGAATTTCCCCGTCACGCGCGTCTATACACAAGAAGAAATATTGGCGGCGCAGAAAAAATGGAAAGACCAGAAATACGCCGATGACTTTTTTGCACGCTGCGGTGCTGGATGGAAAGCGCTCGACCAATGGTTTCAAGAGCACGCAACCTAAAACATGGCTTTATTTCCACTCAAACTTCTCGCATTCATCATCATCATATTTATCGCGTTGCTAGTGCACGAGTTGGGCCATTTTATCGCGGCGCGGATTTTCGGAATCCCCATTACTTCCGTCAATCTAGGGCGCGGCAGGACAATTTCCAAACGCACCGATAAGAACGGAATTGTCTGGTGCCTGCACCGATGGCCGCTCGGCGCACATGTCGAACTCTCCTCTATGGACACAAAACCCTTTTGGCAACGCATGGTGATTATATTGGCAGGGCCTGCCATCAGCCTGTTTTTGCCGTTTATTTTATTTGCGGCGCTTTTCCTGACTATAGGCCAGCCATCGGTGCCGCCGATTGTGGTGGGCGTACAAGAGGGCCTTATGGCCGACAAAGCAGGCTTCGAACCCGGCGATGTCATACTCGCGGTCAACAATCAGAAAGTTAAAAATTACGCCGATATTAAGGACATCGCCTATGTGGACGATCTCCCCCAATCCGTGTTCCACATCAGACGCGGCGAAAAAGAACTGGACATCAGCATCAAACCGGAGCGCGTGACATATTTTGACATGAACGGTATAGAGAGGAATCATCCGCGTTTTGGCATTTTCTGGAAGCATACCGCAATTAAATTAAGAGACATCACTTCCGTAAACGGTGTGGACGTAAAGGGCAACAAAGACAAAGCCCGCAAAGAGATTGTCCGCGATTTGGACAAGATCGCCACTGTCGGCGTGCGGGTCAATACCAAAGAAAGTTTGCTCTATCGCGTCTACCTGTCCGGGAATGCCAACGATAAAATACAAGACAAGTACAGCGAGGAATATTCATTAGTATTTCTAAGCATGAATCGTGATAATTTTTACTTAAAGCAAGCAGCGCACCTCCAGCTTTACGATGCGCTTGTATATGCTCTAGAGCGCATAAAAGGAATTGCCTCACTACCCGTGCAAATGATTCCCATTGACCAGACGGTCTTCGATAATGAAAGCCGCGTGACCGGTGAAGGGACCAAAATCCATAACCTCATATACAGAGGCGGGCATCTTCTAGCCGTGGTTTCTATTTTCCTGGGGTTGCTGAACCTCTTGCCGTTTCCGTCATTCGATGGCGCCCACATTGCCCAGCAAACCATCGAGCGCGTCACAGGAAACGCCATGACCACCCGCGGTAAGGCACTCTTGTTCGGGGGCACATTTGTTATACTTTATTGTATAATGCTTTTGTCGAATGTCGGGAACATACCCCGTTATATTGACACCCGCATGAAACGGGTTCAGGAATATGTGGAAGATATAGGATCATGAGCGCAATCACACTCACAGACGGTCTGGTTAAACGGATCAAAGAATTACAGGCCAAGGACGGCAACCCCAACCTTAAGCTACGCATCATGGTCGATGGCGGCGGATGTCAGGGTTTCGAATATAAATTCAGCCTCGATGCCGAAGTGAAACCCGATGACGAGGTTTTCGAACGCGACGGCGCGGGCGTGATCATCGACGATGTCTCCCTGCCCTACATGAAAGATGCGGTCATCCATTTCACGGATGACCTGATCGGCGCGCATTTCGAAGTGCAAAACCCCAACGCGAAATCATCCTGCGGCTGCGGGACCAGTTTCTCCGTATGAAGATCGTTACGTGGAACGTCAATTCGATCAAAGTGCGCACCCCGCACGTACAGCGTTTTCTGGAACGAGTAGCTCCTGACATTCTTTGTCTGCAGGAATTGAAAGGTCTGGAATTCCCCGAAGGTGCGTTTTCCGGATACCAATCCCACGCCGTCGGGCAAAAAGCTTATAACGGCGTTGCCATCTTATCGAAACTTCCCTTCACCGTGATTCAGAGCAAATTGGACGGTGATGATGCGGACGAACAATCGCGCTATCTCGAGATCGATGTGAACGGCATTCGCGTCATCAACGTCTATCTTCCAAACGGCAACCCGTGGCCCGGCGAAAAATTCGATTACAAGATGCGCTGGATGGATAGGCTCTACACCCGTCTGAAAGACTTACGCGAACAAGAAGTTCCATTCGTTATCACCGGCGATTTCAACGTCATCCCCGAAGGACGCGATTGCTGGGACCCGAAGTTGTGGGAGAACGATGCGCTGTATCGCATTGAAACACGCGCGAAATTCCGCAGCCTTTGCAATCTCGGTTTAACCGACGCGTTTCGCGTGTTCAACCAGCAAGACGGGCAATATTCGTTCTGGGATTATCAGGCGGGACGCTGGCAAAAGGACCACGGCATCCGCATCGATCATTTCCTGACATCACCCCCCGTCACAGACCGCCTTATATCCTGCATCATAGATAAGGAACCGCGCGGCGAGGACAACCCGTCCGACCACACGCCCGTTATTTTGACCATCGCATGAAGCTGAAAACCGCCATTTCCTTGTTTTCTCTTCTACTGATTTCGGCCCCCATGCTTTCAGGCTGCGCGGACACGCTCTACCCCACCATGGACCAATACATGGCGAGCAAGAAATTAAAAACACCGACCATCGCCTCCTTCCCGCACTGCCAGAATTACGATTGCGCGGTGGTAAAAAACGTCACGCTGGGTAAGCCGGAATGGAAACGCATCGAAAAATCCTTCGGCAAAAAGGCGAAGACGGCAGCCCAAGAGCGTGAAAAAATTGGAAAAATTATCGGCGTGTTCGAAGAGGTGCTCGGGCCCATCACCAAAACCGAAGGGGACCGCGAAGGTACATTCGTGCAAACGGGCGACGGGCAATTAGATTGCGTGGACGAATCTACGAACACCACCGTCTATCTCACTCTTTTACAACAAAAAGGCCTGATCACTTTCCACGAGATTGGGCAACCCGAAGTCCGCTACCCCCTGATTTCCGGACGCGGATGGATGCACCAGACGGCGGTCATCACCGACACCAAAACAGGCGAAAGATTCGCCGTGGATTCATGGTTCGAGGATAACGGGGTCCCTGCCTATATCGTCCCCCTCGAAGAATGGCGGAACGGATGGCATCCCGATGCCGTTAAGACCCAATAGGCCGCTGATTAGGGATTCACAAAGGCGGGGATTCGGCCTAAAATATTCAAGTTCTTAATTGATTCCCCCTATCCACATCCGGATGCCCCGCCATGAACCAGAAAAACAAAATCAAACTTGCCGTTCTTTCTAGCTTAGCGCTCGCCGCCATCATGGTGGCCTGTACGCCCGTCGTCGAAGAATACCGCGAAATCACGGCGGAACGGATCGCCCGCCCCGCCTTTATGGTGGACCGCCGCTATGCGACGCCGGAGATGGATTTCCAGTTGTGGGAACGCATGCACAAACATAACGAACCCGCCAACATCTATATCGAAGGCGATGGCGAGGCGACTTATCTGAACCGCAACGTTTCCGAAGATTCATCGCCAGAAAATCCGGTCGGGCTGCACCTCGCTTCCCGCGACAATGCGAGCAACATCGCCTATATTTCGCGTCCTTGCATGTATAAAGAATCGCCCGATCCCGAAGGCTGCAATCCCGCCTTTTACACCAACCGCCGCTTCTCTCCCGAAGTGCTCGCAGCCTATGACGAACTGCTAAATGAAATCAAACTGCGCTACGATATAACCGAATTCAATTTGATCGGCTATGATGGCGGCGCTAACATCGCGGCGGCGCTTGCCACCACGCGCAACGATGTGGCGTCTTTGCGCACCGTTGCGGGCAATCTCGTGCCTTCGATGATTTACGGACAAACGGGCCAAGTGCTTGATGCGGATTCCATCACCGCCGATAAAATTGCGGCCGGCCTCGCCAAACTTCCCCAACACCACTTTATCGGTGCGGGCGACAATGTGGCGCCGCCTTCGGTTTATCATTCCTTCCGTCAATCGATGGGTGAATCGAATTGCGTCCATTACACGCTGGTGCAGGACGCTGATCATGAGCGCGGCTGGGTGGAGAAATGGCCTGATCTCTTGAAATCTTCGATGGAGTGTCCGCCGCCTTACGTGCCAGTAGCACTCCCGCCGCTTCCACCCTCGAAAGACGGTCCGAACAAATGAGAAAATGGCCCCAAACGGGGCCGTTTTTTATGGTCTTAGAATAAAAGAGAAATGTTCCAGAAACGGATTTTGTTGGGCAAAACCGCTACCCTTATGCTGGTCGAATGTGGCAGGGCCTTCGGCAAAGTTTTCTTGGTCGTATCCTGCCTCATCCCATAAACGCGCCAATTCCCCGCGGCCGGAAACGCGTATCAAAATGGCGCCGCCATTGAGTTGTGCTTTCCATTGGGGATCGCCGTCCGGATCATCGTTGCGCAGTTGATTTATAAAAGTAACACGACGCGCGCCGGTGTCCGCGATTTGCGTAACAAGATCTTTCACGCCACTTTCATCAAGATAAAACGCGGCGGCATTGACGATTACATGATCGAAATCTTGCCCAGCCCACGCGCTCTGGAATTCATATTTGCCCGCAAGTTCGGGGGCATTTGTTAGAATGTGGTTATTGCGCCGATTAGCATATTCCTGATTGTGGGCAGCGGTCACCATTTGAATGGAAATATGCGGGTTTTGTTTCTGAAGCTCAAAATACTGGGTCTCGCGGGTTGTAGAAATCTCCAGAATTCTGACAGGTTTATCAGGACCATTTTCTTTGGCCGTTTGCTCTATCGCAAAAGCAACATACGGATGAGTTTGAAAGTTCAGGCCCGATGACGGTATCTCACCTGTATGCACACTCAATTGGGTGTCCTGGGCAGCCTCGCGGCGTTGCAAAAGGACGGGATTGTAAGCAGTGGTAAGAATGCTGCCCGAATTCGGATCTACATCATGATCTATCGCCCAGACTTTATAAGCGGAATTGTCAGGATCCATTTTCTCGCACGCATCTTCAAGCGCGGCGCGTGACGGAAACGAACCCACGATGGTGTTTTTGCCAAAGGCTGCATCTTTGAAATTGATTGAAGGCATGGAGGGCACTATACACCAAAACACTGCTT
>JBEIHF010000044.1:0-7542 GCA_040381535.1 Micavibrio sp. | reverse complement strand
CTATCCTGCTGAGCTACGGGAACACCGAGAGGCCGTTTTACATCAGAGTGTGGTGGACCAAAAGAAAAAGCTCTCCTGTGGGGCGGGAGAGCGTTTTGAAGGAGCTTGGTTATATCTGTGTGGGGAGTATAACCTTTATTTTGTTCTTAGCTTTATGACTGTGTGGGTCCTTAGCAATACAGAATATATGCCATAAGGTTTCCGCCTTGTAAACATAAAATTGCTAAAAAATAAGGATAAAGTTATATTTTTATTAAGTTTTTGGGATAATCGGCATTTTTTGAAATAAAATTACAAAAAAACTTCACATCCTTAAAATCCTTGTTCACGTCTTATAAGTAGTAAAAGCCGCTCACTGCCCGCATCGATGAGATCATAAACGTCCTCAAAGCCTTTTTGGCTCCCGTAATACGGATCTGGTACCTCTTGGGGGTGTTCCAAAAACAGACTGAGCTTTCCCAAACCTTGGGGGTGACGGTCCATGATACCGTAATGGCCGCTGTCCATGGCCAGTATGTAATCGAAATCTTCCAGATCGGTAGGATCGAATTTACGGGCACGTAAATCCCGCATATCCACACCGCGCGCCAGCGCCGTCGCCACCGCGCGCTGGTCAGGCGGCTCGCCCACGTGATAGCCGTGCGTGCCTGCGGAATCGATATGGAATCGATCAGACAATCCCGCCTCTTCCACCTTGCAGATAAATAAGGCCTCGGCCGTAGGTGAACGGCAGATGTTTCCGGTGCAGACAAACAGGACAGACACGCGCTTTGATGAATTCACAACGCGAGAATAACAGCCTTGTGCAGGCTTGTAAAACCTACTCGCGATCGTTCTTGGGGAAGGATATGGCCGTGGTAAAATTCTTGGGTGGCTGTAATTCCCTGTCCAGAAAATTAAACACACGATCAATGGTATCAGGCTTCAGGTATTCGCCGTAATGGTCATCCACAATTACTCTGTAAATATCGAATGCCTGCTCTTTGGCTTGGCTGTAAATGTCGGCACCGAATTGGCGATAGGGCTTCAAGTCCTTTTTCAACAAGGGTAAAAGACGATATTTAAGATTTTCCGCCAATTCGCGGCCGCTGAATTCATGCGCTTCGCCCCATGTATTGTCAGATATTTCCACCATACCTTCACGTCCGCCCGAAGATTTGAATGAATGTTCGGGCAATTTCCATTTCCCGTCGCTACCGAGCACGCGATGTTCGCGGATAAATTTTCCAGTGGAGTGTTGCGCACCCAAAGCGAAGTACGCAGCACCAAGCGCCCCTACCACGGCCATTCCCAAAACAATCCTTCCATCGAGGCGCATATAATTGTCGAGGGCATATTCCTTGAATACCCAGCAGAAAAAGCCAGCGGATGCGACGCTGAATGGTAGCCCAAGAAAAACCGTGAACGGTTTTTTGATTGCGTTGTGGGCAAGACCGCAACCAAAGTCACCGGCAGCCGTCAGAAATGATTTCGCAAAGTTGGATTTGCGCGAGACGTCGTGAAAAACAGCATCATCTGCGGACGCAAGATTACGCGCCTCTGCAATGGCGGGAAGATTTATGGGTTGTGCGTCCGAGCCTTGAGTTTGATCCATCATGTCATATCAACTCTTAGGGCCACAGATATAGTAAAAATTATGAGTTATGTCAATAATAAAGAGCATGGCGCTATTCGCTTTACCCTGCCCCCTTTTGTCTATAGATAACACCCCTGAATATGAAGAAAGAGCTTGGCCTGACATGGGCGTAAGGGCATCATCGTTGCACCACAGCATACGACTCATGCACACCCAACAGACCTACCCCGAGTGGTCATGGAAATACTTGAAAAAACGATAGAAGACATCATCACCATCCGCTTGGCCACAACCCAAGAGGAAGTGAAAGCATCGCAACGTCTTCGCTACAAGGTTTTCTATGAGGAGCAGAACGCCGTTCCCACAGAGGAAATGGCAGTACTCAAAATGGATTTTGATGAATACGACGCCGTGATGGATCACCTCATCGTCGTGGATGAACGCCTTCCCAAAGAAGACCAGATCGTCGGCACCTACCGCCTGATGCGCCGTGAAGTCGCGAAAAAATTCGGCAGATTTTACAGCGATGCGGAATTCGACATCCAGCCGCTTCTCACCACCGGCACGGAAGTGATGGAACTGGGGCGCTCTTGCGTTCTTGAACCCTACCGCACACGCGCCATCTTGCAAAAATTATGGGGCGGCATCGCCCATTATGTGGCCGAATATAAAATCAGCGTTATGTTCGGTTGCGGAAGCTTGCCCGGCACGGATGTCAAAGCTATCGAAGACCAGCTTTCTTATCTGTACCATTACCACCTCGCCCCACCCGCTTTGCGCGTCCGCGCCGTTGAAACGCGTTATGTGGAAATGAATATCATTCCCAAAGAACAACTGAACGCCAAGCAGGTGTTTTCGTCACTGCCCCCGCTTATCAAAGGCTACTTGCGTTTGGGCGCGGGCATCGGTGAAGGCGCCATCATTGACCCTCAATGGGATTCGATCGACGTGTGCATCGTCATGCCCACGCACCTGATTACCGACAAATACTTCAAGCATTACCAACGCATCACCAACAACGCGATTACGATCGACGATAGCTTTGCAGGCGCCCATCCCGCGAAGAAGTCCGCCGGCTCCGTTTAGCCTTATGCGTCCGATCGTAGCCTTTCTCAAAATCCTTACCTTCGTTTTGACCAGCCTCATCACCATCGTGATCCAGAGCACGACCATGCTCTTCACCAAGGGTCCGTTCATGCTCAAATACCCCAAGCTGTATTATGGATTCCTCTGCCGCGTGTTTGGCGTAAAAGTCATTGTCGAAGGTGACATCTGTACGGACCCGGGTGTTGTCTATGTGGGAAACCATATTTCCTATCTCGACATCGTTTCCCTTGGAAGCATCGTCAAAGGTTGCTTCGTCGCCAAGAAAGAGATCGAAAGCTGGCCATTTTTCGGGCTGATGGCCAAGCAACAACGCACCGTATTCATAAACCGTGACCCGAAGCATGCGGCCCAAGAAACGCAGATGCTTCTCTCACGCCTGAAAGAGCCTCTCCCCCTGATGATTTTTCCGGAAGGAACTTCATCAAATGGAAAACAAATTCTTCCTTTTAAAACAGCGTTTTTTGAAATTTTCTTAAACCATAATTTCAAAATGCAACCTTTTACATTTTCCGTCATGGAAATAGACGGTCACACGACCATTTCCGATATGCTGCGGGATGAATATACATGGCATGGAGATATGGACCTTGTCCCTTGTTTATGGAACTTTTCCAAAAAGAAAGGAGCTATTGTTAAAATTGCATTTCAAGAACCAATTTTATCCTCTTCATTTAGCGATAGAAAACAGCTTTGCGCTGTGATTTACGAGGGCGTGGTGAAAGGGCTTGATTTATCCTCCTCCCCATCTTACGGTCACAACCTTCCCGCAAAGGAAGATGAACAGCAGCCACGGAGACAGCATGCAAGTAACACCCGATGAAATGATCAAGGTTCAAGATTTTCTGCGCCGCACTTTCGGCAACGAAAAGATTGGCGTGAAGCCCCGCGCCCAAGCTGCCGATTCCATTGAAATTCTGTTGAACGGCGAATTCCTCGGCCTCTGCTACAAAAATGAAGAAGACGGCGAAACGTCGTTCGACTTCAATATGTCCATCCTCGACATCGACCTCGAAGGCTAAATCCAAGCTTAAGGCTTTGCGCTTCGCGTAATCCGCCTGATAGAATGCAGGCATGATTTTTCGCGCCCTTTTTCTTTTATTCATAATACTTGCCTTTCCGGCAATAGCCGCAGAACAGCTATATTTTCACAAGAACACCAAAGACATTCGCGAGACCCAAATCATCGCCGATCTTACGGCGCAAAATCACATCCGCTCCGACCTTGTTTTTGAAATAGCGCCCTTCGACCTGAACGGCGACGGCGTGGTGGAATGGATCATCAGGCAAAATCCTGCTTCCACCTGCGCCGCCCAATCCGCCTGCCGTTTTATCGTGGCCGGATTGAGGGTTAAAAAGCCTGTTGTACTGGGCGCGTTCGAGGCGGGAAAAGTCGGTATTTCCTCCGAAAAGCTGTATGGGGTCCGCAAGCTCTTGGTCTATAATAAAAAAAACGATGATTTCGCGTATTCCGAGTATGTTTGGGACCCGCACAAGGGGCGCTTTAAGGCCGAATAACCAACTTTTGCGCTCCCGCGGGAAAAAAGCTTATTATGAAGAAGGCAGGACATTTTGACGAAGGGGCTATTTTCATGACGTTGCGCGTTTTCACAAACGCCCTGTGCGGCGCTTTGCTGACCGTGATTTTCGCGCTCCCAGCCCATGCCCAAAACGAAAAAGACGAGAAGAAGGTCAATCTCAAACCCTACGTCCAAAATCTCGAATACGTGTTTCACCAAAGCGATTATTTCAGCATTTCATACAACCTCGCGCATGAGGCGATGAAGGAAACCTATAAAGACGGGGTGGACAGCAATCCGCTGATAGGCATCGCCGAAACCGATTTGAACGGCGATGAATATCCCGAAATTATCAGCTTCCCCTCCGAGGAAGAATTTCAAACGGGCGCCTATTGTAAGAAAAACGATCTTTGCCCGCATTACATTCTACAAGTGCGTGACAAGGAAGTTTACAAACTCGGCATCATTTACACGAATTCATTGGATTCAGGAGACCAAGCCGTAAACGGATATTGGACACTGCGCGCCTACAACAAAGAATACGAAGGCAAGAAAGATTACGATGTCTATGTTTACGATCCAAAAAAAGATCAATTCATTTTTGCCAACACGGTAACCGAGAAGCCGGAAGATCCGCAGAAAAAAGATAACCGGAAAAATTAACAAGAATGATAAAGGGCAGAGAAAGCGGGAATACCAAAGGAAGCATGAATATTTTCATGCTGATCCTGGTGTTCGGGCTTGCCTATCCTGTGATTGTTTATGCGCAGGATAATTCAGTAATCATCCAATTACCTACGAGCAACCCCATCACTTCAACCTTCAAGATGCGCGTGCCCCCCGTGGGCGGAGGTGCGCCTAGACCGCACAGAGGTCTGGACTTCCGCATGGCTTGCGGAACGCCGCTCCAAGCACGTTATGGCGGTAGCCTTTCCTGCCGCAGGCAGGCAGGTGGAAAAGGTTATGGTAATTACGGCGACGTGGTGCACGAATGCGGTGTTTTTGAACGCTACGCCCACTTGGAAAGTTGCAACGGCAGTACCGGGGCAATGGTATCAGGCGCTACGGGCGTGGGAACGGCTTGTCACCTTCACCATGAGGTTCGCATCAACGGGGTCGCCGTCGATCCGCAAGTTGCATATGGACGCGAACTCTGTGATCCCGAAGTGCAAAGAGAACTTATCGAAGACGCGCAAAATAAACTCAATGGCCGCGCGGGTGCCGGCGGACCTGCTACCGGTGGCGGCAATGCAGGCGGCGGCGGCGGCGGCGGCGGTGGCGGCGGCGGCGGCGGCGGTGGCGGAACGGAAAATCCGAACCCCGTGGTTGGCCCCATTCCGCCGACAGAGGTCGAAGATCTGGTACCTACCGTAGAAAATACAGACAATGCGGCGACGGCCTGCGATATCGATGTTTGGCGCGGCATGGTCAACCTTGCGGTTCTGCAAACACGGCGCGAAATGCTTATCAACGAAACTCTGGTCCTGAAACCTGACAGCGTGCTGGCCTATGCGTGTATCGCGCAAATATGGGATACCATGGGACAAAGTGGCGGCGTTTTCAGCGAGAGCACTAACTGGCGTAACCGCCAGATAGACATATTGGACGGCGAAACAACCACCATCAACGTTGACCCGAGTCAGTATTCGCTCGACAGCGCGATCGGCGGCGCGGTGCTGGATGCTTACACTTTATTTCTGGATGGCTATTTCGAACATGGATTCCTGGGCGGCATCTCGGATGAGCAACACACGCCAGAACAAGAAGCCGACCCCGACCATATACATGGCTCAGTGCAGGCCTTTGCAGCTTGTGGAAGCATGGCCAATGTCTGGAGTTTGGCAAAATGCCGTAATGTAGATGACGGCACGTTTCCCTCTTTCGCAACGCTGATCGGTTCGGATCCGCGCCTGTTTCCCACGTCCCTTCAGTGTGCAGATTCAGGCATAGCGCAGGTTATGATCGATCGGGCCAAACAGACAGAAATAGAATTCTCGCCCGTCACGTTGAACTTGAACATCACCGACGGGTCCTCAGGGCAAGAGGATGGAGCCGAATATGAATGCTTCCCGCCCTTACGAACAGGCGTGACCGTTTACCGCCGCACGGGCGAAGGCATAATTACGGACGAACTGACCTATGAAGACGGGCTGTGTCTTACCGCGGGATGCAGTTTCGTGCGGGGCGGAGCCGAGGGTGAAACAGGAACTTGTGAGGTAGCAGCGCCATGATACGGATCGTTTGCCAAATAGGGCAATTTTTGGGTATTATAAAAGAGACGGGGAAAGAGTCAGGGGTCATGACCAATAAAACTGGAATTACAATTTTATTTGTTTTCAGCGTTTTAACGCTGGTTACCCTCGCCCAATTTTCGAAAAGCGCTGGCGCGAACAACGAGATCGCCGAGCAAACTTGCGATGTGGATGTTTGGAACGCCATGGCCGCCCGCGCCCGTATGGAAACAGAGCGCGAAATCATGCAAAACCAGAATCTGATATTCAAAGCGGATTCCGTGCTCAGCTATGTTTGTTTTGATTCCTTGGCGGGACACGCGGCGCAAAACGTGGGCGGCGTCTTTTCAAACGCCAACCGCCATATGACCGGCGCCATGAACAGTGTCGTCATCAATTCCATGCAGACTTACATCACCAGTAATTTCAACCATTCGCTTTTGGGTGGCCGCGGACAGTATATTGGTTTGGCCAACCAAGCTCCTCCCGTAAACGGAAGCCAGACATCCTATGGCTGTCAGGTTATGAACGAGGTGTGGCAACGCGCGAAATGCATGAACTTCATGCATGTTGATGAATTTGTCCAAACAGACGGATTCTATCCCTTTATCGATTTGAGGGGCGTTGGCGGCAGTCAACCCATTGCAGGCTATCAAAGCAAAGGAAATATTCGCCGCTATCCCACAGAATGCGCAGGTGGTGATCCAACCTTTGTTCCTGATGGCGAATGGCTAGCAATTTACCGTTATAGCCGCGGCGAAGCAATAGACGGTGTTTTGGGGTCTCAGGGTGCCTTGTATGATTTCCAAGCCAATGTAAACACTACCTTCTCAGCCGTGAATAGACTTACAAGACCTGGCTCCGCAGGCGCGAATGGTTGCGGACAGGCCATACCTACGGGCGTACAAGTTATGCTTTCCCCCGCTACGACGGCGGGAGAGTTGTATGCGGACGGTGTTTGCACCAATCCGGGGTGCAGCTACGTCAAAGGTAATAGAGACGCAGTGGGCGAATGCACAACAGCGCCCGCAGTCGTGGGTAACGGGCCGTAAAAAACTGTCTTACTTTAATGTTTGTTCTTATCGTCGCGGTTCTTCATATACTCAAGAAT
>JBEIHF010000043.1:0-7889 GCA_040381535.1 Micavibrio sp. | reverse complement strand
CGATGTGCGCCACGCGGCCCAAGCCGTGGTGGCGTTCTCCGAACCCATGGCCGAAAAGGTCGAAGAGCTCCGCGCGTTCCTATATGAACGCATGTATCGCCATTACACGGTGATGCGCGTGCGGGCGAAAGTGGAACATATCATCGCGGATCTGTTCAACGCGTTTCAGGAAAAACCGAATTTGCTTCCCGAGCATTGGCAGACACGCGTGGCCGAAGCAGGCGGCATGATTGACGACAGCAAACGCGCACGCATCGTTTGTGATTATATCGCGGGCATGACGGACCGCTACGCCATCCGCGAACATGAAAGATTGTTTGATCTGTATTGGGATAAGTGATGAACGGCAGTAAGGTTATTTTTAAATGCCTTGCCAATCTTTTGGTCTTATTTCTTTGCAATGCATTAGTAGGGCTCGTTCTTGTGGCTCTTTATGCGCCTTTTGATAGCTTTGTAGGAGACGTAAGCGATTACTTGCGACTTGTTCCTAATTGGTGGTTGTTTTTATTTGTTCTGTCATCGCCAATCTTTTTTCCCGCATTGTTTTTAGTACAATTTCCTTTCACATCATGGCTTTTGCAAAAAGCAAAAATGAGGCTCAAGCCGTACTTGGTTTGCGGATTGATGGTAGGGCTAATTCACGCGGTTATTTTCGCGTTAATAGTCGGGCCGAATTTGGCTGAGCCCTTAAATATGTTGATAAAATTGGGTTATATTTTGGCGGGAGCCTCTGTTGCACTTGCGCACTTTCATACTTCGCAAATTCTGTTGAAAAAGTGGCATTTGCTTAATCCGTGAATATTAACCAACTCTGGTCTTTACACCCCCCACGTTTTTTCATAGCATCCGACTCATGGCTAAAAAATATGATGATTTTGACGAAGGGGATTCTGACGGGTTTTTCGATCAGGTCCTGAATATTATCTCCAACCGCAAGCGCGAATTCGCGATCGTTTCGGTGTCTGCTGCGGTCATCCTTTTGGGGGCGATCGTGTGGGGCAGCTATCCTGACAGTCAAGACGATGCTTCGGAGAGCATACCGATCGTGCGCGCCGCCGCCACCGATTATAAAACTGCGCCCGACAATCCGGGCGGCATGGAAATTCCCTACCGTGACTCCACGGTGTTCTCGTCTGTCGATGGTCAAAAACCCGAAGGTACGGAAAACATCCTCGCCGATGAAGGGACGGAAGAACCGCTCAACAAATCCCAAGCCTTTGCAGGCTTGAACACCGAAGGCGATCAGCCGGGCGGCGCGCCCGTTCCTTTAGAAGAACCCGCACTGATCACGGTCGACAATAAATCCGGCGGCGAAGTCGAAGACACGCTGGCGAAAGTGGAAGCCGTCGAACCTCCTTCGAATGAAGCTCTTGTCAAAGAAGCGATAGGCACGACCGAAGATGCCAGTGCATCGCAAAAAACCGCAGCCGCAACGGTTCCTGAGGCATTCAAGGATGCAATGAAAGAACCGGCGCCTGTTGCAGACCATGCCGCCAAGATAGAGTCTGCGGCCGGTACGACCGCACCCAAGGCCATTGCTTCCGGTAACTCTTATGTCCAACTCGCATCTGTGAAATCCACGGTGGGCGCCGCTGGCGAATACAAAAAACTGCAGGCGAAATATTCGAGCCTTTCCGGCGTTGAATACCGCACGCAGGAAGCAGATCTTGGCGCAAAAGGCATCTTCCACCGCATTCAGGCGGGCCCGATGTCCAAAGCCGATGCCACGCGCATCTGCAATGAAATCAAAACTAAGGGCGGTTCCTGCCTCGTCGCAGGGAAATGAAACCCGTAATTTTATCCTGCGCGGCGAAAGAACTCTCGGATGACGAGAAGAAATTCTTCGCCGCGTTTCAACCTTTTGGCTTTATTCTTTTTTCCCGCAATATCGAAGATATCCCGCAGCTTAAAAAACTCTGCGCCGATTTGCGTGGCAGTGTCGGGCGCGACTGTTCCATCCTGATCGATCAGGAAGGCGGGAGGGTTCGCCGCATGCGTCCGCCGCACTGGCGCGATTACCCGTCGATGAAAGAAATCGGCGATATGGATGATAAGGATGCCTTGATCGCGGCAATTCGCGGAATCTCCGAAGACCTCGTCGCGGTGGGAATCGATGTGGATTGCGCGCCCGTTCTGGACGTTTTATTTGAAAACACCCATCAGGCCATCGGCGACCGTGCCTTCTCTTCCAACCCCGCTATTGTCTCCGCGCTCGGCATTCTGGCCTGTCAGGTGTTCCTCGAAAACGGCATCACGCCCGTCATTAAACACATGCCGGGGCAGGGCAGATCTCATCTGGACTCGCATCATGACCTTCCTGTGGTCGACGCTTCGCTAGCTGATTTACAAGCCTTTGATTTTAAACCGTTTTATGATGTAATCGATCAGAAATTCGGGCTCGAAATCTGGGGTATGGTTTCACACATCATCTATAAATCCATTGATGAAAAAGACCCTGCTTCGGTGTCCAAAAAGGTCATCAAGGTCATCCGCGAAGACCTCGGATTCCAGGGGCTTTTGGTGTCGGATGACCTCTGTATGGGCGCTCTTTCCTGCTACGGCAACCCTGCGGATAGAGTGGCTAAAACACTGGAAGCAGGAATGGATATCGCGCTATATTGCGCGGGTCATCTGAATGAAATGGAAGAGATTGCAAAGGCTTGTCCGCCTTTGCGTGAAGAAAGCTTAAGAAGGTTTGATGCAAGCCGTGTTCGAAGAAGATCCGCCGCCTGATTTTACAGCCATGACCCTTGGTGAAGCTGGTCATGAGGCGGATGCGTTGCTCCTCAACATCGATGGTTACGAAGGCCCGATTGATGTGCTTCTGGAAATGGCGCGCAACCAAAAGGTTGATCTGCGCGAAATCTCCATTTTGCAACTCGCCCGCCAGTATCTGGAATTCATCGAACGTGCAAAAGATTTGCGCCTCGATCTCGCCGCCGAATATCTCGTCATGGCGGCATGGCTCGCCTATTTGAAATCGCGGTTGCTGTTGCCGCGCGAAAAAGACGAAACGGGCGAGCCATCAGGCGAGGCGATGGCCGAAGCTTTGGCGTTTCAGTTACGCCGTTTGGAGTCCATGCGCGAAGCCGCCGAGAAATTGATGGCGCGTCCGCAACTCGGCATCAACATCCATGCGCGCGGCGCGCCCGAAGGATTGCGCGTTTCGTACAACGCCACTTACAAAGATACGCTTTATGATTTGCTGAAAGCTTACGGCGATATCCGCCGCCGCGCCGAAGCATCGGTCTACGAACTTCCCGTCTTCAACGTGATGACGATGGAAGAAGCGATCGAACGTATGGCGAAGATGCTCGGCAATCTTCCCAAGTCCGGTCCGTTCTCGGTGTGGACAACCTTGCAAAGCTTCCTGCCCGAAAATATTAAGGATCCTTTGATGATGCGCTCCTCGCTGGCATCCACGCTTACCGCAGGCTTGGAGCTTGCAAAACAAGGCAAAATCGAAATCCGTCAGGACGGTTTGTTCCGTCCCATATATTTACGCACCGCAAACCGCGCGCCGATCGTGGATGAACCAAAAGATTCATTAGAAGAGAGTGAAGATGATGACACCGGAACAAACTGAACAATTGAAAGTGTTAGAGGCGATGCTGTTTGCATCATCCGATCCTCTGACGGCGCAATCGATTCATGAGCGCTTGCCCACGAATGCGGATTTAAATGTTCTGCTCATGGAATTGCGCGGGCTGTACACGGACCGCGGCATAGAACTCGTCGAAGTCGGAGGTGCGTGGGCGTTCAGAACGTCTTCGCAGGTTGTCTCCGCGCTTACGATTGAAAAAGATGTAGAGCGCAAACTGTCTCGCGCCGCGCTGGAAACGCTAGCCGTTATCGGATATCACCAGCCGATCACGCGCGCCGAAATCGAAAATATCCGCGGTGTTGCTACGCACAAGGGCACGATCGATCAATTGCTGGAGATGGGATGGGTAAAACCATCCAAACGCCGCGAAACGCCGGGCCGCCCGCTGACTTGGGTGACGACCACGACGTTCCTTGATCATTTCGGTCTGGGGTCTATTATGGAGCTGCCGGGTCTGGAAGATTTGAAAGCGGCAGGTTTGCTCGACAGACGCCCCGCCATCGAAACGGTTCCCGACGCGCGCGATTTGTTCGACAATGCGGATATGTCTGCCGCTGAAGTTCTCTCGGGTCACAAGGATGCCGAGGATGATGAATTTGAAGGTTACGACGAAGAGGAATAAGAACTATGGGTATTAGCATCTGGCACATTCTGGTCGTTGTGGTGGTCGTGTTTCTGTTGTTTGGCAGGGGCCGCATCTCTGGCGTCATGGAAGATCTCGCCAAAGGCATCAAGAGCTTCAAGAAGGGCATGTCTGATGATGACATTACGCCCAAGAAGATCGAAGACAAACAGAAAGACCTCTAACAATGTTCGACTTCGCTTGGTCGGAACTGCTGGTGATCGTCTTGATCGCCGTTCTGGTGATCGGGCCGAAGGATATTCCCAAAATCATGTATCAGATCGGGCGGTTTTTCCGCCGCCTGCAATACATGAAATTCGCCATGTCCCAGCAATTCGATGAAATCCTGAAAGTCGGCGATATCGAAGAATTGCGCAAAGGCGTGAATTTCGAAGCCCCAAAAACGGACGAGAAAAAAGCCGATGGAGAATGAATCCGTAATGGCATCACTCACCGCGCATGTGACGGAACTTCGCCGCCGCATACTTTGGGCGTTTGCGGCGATGATCGTCGGGACCGTCATTTGTTATATTTTGCGTGAGCCGATCTATGCTTTTCTTGTTGCGCCGCTGGCGGATGCCATGGGGGAAGGCTCCACCAACCGTTTGATCTACACGGGTTTGACGGAAGCTTTCTTTACTTATTTGCGCGTAGCGTTGTTCGCGGGATGTTTTCTGACCTTCCCCATAATCCTTGCCCAAATATTGATGTTCGTCGCGCCGGGTTTGTACAAAAACGAAAAGAAGGTATTTTTTCCTTATCTGGTCGCCACACCGGTTTTGTTTTTTATGGGCGGTGCGCTGGTTTATTACGGCATTATTCCGACCGCGTGGAAATTTTTCTTAAGCTTCCAGAGCAGCGGCGCTGAAACCATCTTGCCGATCCAGCTCGAAGCCCGTGTCGGCGAATATCTAGATCTCATCATGACGCTGATCTTTGCGTTCGGCCTTTGTTTCCAGTTGCCCGTTTTGCTCACACTTTTAGCACGCGCGGGCATGGTCACGGCAGCAACACTGAAAGAAACGCGCAAATACGCCATCGTCATCATTTTCACCATTGCCGCCTTTATCACGCCGCCTGATGTGTTCAGCCAGTTTGCGCTCGCCGTTCCGATCTGTCTTTTATACGAGTTCTCTATTTTGCTTGTGTCCCGTATAGAAAAGGTGCGCCATGCAAAACCTGTATGATTCCTATAAACAAAAGGTCACATCGGGGCTTATAGCGGCTGACGTGGAGCAGGATAAGGCCGCGTGTGTGTTACAGCACCTACGCGATGACCTTGTCGCCAAACGCGGGCTGTTCAAGAAAAAGAAAAATCCTAAAGGCGTTTATATTTACGGCGGTGTCGGGCGCGGCAAATCCATGCTCATGGATATGTTTTACAAGGGCCTGGCCGTTTCCATCAAAAAGCGCCGCGTGCATTTCCATGAATTCATGATCGAAACGCAAGATTGGCTGCACACGCGCCGTTCGGGCGGCGCGGTGGACAATTTGCTTCCGCTCTACGCAAAATATGTCGCCGACGGGACGCAAGTTCTTTGCTTCGATGAATTCCATGTGACGGACGTGGCGGATGCGATGATTCTTTCGCGTTTGTTCACCGAATTGTTCGATTACGGAGTTGCCGTTGTCGTCACGACCAACTGGCCGCCGGACAGTCTTTACGAGGGCGGTTTGCAACGTGAAAGATTTTTGCCTTTTATCTCGCTGGTCAAGGAACGGATGGAAGTCGTGCATCTCGATTCCCCGACCGATTACCGCTCCGAGGCTCTGCAAAACCTAGAGACTTATTTGTATCCTTTAAACCGAGCCACAACGGAAAAAATGAATATATTTTTCCATCAATTGTCGGGCGGGGCAGCGGAAGAAGAAAAAATCGTTCGTGTGAAGGGCCGCGATATAAAGGTCAAGGCCGCGGACGGCGTGGCACGTTTTACGTTCCAGCAACTTTGTGAACAACCCCATGGCGCGGAAGATTTTTTAAGCATTGGGAAACAATTTCACACCATCTTCGTGGAAGGCATTCCGCGCATGGGCTATGACCGCAACAACGAAACCAAGCGCCTGATGACGCTGGTCGATGTTTTGTACGATGCCCGCAAGCGTGTTTTGTTTACGGCCGAAACCGCGCCGGAAAAACTCTATCACGACGACAAATACAAATTTGAATTCGAACGCACGATTTCACGTCTGCGTGAAATGCAGTCCTCTTCGTATCTGGAGGGTAGATAATGGGATTTTTGGATTTTCTCACCTCCGTAAAATCTAAAAACATGCTTTTCGCAGACGAAAAAACGCTGGCGGAGAAGGGATCGGAGAAAGACCGCATCGCGCTTGCCAAAAATGAACGCACAACACAAGAAATTCTTTATTATCTTTCCGAGAAGGATCCTTCGCCGCTGGTAAGAAAGGCCGCCGCCGGTAATCCATCCACGCCGATGCAGGCCGCCCCACTGCTCTCCAAAGACCGCGACGAAGATGTGCGTCTTACCATCGCGCGCAAGCTTGTAAAAATACTGCCATCCTTGACGGAAGAAAAATACAGCCAGTTATATGCTTTCGCCGTGCAA
Organism: Micavibrio sp.; assembly: GCA_040381535.1. Classification (GTDB taxonomy): domain Bacteria; phylum Pseudomonadota; class Alphaproteobacteria; order Micavibrionales; family Micavibrionaceae; genus Micavibrio_A. The sequence continues at coordinate 1,093 of JBEIHF010000043.1, read as the reverse complement.
TCTTTGGGTATGCTGGCGCTGGACGAGGTTTTGAAAATCCGTAAGGCGCTTGCCGAAACGCTTAAAGATTATGCCGCAACGCCGCCCGCACTCGCCGCACAACTCGCGCGCGATCTGGAACGCGAAGTGTCGGAGCCCATTTTAAGATTTTGCGCGGCGCTGGGCGATGAAGACATGATCGACATCCTGAAAACTCATCCTGCCAACTGGGCCGCTGAAGCCATCGCAAGCCGTAAAATGCTTTCGAACCGCGTTTCGCAAGCAGTGATCGACACGGGCAATATGGTTGCGGGCGGCATCCTTTTAAACAACCAGGGCGCGCAGATTTCCCAAGAGCTCCTCGAACATATCGTGGAGCGAGCCAAGGAGCACACCGAATGGCACAAACCGCTCGTGGCGCGCAAAGCATTGCCACCTTTGATGGCGCGCAAACTTGCAGCCTATGTCGACAAAAGCGTGCGCAAATTATTGTTGGAGCGTAGCGATCTGGACGAAGCGAGCATCAAGGAGATTTCCGAGATCATCAAACGCCGTATTGCCTTCGAAGAGGATCGCCGTCGGAATTTCGATCGTTCTAACCCTATCGAGCGCGCGCAAAAATTTCATGCCACAGACGATCTGACCGAAGAAGTTATCACAGACGCCATCGCCATGCAGGACCGAGAATTTGTGATTGCCGCGCTTGCCTTGCGCGCGAAGGCTTCCATGAACGATGTCGAAAAGGTGTTCGATGTCCGCGCGCCAAAATCCATCTGCGCCGTATGCTGGCGGGCGGGTTTTTCCGCGCGGCTGGCGTTCAAATTGCAACAAACCTTGGGCCGCATTCCGACCTCGCAGCTTATCTATCCCCGCGGCGGCACGGACTACCCTATTTCTACCGAAATCATGCGCCTACAATTGGATGTAATAGGTATAGAATGAGGCCGAAACAGGAAATTATTGCTTACATAGTACTTATGTCGATCATGGCAGTTACCGGTTGGTGGCTGGCTAAAACGCCTACCGTTGAAGTCTATCAAAGAGGCTTTGGCGGGCTTTACGATGCCAGCATTTTTCTATTTCCGCTCGCTTGTCTTGGCATGGTTATTCGCAT
>JBEIHF010000042.1:0-7938 GCA_040381535.1 Micavibrio sp. | reverse complement strand
TTTTATAAGAGTTTGTGATGTTCCCTATGAATTTATGCAACAGCTCGTTGTAAGCCGAAATCACATCCATACAGAACGCGTTGCGCTCTTCATATGGGATAGGCCAGAAGAAATCTTTCACGCCATGAGAATCAATCTGCATTTTGTGAACATCGAAAATCACCGGTAAAGAACTGCCGTTCTCCGGATATTCATTTTTTTCGAGAATGATTGTTTTCATTACGCCTTGCTATTCGCTTTCGCGTTCCGGTCCTACGATCACGATATCTTCACGCGTGTTGCCGAAGGGGAGATTTGATGGCTGGTTCATGATATAGGCATGATAACCACGTGTGCGGATATGAGCCGCCAGTTTCAAAACATCTTGATCACCCATCACGATTACTTTTTCCGCGGGGTCTACAAATTTGGAGATTTTATCTTCATCATTGGCGGCTGCCTGTCTTTTTTCCCATTCTGCCTGAAATGCAGCGCCGCGTTTAGATGTTACGAAGCGTGCGCGTTTATCCGTATTCGCCAGATCACCGAGGAGCGCCATGCCGTCCGGTTCCATAAGATCAATGATTTTATCGACAAAAGCATAGAGCGTTTTTTCGTCCGGCATAACAGGCAGAACGCTGTAGCAATTTACCTTTTTATATTTGCGCGGGAATTTTACATCGAGGAAGTCGCCGCCATACGCCATTACATTGGTGGGCAGACCGCGAGATTTCAGTTTTTCGATTACTTTGGGATGGTCGCAACAATCGACAAATTTTGCGATAGCAGCGACAGGCAGAAGTGTCAGGCCCATACCGCATCCTATGTCGAGCATGGTGTCGCCATCATCCAGTTGCAGTTTCTTGATGACATCAGCCGGTACGTATTTCTCGCCGTCTTTTTGCGCCATGTAACGGCCATTCTGGTGCGTGTCCGCGACATCTGCATCCGCTATGCGTCCGTAATATTCAAACCGCGTCATGTTTAGTTTTCCCTTGGTTGTCATAAATTGGGGTAGTCCATTCATAGAAAGGTGTCAAGGAAGGTACGAAACCCTTCTTGAATTTACCGATGTTAACTTCTTTTTCGCTCGCTTCGCCCTCTTGAGGAATAACCCCGAGATTGAAAGTTCTTTGTCCCCTGCCCTTGGCGCGGAGCATGCCTTCATAGACATTAGCGTGCGCCAGTGGCTTTTCGAACAGATCGCGATTATAGACAGCAACCGCGTAACTTGTCACGGGGCCGTAATCTGTAAACAATGCCGAAGAAACAAGCCCATGAGGTTCCAGATAACCCATGAGCAATTCCGCAACGCCTTTTTGGATCATTTCGAACTGTATGTTCCAGCTTTCGGAAGAGCGGGTTTTTCGCCCTGCCACCTGCAGATGAAAGGTTTCAAAATCGCGAAAGGCCTTTTCGTCTGCATTGTCTTTGGTAATCGCTTTGAAAATCATTTCTGCACGGCCTTTGTTGATAAGCGATTTAAAGCTTTTGCGCACGCCCGCGTGAAGTCCCGCTTCGGTTTGCGTTAAATCGATCAGGCCGCGGAATTTCTGTTTTGATTGTCCTTTCGGTGGAAATTCGTAACCCTTCATATCAATTTTGATTTCGGGTAATCCATAGCTCTTTGCGTAATCATAAAGCTGTTCGACAATGTCGTTGTTGCCGTGGATTTCTGCACCACTGCCGTTAAAGCCAGACTGATTTTCGCTGAATTTATGGTACAGCACGCAGGTGTCATTTTTGAAGAAAGATAAATCCTTGAACCGCTTTCCATGCTCGGCGCTACGATACCGAGATTCCAAATCGAATTGTATGGGATCGGGCAGATCGTGTCTGCCGGAAAGAAGTTTCAGAAATTCAGCGGGATTTGTATCATAGGCAATCATATCTATGCCTTGAGACATTGTTCCAGTTGTTCGACGACATACAGTACATCTTCATCTTTCATGGTCGGGAACAGCGGCAAAGACAATGTGCGTCCATAATATGTTTGGGCGCCTTGCAGGACTTTGTTGCCGTATAAACCGGCGTAATATTGCTGGGTGTGGACGGGTATGTAATGTACTTGCGTGCCTATACCGCATTCCTTAAGTTTTTCCATCAGCGCTTTGCGTGTAACGTCAAGAGCGGCGAAATCAATACGTGCCGCGTAAAGATGCCAGCCCACTTTGCCTTTGGATATAATCTTGGGCGGCAAGATATAAGGGGCAAGTCGGGCGATTTGTTTGTTGTACAAGGCCACAAGTTTGGCACGGCGTTCCAGAAACTGATCCAGCTTCTTCATCTGCGAAATGCCGAGCGCGCATAAAATATCCGGTTCTCTGTAATTGTAGCCTAACTCAGGCATTTCATAGACCCATGGCGCAATATCGGGGCGCGCCTGCATGCCGTGATGGCGCAGGCGTTTTAAACGAGTAGCGACTTCATTGTCGTTCGTCGTGATGGCGCCGCCCTCACCCATCGCGATGGTTTTAACAGGGTGGAAGGAAAACGTCGCCAAATCTTCTATGGCGCAGGAGCCCGCCTTTTGCCACTTACCATTGACGGAATATTCAGAGCCCAGCGCGTGGCACGTGTCGGTGATGATTTTCAGATTATTGCGGTCGGCGATTTCCTTGATCGATTCAAGGTCTACGCATTGCCCGGCCAAATGTACTGGCAGAACGGCTTTGGCTTTGCCGTTGGCTTCTTTCAGCGCGGTTTGCAGTGTTTCACCCGTTATCAGACCTGTATCAGGGTCCACATCCGCAAACACAACATCCGCGCCGCAATAGCGTGCGCCGTTTGCGGTGGCCAGAAACGTAACTGTAGGTACGATAGCGACGTCGCCTTCCTTCAAGCCCGCAGCGAGGCAAGCCAGATGCAGGGCTGTAGTACCGTTATTCAAGGCAACGGCGTATTTAGCATCTGTTTTTTGGCAGAGACTTTCTTCGAATTCGGCGACCTTAGGTCCTGTAGTCAGATAATCGCCGCGTAAGGATTCTGAAACAGCCCTGATGTCGTCATCATCTATACATTGACGGCCGTAAGGTAAAAATCCATTCGGCGGGGATGCGCTCATAGATCATATCCCGACGCGCGGAGCATTTCGAACAGGCCGTTGTGGTCAAGCCATTCGGCGTTTGTATCGCTCGCATAACGGAATCCCTCTTCCACCATCTTGGCGCCTGCAGGCATTTTGTGTTCACCTTCCCAGAAAGCGAAGGACGGCAGAATTGCGAAACGGTCTTCCAGCATATAGGTTTTGCGGGAATCATCTTCGGTGATCATGACTTCGTGCAGTTTCTCGCCCGGACGGATGCCGATATTTTCAACCGGGATGCCCGGCGCGAGTGCTTCGGCGAATTCAACCATTTTCATACTCGGGATGCGCGGGACGAATATTTCTCCGCCCTGCATCATTTCCAGGCTCGAAAGAACGAAGTCCACGCCCTGATTGATTGTAATCCAGAAACGCGTCATGCGCGGATCGGTTATTGGAATGGCTTTGGCGTTTTCTTTTTTAAGACGCATGAACAGCGGAACCACAGAGCCGCGCGAACCAACCACGTTGCCGTAGCGGACAACAGAGAAACGCGTACCGATAGAGCCGGATGTGTTGTTGGCGGCAACGAAAATTTTGTCGGAAGCCAATTTGGTGGCACCGTACAGGTTGATTGGATTGGCGGCTTTGTCCGTGGAAAGCGCGATGACCTTTTTTACGCGGTTGTCGAGAGCCGAACGGACAATGTTTTCCGCGCCGTCGATATTCGTACGTACGCATTCCATAGGATTGTATTCAGCCGCAGGTACCTGCTTTAGGGCTGCGGCGTGAACCACGATATCGGTTTCACGCATGGCCATGGTCATGCGGTCCCGGTCGCGTACGTCACCGATCATAAAGCGTAAGGAATTAAAGTTTTTGTGGGAGCGAAATTTTTGCTCCATTTCGTATTGTTTCAATTCGTCGCGGGAATAGATAACGAGGCGTCGCGGCTTATACGAATCGAGCACCCTTTTAACGAAGGCTTGTCCAAAAGAACCCGTGGCGCCGGTTACAAACAGCGACGCCCCGTCAAGGGTCATATTTTTGGGCGAAAAATCTCTCATCGGGCCTGTCCGTTAATGGCTTAAGTTTATGAATATACGTCACAGTTTATAAACGGTCTGAATCCCCTATAGCAAGCACTGGTTCTTAAGGGTTCCCCAGCTTCGGGGGATTTTCTTGACTCCTTAATAACTTCCTGTATATTGCGCGGGCTCCCAAAAATGAGTGCTTCAGGAATGAATCCTAAGCTATTGAAATAATTAACAAAAATTCAGGAATAGAATATGTTTGCAGTAGTGCGCACCGGCGGAAAACAGTACAAAGTGGCCAAAAATGACCGTATCGAAGTCGAACTGGTCGAAGACAAAGAAGGCGCGTCCATCGAAATGGACATCGTAGCCTTCTCCTCTGATGGCTCTAAACTGGCTCTGGGCAAGGACATTTCCGGTGCAAAAGTTTCCGCGAAAGTGGTTTCCCATATCCGGAATGACAAGGTTGTGGTATTTAAGAAAAAACGCCGCCAGAACTATCGCCGTACCGCCGGTCACCGTCAGAACATGACGGTGTTGGAAATTACGGACATCAAAGCGGCCTAATTAAGAATAACAAAGAATTATAAGAGGATTGGACAATGGCACATAAAAAAGCGGGCGGTAGCTCTAGAAACGGACGTGATTCAGCTGGTCGCCGCCTCGGCGTAAAGCGTTACGGCGGCGAAGTAGTTCTCGCAGGTAATATTATCGTTCGTCAGCGCGGTACGAAATACAACACCGGCAAAAATGCTGCTATGGGCACCGATCACACGATCTTTGCTCTTGTTGACGGTCGCGTCCTCTTCACCAAAGGCCAAGGCGGAAAACCGATTGTTAACATCGTTCCGGCCAATGACGCTCAGCCGCAGGCTGCCGAGTAATTAAACCGGAATTAAAGAACAAAGAACAGCCCGCCTAGCGGGCTGATTTTTTTGAAAAGAAGATGACATGAAATTTCTTGATCAGGCAAAAATCTATGTGAAGAGCGGCGACGGCGGACCGGGATGTATCTCCTTCCGCCGCGAGAAGTTCATCGAACATGGCGGGCCCGACGGCGGTAACGGCGGACGCGGAGGCGATGTCATCATCACAACGGTCAAAGAGCTCAACACGCTGATCGATTTCCGTTACGCTCAGCACTTCCGTGCGCAAAGCGGCGATAACGGCGCGGGGGAAATGCGTTTTGGTGCGGACGGCAAAGACATTATTCTGCGCGTTCCTGTCGGCACAGAAATTCTCGATGAAGATCAACAAACTGTTCTCCTCGACATGGACAGACCCGATATGCACATCGTCTTTCTTAAAGGCGGCGATGGTGGGTTCGGTAATGCCCACTACAAATCTTCTACCAATCAAGCGCCGCGTAAAAAGACACCTGGCTGGAAGGGTGTAGAGCGCGGTATATGGCTGCGCTTGAAATTGATAGCCGATGCAGGCCTTATCGGAATGCCCAACGCAGGCAAATCCACTTTCTTGGCATCGTGCACTGCCGCCAAACCGAAAATTGCGGATTATCCTTTCACCACCTTGCACCCCAACCTTGGTGTTGTTCGTGCGGGTGACAAGGAATTCGTGCTCGCGGATATTCCGGGATTGATCGAAGGTGCGCATGAAGGCCACGGCCTCGGTGATCGTTTCTTGGGTCACGTTGAACGCACAGCCGTGCTGTTGCATCTGATCGACATCACGCAGGACGAGCCGTGGAATGCGTACAGGATTATCCGTAATGAATTGAAAGAATATGGTAACGGTCTGGAAGATAAACCAGAGATTGTTGCGTTGAACAAATCGGATGCACTCGGCGTAGAGCTTTCCGAACATATCGCCGAAGAATTTTATAAAAAGACCAAAATCAAACCCTTGTTGCTTTCCGGCGTTTCTAAAGAAGGTGTGGAGCAGGTATTGTTTGCAATCAACAATATCATCCAAAAGACTCGCAAGGGCGCGGAAGTGAGTGTCGTCGAGGAAGAATACGACGAATGAAAGCCCAAACCCTGATTGTTCAATCGAAAACAATTATCATCAAGATCGGGTCTGCCCTTTTGGTAGATGCGCAAAAAGGTTTGAACAAGGAATGGCTCGCCACTCTCGCGAAAGATATCGTCGCCCTTAAAAAATCAGGAAAATCGGTTCTTATTGTGACCTCCGGCGCTATCGCCATGGGCCGCAATGCCATGGGGCTTGATCATTCCACGCCCTCTTCTTCCGTACCACTGCAATTGAAACAGGGTGCTGCCGCTGTCGGGCAGATCGCTCTGATGCAATCCTATATTTCCGCCTTTGCAGCCCATAGCGTCTATGTCGCGCAGATTTTATTGACTCCTGCCGATACAGAAAACCGCCGTTCGCATTTGAACGCCCGTGCTACTATTCACGCTCTGCTAGAAAAAAACATCATTCCCGTTGTGAACGAAAACGATACGGTGAGTACGTCCGAAATTCGTTTTGGAGATAATGACCGTCTTGCTGCACGCGTGGCACAGATGATTGGCGCGGATTTGTTGATTCAGCTATCGACCACAGACGGGCTTTACACGGCTGATCCGCGGATTGATTCCGATGCAAAACACATCCCCCTCGTTGAAAAACTGTCCAACGAACATACCGCCATGGCGGGTGATGCGCTGGCAGGTGTTTCCACGGGCGGCATGAAGAGCAAAATAGAAGCCGCTCGCATCGCCATGGAATCCGGCGTGCATATGGTGATCGCCAAAGGCACGGAGCTTCACGCGCTGAAGCATGTCTGCGATGGGTCGGCCAATCTCACTGTCTTTTTGGCGTCGGAGCAGCCTCGTAATGCTCGCAAAAAATGGATTGCGGCGCACATCAAACCCAAGGGCACAATTTATCTGGATGAAGGGGCATGCAAAGCCCTTCTTTCGGGTAAAAGCATTCTGCCCGCGGGCATCAAAAAAGTTGAAGGCGACTTTGACCGTGGAGATGCCGTGAAAATCGCCTATATGGATGGCGGGAGCTTGGGGCTGGGGCTTTCCAAGTATGATGCCGACAGCACACGTAAGATTGCGGGCCGTAAAAGCGCAGAAATCCCAGAAATCTTAGGTTATTCGGACGGTGACGAGCTGATTCACAGAGACGACCTTGTCTTGAACGGGTAGCCGGAAAGCCCTATTCTTCAGGTCTTAAAGAAGGATTCTCTTATGCGCACAGATCTGCCTAAAACGATATACCTCAATGATTACACGCCGCCGCCCTATCTGGTGCAGCATATTGATCTGCGGTTTGAGATATTCGAAGGGCACACAGTCGTGCATGCGAAAACGCAGTACAAAAAAAATGCCAAAGGCGATGAGCCGCTGTTCCTTAACGGCGAGTATTTGAAACTTGTTTCTATTATGATGGACGGTGCGGAGGTGGATTTCAACGCGCATGACAATGGTCTGTCGCTGATTCCTAACAAGGATAAGTTTACACTTGAGATCGTTACTGAGATAGAGCCCGAAAAGAACACGCGTCTTGAAGGATTGTATTGCTCGAACGGAACATACTGCACGCAGTGCGAAGCCGAGGGCTTTCGCACCATCACCTATTATCAAGATCGACCCGATGTTATGACTACGTTCACGGTTCGTGTGGAAGCGGACGCAAAGGCCGCACCTGTTCTCCTATCTAACGGGAACATGAAAGAAAAAGGTACACTGGATGGCGGGCGCCATTTCACCGTGTGGGATGACCCGACGCCGAAGCCCTGTTATCTCTTCGCCCTCGTTGCGGGTGACTTGGTGAATGTTTACGACACATTCAAAACAATGTCGGGAAACAAGGTAGATTTATACATCTATGTCCGTAAAGGCGATGAAGGCCAATGCTCGCACGCTATGAATTCGCTCATCAAATCCATGAAGTGGGATGAGGATGTTTATGGGCGTGAATACCAAT
>JBEIHF010000041.1:0-8010 GCA_040381535.1 Micavibrio sp. | reverse complement strand
GGTTTGGGCTGAGGCGCTACAACGACAGGTTTTTCAATTTTTGGCGCGACGGTCTTAACGCCCTTGGGCTTTTCAATGATCGGCTGCATGAATATAGGTTGTGCAGGTGCGGAAGGCTTAATAACAGCTTTAGGTATTACAGGTGCCACCGGAACAATGGGCGCTGAAGGCGGTGCAGAAGGACGAGCCTGGGTACGTGTGGAGTCAGGATCCACCGAAACGCGCGGCGTCACCACAATACGTTTGGCAGGTTGCGCGGAAGAATCAATCGGCGCGGACGAACGTGGCGAAGACATAGGCTGTACGATATTTCCGTCTTTTGCAGGGGGACGCACCATAGGCGGTGTCATATCTTCGAACATCGGAGGGGGCGCGTAATTCGGATTCTGGGCGAACGCGGCAGGCGAAACGATCAATGTCGCGAGAAGAAAGGAAAAGCTAAACGGCTTTGAGAATTTTTCGTAAATCATTGTGCACCTGCGGGTTACCGGCCACGAGATTAGCACTATGTACGGGATTGTCATCATTTTCGATGGATGTCACCACACCGCCCGCTTCTTTAACAAGGAGAGCGCCGGCAGCGGCATCCCATGATTTAAGATTTCGTTCCCAATAACCGTCCAGACGACCCGCGGCGACATAGGCAAGATCAAGCGCGGCGGACGCATAACGGCGTACCATCGTCACATCGGCCACTGCACGGACTTCCTTGAAGAAACGCTCGCGGTTTTCAGGAGTGCCATATGGCTGGCCGTAATTGACCATGGCGGATTCTAGATCGCTGCGGCCCGAAACGCGCATACGTTTGTGGCGGATGAACGCGCCCATACCTTTTTCAGCCGTAAAAAATTCGTCTTTCGTGCAATCGTATACAAGTCCAGCAATCACAACGCCTTTTTGTTCCAGAGCTATGGAGATAGACCAGTGCGGAATGCCGTGCATGAAGTTATGCGTGCCATCGAGTGGATCGATGATCCAAACATTTTCGGAATCCTCGCCCTTTACCTCGCCGCTTTCTTCCATCATGAAAGAATAGGAAGGTCGCGCTTTTCTCAGTTCTTCGTAGATAATTTTTTCGGAACGCTTATCCGCCGCCGTCACAAAATCCGCAGGACCTTTTCGTGAAATCTGGAGATTTTCGACCTCGTTAAAATCACGCAGCAGTGACTTGCCTGCCTTTTCGGCAGCGCGGATCATCATGGTCATGATCGGTGAATAGGCGGGCATTAAAAATTAGTCCTTCGCGCGTTCTGAGTAAGAATCGTCTTCCGTTTTGACGATAATGCGCGTGCCTACGCCAATAAACGGCGGTACCAGAACCTTTACGCCGCCCGTAACGATAGCGGGCTTATAAGAAGAAGATGCGGTCTGCCCTTTAACGACAGGCTCGGCTTCTTCCACGGTAACGGTAACTGTGTCCGGAATCTCGACGCCCAGAGGATCGCCCTCGAAACTTTCTATGGTGACTTCCATACCATCCTGTAACCATTTTGCTTTTTCGCCGATAACATCTTTTTTCACTTCGATTTGTTCGAAGCTTTCCTTGTCCATAAAAGTGTAGATGGCGGCGCCGTCATTATAAAGATAGGTGAATTCCGCCTGCTCGAGGCGCACACGCTCCAACGTTTCTTGCGTGCGGTAACGCACATTGTCTTTGGTGCCTGAACGGATCTCGCGCATTTCGAGCTGAATTACGGATGCACCTTTGCCAGGCTGCATAATATCATGGCTGACGATGAGCCAGAGCTTGCCGTCGCCGTCGCGATCCAGAACATGCCCTTTTCTTAAAGTGATAGCTTGAACTTTCATTTTTTCGCTTCCTGCAAGATAGATTGGCCTAAACGGGAAAGGGTTTCCTTTATATCGGGATCGTCCACCATTTCAAGTATCTGGGATAAATGATTTTTTTGCTCTTCGGTCAAGGTTTTTATGCGTTTGGCGGGCTTGAACTTGTTCGTTGGCTCGACATGCAGAAATTTGATGTCCGTGATCCATCGGTCCCCGAATATCTGGTTAATCCGTTGAAGGATCACATCTTTTTGATAAACCAACACGGCACAGTCCGCAGAAGAGGCGGCTATATCGAGCGTTGCCGTCGATTTTTCCTTGGGGTTTTTGGCTTTTCGGAAGTGAATTTTAGCGGGCTGGGCGCGCTCGGAAAAATCGGCGCCGACTATTTCCTTCCAGTTAGTGACAATCCGCCCCAGCGCGATATATTTGCGCTCGAACACTTTCCCCAAAAGGCCGGGAACGGATCGGGAGACGGGCTTCATAACCATGGCGGGCATCATGACGGGCAATGACATAAATGTCGAGGATTTCAGGCTGGCCATGCTGAAATGGTACGACAAGGCGCGCCGTCCTTTGCCCTGGCGAGCGCCCAAAGGAAAAATCCCCGATCCTTATCATGTTTGGCTTTCGGAAATAATGGCGCAGCAGACAACCATTCCCGCCGTAATTCCGTACTTTCTGAAATTCCTGAACAAATGGCCGACGGTGCGTGATCTAGCCAATGCCACCGCCGATGACGTGATGCAGAACTGGGCTGGACTTGGCTATTACGCGCGTGCGCGCAATCTGCACAAATGCGCGCAATATGTGGTTGAGAAATTAGGTGGTAAATTTCCATCCACGCAAAAAGAACTTCAAGAACTTCCGGGTATCGGCGATTACACGGCCAACGCCATCGCCGCCCTCGCTTTCGACAAACCCGCCAACGTAGTAGACGCGAACGTCGAACGCGTGATGGCGCGTATATTTGCCGTTACAGAACCGCTACCGGATTCAAAACGGGAATTGAAAAAACTGGCGGGCACGATCGCTCTCGGCGAAACGAAGCGCGCGGGAGATTACGCGCAGTCCGTTATGGAACTCGGCGCCCTGGTCTGCACGCCGACATCGGTCAAATGCGGCGAATGTCCCGTGAACGAATACTGTAAGGCACAGGCAATGGGGATTCAGAAAACATTACCTGCCCGTAGGGAAAAGGGCATTAAACCGAAAAAGCACGGCTACATATACTTGATCACCGGGCCCACGGGCGAAATCCTGTTCGAACGCAGGAACGAGAAGGGCATGCTGGGAGGCACCATAGGCATTCCGACATCCGATTGGGTGGAACAGTCAGTGCCCAAAAAACATTTGCCTATGGCCGCATCAGGAAAATCGGAGAAGGTTCTGGTAAAACACGGCTTTACTCATTTTAATCTTGAGCTGCACGGTTTTGCCGTAATTCTGAACGATACTAAAATCATCAAAGACGAGCGTTATTTTTGGGTGCCCCATAAGGAAGCCGCGAATCTGGGAATTCCGACAATCTTTAAGAAGGCGCTTAAACAATTCATTGAATAGGATTTGTTCTTATGAGCATAAAATCATATACTTATAAGATGAATATCGATTCATTTTCCCGCCTGATTTTTTCAGTTTTTATTCTTTTTTTCATTTTCATTCCTGTCGGCGTAGCCATAGCGCAGGATGAATCTATTCCCGTAAGCGCAAGCTCGCCGATGCCATCGGCGGCGGCCACAACCGAAGAAACAAAGCAATCGCTCCCTCCGACGGAAGAGGAAGTCACCATTCTGCGCGACGATCACGCAGGCAAATACCACGCGTCCACTTTGGCAAATTTATCCAAAGCATACTGGCAACTCGGAGCGTTCGATACGGAAGATGACATTGCAGTCAGTAACTTTTTAAAAATCAACGATTGCAAAATCTATAGCGAATATATCAACGATGACATGGAGTGGCGCGAAATCATGGATGCTATGAAACAGCACCTTGATCAAAATAAAAACAGATTCCTCACCAACTTTCAATTCTTGATTGAAATGCGTCTTGGTCGCTATGATCCTGAGCTGGGCGGCTTTCCCATCGTCGAAAGAACCCATTTCAAGGATGCCAAACGCATTCTTGTAAGCAGCGTCGAAGTCAACAAGGCCGTATGTTTCGATGTGAAGCCGTTTCCTGAATATCCGCGCAACATCATGATCCTTACGGACAATCCGTTCACACTCGATTTCCTGAAACTCGATGAGCATGTAGCACAAGCCTACATCCTGCGCAAGAAATCCGAGTACAGCAGTTTGGGCGAAGCCGCGCGTATGAAAGAATATGAACGCCAAGTATATTTGCGCCTACGCGTGACCTTCACACAATATAACGGAAACCTGCGCGGCCAAGGCGGTGAAAACCTCGCAATAGTCTATGGCACAATCGACGGTTATGAAGTATTCGAAGACGCGGGACAAAAGCGGCTTATGACCAGCGTTGATTTGAAAAAACAAAGAGAAAATGCTGAAGTGGCAGAGCAGATGTCGGTTCCGGCAGGCGAACCTGCTACCGAGACTTCGCCCTGATGATTTCCACGCCGGGGACGGCAAATGGATAGATATCCAGTTTTTCAGCCCGCACTGCGATTTTCTTCACGCGCTTTTCGCCTAAACAATCCCGTGCAACATTCTCGGCCAATGTTTCCAGTAAGTTGATATGCGCCCCTTGCGTATTTTTTAAAACATGCTGGACGATCATATCGTAGGAAACAGTCTCTTGAAGATCATCATTAACAGACTTTGGTATACAGATTTCAGCCGTAATCGTAAAACTCACGCGCTGCTTCCTGCCATGCTCCTCGGCATAAACGCCGATATCGGTTTCCACCACCATATCGCGAACGAATATGCGGCTCGTTTCTTCTTTACGCTTTTTGCAAAAAAACCACATTACTGGATAGTAGCCGATCCAACGCCGGATTCAATTTGCGCGCGCAACTCGCGGCGCATATCGTCGATCGGTACATTTTTACCGTTACGTTTTACGTGCCAGTATGTCCAACCATTACAGGAAGGCGCGTTCTGCAAGAGGGCCCCGACTTTGTGGATAGATCCGCGGTGATTGCCCGTAATGATATTCCCGTCAGCATGGACCTTGGCCGAGAGCTTGCCCTTGGCATCGGTAAGTTCAGCGCCGGGTTTCAGGAAACCATGTTCCAGCAGCCAGCCGAAGGGGATGCGCATTTCCTCGCGTTTATTCGCAAGTGTAATTGTGTCCTCTGCGCTTGCTTCGGCGGCGCTGATCCTTTTGGTCGCGTAAGTAATGTATTCTTTCTCACGCTCTATGCCAATCCATTGACGACCGAGCTTCTTCGCTACAGCGCCGGTGGTGCCCGTTCCAAAAAATGGATCAAGCACGACATCACCGGGCTTGGTGGAAGAAAGAATGACGCGCTGTAAAAGAGCTTCAGGCTTTTGTGTTGGGTGAAGTTTCTCACCGGCGTCGTTTTTCAGGCGCTCGCCACCCGTGCAAAGAGGGATGAACCAATCTGACCGCATTTGCAGGTCTTCGTTCATCGCCTTCATAGAATCATAGTTGAAGCGGTATTTGGACTCTTTGCTCTTTGCGGCCCAGATCATCGTTTCATGGGCGTTAGTGAAGCGCTTGCCTTTAAAATTCGGCATCGGGTTTGATTTGCGCCAGATGATGTCGTTCAAAATCCAGTATCCGAGGTCTTGGAGGATATAACCGAGGCGGAAAATATTGTGATAGGAGCCGATGACCCAGATGCAGCCTTCGTCCGTCAATGTTTCGCGCGCGGCAGAAAGCCATTCACGCGAGAAGTCATCATAGACTTTCAATGAATCGAATTTGTCCCAATCATCATCGCACGCGTCGACTTTGGAATTGTTCGGGCGCGTGAGTTCGCCGCCGAGCTGCAGATTGTAGGGTGGATCGGCAAAAATCATGTCCACGCTCTTCTTCGGCAAGCATTTAAGCTCTTCGACGCAATCGCCTTGCAGGATGGAATTGAGCGGGGATTTAAATGTCATGATTGTCCGATTGTGTGGATTAAAACAGAACGAATCATGATTCATTAGGGAGTTGCCGTCAAGCCATAAAACAAAAAATTGTTTAGAGTCAGAACGTTACAAGAACATTCTAAGATTTCAGAATCGGTTCAATGATTTAATGGGAGTTAGGCGGCTTTTTCCGCAGGGCGGCGGCAGGGCGCAAAGGATTTGCGGTGGTGCGCCGTTATGCCGTGCGCCGCAATTCCATTCATATGTTCTTCCGTTCCATATCCCGCATTGGTCGCCCATCCGTAATGTGGGAATTCTTCATGTAGCTTGAGCATATATCGATCGCGTGTTACTTTCGCGAGAATGGATGCGGCGGCGATTGAAAGAGATTGGATATCACCCTTGATAACCGTATGTGTCTTACAAGCAATCTTGGGCGCGAACTTTCCATCTATGAGAGCGAGGGCAGCATCCGTTTTCGCCATAGTCTCATAAGCACGTTTCATGGCAAGCAGCGTAGCGTGATGAATATTCAGCGTGTCAATTTCTTCCGCCGACGCTTCGGCCACCGCAAACACAGATCTGTCCTTGATAATTTCAAAAAGATATTCGCGTTTTTGATGCGATAGCTTCTTGCTGTCCGTGACTTGCTTCCAAACAGGGTGATCAAGCTTATCAGCCGGAATGTACGCACAGGCCGCCATGACAGGCCCGACGAGGGGGCCGCGTCCCACTTCATCAATCCCGCACACCGGCACGCCGAAGGTAGCGTCGAAAACTCGAGGATTAGCCTTTAAGGCTTTTTGTGACGATTTCAAAGACATCAGGAGATAGTTTTTCCGTACTGGCAATTTCCTGCAAGACATCTTTCATTTTGGCCTGCCTGTCCTGTGTATAACGCTTCCATTCGCGCAAAGGCGTTAACATTCTCGCTGCGATCTGCGGGTTGATGCCATTCAGCGTAATAACCGCATCTTTAAGCAAAGCATATCCTGAACCGTCCGCCGCGTGGAACGAAACGGGGTTATTCATGGCGAACGCGCCGTACAAGGAACGTGCGCGGTTCGGATTCTTTAAACTAAAATCCGCATGTTTTTCGAGTTTTTTAACATTTCCGATCGTGTTGTCGTTGACGCCCATGGCCTGCAAGGAGAACCATTTGTCGATGACGAGCGGATAGGCTTTGAATTTGCTGTAGAATTCGGCAAAGGCCTGCTCCTTCAAATCACCTTCATGATCGGTGAGAACAGCCAATGCCGCCACCCGGTCCGTCATATTGCTCGCGTTCTTGTACTGCTCGAAAGCAAGGGCAGGATCATCCAGAAAACCGAGCGCACAGTTTTTTAGCGCGCGCTTTGCCATGGCTTCGGGCGAAATGCTATAAACACCGCTTTCCATGTTTGTCTTGTAAAGCGTTATCACCTTTTCGTGGCAACGTTTGGCGAATTCGCCTTTGATACGTTCACGCGCCTTGTGAATGGCGCTTGGATCGACTTCATTGCGTGTTTGGGCAATAATCGCCACATCGGGCAGGCCGAGCGCTTTGGCGAGCAGTGCCTTGTCTTCCTTGCACTGAATGGCTAGATCGAGAATGCTTTCCATAGAATCCAGCAAACCTTCATCTAGATTACCAGTATCCATCAGTTGATTGATAACACGCAGCGCATAGGTCTGGCCGGCCTCCCAACGGTTGAAGCCATCGGAATCATGCACCATCAGGAATTTCAAATCATCGTCCGATAAATTGGTTGTGAGTTTCACAGGCGCGGAGAAATTTCGCAGGATCGAAGGCACGGGACGCGATCCTATATTCATGAATGTGAATATTTGCTCTTTGTCTTTGAGGTGCAGAACTTTCGTTTCAATCAAATCATCCCCATTCGAACCAATCAAACCGACAGAGACAGGGATATGCATCGGCTTTTTATCTGCTTGTCCCGGCGTCGGGGGAACAATCTGTTTTAACGTCAAAGTATATGTCTTTGCCGTTTCATTATATTCGCCCTTGGCTTCCACTTCGGGCGTTCCGGCTTGGGAATACCAGAGTTTGAACTGTGACAAATCCATGCCTGATGCATCTTCCATGCATTTTGCCCAGTCTTCCGTGGTCACCGCCTGACCGTCGAAGCGTTGGAAATACAAATCCGTCGCCTTGCGGTATATTTTGGGCGAAAGCAGCGTATGGAACATGCGGATCACTTCCGCACCTTTT
>JBEIHF010000040.1:0-8091 GCA_040381535.1 Micavibrio sp. | reverse complement strand
GCGATACGGGAGCTTTAGAACTGACGTCCCTCTCCGATACTGTTGAAAACGTAGGTATCACGTTCGGAAACGCGGCTACTGCCGGTACATTCAACCTAGGTTGGGGCGATGGCGCACTTGGAAACCTTGATCGTCTTAGCGCTGTCGGTGGCCTTACAGCCGCAGGAACGTTTGAAACGATCCTTGGGTTCAACGTCAGCACGCAAGCGCTTGATCAATTCGCAGCGGACTTCAATACAATCCGTAAACAGATCGACGACCTCGTACAGGATGCCGATTACCGCGGTATTAACTTGCTTCGCGGCGACAACATTACGACCTTCTTCAACGAAGACAATACCAGCTCGTTGTTAACAACGGGTGAGACGTTTACTTCGGATGGCTTGGGTCTGGTCGTGGCCAACTTCAGCAGCTCCACTGCTATCGAACGCTTCGCAACGCTAACGAAATCCGCATTGAATGAAGTGCGTAACTTTGGATCTACGCTGGCAAACAACCTGTCGATTATCCAGACTCGCCAAACATTCACGCAAGAGACGATCAATGTTCTGAAAGCCGGCGCTGCCGACTTGACGGATGCTGATCCGAACGAAGAAGGTGCAAACCTGCTGGCTCTGCAAACGAGACAACAGTTGGGCGTTACGGCTCTGTCGCTGGCTTCTCAGTCCCAGCAGTCCGTACTCAGACTGTTCTAATCATTCTCTTTCGCGGCCCAGGAGGGGCGGCAAAAAGATTGAAAACAAAAACCGGCGGAAGAATCCGCCGGTTTTCTTTTTGCGCTTTATATTTTAATTCGGCAAAATTTGCCGAGTTGATTAAGGCAAAGATAAAGCAGGATATTTTTTCCGCTCGGTTTGGTAAGACTGCGGGTATTTTCAAACTAACCAACTGATTTATTTACCAAAATATATCCACACGCTCTGGCATGGTCTTCGCAAGGTTTCTTAAGAATTTATGCAGGGTGAAGACAGAATTATGTTTAACAAAAAACAAAAACAACGCGGATCGATGATCGAAATGGCCCTTTTGGTCACGTTCGTCATGGGCGTTCTGATTCTCACACTCGCCGGATTTGCCGGAACCGCAGACGCGAAAACCACGCGCATCAAAGACATCGTCGCCTTCGAAGGCGTGCGTGAAAACCAATTGGTCGGTTACGGTTTGGTCGTAGGTTTGAACGGTACTGGTGACTCGCTCAACAATTCACCCTTCACCGAACAATCCCTGATCGCCATGCTGGAACGTCTTGGGGTCAACGTGCGCGATCAAAACCTCAACACCGGCAACGTCGCCGCCGTGATGGTAACGGCAACCCTGCCCCCCTTCACCAATCAGGGTCAAACGATCGATGTGAACATTTCCTCGCTCGGCGATTCCGAATCCTTACAAGGCGGAACGCTTCTGGTTACGCCTTTGATGGCGGCCGATGGCGAAGTCTACGCCGTTGCCCAAGGTTCCGTGAATATCTCCGGCTTCTCCGCGCAAGGTGACGCAACGTCCGTGACACAGAATACCCCGACTGCCGCGCGCATTCCCGGCGGCGCGATTGTCGAACGCGAATTGAATTTCCGTTTGGAGGATCTGGAGACTGTAAAACTTTCCCTTCGAAATCCCGACTTCACTACCGCACGCCGCATCGCGCAAGCAATCAACGGTTTCTCCGCTTCCAACATCGCAACGGCCGAAAACCCTGCGAGCGTTGTTTTGAAACGTCCCAGTATGTATGCAGGCACGATTGTCGACCTCATCACCGATGTCGAACAACTACCCGTCGAACCCGATCAAATTGCGCGTGTTGTGATCGATGAACGCTCCGGTGTCATCGTGATGGGTTCGGATGTGAAAATCAGCACGGTCGCCATTGCGCAAGCAAACTTGACCATCAAGATTACCGAAACACCGCAAGTATCGCAGCCCAATCCCTTTGCCGAAGAAGGCGAAACCGTTGTGGTTCCGCGCACAGATTTGGAAGTCAACAACGGCCCCAACGCGAAACTCGCCGTCATGGAAACGGGCGTGACGCTCGAAGATCTCGTAACCGGCTTGAACCGCCTCGGCGTTCCCCCGCGCGATGTCATCACGATTTTGCAAGCCATCAAAGCCGCAGGCGCTCTGCAGGCAGAAATCACAACGATGTAGGTTGATGATATGAAACTTGATACCGCATCTTTGATAAACCAATACGCGATGGACCAAGGTCTAAGCGCCCCCAAAATGGCGCGTATCGACGAAACAGCGAAAGACTTCGAAGCGATGTTTGTCACCGAAATGATGCGCCCTATGTTTGACACGGTCGAAGTCGATAAAACCTTCGGCGGCGGCAAAGGCGAGGAAATCTTCCGCGGCTTCATGCTTGATGAATACGGGAAGAACATGGCGGCTTCGGGCGGGCTTGGCATCGCCGATCTCGTAAAAGCCCAGTTGATAGAAATGCAAAGCGTGGCCGATAAGCCCGCCATGCCACAGAATATGCTTAAAAAACCTTTAGAAAATGGAGCGATTGATCATGCAAGCTAATCAGGACCTCGTCCTCGCCAAGAATTACCATGTTCCCGGTGACATCAATGTCGCCCTACTCCACACGATCATAGCCGTGACAGCCCTGCGCGATGTCCTTTTGAAGGAAATCGATGCGCTCAAGCACAACAAAACCGGCATGTTCATGGATTTGCAGGAAGAAAAGGTCGAAGTCGCCCGCCGGTATGAACTGCTCATCGGCAATCTGATGGAGCGCGGTCCTGAAATCAAAAATGCCGACAAGAAATTGAAAGAACAGCTGCGCCGCCTCCAGAATGATTTTGGCACGGTGGCTGAAACCAACCGTACGCAGATCGAGCGGATGAGCAACGCCACCAAGAAATTGGGCGAACTCATTATGCGCACGGCACGCAAATCCGCGGAAAACGCTACGCAATTCGCCTACGGTTCCTCGGGCAAAATGGCCCGCGGGAACAAAGCCACTATCGGCGTCAACGAACGGGCATAAGGACACTTATATAATGAGTAATATTAACCCCGTTGCCACCACGAAAGTCGCCTCGTCGGGACAAAGCGCTCAAGCCACACAGGCCGGCGGCAGTTCTGCGTCGGGTGTGTTCGCAGGCGTCAATTTCTGGGACACTATCTTATCGCAGATCAATTTCTCCGGCGAAGCGCAGGCTGCAAAGCCCGCTCCCACTGACACCGCCAAAAAGCCCGCAACTGCGAATAGCAATCCTCTGGCAATATTGCAAGTCGCACTGGCGTCGCAAAATGTGGATGCTAACGGCAATATCATCGTCGATGCCAAAAGCGATAAGCTTCAGACCCAGTTCGGCGTGACCAAAAAAATTATCGACTTGATCAAAGGTATGACGCCTGACTCTGCGGAGCAAAAAGGCATCTTGAACACCCTGTTGTCCAAACTACAGACGAAATCCGATACGTTGCAGGAATCTATCGCTGCGCTGGAAGCCAATGTCATCAACAAAGATACGCCTGTGGAAGACATTCCAATGCCCCTGCTCATCGCGCTGGGCCTGTCACCTGCCGAAATTTCGAAAATTACGGAACGCATTCAGGATCTGGAGAAAAAACTGGGTCGTGACATTACGGTAGAAGATTTGATCGCGGGTGTCGGCGGTGAAGAATCCGAAAGCGAGCAAAGCAAAAAAGGGCTGAAATCCGATGTCGATCTGAACACGCCCAAACTGGATGTTAAAGCGGATATGAAGATCGATACGAAAACCCAATCCTTCAAAGACAACCTCGTCAACATGTTCAAGGACATGAAGACGCAGGCCGGTGAGATGATATTCCCCATCACCTATTTCGATGGCGGCGTGGATGGCGCACTAATCCAACCTTACGGCATGACGGCCGCGTCTTCTCTCTCCTTCGGTTCGACGGCGCAGGCAGCCAATATGGTTTCATCGGGCGTGATGGCAGGTCAGCCGCACCCCGCCACACAAACAGTGGCCGCACAAATTATGAAAGCCGGTAAAGGCGGCGTTGAAACGATGACGCTGCGCCTTGATCCTCCCGAACTCGGCAATGTCAATATCCGTCTGCAATTTGGCAAAGATAAAATGGTCAAAGCCCACATCGTGGTGGAAAAACCCGAAACCTACATTATGCTCCAACGCGACGCACATTCCCTTGAGCGCGCGTTGCAATCGGCAGGACTTGATACAAGTGCAGGCGAAGCAATCAGCTTTGAACTTGCGCAGGACAATTCCGCATTCAGCCATAAAAACAATGGCGAAGGCGGCGGTGAAAAGAATCTTGGTGGTAATGCTTCCGGCTCTCAGAATGTGGGCATGGATGGTGAAATCGTTCAATCCAGCATGACATGGAACGTCGATTCTTCGACAGGTCACGTCCGCTACAACATTTTCGTTTGAGGTAAATAATCATGGAAACAGCATCACCCGTAACAACTACATCGGGACTGGCCCAAAAAGCCAGCAACACAACAGGTCAAGGCCTGAAACTGGCGGAAGATTTCCAACAGTTCCTGACACTGCTCACAACGCAGCTGCAAAACCAGGACCCGCTATCACCGATGGATTCCACAGAATTTACGAACCAGCTCGTTCAGTTTTCTCAGGTTGAACAACAGATAAACTCGAACCAAAAACTGGATTCGCTTTTGGCTCTGCAACTTTCGAGTATTTCCTCGGTTGCACTCGGTTACGTAGGGATGGATATTTCCTATGTCAGCGCGGATGTGAACTTCGACGGAGAAACGCCTGTCGACATCAACTACGCCCTAGCCAGGGACGCAGTGTCTTGCAAGATCAATGTCTATGACGAGGGAGGCGATCTGGTTTACACCGCAGCCGCTCCGAAAGACACGGGCACCAATAAATTTACGTGGAACGGGAAGAACAAAGAAGGCATCACGGTGGAAGACGGTACTTACACTGTACAGATTGCGGCCGCGGATAAAGATGGCAAGGCCATCGAGAATTCAACCGTTGTTTCCGGACACGTCAAGGGTATCGAAACACAGAACGGCGTTGTTTATGTTCTGGTCGGCGATCGCGCTGTTGCGCTCTCGTCCATCGTCAACGCAAAAGAAAAACCTGCAACAACAACGCCTAAGATATAACAAGAAGTTAAACAAAGGAGAACGTCATGAGTTTGTTTGGATCATTATATACCGGTGTATCGGGCCTCTCTGCGCAATCGCAGTCGACGGCCATGATCGCCAACAACATCGCCAACGTAAACACGGTGGGGTTTAAAAGATCCGAAGCCGCGTTCTACTCACTGGTGACAACCGAAGGCCGCTCTTCGCGCTATTCTCCGGGTACGGTTTCCGTCAACCGCATTCAACGCGTCGACCAGCAAGGTCCGATCCAGCAATCGATCTCTGATACGGACACGTCGATTTCCGGCAACGGTTTCTATGCTGTGAAACGCGGCAACGACGCATCGGGCCTGACCCAATATCTCTACACGAGAAACGGTCAGTTCTCCGAAGACGCTGAAGGCTTCTTGCGCAATACTGCAGGATTCTACCTGTTCGGCTGGCCGCTCGATGTGGATGGCAACCTGCCTTCCAACCAGGGCGATTTGACCTCACTTATCCCGGTTGACGTTGCGTTCTTGGGCGGCTTAACCCGTCCGACAACAACGGCAGAACTCGCGCTAAACCTCGACTCCGATGAACTCGATAAAACACTGGTCGGTGCCTTGACGGCTCCTGCTGATTTTACGCGTTCGATCACGATGTATGACTCGCTTGGTAATGACCAACCTGTGTCGTTCCAATTCGTTAAAACCTATGGTCCGCAAGGTACTGCCGCTTCCAACATCGGCGATACGTCGGCTACGACGAACCTCGTTACCGATATGGGCGTTCCCAACCTTAGCAGCTTTACTGTTGCTATCGACGGCGGTCCGATTCTTGCCACCATCCGTATCGACAACACCGCTGCGCCTGCACTCCCGGGTGTCACCGACGTGCAAACGATGGGTGAACTGATCAACGCTGTTGATGCATTGGCAGGCGTATCCGCCTTCCTCGGCAATGACGGCGAACTGGTTATCCAACGCGATGAATTCCGGGTCGTAGGTAACGCACTGAACCTGGCCAACGGTGCCCCGGCCGCGTTGGCAGCTCTTGGTCTGGTACCCGGTGCCTTTGCGTCTAACAGCTTGAACAGCGCGACTTACGCAAACGGCGGACCTGCCGACGCGCCTCCGTACAGCTCCGAAGCTTTCCCCGCTCCGCAATTCTTCCCCGGCGATACCAACTACAACGCGCGTGGCTGGTGGCAGGTGAGTGTTATCGACCCCCAGAATAACCTGCTTTCGCAGGGTTTGTTGAACTTCACGCCGAACGGCACGATCAACGCCCTGCCCGATACCGATGGTAACATCGATATCAACCTTGCAGGTATTGACTGGGGCAACGGTTCCGCTTTGCAAACCATCGAAGTAGATGTCGAACGCTTCTCTCAGTTCGCCGGAAACTACACGGTTTTGTTTGCCGATCAGAACGGTGCCGAGCTTGGCTTGAGAACTGGTGTCGAAATTGACCGCGAAGGTTTCGTAATCGCACAGTTCTCGAACGGCGCATCTTCGAGACTGTACAAACTGCCGCTTGTGACATTCTCGAACGCGAACGGTTTGGAAGAAGTGTCCGGCACGGCCTATTCCGAAACCGATAAATCAGGCGAGGAAAACTTGCGCGAAGCAGGATCGGGCGGCGCAGGCTTTATCGAGCCCTCTACGCTGGAGATCTCCAACGTCGATCTGGCAGACGAATTCGCCAAGCTGATCATCTCCCAGCGCGCCTACTCGGCCAACACCAAGGTCATCACCACCGTCGATCAGATGACCGAGGAACTGCTGAGACTTCGCTAATATAGACAATCCATAAGAATTTTTCGATAAGCGCCCCGCCCACTCCTTCGGCGGGACGTTTTCGTAAAATTTAAGAGCTTATATTTAAGAGCTTGTATATGGAAAGGCTTTTAAGATTTTACTTTTTAAAAAATAATATTAAAATTTTAGAGATCTTTTTACCCATAGGTTAACAAACGGGCTTTCCCGAATCACCGCTCACATATATCGTTATGAAAATATTGAATTTTTACGGGGAAAACATTAACTAACTGCAATTCCTATTGTTTTTTGCCGTTAACACCCTGTTAATTTGTATGCTATAGTATTAAAAATGTCGTCCAGTATGGGCGGCGAAGAAAAAATGCCAAAGACAACCCTAGGAAAGGATTTTTACAATGGCTAACGATATCGTATTGGGTTCGGCTCTCCGCTCGAACCTTTTGACCCTCCAGCAAACGCAGAGATCTATCGACATTACGCAGTTGCGCCTCGCAACCGGTAAAAAGGTAAACTCCGCTCTGGATAACCCGCAAAACTTCTTTACGTCGCAAGCTCTGAGCAACCGTGCATCGGACCTTACCCGCCTTTTGGATGGCATCGGTCAGTCGATCAAAACGATTCAAGAAGCCGACAAAGGCGTAACGGCTCTTACGGCACTCGTCCAGCAGGCAGATTCTATAGTGTCTTCGGCACGTGACGCATTGGCTGGTTCCACAGGCGAAGCCCGTGTAGTAGGTAACATCGACCTTCGTAACGTATCCGACTTAACCGATTCCGCGTTCGGTACGAACATCCAAAACAACGACGTCATCCGTATCATTACGACGAATGACGCCGGCACGCAGATCGCAAACAACATCACGATTGTTACCGGCGAAACTGGTTACTCCCTCGCTGCTAAAATCACCGATGCCTTTGCAGACAACAACGCTGGTGAAATCACGGCCCGTATTAACTCCAGCACAGGGGCACTTGAAGTCTCTAGCACGAAGGGTCGTACGTTCAAAATCGGGGATGTCCAGGTTGCCGGAGCAACCAACGTTACGCTTGCGGGCTATACCCAACTGGGTATTGGTCGCTACTTCGAAGACGAACAACGCGGCGTTGCAGCCTCTACCTTTGCTGAAGCCACCATTATTGCAGGCAGCAAGGTAAGCACCATTTCCTTGTACGAAGGTGCTGGTAACCTTGTGGATGCTGGGGATGTGATCAACGGATCGACCCTTACCAACGCAAGCGGTACAACGGTTGTCG
>JBEIHF010000039.1:0-8854 GCA_040381535.1 Micavibrio sp. | reverse complement strand
GTCGATCTGGTCATACGCCTTGAATTCTTTTGAAAAATACTTCGTGATCGCTGCCGTCAAAGTCGTTTTACCATGGTCAACGTGACCGATCGTTCCAATGTTGCAGTGCGGCTTCGTCCGCTCAAACTTTACCTTTGCCATCTTTTTATTTCCTTTAGTCGTTTTGAGTTAAAAACATTTCGCGTTTTTATCCATCGGTATTGCTTTAAAAAGCGCGTACCGCCACGAATTCCGAGCACATCAAATAGAAAAATAAGGGGTGAAAGTCAATATGGTTTTTGGGGGATTTATGCCATAAGGTCGTGATGTTCCTTATGTTTTCGCAGCCAAGAGGCCGCATAACCGCAAATGGGCATGATTTTAAGCCCCCGTTCGCGCGCTATATCCGTAATTCCCGCCATCAAACGCCCCGCCGCGCCTGTGCCGCGCAACTCATCCGGCGCAAAAACATACCTAATGGAAAGCACGCCTGCATCGATTTTGTAATCGGCGTAGGACGTATGGCCCTGTTCTAACAGTTCGAAGCGGCTTTTATCGGTGTTGTCTGTGATGATGTCGGCCATGGACAAAACATAAGGCTGAACACCCGAGATGACCAGCCCTATAAAACGGTTTTTTGTTCCGATTACATAGTGGCCGGAACTGGTTGTGCGCCCGCAGCCTTTGCTTTCGCTTCGGCCGCCGCGACCACTCTGGGAGCTGTAAGCGTTTTGAAACTTCCGGTGTATGCTGCGCCGAGCGCATCGAGATCCGCTACAGTCGGACGGACCAAGCCGGATAGAAAAAAGCCGCGACAGATAGTTTTTGCGACTTATGTGCGACCTAAAGAAAGCGCGATAATCGTATATCTTATCTAAGTCGTTGAAATAATTTGGAGCGGGTGAAGGGAATCGAACCCTCATAGCCAGCTTGGAAGGCTGGTGCTTTACCACTAAGCTACACCCGCTCGGGAAGGGATTATATCTACTCAGTCTTTATTGGCCGCACAAGCAAAATTATACGTTTTAACGCCACTTAACCGGCGCTCCACCAGGCGGTTTTCCAAAGGATTCGGCGGCATTCCCGCCCCGTCTAACGATTTCCGTGAACTGAGTTTTTGTGCCATCGGGCAAAGTCCAGCCGCTTGATCCCGTGGAAAAGCAGAAATCCCCGTCGGCCACACCGAAAATTCCGTCTGCCACGCGCACTTCTTTTTGATGGCCGTTAACATCCACCGTAACATTCGTGTTTTTGATTTTTTCGAGCTCCGCCGTTTTAATGGAGCATTTCATGTTTCCGTAGCCGTCCGTGTAACACACGGCGTCTTTGGGATAATCGGGCACGGCATCGCGTATATCGCCGCCGAGTTTGGAATACTCACCGTGCGCGATGAAACCGAACGCGGGCGGGAACACATCGCGCGAACGGAATTGGGAGCCATCCTTATCACAATGAATTTCACGGATTTCCACGGCAGCGTCTTTGACAAATGAAAGCGAATAGCCGGAATTGACCGCGACGATTTCAACGCCGTTGAAAAGTTTCACATAGGCGAGCCCCTCGCCTGAATTTTTCACACGCGGGGACAAATCATCTTTGCGCGGCGCGGTGTTCACATAGAATTTATGTTTGGTGCCGAGTTTGGAGTTGGTGGCGGTTTGTGCCAAAACGAACCCAGTGGCCACCGTATCGAACGCGGGCACGGCAAACGCCGTGATTTCGGCATCCTTATCGCGCAGTTCGTAATAAAGTTTTTGTTTTACTTCTGCGAAAGCCAGATCGTGCAGATCGCCGTAATCGGCGATGACGTAAACCAGTAAATCCCGCATCTCACACCTCTATGAATTCTATGCCGCTGTCGAGCATATCACCGATCAATTCGATAGTGACATCCACAATCGCCGTTTTATCGTGCGCCAGAACAAGATTGACGCTATTTTCCAAGTTCAGCCAACTATTCGTGCGGGCTTTTTGTTTCAAATCCTCAATATTCTTGTAAGGCCATTTTCCGATGTGATTGGGTTGGAGCATCCAATCCGCATTCGAAAAGGTGAAGAGAGAATCTGCCGCCTGCCCCATCTCGCCATCCCAGAACCATTGGTGCGTGACTTGGGTGAACGGGTTCGTGTAGCCCTCCTCCTTTAAATACGTTTGCAATTTTTGTTTTTTATCAAAGGCAGTGACGGGCGGTTTTTTTTTGTCGGGCAAATTTACGCCCGCGGCGATTTCTTCCATGATGATACCAGAGGTTATAATATCGGATTGATCGTAATCGATCACCCAGGCACCCGTACCGCGATCGACATGCGGATAGCGGAAATATTTATGGGATTTTTGAGCGCCCGCTTCTTTATAGATGCGGGCCAGCAGGAATTCGCATTGCTTGATTTCGCCAATGGTGAAGGCAACGTCTTTTTCGCTCGCCCGCTGATGCGTGTTGGTATGATTGGCCAGCACGAAACCTTTTTTCACGGCGCGCACCATGGCGGCTGGATTTTTTTCGAGATTTTCACCCCAGCAAAAGAACACGGCGGGTATTCCTTTGGACAAAAGATAATCAACCAGATCGTCCGTACGTTCTGATGCGGAATCATCGATGGTGAGATAGGCTTTTCGCGTCATCTGTGCCCTTTTGCGTATTCCGAAAGGCCCAGAACGGGCAGGTTGATATCATGACAATAATAGACGGGTACGGAAGAAAGGCTTTCTACCACGGATGATGCCAGTGGGCGGATGAAAAACTTTTCGAATGATTTCACATCGATGGTTTTATCCAGAACCATATCGCCTATAATACCGCCCGTCAGATAAAGACCGCCATAGGCGCCCGCGACTGTAGCCAGCGTGTTGCAGTATAATCCCAAAAATTCCCAGAACAGACGCGTTGCATCTTCCTTGCCGATTTCTTTTTCCAGTGCCCACAGCCCGTGGCCCGACACGACATTTTCCATGATGAGGTCGCGCCCAATATTTGTTTTCCCGCGCATCAAATCCATTATCTTTTGGTGTTCTGCGCCTATCCCGAACGCCGTGATCCAGCCGCCGTGGGTTCTTTGCACGAAAGGAGCCATGTTCGGTTTTTCAAAAATATAGGCGTGGCCTATGCCCGTGCCGATACTGACGATAAGTTTGGGCGGATGGTAAAATTGCGTTTGCGGGGCGGAAGCTTTCAAAAACACGGGAAGGTTTTTCTTTTCTATTGCGCCTAAACCATACGCCGCAGCTTCCAGATCGTTCAACACCGTCACATGCATGTGTTTGGAAAGATCGTTCACATCGATCCGCCAATGCGCATCCTTGGCGAAGCGATCGTCTTCGATGATGCCGCCCAGCGGTGTGACGGCGCTCGCCAAAAACAAAGACGTGATATCGGATTCAAAATCCCCCAGCACCGTTTCGAACGAAGCATAATCTTTTATCTGATAGGTTTTGATATCGGATGGATTGTCGCTGCGCGCAAGGCGTAGGTTGGTGCCGCCCAAATCCCCTAGAACGACGCTCATGCCTTTTGTCCTTTTATAATCGGATGGCGCGCATCGTCTGTGTCGCCGAATGGGTCTTTATGAATGATTATTTCAGCGTGGGGGTAATCAGCCAGAATGTCGTTTTCCAGCGCGCGCACATATTCATGCGCTTTACGCAAAGGAATGTTCGGATCGACCTCTACATCAAAGCTGATGTGAATGGTCATGCCTGATTTGCGGGTGCGCAGATCGTGAAAGCCCAGAATATCGGGATGGCATTTGATGATACCCTTGATGCGGTCCCGTACCGCTTCGGGCAATTCCTTATCCATCAGCATATCGACGGCTTCGAGACCTATTTTGCGCGTAAGAATGAAATAGAAAAATGCGATACCAAGAGCACAAGCGGGGTCAACCCAAGCCGGCCCGCCGTTCATATTGAGAAACAGCGAAAATATCACCGAACCGTTCAACAGGATATCCGTGGTGTAATGCGCGCGGTCGGAAGATATGGCCAAAGACGGCGCGCGTTTGAGACAATATCCCTGGACAACGACCAGTAAGATTGAAAGGATAATAGTAATCCCTGCAACCCAAATGCCCGTCATATGGTGGGTGATTTCCTGTGGTTCTTGAAAACGGCGCAGGGCTTCGAATGTGAGAAACAATCCCGCGCCTGAAAGAAAAGCCGCCTGAAACAACGCCGCAACACCTTCCATTTTCCCATGCCCGTGACGATGGTCGCGATCAGCGGGGCGCAGCGAATAGCGCAGGGCAATAAGCATCATGATGGATATGGCCGCATCCGTCAGAGAATCAGTCAACGTTCCCAAAACGGCGGCAGAGCCTGACTGCGTGTAGGCAATTGTCTTTATAACGATAAGAACGACAACGGTGACAAGCGCCCACAACGAGGCGATGAGGGCAAAGCGCGGTTCTATTTTGTTGTCGATTTGAGTGTCCGTCATGGACGAAGACTATAATGAAAATGCCCTCTTTTGCATAGAGGAGAGGGCGGTTTCATAAAGCGTATGAACTGCCGTTTAAAAACTGCGGTTGGAATCGGAAGCTTTGCGCGAATTGACAACGAACGGGCGACCCGTTTCCATGTCTACAGCGTATTTTGTGCCCGAGGGAAGTCCGTAGGATTTGTATTCCTGCGGTTCTGTTTCTTCTGCGCCCTCGGGGGAAATTTCAGCGTCCTGATTGATCCCGTATTTCTGTTTAACATCCTGGCTGAAATGATACGGGCGTCTTTTCAATTTGTCATCGCTCGATTGAATAGGCATGGGGGTTTTGTCCGTTCTGCTTTTTATAAGTCTTGTTCACTGTGTTACCTATGCAATCAACAAGCGCCTGCTCTTATCGTTCCAATACTTACGTAAAATACTGAGACGGTTTTAACCTTTATTAAGGAATGGTATGGTCCTTGCATATTTATCCGTAAAGACTCTTTAAAACACCGCTTTAGGACACAAAAGACGATGCAATACTCCAGAGCTTCCGTAGCCGGCGCGGCCATAGGATTTTTCCTGATTATCTCCGCCATTCTGATAGGCACAAATAACCTACTGGGTTTTGTCAGCATGGAAGGCCTGATGATCGTGGTGGGCGGATCGCTGTGCGTCGCCTTCATGAGCTTTGAAGCCAACTACGTTATCATCGCGCTCAAATCCATCGGCCTGATGTTTCGCAGAGCCGAAATCACACATGAGAATTTGCAAAAAGATCTGGTCGAAATCATCGCGTGGGCGCGCATCGTGAAAGAAAAAGGTTTGCTCGGCCTTGAAACCGAAACTGGTAAAAAAGGAATTCAGGATCCGTTCGTGCAATACGGAATCAACATGGTGGTATCGAATTATTCCCCCGAAGAAGTACGCCACATGATGGAAACCGCAGCCGACGCCGCGTTCGAACGCGCAACTATTCCATCGCGTGTTTTGATCGCAATGGCATCCCACGCCCCCGCTTTCGGGATGGTAGGGACATTGGTCGGGATGGTGATCATGCTCGGCGATCTCGACGGCGATATGTCGGGTATAGGTTCAGGCCTTGCTATTTCCCTGCTCGCAACTTTGTACGGCGTTGTAACGGCGCGTATGCTTTACATGCCCGCAGCTGCAAAGCTGATGCAAAAACAAGAAGCCTTGCGTTTCAGAAACCAGCTTATCACCGAAGGCATGACACTTCTCGTGGGCAACAAATCGCCGCGCTACATCCAAGATCGTCTGAACAGCTTCCTCTCCTTTGACCGCCATTACGACATCGACAAGCGCTACAAGCAGGTCAATATATGAGCCACCACAATTCCAACAATTATTGGAAGAACCGCAACGCCCAAAAAGAAGAAGCGCATGTCGATGACTGGCTCATGACATACGCCGATCTTATTACCCTGCTGCTCTGCTTCTTCGCCGTGTTCATCGCCATCACCGTTCCGGACGAACGCAAATTCGAAGAAGCGCGCGCAAAAGTCGTCGAGCAATTCGCGGGCGGCGATTCCGATAAAATGAAGGGCACCTATTCCCTGCCGTTGGCCGAAAAAGATACGCCTGTTACGTCCGATGATTTGTACGAAGCGTTGCCATCCATCGTCGATCGTTTCGTAGACCAAAACGATGTCGAGGTGGAAAAAGGCGACCGCATCACCACCATCGAAATGAATTCCGCGCCATTCTTTCCCAAAGGTGCCGCTACACTTTCCCAAGAAGGTGTGAAGATTCTGGCTGAAATTCAACCTAGCCTGATGAACGAAGAATATAGGGATTATAAGATTTCGGTCGAAGGCCACACCGACAATATTCCGATCAAAACCGCGCAATTCCCTTCGAACTGGGAGTTATCCACCGCACGCGCGGCTTCCGTTGTGCGCTCCCTCATCGATCTGGGCGTGCCCGCCAACCGTCTGCGCGCCGTTGGATTTGCTGACTCATCGCCCAAAGTACCGAACGGCGATGAAGCGGGAACGGCCATCCCCGACAACCAAGCCCAAAACCGCCGCGTCGTTATCAGGCTTGAGAAGATCGTCAAACAGAAATAAGCTTCTTCTTGTCATTCAACAGGGAGAAAATCATGTCCACGCTGTTCCGCCGTAAGCCTCTTGTCGATCACTCCTGTAATACCGGTTTAAAAAGATGTCTTTCGGCTTTTGACCTTACATTGATGGGCATCGGCGCGATCATCGGGACCGGCATTTTTGTTCTGACGGGCGTCGCCGCCGCGACGATGGCAGGCCCTGCGGTAGTTCTCTCCTTTGTCGTCGCGGGCTTGGCCTGCACATTCGCAGCCCTCGCCTATTCCGAACTCGCCGCATCCGTAGGCGGATGCGGGTCAGCTTACGGTTATTCCTATGCCGCGCTCGGCGAGATCGTCGCGTGGATTATCGGATGGATTCTCATTCTTGAATATGGCGTAGCCGTGGCCGCCGTAGCCGTGGGGTGGAGCGGATATTTCAACAACGCGCTCTCCGCCATAGGTTTTGAATTGCCTATCGCTCTGCGGGCCGGCCCTTTTGCGCCGGAGCCCGGAATCGTCAATCTTCCTGCCTTTCTTATTATTATGATTCTGATGCTGTTGTTGATACGCGGCGTGAGCGAAAGCGCAAAATTGAACATGGCCATGGTGTTCGTAAAACTTTTGACCATCGCCGTGTTCATTGCCGTGGCGGTATTCCACGTAGAGCCTGCCAACTGGTCACCGTTCATGCCGTTCGGGTGGTTCGATCATGGCGCGGACGGAAAACCCGTGGGCATTCTTGCCGGCGCCTCGCTTGTCTTCTTTGCTTATGTCGGGTTCGATGCTGTATCCACCGCCGTAGAAGAAGCGCGTGATCCCAAGCGCGATATTCCCATCGGCATTTTGGGAAGTCTTGTTTTTTGCACGCTGATTTACATTGTTGTTTCAGGTTTGCTCACGGGTATTCTGCCCTATCCCCAACTGAACGTGCCTTCCCCTGTTGCGCACGCATTGCAAGAAATCGGCATCAGCTGGGCCTCCGCACTCGTGGCAACGGGTGTTATCACAGGTCTGACAACAGTGATGCTTGTTCTTTATTACGGGCTTACGCGGATCATCTTTGCCATCTGCCGCGACGGATTGTTGCCGGAATTTTTTGCAAAAGTCAGCGACAAAACCCAGACACCTGAGCGCACGACGATTTTGTGCGGCATCACCATGGCATGCATGGCGGGTTTTGTTCCGTTCGGTGCTCTGGTCGAGCTGGTCAATATCGGTACGCTCGGCGCATTCGTCGTTGTGTGCTGCGGCGTGATCGTGATGCGCAGAACGCATCCCGATCTTCCCCGTCCTTTCAAAGCACCCGGCGGATTGCTTTTACCCATTCTTGGCGTTTTGTCCTGCGGCGCGTTGATCGCCTTCTTGCCCCATGAAACGCATATCCGTTTTCTTATGTGGCTCGGCGTCGGTTTGGTGATTTACTTTGCCTATGGAATACGGCATAGCAAGCTCAACATTTAATTGGGCATAATGATTGATTTTCTGACCGCCATTTTTCTGGGATTCGTCGAGGGATTGACGGAATTCATTCCGGTTTCTTCGACGGGGCACCTTATATTGCTGATCGAAGGGCTGAACTTCCCGACGCCGCCGGGGCGTGTGTTCGAAGTGTTCATACAGATCGGTGCCATTGCCGCCGTAATGGTTTTATACCGCGCAAAAATCTGGAAGACGGTGCGTGGCATTACCAACAACAAAACTGATCAGAAATTCGCGCTTAATATCATCATCGGTACCATCCCCGCAGTTGTTATCGGTTTTACGTTCCATGATTTCATCAAGACTGTTTTGTATAATCCGCTGATCATCGCCACGACGCTCATCCTCGGCGGGATCATCATTTTGCTGTTCGATAAAAAATTCAATCATCCGAGCGTAGAAAATATCGACGATGTCACCCCCAAGCAGGCCTTGATGATCGGGTTTTGCCAATCCATCGCTATGATCCCTGGCGTTTCAAGATCCGGTGCCACCATCATGGGTTCACTCGCGCTCGGTCTTTCCCGTTCGGCGGCCACGGAATTTTCCTTCTTCCTCGCCATGCCCGTCATGTTTTGCGCCGTGGCCTATGACATCTACAAAAACTGGGAAACGCTTATCGAGTACCCGCATATGGATTTGATGGTTGTGGGATTGGCGGCTTCTTTCCTGACCGCGCTTATCGTCGTCAAAACCGTGGTCGGTTTTGTCTCCAAACACGGCTTTGCTCCCTTTGCTTGGTACCGAATTGCCTTGGGAATCCTCGTTTTTTTCATATTCATATAGCGCAGTCCAGCCATGTACGGTCTTATCTGGACAAGGGGGGCAACGCCCCATATCCTTTTGCAAGGCACAAAGACCTAACAAATAAGAGAGAGTTCCGCACTTGCATCACCCCGAATTCACCGACCCCCATC
>JBEIHF010000038.1:0-9384 GCA_040381535.1 Micavibrio sp. | reverse complement strand
GTGAATGTGTGCGGGGAGTATAATGGTGCCCAGGGACGGAATCGAACCGCCGACACAGGGATTTTCAATCCCTTGCTCTACCGACTGAGCTACCTGGGCAATAGGGGTGTAAATTCGGTAAGCGCTTCTTATAGAAGAAAGAAAACGGCATGTCCACCCCCAAAATAGGCTAAGTCCCGTGGTTCAAACTCTCAACATTATCAAGGCGTTCGCTCAATGGCGGGGTGCGGCGTTTGCGGGTCAATTCGACGAGGCCCAAGGCGGTCATTCCATGGATCTGCACGGTGCAAGGGTCGGTGTCGAAGATCGGCTCTAGCGCTTTCAAAAGTTTCGTCTGGTCGGCCTTTTTCGAGAATTTCAAAAAGTCGATGAGGATGATGCCGCCGATATTGCGAAGGCGTATTTGGCGTGCAATTTCCGCGGACGCCTCGAGATTGATTTCCATGACGGAGCGATCATCGCCGCCGCGGTTGATATCGATGGAGGTGAGCGCGGAAGTTTGTTGAATGATGATCGAACCGCCGCTCGCCAGAAGGCCGTAGACCTGAAACAAATCCTCAATATCACCTAAGATGCCGCGGTGATCGAACAAGGCAAGTTCCGCATCGGGGTCTTCCAGTTCCACCGGCACAATTCTGGGCACGAGGTCGGGGCCGAACAATTCGCACCATTGTTCGATTTGTTTGTAGCGATCCATGGTCACGATTTCTATGCGGTCGATATTGCGTCCTGCCTGATCGCCGATCGTGCGCTGGAATGAATCCGGGCCTTGTAAAATCAATCGGGGCTTATCGCCGGTCAAATGTGGTTCCAGTGCTTCCCAACTTGATTGAAGGAGCTTGGCTTCGCGCAGGAGAATATCCATCTGTGTATCTTCGCTCGAGGCGCGCAGGATTAAGCCTTTGAGTGGCTCGAACGCTTTCATCATTTTCATCATCTGCGCGCGCAATTCTTTTTTGCGGATGCGGGATGATACTTCGTTCTTTTCCATGAAAGGGGCGTAAATCAAAAAACGCCCGGGCAGGGTGATATCCATGCTGACCTTGGTGTTCTTGTCTTCGCGCGCAAAATCGAAATCATCTTCATGACGCAAAAATCCGCTTTTTGCCTGAACGGCCACCATCTGGCCGTTTTTGATTTTTTTGCCGCTGGCTTCGGAACCGCCCTTGAAAATCTCGCCGGTCTTTTTATTGATAAAACGCACATCGGCGTTAAAGAGAATGCCTTCGTTCTTGCCGTCTAGGTCCACGAACGCGGCGTCCAAGGCTTTGTCGATGCGCGTGACCTTGGCCCAATAGACCGCGCCCCAGCGCACTTCTTCGGCGGACGGATCTACTTCGAGGCCATCTAGACGCCCGCCTTCGGTGGCTGCGACCCATAAACCTCCGTCCAGTTCTTCGACCATAATGTCCAAGGTACGTCAGTCCTTTTTGTATCCGGCGCTTTCAAGCATCTGCGCCGTGTCGTACAGCGAAAGCCCGATGATATTGCTGTGCGATCCGGAAATGAATTTCACGTAGGTGGCGGCCAATCCTTGAATGGCATAACCGCCCGCTTTTCCTTCCCAGTCCTTGCACTCAATATAGGCCTCAATGTCGGCCTTGGAAAGGCGGCGAAATGATACAACCGTCTCGCACAAACGGTTCAAAACCTTACCGTTCGGCGCAATCACGCAAATACCGCCCAGAACCTTGTGGCGGCGCCCCGATAAAATTTCGAGAATGTGGCGCGCGTCATCGGCGTTTATGGGTTTGTCGAGCACACGGCGGCCCGCGCATACCACCGTATCGGCGGCGAGGATGAAATTGTCGGGATGGAATGCGGCGATCTTTTCCGCCTTGGCTTTTGACAAACGCAACGCGAACGTGCGCGGCAACTCGTCGGGAAGCAGCGTTTCATCGATATCGGCGGGTATGATGTTATCGGGTGTAATCCCTATCTGCGCGAGCAATTCTTTTCTGCGCGGGGAGGAAGAGGCGAGGATTAGCTTATTTTTCACGGAAAATAATGCGGCCCTTGGAAAGGTCATAAGGAGTCATCTCGACCACAACGGTATCACCTTCGAGAACGCGGATGCGGTTTTTACGCATCTTGCCGGCCGTATGCGCCAGAACGATATGGTCATTCTCCAGCTTCACGCGGAACATCGCATTGGGCAGAACTTCTGCCACGACGCCTTTGAACTCGATCAAATCTTCCTTCGCCATAAATCCTTTAAACCTTGCGGTTTTCCTAATAATTGGGTGTGGAAGACTGTATACGCCGCTAAATACTTAATTGCAAACCGGAATCCGTATTTTATGTTTGAAAAACGGGGGATTTTACGTTTTTATTATGAAAAAATTTAAAAGGAAGGTTTATCCATGAGTGGTTCAATTATAAAAGTCGAAGTAGGTCCCACCAAAATATTCGACGGGGTCAGACGCGACAGCCAGCGCATCATGCCGCCGATATACGCTGACAGATCGGTCCACAATATCGAATGGGCCAAAAGGCAGGCGGAAATGGGTGCTTGGGCGGATGTCATTGAGCCCGCGCCCGCACCCAAGGCGGTCTAACCCTGCCAGAGCCGTGCTTGGTCCATATGCAGCACGCAGACCAAGGTGAACAACCGTCTTGCGGTGTTGTGGTCCATGATCGCCTTGTCTTTCAATCGTTCGATCATCAATTCCGCCGCTTCGTTGTGCAAACCGCGGCGCGCCATGTCGATAGGCTCCAGTTTCATCTGGCTTCCTTCGTGACGGGCGCGCTCGTAACTTTCGATCATCAGGAAATAGTCCTTGATGATCGAACGATAGGGCGACAGCGACAAAATCAGTTGCGGCAATTCCGCGCCTTCATCGTTCATAGCCTTTAAAACCAAATGTTTGTTCTGGATTGAAAGGTCGATGTGGTAGGGGGGGCTTTTATCTTTAGAAAAATGCAGGACGCCTTCGGCGCATAAATCATGGATGGCTTGTTTTTGTTCGTTTTCCATCGAGGCCGGCGCATGGCCTTCGGGATAATGCAGCGTGATGGATTTGATGTTAGAACTCATGCGGCCTTTACGCTGTTCCTGAATTTACCGATCCAGCCCTGCATTTCATCCGGCATGGTTTTGAGCGCGGTGCGGTTGACGATCAGGCGCGAGGACACGTCCATGATTTTTTCGATTTCGACGAGGTTGTTTGCCTTGAGCGTGCCGCCGCTGGATACCAGATCCACGATGCGGCGGGCAAGGCCGAGAGAAGGGGCGATTTCCATCGCGCCGCTAAGTTTAATGCATTCCGTTTGCACACCGCGTGCGGCAAAATGCTTGCGGGTGAGGTTGGGGTATTTTGTGGCCACGCGGATGTGGCTCCACTGGCGTGGATTGTCTTTGCTGGCTTCGTCCGCATGCATGGCAACCGATAAGCGGCATTTTCCGATTTTCAAATCTACCGGCGCGTATAATTCGGAATAATCGAATTCGTCAAGAACATCGGAACCCGCTATTCCGAGATGCGCCGCGCCGAAGGCCGTAAATGTCGCCACATCGAAAGACCGCACGCGGATGATTTCGAGATGGGGCAAATTCGTTTTGAATTGCAAAAGGCGGGAATTATCATCGAAGAACGCCGCTTCAGGCACAATGCCGCAACCGTCCAGAAACGGTTTCACTTCACTCAAAATACGGCCTTTGGGCAAGGCGAGGATGATTTTTTGCAGTTTCATCATGGGGATAGTTATTAGCAGGGGAGGTGCGGAAAATCCAGAAAATTGAAAGGGTTCAGCACGGTGAATTATGGAGATGGCGCGAGTTCCGGTTTGGAATTGGACGGCGGGACCAGCATCAGAGGGCAGATGATTATTTTAGGAACGTCAGGATGGTCTTTTAAAATGGCGACGCCCGTGTCTTCCATCTTGTCGATGCGATCGAATATAACAGAACCAATCTTCATTTCCGGTTTGACGATTTTTTTGAACGCATATAGCGACGTTCCCACAAGATAGCACAAATCATCGGCATCCTGATTCACCAGAACCTGCTCGCCGTCATTGAGTTCCGCCATCATTCTTGCATGGACTAAAAGTGCGGTTTCTTCGCGCCTATATCCCAATTCCGAAGGACCTCTTGCGTACACACCTTCGGCTTCTTCCAGAATATCCATCACGTCTTGCCTTATATCTTCGGGAAGGAATGTACTTTTATTTCTTCCGCATCCATCGAGCATGACGGCAATCCGCAGTGCGTTTATATTCAGGTCGGGACGGGTTCGTGTGAAATCTTCGTAGAATGTGTTGAATACGGGGTAATTCCAGTTGATGCGTTTTTCCGTGTTCTGCAACGCGGCTTGTCTGCGCTCTTGCGCTGTACCTGCATTCTGCTTGCTAAGGGATTCACGGTAAATTTGTGACACAACGATTCTTGCGGCCGCATTTTCGCGTCCGATATTGAATGCGTTGTATAGGGAATCCAGATTGAATTCGCTAAGGTCTATAACGTCTGCAGTCATACTCTTCGAAACCCAAAATTTTTATACTCTTTCGATATCAGCTCCTACGCCGGTAAGTTTTTCCACGATGTTTTCATAACCACGATCGAGATGATAGATTCGGTTCACGACAGTCTCGCCTTCGGCGACAAGGCCAGCGAGGACAAGCGCAACAGAAGCGCGAAGGTCCGTCGCCATCACTTCCGCGCCTTTCAATTTTTCAACGCCGCGCACAATGGCAGAGTTGCCTTGGATTGTTATATCTGCGCCCATACGGCATAGTTCGGGCACATGCATGAATCTGTTTTCAAAGACGGTTTCGGTGATCATGCCTGCGCCTTTGCACATCGTCATCATTGCCATGAATTGCGCCTGAAGGTCTGTAGCGAAACCGGGATACGGTTCCGTCATGATATCGATCCCCTTAAGATGATTGCCGTTGCGGTGAACATAGACATCATTGCCGTCTTGTTTTATCTCCATGCCTGCATTGACCAGAGGGCCGATGAGGGCGGAGAGGAAATCGGTGCGCGTGTTTTTCAGACGCACTTCGCCGCCCGTCAAGCCGACTGCGCACAAATACGTGCCTGTTTCGATGCGGTCGGGTAGGCAAGAATGCGTCGTTCCGCTCAGCGATGAAACGCCTTCGATACGGATTTCGGGTGTGCCGAGGCCTTCGATCTTTGCGCCCATTGAAATGAGCGCGTTGCCTTGGTCGATAATTTCAGGTTCGCGCGCGGCGTTGCTCAGAACCGTAATGCCTTTGGCCAATGTCGCCGCCATCATGATGTTTTCCGTGGCACCGACGGACACGAACGGGAAGGTGATGTGTGCGCCCTTCAAACCTTTAGGCGCGCGTGCTTTCACATAGCCTCCCTCGAGTTCGATATTAGCACCCATTGCTTTGAAGCCTTCGAGGTGCAGGTCTATAGGTCTCGTGCCGATGGCGCATCCGCCGGGCATCGAGATATCCGCTTGCCCTTCGCGTGCGAGCAATGGCCCTAGCGTGAGGACCGAAGCGCGCATCTTGCGCACAAGATCATACGGCGCGACATGGGTTTTGATTTTGGGTGTTTTGAGGAAGGCCACGCCATCGGAGCGCAATGCCACGATCATGCCGAGATAATCGAGAAGCTCCGCCATTGTGCGCATATCGCCCAATGTGACGGGCATGTTGTTGAATTGCACGGGTTGGTCAGTGAGGAGCGCCGCGCACATATGTTTGAGGGCCGCGTTCTTCGCGCCGCTAATTTTGATTTCGCCTTTTAAACGGTTGCCGCCGCGCACGATGAGTTTTTCAAGATTCGAAGCTTTCACTTCGCTCTTGATGATTTCGACAACCTGCCCCGCGCCTTCGCTGGCGATTTCGGCAGGGTCGTTGGCGGGCGCTTCGCTCGCTGTTTTTTTATTTTCGGCCATCGTCTTTCATTCTTGGCAAGGTTACGCCTTTTTGCCCCATATATTTGCCTGCGCGGTCGGCGTAGGAGACTTCGCAGGGGCTGGAGCCTTTGAAGAACAGGAACTGCGCTACGCCTTCATTGGCGTAAACTTTTGCGGGTAGCGGCGTGGAATTCGAAATCTCCAACGTCACATGGCCTTCCCAACCGGGTTCCAGCGGCGTGACATTGACGATCAAACCGCAGCGCGCATAGGTGGATTTGCCTAGGCAGATCACGAGCACGTCTTTGGGAATTTTAAAATATTCAACAGAGCGCGTTAGTACGAAGGAATTGGGCGGGATGATGCAAACATCGGATGTGCGGTCGACGAAGCTTTTTTCGCTGAAGGCTTTCGGGTCGACGATGGCGTTGTCCACGTTCGTAAATATTTTGAATTCGTTCGAGCAGCGCGCGTCATAACCGTACGAAGACAGGCCATACGAAATTACGCCGCTGTGGTTTTGTTTTTCTACGAACGGGGAAATCATTTCCTGCTTTTGGGAAAGCTCTCTGATCTGGTGGTCCGCCAGAATGCCGGGCAGGGAATTCGCGGCAAGCGCGGCCGCAGCTTCGTCATCATTCGCGGTCTTGAGATTTGGCATCGTTTCCCTCTTTTTCGGTGGTTCTGGCTGCTTCGCTAATCTTACGTCTTTTTAGGTTTTCGCGAAGGGCGGCGGCACGTTTTTCCCCCTTTAAAGCGGCGGCTTTACGGCCATTTTCCGTTATATTGTTGCTCATGGTTCACCATTTTCCGAAAACCAGCGGACTATAGCCAAATTGTCACAGTCTGCAAAGGAATTTAGGCTGGGCGGAACCATTCAGTCCCCATGCCGTTGAAATAGGGCGTTCCCAAAGCCTGCACCCCATTCAACGGAGATTTTCTATGTTCAAAACAACACGCTTTTACTCGCTACGGCGGCCTTTCTGACGTTTGCTGCGCCTTCCTTCGCCCAATCCCAAGAGCCCTATGTTAAAGCTCAGCCTTCGCCTTTGTCAGGCGTTTATGTCGGCGGCTTTGCCGGTTTCGGCTGGACGGATGCGGAAACCGACATCGGCACGGATTTTGATATCAACGGCGGTGATTACGGTCTGTTCGCGGGCTATCAATTGGATGCAATGTTGGACCGTACCATCGGTATGGGTATCAACGGCGCTATCGAATTTCACTATGCGTGGTCGGATGCTGATGACGATAACACGATAGCGGGTGTTGGTGTATCTGCGGAAAAAGACCATGAATGGGGCGTAAGCTTCCGTCCGGGTCTGTCCTTCGTTGACAATTACATGCCCCTCGGTATCAAGCCTTACGGAATTGTCGGTTACCGCCAAGCGGAATACGAAGCCACCGCGGTTGGACTTTCAGGTGATGAAACCTATCACGGTTTCGAACTTGGTGTCGGCACCGAACTCATTGCGTATCAGGATTTTGGCATAAGACTGGACTACTCGCACACCTTCTACGGTGAAGAAAATGGTGTCGATCCCGATGAAGACGATCTGCGTTTGGGGGTTGCCTACCACTTCTAAAACCACTGGAATTCATCAAAACAGGGCCATTACGGCCCTGTTTTTTCATACGAATTCGGGGGATGACAGGGGGAAATTTTTATTGTACTTTCGCCGCACTTTGGCTGCCGTAGCTCAGTGGTAGAGCACTCCCTTGGTAAGGGAGAGGTCGCGGTTTCGATCACCGCCGGCAGCACCATGATTCTTCGCATTTTTGTGCTATCGCAGAAGCCCAACAACTTATCCGGAATGAAATACCCGTTATAATTAAACGCAAATCCGTTAATCCTATGGCGCTTGTTTTTTCCGCAGGAATGACTTCACGCTTCGTGCC
This sequence comes from Micavibrio sp., assembly GCA_040381535.1. Lineage (GTDB taxonomy): Bacteria > Pseudomonadota > Alphaproteobacteria > Micavibrionales > Micavibrionaceae > Micavibrio_A. The sequence continues at coordinate 1,651 of JBEIHF010000038.1, read as the reverse complement.
CTAGGGTATGGTCAACCCCCTATAAATGAGTCCAGTTCTGGAGTGATATTTATAGCATATGGGTCATATACAAATTCATTTTTTTATTTTTTGATCTTTACGCTCTCATGCTTGATGCTCAAATAATACCGGGTGTATTTGCGTTCGCCGGATTTCTTGAGAGCGCCCACCTCAATAAGTGCTTGCAAATCCCTTGTGGCGGTGGCTCTGGCCGCGCCTGAGATTGAAATATAATTCTCGGCGTTCAGGCCGCCTTTGAAGCCATCAATTCCTTCTGCAAACATACGGGCAATGACTTTGGCTTGCCGCTCGTTTAGTTTGCCTTCAAAGCGGTCATAGAATTTACTCTTCTCAATCAGGAAGTCGATCATGCTTTGGGTGAAATCCTGCGCCTCTAAAACAGTCCGGCAGAAGTATTCGAGCCAATCTTGAATATCGAGCCCTCTATTTCCGATCTGCAAGGCCGCGTAATAGGCTTTTCTTGAGCGCTCAATCGCTTGCGCCAGCGCTATGAGCGTGGGACGCTTAAGCCCCTGCGAAAGCGCTTTTTCTGATATAGCACGGCCTATCCTCCCGTTCCCATCTTCAAACGGGTGGATGCTCTCAAAATAAATATGAGCAATGCCGGAACGAAGCAGCATGGGCATATCGCTTTTGCCGCTCTGATTAAACCAGGAAATAAAACTCGCCATTTCTTTGGAAACATTCTTGGACGGCGGCGCTTCAAAATGAACTTGCGGCTCATGTAAAGAGCCGGAGACAATTTGCATGGGTTCTGCATGGGTACGATAACGCCCCATATCCTGTAAATCACGCCGGCCATTGGTCAACATTTCATGCCAGATAAAAAGCCTTTCATGCCCCAAAGGTTCTTCATAGGTCTTGTAGAGATCAACCAGCATTTCAGCGATACCTTGCTCCGCCGCAGGAATTTTGCGGCCATCAGTCTTAAGGCCGAAATGCTTTCGGATGGAAGATTGCAAAGAATCTCGATCAAGAATTTCACCTTCAATCTCGGAGGTCTTGTAGGCCTCCTCGCTGATAAGCTGAATACGAAGAGTTTCCTTCTCATCCTCGGCAATATGCTTCAAGCTGCCGTGCATGATACCAGCCCTTTGCAGAAACTGGCTCTCATACTCTGAAAGCGCAGCCGCATCATAGATAAAATTAGGCCAATCTTCGTGTTGCCAGTTCCACGTCATGAGCCAAATAGCCTCTTTTTATAACTCATAATACCATTAAAAAGTGAGCTATAGAACAGGTTTTTATAACTCATGCAAATTAAGGGATGCTTCAGATCGCTTAAGGGGGATGGTCTTTGAGCCAGTTTGATGGCATTCTTAGATAAGTCCTTGCGGGACATGGCAGAAATGCCCGAATCAGTCGCACAAATACTCGTACAAGATTATAGCAATGTTGATTTTATTGTTTAATTACAATTAGATAGATAACGCCCCATTCTGCTCCCCACCCGATCCCCAAAAAGATTGTCTGGAAATGCCCAAATAACTTTAGGGGCTGTACTAGATAATCAAATTATTTAGGATGGCTTATGGGCTTAAGACATTGTCGTTTAACGATAAATCAGCGTCGTCGATTGATTGAGTGTTTTGTGATGGAAGTGACGGCCAGATCGGCCGCAGATGTGCTT
>JBEIHF010000037.1:0-9752 GCA_040381535.1 Micavibrio sp. | reverse complement strand
CCCTCAAATTAAAGCCATAAGGCTAATAAACGGTAAATTAATAGGTTAATTTTTGTTAATTATTACGGGGGATTGGCCCCCAAATAGGCACAAAGATTCTGTTGAAAACTTATCTTCTCCGTTGGGTTATAAATCCGAATCCTCTGATACTTGACTTCCACGGATGGATGCGTATTATCGCGCGCTCTAACAACAATCTTGTCATAAGAAACGCCAGCTAAAGGCGATCTTCACTGCACGGTAATAAAGGGAAAAACACTCAAATGGCCAAACAACTGCAATCACGCAAAATTGCTGTACTGATTTCTAACGGATTCAACGAAAACGAGTTCCTATACATTCAAAAAGCGATGCTGGCCGAAGGAGCGTCGCTGCGTATCGTCTCTACCGACTCCGGCCTTGTTAACGGCTGGGACGGCAAAGGCTGGGGTCATAATTTCGCGATCGACGCTCAATTGAATTCCGCCCTCGGCATCGATTATGACGCCGTTATCATCCCCGGCGGCCAAAGAAGCCTCGATAAACTCAAGCTTACGGCGCATTCCCGCCGTTTTATCGGTAGCTTCCTCGCAGCCATGAAACCCGTTATCTGCATGGGCGATGCGATTCAATTGCTGGCCCAAACCGACCATGTGTCGGGCAAATCCGTTTCTGGCCCTGAATCCAAACGCGCCATGGTTGAAACAGCCGGCGCAGTATGGTCTGAAACAAGCATGGTCACCGACGGGCTGCTCTTGACGGGCGATCTCGAAGGCGACAAACTGCCCGCATTCGTGGCCGCAGCCGTCGAAATGATGGTGGGTAGCGCTTCCACCTTGAAGCAAGCCGCTTAATCCTTATCCTTTTGGTGTCATGAAGGCCGAAATAGAAACCTTAGTGGGCGAAGTGCAAGAGATGCTGACCCTGCTGAGGAGGCATCTTTGACTGGGATTCCGCGCTCAAGCAACTGGAAGAGCTGAACGCCAAGGCCGAAGACCCTAATTTGTGGAAAGACGCGCAAAAAGCGCAAGCCGTGATGAAAGAGCGAACCGCGCTCGACGGCAAGATCGCCAAAATCCGTAACATAGAAACCACCCTCAACGACAATGTCGAACTCATCGCCATGGGCGAAGAGGAGGGGGATGAAAGCATCGTTGCGGAGGCAGAGAAATCCCTTAACCAGCTCCGCACTTCCACAGAAAAATTTCAGTTGGAAAGTTTGTTATCGGGCGAAGCCGACGGAAACGATGCCTATCTTGAGGTGAATTCCGGCGCGGGCGGGACCGAGTCTTGCGATTGGGCGTCGATTTTGCTCCGTATGTACACGCGCTGGGCGGAAAGGCGCGGTTTTAAAGTCGTTTTGCTTGATAGAAGCGAGGGGGAGGAAGCCGGCATTAAATCCGCCACGATCCGTATCGAAGGCGAACGCGCTTACGGATGGCTGAAAACCGAGAGTGGCGTGCACAGACTCGTCAGGATTTCGCCTTTTGACTCTGCCGCGCGCCGTCACACATCTTTCGCGTCCGTCGGCGTAACCCCCGTTATCGACGACAACATCGAAATCGAAATTCTCGACAAAGATTTGAAAGTCGATACGTACCGTTCTTCGGGCGCAGGTGGCCAGCACGTTAACACAACGGACTCCGCCATCAGAATTACCCACATACCCACAGGGGTGATTGTTACCTGTCAGAACGGACGCTCCCAACACCAAAACCGCGCGGATGCCATGCAGATGCTTCGTGCGCGGCTTTACGAGTTGGAACTCCGCAAGAAACAGGACGCCGCTAACGCCGCTCAGGAAAACAAAACCGATATCGGATGGGGCCACCAGATCCGTTCCTACGTCCTGCAACCCTATCAGATGGTTAAAGATTTGCGCACATCTGCGGAAAACACGAACTCCGGCGCCGTGCTCGACGGCGATATCGATTTGTTCCTCGAAGCGTCGCTTTCGCACCGTCTTGGAATATCGGATAAGCAAAGCAAAACGTCATAATTGGCCTTGCGCCAAATCCGGCCCCCGCTTATTGTCACAATCATTTCAATTCTTACGGGATTTGTTCGGGCCATGCTTTTTAAAAATCTTAAAGCACATGTTTCTTATTCAGTTCTGACCGCTTTTTCCCTCTGCATCATCGGCACAGGCGCGAACGCCCAAAGCAACCAAGAAACGCCTGTCTTCACCCCCGTAGGCGGATGGGAAGTCAACAAAACCGATCTTTCTAATGTGCGCGGCCTTAACGCCATGAAACTCCCTTGTGTCATCACCAATGAATTCGACAACGGATATGTGATGCGTCTTTCGGGCGGCGGCGGCATGCTGCTCGCCATGGCGGTCGATTTCCGCCAAAATGTTTTCGTTAAAGGTAAGAAATACACCGCCATGCTTGCGGTGGGTGATGCCTACGTCAAACAAGTCACGGCCGCGGCCTTCAATCCCAACACGCTGATCTTCAACCTGCGTCCGCTGGATGGTTTTTACGAAAACGTCAAATCGGACAAGGATATCGAAATCGGGATCGACGCGAACAACATGAAATTTGCGGTGGGCGATCTGTCCAAGGCGCTCAGCGATCTTGAAGGTTGTTTCGCAGGCACGAAAGACGCGCCCGCGCCGATGACGGAAACTTTGCGTTCTGCCAAAGCGGGAAGTGCCGATGCGCCGATGCCGATAGTGCCCGCAGCAGCCGTTGAAGCCGAAGAATTGCCGCAGCAAGAACCCATACAACAAGCTGCGCAAAAGCCTGCAGATTTGAAGCTGACCGATCTGGCCGCAGCACCGCAGCAAAAACAATTGCCGCGCAGCTTTGACGAGATTGTCGAAGGTGGAAAGGTTGATGCCGCGCCTGTGGTAAAAGCAGAAGCCGCACCCATAAAGACTGCGATGAAAATAGCGCAGCCACCCGCCCCTCAAAACGATATCGGCATGAGCCCGATGCCGGTCGGCGAAGACGTGAAAGTTGCCGCGCAGGTATCGCCCAAAGTCGTTGCGCAATCCGCTGCAAAACCCGCGGAAGTTGCGATGAACATACGTGCCAATACGGTATCGCGCGGCGTTGCCGCACCCACCATTACGCCCGCAACATTGCCGCCTGTCGCAGCGCCGCGTGTTGCTGCGGCTCCTGCGCCCACGAACTGGGATGCAAAAGCGGGCGAGGACATGAAAATCGTCTTGAGCCGTTGGGCGGAGCGCGCAGGTTATGATCTCGACTGGAAAGCCGCCGGTGACGGCAAGGTTGCACAAGACATTACCTATACAGGCAATTTCGAAGAAGCGGTTGGCCAATTACTTGCGGAAAATTCTGCGGCAACCGGTATCGCGGGCCATGTTGAAACACCAACGGGCAGCACAAAGCAAATTGCTAAGAAAGTAGCCCCGCCCGAGCCTGTGAATGCACCCGCAGCAAAGGCAATAATTCCCGCCTATCATGACGCGTGGAGCGCACCCGCAGGCGCCAATATCCAAACGGTTTTGGGCCAATGGGCGGACAAAGCGGGGGTTGCGGTTGTATGGCAATCCTACATGAGCGTTCCTGTGAAAAACCCCGTCAATGTGAAAGGGAGTTTCGAACAGGCCGTGCAAACCCTCCTTGATCAATACAACAATGATCCCAGTCGCCCCGTTGCAGAACTCAACATCGATCCCGAGACGGGTGAGCGCACGCTCCTCATGAATCTCGATAAGTCGGTCTAAGTCGGGCGTTTTTTTAAGCGCGGATAAGTTGGGAATTTAACCGATATTTCTTAAAATGACGCTTTGCGGAAAGCCGCCGACCTTGTATGTTCTGGGTTGGATTTCCACATGCTATGGAATTAGCCGTTACTTTTCTCAGGGTCATCATATGCGCATGAATAAATATCTCGCTTCCACGCTTTTCACTGGCCTTTTCATCACGGCAGGGTTTTTGTCCCCGGCCACGGCGCAGGAACAGTCCTTGCAGCCGCAAGGTGCATGGGCGATCACGAAAATCAACCGTTCGGCGGAGGGAGGAAATTCCTACTGCACTTTGTCCCGCAAATACGATGAAGGCGTGGTTTTGAGCCTCGGACGCAACGCTACCGAAGAATATTCGCTGGCGATTGATTTCCAAAAACCCGTCTTCGAAAAAGATAAATCCCTGAAAATCAGCCTGCAACCTGGCCCGGGCCAGATCCGCGCCTATGACATGATTCCCACATCCGAAAAGGCGGTTGTGATTCGTTTGGGTTGGGATACGGGTTTCTTCGACTCTCTGAACCAATCCCAACAGATGAAAGTCAAGATTTCGGATAAGGCGTATTCATTTGCAATGCCCGAAATCACCAAAGGGCAGGGCGATCTTAAGGAATGCATGGAAGGCCTGAAAACCGCAGGCAAAAAGGGCAATGACAAAGCCGCCGCCAAAGCCGATACCAAAGATGTGTTAAACGCCGAAGCTGGTAAAACATCGGGCGAATTCGAAGCGGGCAAGAGCGCGGCCTCAGTAACCGCCATCGTTGAAAGCCAAGAAAAGGGCTTGCTCGCCAGCTTTGCCGACAGCATCAAGGCGCAAGAGCCCAAGCTGAAAAATGATGAAGCGCCGAGCAGACGCTCGAACTTCAATTCCAAAACCGCTAAAAAGGATTCTGCTGATGCACGTCCTGAACCCGTGGAAGTTGCGGATGCCAAGGCCGATGTTCCGCCTCCGGAATTGATCCGCCGCCCTCCGCCTTCGGAAAAAGTGTTGCTGGAAGAGGGTGCCAGAAAAGCGCAGGAAAACACCGCCCAGAAATTGGCGATGACTGCCCCCGCCGCGCAAGAAACATTGCCACCTGTTGCGCCCGCACATTCGAAAGCTGAAACAAAAGAAGAAGCTGAGCTGGAGCCTAAAAAAGATAAAGTTGCAGCAAAGGCCGCGGCCGATAAAGAAGCCGCCGAAGAAAAAGCCGTGGCGGATGCCGAAAAAGAACTGGCGAAACTGCAGGCCGAAAAACAAATGTTGCAACAACGTCTCGACGCCGCCAAAGCCCAACAAGAAAAAATGAGCAAGCCTGAAGAAGTTGCCGCGACCAAAGCCCGCGCGGACGAACTTGCCATCAAAAACAAGCAACTGGAAGATTCTTTGCGTCAATCGCAGGTGCGTATTGCTGAGACGGCCGTGAATACGGAGAGCAAGGCTTTGCGTAAAATTGCTGACCTGGAAGTCAAACTGGCCGCCGCGCAAAAAGACAATTCAGATTTGGCCAAGCAATTGGAGAGCTTCAAACTGCAACAAGAAGACGGGCGTCTATCCTTTGTTGCGGGTGACTGGAACCTTGAAAATGCCACTAAGCGCTTTAACGAGGCCGAGCGCGAGATCCGCCGTTTGGGCCTTCAGTTGGAGCAGGAGCGCACCAGCTGTAACCGTGAAAAGGCCAGCATCGAAAATATGCTGTTTGACCCTGCCGTGGCCGACAATGCGCAAATTCAACGTCTGACAAAACTGGAAGATGATCTGGATGCGGCCAATGCGAAACTGGCCAACCAATCCAAAGCGATCCAAGACGCCGTGAACGCCCAGCTGGCCGCCAAGACGCAAACACTGGAAGCTGAAAAAGCAGCATCGGCCGCGCAGGTGGCGTCGTTGCAAAAATCACTGAGCGATCGTGAAGCCTCTATCGCGATACTGCAAAAAGACTCTGCGGCGAGCCAGATCGCCGTGGCCGAGAAGGCGCAACTGACGCAACAAATCGCCGAACTTCAAAAGACGCTGGCTGCGAAAGAATCTGGTGTTTCCACACAAACTGCCGCCATGCAGGCGCAAATTACCACATTGCAATCCACGCTAACTGCCAAGGATCAGGAGCTTGCCGCGTTCAAAGGTAAGCCCAACACCGACCAGCAGGCTGTAGCCCTTAGCACGCAAGTTAAAACGCTGACCGATACGCTGGCCGCCAGGGACAAGGCTCTGGCCGATGCCATTGCCGCGCCCAAAGCAGATCCGAAAATGGGCGACCATATTTCGGCGCTCGAAAAATCCCAAGCGGCATTGAAAGCCGAAGCCGATGCGCTTCGCGATCAGAACATCATCTTGCGTGCGGATTCAGAGAAACTGCGCATCCAATTGGCCGATGTGATCGGCAACAGCTCTTCACGCACGGATCAAGTGGCTTCGATGCAACTGGAAATGGACACGATGCGCCGCCAGCTGCAAACCAAGGACACTCAGCTGGCTACCTATCAAAACCAGATCGCCGTTCTGCAACAGAATTCCGCACAGCTTAAAAACCGCCTGACCGTTTTGGATGACACGCGTTCCAGCAATACGGACGAGGTCAGCGGCTTGACGCGCCAAGTGCAGCAATTGCAAAAGCAGATTTCCGATATGGACCGCCGTGCGCTTGAAAGCGCATCAGCTGCGCCCGTAGCCATGCCGATCCCCGCGCCGATACCTACACCCATATTGCGTGAACGTTCGGTCAGCGCGGAAACACTCGACAAGGTTACGCCCGCCGCAGGCACAAGCGTTTACACACAAGACACGGCCAAAGCCGAAAGCTATGACGCAGGCAACATCAACAGCCTTTTGCAAAAGGCCGGTATCGGTAATAACGGCGTGCAAAAAGCAGGCGGAGGTTTCTCGGGCGCGGATAATTTCAGCTGGACGGATTCGAGCAATGTCCGCGGTCTGGCCTCTGTAAAATCGCTCGGTTCTGTCTCGTTTGACACAATGGTAGACCAATATATAGGCTACCAGCGCGGCCAGTGCGGCGGCGGGGACTTTGCGTCCATGCCATCCCCCACCAATGGCTCGGCTACCAAACGCATGGCCCTCTATGAGATCGCTTGTGTGAAGAGGGGTGAGAATACCGCGTCCTCGCTGATCTTCTTCGAAGACCAGGGCCGTTTCATCGCTATCTCCAACCAGATCGGTGCGGCGGACATGGATATTGCCATGGATTCCCGAGATAAGATCGCAGGGTTTGTAAGAGGGCTTTAATTCATGCGCCTCAAAGATCTTGGAAAACTGCTTGTACTCGTCATTATCTTTGCGGGTGGTTTTATCTATGAAAAATTCGTGAGGTGTCCCGATACTCAGGTGCCTGTGTATAGCCACTATAAATCCGATAGAAAAGACCTGATTGCGAATTCGAAAAATTATGTGCAGACACCATTCGGTTTCACAAAAGTGATGTTGAGAAACAGGGATATCTCCGACAAAGAAGGCAAATATTTCGTTTTTTTTTGTTGTCGGATAAAACAGAAAACGGCATTCCGAATAATGTTGAATATGTCATGATCGAAAATGTTGAGGTCTTATCCAGTATTGCGGGTAGAGAGTATAAATCCATTCAAAATGCAGAAAGGCCTTACCCAATAAAATTCGATAAAGACAGCAGCGATGGCAACAACATTACGTCGGTTTTAAATATTGCTGCAGATAAGGGTGAGAAAGTAACCATGATTATTAGCACGCGTTACAAAACCCGAGGAGCAATTGAAGAAAAGCCATTTGTTATCACGCAAGAGTGGCACCCTAATTTCGTGACCTATAATCCTTGCGTTCTTCCCAAATAAAAAACCCCGTTTTGCTGCGGGATTTTTCTTTCTTCACTAGGTAGGAATTAATTACTTGTCGTCTTTGCCGTCTGTGCCGAAGGGGCGAAACATGCGCATAGCGTTTTCGAACATAGCCATATTTTGCTTGTTGATCTCTTCGAGGTTTGGAACGGGAAACATGCCTTCGATTGACTTGCTGATCTGGGTGCGGAGTTGTTCCTGGTTTTTGGCGAATGTCTGGATCGTATGTTCCAGATAGTTCGGCACCAGCGGGCTCAGATTATCACCGTAGAAACCGATCAACTGACGCAGGAATCCGATTGGCAGCAAAGACTGGCCTTCGTGGCTTTCCTGATCGACGATAATCTGGGTCAAAACCGAGCGGGTGAGGTCTTCGCCGGACTTAGCATCATAAACAACGAAGTCATGGCCTTCCTTGACCATTTCGCACAAATCTTCGAGCGTTACATAAGAGCTGCGGCCTGTGTCATAGAGACGGCGGTTAGCGTATTTTTTGATGACTGTCGGTTCATCAGACTTTTTCTTGGCAGTGGCCATAGGCACTTCCTCCGTTAGATTGCTAAGTGTTATTAACCTTTATTATGCACACAATTATATTGCAAGGCAAAAGAATTAATATGTTGCGGCTTCCCCTTCTTTTATTTCTCTTTTCATCTAAAGTGGGGGCATAAGGAAAATATGATGCGCAACGGCCCCAAACCCTTGCCGTTCCAATTGGGAATGGCTTCGATAGCCTCTGCCGGTTTGGCTGGGGGTGCACCGTTCGAAGACTCAACATTGCAGGCCTTTTTCAGGGGCATCCAAAAATACCAAGCCCACCCGTTTAAACGGGAAATGACTGAACTTTCAAAGGCTTGGGAGGAGGGCGAAGCAAGATTGCTGACCGCCGGAAGCAAGGCCAAGTTTGATATACCCGTGGTGCTTGTGCCGTCCATGGTTAACAAATCCGACATTCTGGACCTTCTCCCCGACCGCTCCTTGTTGCGCTGGTTGGCCATCCAAGGGTTCGACACTTATTTATATGACTGGGGTATTCCATCGAACGATGAAGGACAGGCTGACTTCGATACCGCTGTGGCCGAGCGCTTGATACCCGCGCTTGAAAGCCTTGGCAAACCCGCGCTCTTACTAGGCTATTGTATGGGCGGATTGTTCGCAGCATCGGTCTCCGTGTTGCGCCCTGAGTTGGTTAAGGGTTGCGTTCTGCTCGCATCCCCGTGGAATTTTCATGACGCGGCGGGTGCGCTTAAGGCCCGTATGTCGTTGATGAAACCCATGGCCATTCCGCACATGAAACAATATGGCCGCCTCCCCGATAGCTGGATGCAGGCGGTGTTCGCGACGTTGGACCCCGAAGGTACGATCAGGAAGTTTTCGTCTTTTGCAGGAATGCAGGGAGGCGATAAACGCGAAGAGGTTTTTGTTGCGGTCGAAGACTGGCTCAACGAAGGGATAGATCTTCCTGCCGGTATCGCGATGACCTGCATGGAGGAATGGTACGAACAAAACCTTCCCTTCACAGGGCGGTGGAAGGTGGGCGGGAAGCCTATAAAGGCAGGGGCAATCAAATGCCCAACTTTTGTTGTGTGTGCAAAAGACGACAAAATCGTGCCCCCGGAATCCGCATTGGGTTTCGCGGATCAGCGCGCCAAGGGCGACAGGCTGGTGTGCAAAACGGGGCATGTGGGTTTGATCGCGGGACGCAACGCCATCGAAGACATCTGGCGCCCTATTGCCGATTGGTTTGCAGCGCAGCAATAATTTTTTGACAATGCGGGTTGAAAAGCGCGGACTCACGGGTTAGGTTCCGTGCGTATTTCAGGAGGTACTAACCATGTCCGACCCCGTCGTTATCGTTGCCGCCAAGCGCACCGCCATAGGTTCTTTCTCCGGTGTGTTCGCCAATGTCCCCGCCCATGATCTGGGTGCGAATGTCATCAAGGCTGTTCTAGCCGATGCAGGCGTTAAACCCGAAGAAGTGAACGACGTCATTCTGGGGCAGGTGTTGACTGCGGCCCAAGGGCAAAACCCCGCGCGACGTGCCGCCATGGCTGCAGGCATTCCCAACGAAAAAACGGCCCTGACCATCAATCAGGTTTGCGGTTCCGGCCTTCGCGCCGTTGCATTGGGCGCACAAGCTATTTTGTGCGGCGACGCCGACATCGTTATTGCGGTCGGCCCGGAAAACATGACGTTGTCCCCCCATGCCATATATTTGCGTTCCGGCACCAAAATGGGAACTGCCGAAATG
>JBEIHF010000036.1:0-10575 GCA_040381535.1 Micavibrio sp. | reverse complement strand
GTCGATCTGGTCATACGCCTTGAATTCTTTTGAAAAATACTTCGTGATCGCTGCCGTCAAAGTCGTTTTACCATGGTCAACGTGACCGATCGTTCCAATGTTGCAGTGCGGCTTCGTCCGCTCAAACTTTACCTTTGCCATGTCTTTAGTCTCCTATTTCAATTCTTTGCTTATGCGGCCAATTTCTTTTTAACTTCTTCAACAACGTTCGCCGGAACCGCTTCGTAGTGATCGAATTCCATTGTGTAGGAAGCACGTCCTTTGGACATGCCGCGCAGCGTGTTGATGTAACCGAACATGTTCGCCAGAGGTACCATTGCAAGCACCACTTTCGCGTTACCGCGATCTTCCATGCCTTGGATCATGCCGCGGCGGCTGTTCAAGTCGCCAATAACATCGCCCATATATTCTTCCGGCGTTACGACTTCTACTTTCATGACAGGTTCCAAAAGCTGGGGACCTGCTTTTGCCATGGCTTCTTTAAAGGCTGCGCGTGCAGCGATTTCGAATGCCAGAGCGGACGAGTCAACGTCGTGATATTTGCCGTCGTAAAGTTCAATTTCGATATTGATGACCGGGAAACCGGCGATGATGCCCGTTTCCTTCGCGCCCTTCATACCTTTTTCAAAGCCCGGAATGTATTCTTTCGGAATGGAGCCGCCAACGGTCGTGTTAAGGAAGTTGTAATCCGTAATCGGTTCACCCTTCGAATCTTTTGCGTCTGCGGGAAGAGGACGGAGTTTGAACAAAACGCGTGCGAACTGACCCGAACCGCCGGATTGTTTCTTGTGAGTGTAATCTTCATCTGCTTCGCGGGAGATCGTTTCGCGGTAAGCAACCTGAGGAGCGCCGATATTGGCTTCAACACCATAGGTACGCTTCATGATGTCGATTTTGATATCGAGGTGAAGTTCGCCCATGCCTTTGAGGATCGTTTGTCCCGTTTCAGGATCGGTATGAACGCGGAATGAAGGATCTTCGGAAACGAGTTTGCCCAAAGCAATACCCATTTTTTCTTGGTCGGCTTTGGTTTTCGGCTCAACGGCGATCTCGATGACCGGCTCGGGGAACGTCATTTTTTCCAAAACGATCTGTTTGATCGGGTCGCAAAGTGTGTCGCCCGTTGTCGTATCTTTCAAACCGACGAGAGCGACGATGTCGCCTGCATGGGCTTCTTTGATCTCTTCGCGGTTGTTGGAGTGCATCAGCAGCATACGGCCGATACGCTCTTTCTTGTTTTTCGTGGAGTTCACGAGGTAAGAACCGGCTTCGAGTTTACCGGAGTAAATGCGGAAGAAGGTCAGCGTGCCGACGAATTCGTCTGGCATGATTTTGAATGCCAGACCGGACAAAGGTGCCTCGTCCGTCATTTCTCGGAAATCTTCAATTTCGGTGTCAGGCTTCGTGCCTTTGACAACGCCTTTGTCCAGCGGGGACGGCAGGAAGTCGACAACAGCATCAAGCAAAGGCTGAACGCCTTTGTTCTTAAATGCGGAGCCGCACATCATCGGGATCAGCTTGAAAGCAATCGTACCTTTACGGATACAGGCTTTGAGCGTTTTGATGTCGGGCTCAATGCCGTTCAGGTAAGCATCCATAGCAGAATCGTCCATTTCGACGGCCTGTTCTATCATGCGTTCGCGGTATTGTTTTGCCTTATCGAGCATATCCGCAGGAATTTCGCCCACTTCAAAAGCGGCGCCCAGCGTTTCCGCTTTCCAGATGATCGACTTCATGTTGATGAGGTCAACGATACCGATAAAGTCGGTTTCAATACCGATCGGAAGCGTCGTTACCAGCGGGTCAATGCCGAGGCGCTTTTTAACGGAATCGATGCACATATAGAAGTCAGCGCCCGTTTTATCCATTTTGTTCGCGAAGATGATACGCGGAACATGATATTTGTCGCCTTGGCGCCAAACTGTTTCGGTCTGAGGCTCAACGCCTTGGTTACCGTCCAAAAGACAGACAGCACCATCAAGAACACGCAAAGAGCGTTCGACTTCGATCGTGAAGTCAACGTGGCCCGGCGTGTCGATAATGTTCATACGGATGTCATGACCGGCCTGAACGCCGTTCTCAGCACCCTTCCAGAATGTCGTGGTGGCGGCGGACGTGATCGTAATGCCGCGCTCTTGCTCCTGCTCCATCCAGTCCATCGTAGCCGCGCCATCGTGCACTTCACCGATCTTGTGGGATTTTCCGGTGTAGAACAAAATACGCTCGGTCGTCGTCGTTTTACCGGCATCAATGTGAGCCATGATGCCGAAGTTACGATAACGGTCTAGTGGGTATTGACGGGCCATGATACGTTTTTAAAACCTTCTAATTATCTTTATCTGATTACTACCAACGATAGTGCGCGAAAGCTTTGTTGGCTTCGGCCATCTTGTGGGTGTCATCACGTTTTTTAACAGCTGTACCGCGGTCGTTCGCAGCATCCAGAATTTCACCGGCAACACGTTCCATCATCGTATGCTCACCGCGTGAGCGGGCTGCATCAATGATCCAGCGCATAGCGAGCGCGGTTGCGCGTTCTGGGCGAACTTCGGTCGGAACCTGATACGTTGCACCACCGACGCGGCGGGAACGAACTTCGAGTTGCGGACGGATTTTCTTCAGAACGCGGTGGAAGATGCGCAGGCCTTTGGAGGAAGAACCACCAGCTTTGCCTTTGTCGGATTCGCCTTCGTCATCGGTAATGTTCTTGCCTTTGGCTTCTACGATTTCAAGCGCGCCGTAAACAATGTTTTCGGCAACGGATTTTTTACCGTCTTCCATGAGATTGTTCATGAATTTGGACAGCACGAGATCACCGAAACGGGGATCGGGAAGAATGGTACGTTTTTCTGGTTTGCGACGACGAGACATCTATCTTCTCTCCAAGTTAAATTATTTAGGACGCTTAGCGCCGTATTGCGAACGGGCTTGCTTACGATCTTTAACACCTTGCGTATCCAGTGCGCCGCGGATGATGCGGTAACGAACGCCCGGCAAGTCTTTTACACGGCCGCCTTGGATGAGGACGACAGAGTGTTCTTGCAGGTTGTGGCCTTCGCCGGGGATGTAGCAAATGACTTCAAAGCCTGTGGTCAGACGAACCTTCGCAACTTTACGCAGAGCGGAGTTCGGTTTCTTCGGCGTCGTTGTGTAGACGCGCGTGCAGACACCACGAACTTGCGGGTTGGATTTCAACGCGCGGTTCTTTTTGGCTTTCATTGCCTTTTTGCCGCCTTTGGCGCGAGGCTGTCTAATCAATTGCTGTATCGTTGGCATTTACGTGCCTTCTCCTTAAGTTTTTCAAACATCAATGTGCGGATGGCTTTTTACTTAGGGTATGGCTGGGAATAACGCAAGACGCGAATTTTACCTTGGCGCCCCATCCCGCATTACGCTTCTTTGGGGTCCAACGGTTTTTCGCCCTTTGCGGCCCGGAGAATGTGTCTCCTGCCATACCTGGGGTAAAGGATACTGGGTCTGCGTTTAGTGCCTTGTTTTTCTTTCGAAAATCCCCTGATTTCTCAAAGGAATAAGCTCCACGTCCAGCCCATCCGATTCCTTAATTTGGGCGGACTATATGACTCGGAGGCCTTACAGGTCAAGCACTTATTAAGGTTTTTTTAAAGAAAATCGGGGCTCCCGCAAGGTAGCCCCTAAATACTTGTTATATATAAGGAAACCGAAGGGTTATTGGCCCCAGCTACCGCCGCTGCCGCATCCGCGCTTGTCGACGGGCGGAGTTGCTGGCGTTGTAGTCTTACACAATTTCAATGCAGCTTCGAATTGTTGAATGAGTTCCGCGGGATTATTCGTTCTAAAATACCTGCCACCAGTTTCCTCGGCCACTTCCTTCATAGAATTGTTACCAACCAGATCGATAATATCGACCTGAAGATTGGGGTATTTTTTCTTCAAATTCTTGGCAACAGTCAAAGGTGGCGCTCCATTGTTACTCAAACCGTCTGAAAGCACGATAATCTTGTTTGGTTGGGTGGACGTGCCATCGCCCATTCTGGTTGCCAAAGCTTCCATGTGAATACCCAGCGGCGTAGAGCCCGATGGACACATGTTTTGAAGTTTGCCTTCCAATGACGAATTGACGGCCGTTTCGGAAGGTGGCGTGTAGCCCGTGCCTGTCGGATCATCAAAGGTCGGATCACCCAGCTTGCTCAAAACCGTGTTGGTACTTCCGTATCCGACAAATCCGGTGAAAAGCGTTTTACCCGCGTCGACCGTTTCCTTATTGTTGTAAATACGCGTAGGAAGAACACGGCGCAAAGCCCAGCGTGCCAAGTCCATACGCGAGCAACCTTCCATACCCACAGGGCAATATTGTTGTCCCGGATCTTCGGCCATACTTCCGCTGGTATCCAAAAGAAACGCAACGTCTTTGTAAGGCGATGTTCCTGTGTTCACGCAAGGCGGTGTCATAGCCGTTGCGTACGATACTTTTTGCGTGAAAGAATTATTTTGGCTGGATGATTTTGACAAAGTATTTCTAAAAACAGCATTGTTGGAAAAATCGCAATTTTCGCCGGAAAGCAATGCCCCGCCCCCCGCTACGTTAGTCTGGCACGCTTGAATGAGTGTACCGTTATAAGCATAGGCCCCATTGTCATCAGAGCCCATACTGTAGAGGGTGTGAACGATATTACCTACAGCGGCTGTGGCATTGTTATTATTTCCGTCTCTGATCTCGATTGCGCCCAGATCACCGTTGATAATGGAACCCGTATCGGCAAACACTTCGGTGACCGCATATATGTAGCGTTTGTTATAGGGGTCGGTGATCATGCTATCTTCAAGACCCAGGGTCCGAACCGGCACAGCCCCCGCACGAACCGTACGACCATCGCGGCCCGCGGTGCGGAAAGTACCTGCCGCCACCCCTGGTGCCGTGCAAACATCGGCCGATGTCACACCGAATGTTGGGGTGTCTACTGCAGCCGTCAATGAAGCAGGACAAGGATAGTGTCCGTTTTCTACAACATATTGGCGAAGCGCGCGCTGAATCTGTTCGATGTTATCGGCTGTTTCGTTGGTGAGGCGAAATCCGTTCCATGTTTTGTACATGGCCAAGCCACCAACGAGGAACAGGCTCACAACCATGAGCATGAACGAGGTCGTGATCAGGGAAACCCCGCTCTGACCTGCCTGCTTATTACGGTCTAAAATCCGTTTAAAAAATTTCATATGTCCCGCTCCAACTGCTTTTAATTCAAGCCGTCGACACCCTATCCCTTTTATTATAGTCTAGTGGAAGTCCTATAAATAATTGTTAATTATAATCAAATTATACTTATCCATGAGAAGCGGGGCGCTAAATGGCACTTAAAGTCAAGCAAAGCCATAAAAATCAAGGATTTACCTTAGTAGAGGTTGCGATCGTCATGTTGATCAGCGGACTTTTGACCGCTGCCGCATCTGCCGCCCTTACCATCTATATTAAAAAAGCCCGCATGGACGTTACCAACCAACGCCTGGATGCCATCAACGAAGCGCTTCAAACATACCTGAACCAGACAGGCGCATACCCCTGTGCTGCGCCTTTCACGTCACCGATTGACGATGTCACTTTCGGCGTTGCCGTGGATTGCACAACCGCACCCGGAATAGCAACGGTTCGCACCGCCGGGACTGCTGGCAGAAATGTCCGCATAGGTTCTGTGCCGGTCAGAACACTCAATCTCCCCGACGATTACATCGCCGATTCATGGGGTGGACGCTTTACCTATGCCGTAACCGAAGATTTAACGGATGATGCAACATATGATGCGGACAACGGTGCCATCAGGGTGATCGACAGCGCTGGTAACGATGTTATCGTGAACCCTGCTGTTGGAACTGGCCATTATGTTGTGGTCAGTCACGGCTCAAACCTTTCCGGGGCCGTGCCTACCAATGGCGGCAACGGCGCTGTTCCGGTATGCCCACCGCCCGTAACCAATTCTGATGCCGAAAACTGCAACCGCAACTCAACTTTCCTCAACACGATTCTGGTCAGCGAAGGCGCGAACAGATTTGATGATATGCTGCGCGCGCGCTCGATCAGCCCGTTCGGAGCGGCCATACCATCAGGGGCCGTGATGGCGTTCAATCTTACAAGCTGTCCGCAAGGATGGTCTAACTACGCTAATGCCGACGGCAGAGTTGTAGTTGGCTTTTCTGCAGGATATGCGCTCAACAGCCCTGTAGGAAACAATGACGACACCCTTACCTTGGGGGAAATGGGTTATGGGGTTACAAGCAACGGCATTAATCCTACCGCTCTTATATCGACTGCTGCAGGTGGCGTAACTTTCCTTCGCCCCGTTGCGGGCGGACCATTACCGCATGATACAAGACAAGCCTATGTGGCCTTAAGATACTGCGAAAAAAATTAATCACGCGTTTATAATCTGAAGAAATAAAAAGCGGCCCTTCCGAAAGAAAGGGCCGCTTTTGAATGCTTTTAATGCGATGTCTTATCCGTTGGCAGCTGCCTTTGCAGGAGCCGGCTCTTCGTCCGCTTCGATCGCGCCGGCTTGCTGTTGGGCAGCCAAAGCGATGGTATCGCGGTCGGCGGCAAGCTTGCGGATCTTGTTGACGTAGGAACCCGTACCGGCGGGGATCAGACGGCCCACGATGACGTTTTCCTTCAGACCGTTGAGATCGTCCACCTTGCCTTGTGTTGCGGCTTCGGTAAGAACGCGCGTGGTCTCTTGGAACGATGCGGCCGAAATAAAGGATTTCGTTTGCAGCGATGCCTTAGTGATACCTTGCAATACCGGTTTGCCTTCGGCAGCAATTTTGCCTTCGGCACGGAACTTGGCGTTCGTGGATGCGAACTCTTCGCGGTCGATATGCTCGCCCACCAAGAAGGTCGTATCACCCACAGCCAGAACTTCGACTTTTTGCATCATCTGACGTGAAATGACTTCGATGTGCTTGTCGTTGATCTTAACGCCTTGCAGACGGTAAACGTCCTGAATCTCGTTGATGAGGTATTCGGCCAAAGCTTCTACGCCCATAACGTCCAGAATGTCGTGCGGCACCATGGCACCATCGAGGAGCGGATCGCCACGACGAACATAATCGCCTTCGTGAACGGCCAAGTGACGGCCTTTCGGGATCAGGTATTCGCGTGGTTCGATCGTCTTGTCCGTCGGGTTGACGATGATACGGCGTTTGGATTTGTAATCCTTGCCGAATTCAACCTGACCATCAACTTCGGATATAATCGCGAAGTCTTTGGGACGACGTGCTTCGAACAATTCCGCAACGCGGGGCAAACCACCCGTGATGTCGCGGGTTTTTGATGTTTCGCGCGGGATACGCCCGATAATGTCTCCTGCTTTCACTTCCGCGCCGTTTTCAACGGACAGAATCGTGTCAGTGGACAAGTAATAGTTGGCCGGCAGACCATTCGGAAGCGTGATAACTTCACCCTTCTTATTGGTCAACGAGATACGCGGTTTCAAGTCTCCACCCTTTGGCTGGGATCTCCAGTCGATAACGGCGCGGCTTGTGATACCCGTGTTTTCATCCAAACGTTCGGCAACCGAAACACCTTCGACGAGGTCGAAGAATTTCGCAACGCCGTCTTTTTCCGTGATGATGGGCATGGTGAAGGGGTCCCACTCTGCCAGCTTATCGCCGGTTTTGACTTTGCCGCCGTCTTCAACGATAAGGCGCGCACCGTAAGGTACGCGGTGCGCTGCGCGCTCCTTGCCCTTGGCATCTTTCAAGATGATTTCGGTGTTACGGCCCATGACGATGTTCATGCCGGAAGAGTTTTTTACAACGTTCGTGTTACGCACTTCGACTTTACCGTCCAGAGCAGCTTCGAACGAGGATTTCTCCGCGCCACGTTGAGCGGCACCGCCGATGTGGAACGTGCGCATCGTAAGCTGTGTACCCGGTTCACCAATCGACTGGGCAGCCATAACGCCGACTGCTTCGCCTTGGTTTACCATCGTACCACGTGCGAGGTCACGGCCGTAGCAGTGGGCACACACGCCGTTTTGCGTTTTGCAGGTCAGAACCGAACGTGCCTTGATGAAGTCGAGGCCAGCTACTTCGATTTGCTCGGCGAGGTTTTCGTCGATCATTTGGTTTTTCTTGACGATAGTTTTTCCAGAAAGCGGGTCTTTTACGTCATCCAGAACCACGCGTCCGAGCGTGCGTTCACCGAGGCCAACGATAACGTCAGCACCCGACATAACGGCGCGGATGGTGATGCCTTCTTCAGTGCCACAATCAACTTCGTTGATAACGGCATCTTGGGCAACGTCAACCAGACGACGTGCCAGGTAACCGGAGTTAGCCGTTTTCAAAGCCGTATCCGCCAGACCTTTACGTGCGCCGTGCGTGGAGTTGAAGTATTCCAGAACCGACAGACCTTCTTTGAAGTTCGAGATGATCGGCGTTTCGATGATTTCGCCCGATGGCTTGGCCATCAGACCACGCATACCGGCGAGCTGACGGATCTGCGCAGCAGAACCCCTCGCTCCAGAGTGTGCCATCATGTAAACGGAGTTCAGACCGACTTCTTTTACATTTGAGATGTGTTTCATCATGGCACCGGCAACGTCGTCCGTGCAGCGTGACCAGATGTCTACAACCTTGTTGTATTTTTCGCCCTTGGTGATCAAACCATCCTGATATTGCTGTTCGTATTCGGCAACTTTGGATTTGGCATCAGCCACCATCGTCGCTTTTTCTTTCGGGATGATCATGTCGTCCTTACCGAACGAGATACCGGCAACGCAAGCGTGACGGAAACCGAGTTTCATCATTCTGTCGCAGAAGATGACGGTTTCTTTCTGGCCGCAGTGGCGATAAACCGTATCGATCAGGTTGGTCACTTCTTTCTTCGTCATAACCTGATTGATCAGGGAGAACGGAAGGTTTTTGTGACGCGGGAACAATTCGGACAGCAGCATGCGGCCCGGCGTTGCTTCCACCAGAGTCGTTACTTTCTCGCCTTTGTCGTCAACGCCTATGTAACGGCATTTGACTTTGGCGTGCAAGGAAACGTGGCCTTCGGTCAGCGCGTGCTGAATTTCACCGGGGCCGCGGAAGATCATGCCTTGGCCTTTCTCGCCTTCGCGTTGGATCGTCAGGTAGTAAAGACCCAAAACGATATCCTGCGAAGGAACGATGATCGGCTTGCCGTTTGCTGGGCTGAGGATGTTGTTAGTAGACATCATCAAGCAGCGTGCCTCCAACTGCGATTCAATCGAGAGCGGAACGTGAACGGCCATCTGGTCTCCGTCAAAGTCGGCGTTGAATGCCGTACAGACGAGCGGGTGCAACTGGATGGCTTTGCCTTCGATCAAGATTGGTTCGAACGCCTGAATACCCAAGCGGTGAAGCGTCGGAGCGCGGTTCAACATAACAGGATGCTCGCGGATAACTTCTTCCAAGATGTCCCAAACTTCCGGACGTTCTTTTTCGACCATTTTCTTCGCGGCTTTGACCGTGGAGGCCATGCCGTAGATTTCAAGCTTGTGGTAGATGAATGGCTTGAACAGTTCAAGCGCCATCTTCTTGGGCAAACCGCATTGATGCAGTTTCAATTCAGGACCGACCACGATAACAGAACGACCCGAGTAGTCGACGCGTTTGCCGAGCAAGTTCTGACGGAAACGACCTTGTTTCCCTTTGAGCATGTCGGAGAGCGATTTCAGAGGGCGTTTGTTCGCACCCGTGATAACGCGGCCGCGGCGGCCGTTGTCGAAAAGAGCGTCAACGGCTTCTTGCAACATACGCTTTTCGTTACGCACGATGATATCGGGCGCGCGCAGTTCCATCAGGCGTTTTAGACGGTTGTTACGGTTGATTACGCGGCGGTACAGATCGTTCAGATCCGACGTTGCGAAACGACCGCCATCGAGCGGCACCAGCGGGCGCAATTCGGGCGGCAGAACGGGAACGATGTCCAGAATCATCCATTCAGGGCGCGTGCCCGAAGAGATAAAGGATTCCAGAAGTTTCAAACGTTTTACGAGTTTCTTGCGTTTGGCTTCGGAAGACGTGTCGCGAAGATCTTGTTCGCATTTTGCGAGGTCTTCTTCGAGATTGACGTTTTGCAGGATTTCTTTCAGCGCCTCGGCACCGATACCAGCGCGGAAGTTTTCGTCGCCGTATTCATCCTGCGCGTTCATGAACTCTTCTTCAGACAAAAGCTGAAGCGGTTTCATCGGCGTCATGCCGGGTTCGAGAACGACATAGGCTTCGAAGTACAAAACTTTTTCAAGCTCTTTCAGCGTCAAATCGATCATCAAACCAATTCTGCTTGGGAGCGATTTCAAGAACCAGATGTGGGCGACGGGTGATGCCAGTTCGATGTGGCCCATACGTTCGCGGCGAACTTTGGTGAGCGTTACTTCTACGCCGCACTTCTCGCACACGATGCCTTTGTATTTCATGCGTTTGTATTTACCGCACAGACATTCGTAATCCTTGATAGGCCCAAAAATACGGGCACAGAACAAACCGTCGCGCTCGGGTTTGAAAGTACGGTAGTTGATCGTTTCGGGCTTTTTAACTTCGCCGAAAGACCAGCTCAGGATCTGTTCCGGAGAAGAGATC
>JBEIHF010000035.1:0-11415 GCA_040381535.1 Micavibrio sp. | reverse complement strand
GGAAACACAATCTTTCATGCGTAATCTGTCCGAAGCGATGATGTTCGATTCCAACGGCAAAATTCTGGCGCGCACCAATTTGACTTTCACGCTTACCTTTGAAGGATTACCCGATCTGATTTTGAATCAGGCCAAAGACGGCGAAGTGGTCGTCATGACCAGCCAATATGAAGACCGAGTACGGGCCTTGGTTAAGCTCAACAATTATGCCGACGCGTATTTGTTCGTGGGACGTATGGTAGACCCCGTGGTGCTTGCCCAGCTTGATAAGAACAAGGAAGCCGGCGCGGCCTATGACATGCTGGCGCAGAAAAATTCTTCGTTGATGGTCACGATTACGCTGATCTTCATCGTCGTGGCGTTTATGTTCCTTTTGGCAGCGACATGGTTCGGGATTATTCTGGCGCGGCAATTGGTGACGCCTATAGGAACCTTGATTACGGCATCGGACCGTGTGCGGGCTGGGGATTTGACTACGCGCATATCTGAGGGAGAGCAGATCGACGAGTTTGACTACCTCGCCAAATCGTTCAACCGTATGACGACGCAGATTCAAGAACAGCGGAATGAAGTTATGAGCGCCAACCGCCAGTTGGAACAACGTCGCCGTTTTACCGAGGCGGTTCTGGCAGGTGTTACCGCGGGCATCGTCGGCGTGGATGAGAAGGGTGTTATTACGCTCGCCAACACATCGGCGGCGGAGATGTTCGGTTTATCGTCCGAAAAAATAACCGGCATGCCGATCGCTGAAATTTTGTCCGATATCGAAGCGTTGATCGATCAGGCGAAAACCAAAGTTACCAAAATCACGCAAGGGGAAGTTCCGTTCCTCGCCAAGGATATGTCGCGCAGAACTTTGCTGGTTCGTATTGCGCTCGATAAAATCGGCGAAGAAACCAAAGGCGCGGTCCTGACCTTCGACGACATCACCGAATTGCAATCCGCGCAGCGCAAATCCGCATGGGCGGACGTGGCGCGCCGTATCGCGCACGAGATCAAGAACCCACTGACACCTATTCAATTGTCTGCCGAGCGTTTAAAGCGCAAATACACCAAAGAGATTCAAACAGATCCCGATACGTTTGTGGAAATGACAGACACCATCATCAAACATGTCGGCGATATCGGCCGCATGGTGAATGAATTCTCCAGCTTCGCGCGCATGCCCGAGCCTGTCATGAAGCAAGAGAATTTGCCGCTCGATATCCGCCAGACGCTCAGCCTTCAAAAAGAAGCACATAATGACATCAATTTTGAAATAGTCGATGAATGTGGCGATCTGACCGTCCAGTGCGACGTCCAGCAGATTCGTCAGGCGTTTACGAACCTTGTGCAAAATGCAGTGGATTCCATTCACGAGAAGAACGGCAGAAAAGATTTACGCGTTTTGCTAACGTTCGATGATGCAAAGCAATATTGTGTGATCTGCATCATGGACAGCGGTTTGGGATTACCCAAAGGCGAGGATGTTTCGCGCCTGACCGATCCTTATGTCACGCACAAGGCGCGGGGCACTGGTTTGGGTCTTGCCATCGTCAAAAAAATCATGGAAGACCATGGTGGAAAGCTTGTACTCGGCACGCCGGAGTGGATAAGATCGTTGAAAGGCTGGAACGATCTTGGCGGGGCGAGTGTAAGCCTCGTTTTGCCTTTGCCGGAAGCAGACATACAGAATAAAAGTCTCAATAGCAGTAGGGCGGCGTAGGATTTATAATGGCCAAAGATATTCTTATCGTTGATGACGAAAACGACATCAGAAAGCTGATCAAAGGCATTCTGGAGGACGAAGGATTCGCTACACGCCAAGCCAATGGTTCTACCAAGGCCTATGAAGAGGTTAAAACCAAAGCGCCAGACTTGATGATTCTCGACATCTGGTTGCAGGGCAGCGAGCATGACGGTCTTGAAATCCTGAAGAACGTTAAAAAGGATTTGCCAAATTTGCCCGTCATTATGATTTCGGGGCACGGCACGATCGAAACCGCCGTCGCCGCCATCAAGATCGGCGCGTATGATTTTATCGAAAAGCCTTTTAAATCGGACCGTTTGCTACTGATGATCGACCGCGCGCTGGAAACAGCACAGTTGCGTCGCGAGAACGCCAGCCTTAAAGAAAAGCGGGATGTGCCTGTCGAGATGATCGGAAAATCCCCCGCGATCAACACAGTAAATGCAAGCCTAGAAAAAGTGGCGGGCGCTAATTCGCGGGTATTCTTTACGGGTGAATCAGGCAGCGGGAAAGAAACCGCCGCTAAGACATTGCACAGATTGTCGCCACGCAAAGACGGACCGTTTGTCGCGCTAAACTGCGCCGTTGTGAATCCCGAACATCTGGATGAGGAATTATTCGGCATCGAGGATTCCAAGGGCACTAAGCAAGGTGTTCTTGAAAAAGCTAACGGTGGGACGTTGCTGCTCGACGAAGTTGCTGATATGCCGCTCGAAACCCAAGGTAAGATCGTACGCGTGTTGCAGGAGCAAAAATTTTCCCGCATCAACGGCCGTGATTCCGTTTCCGTTGATGTGCGCATAGTGGCGGCATCTGCGCGGAATATAAAAGATGCCATTACGAGCGGGCATTTCAGGGAGGATTTGTATTACCGCCTGAACGTTGTGCCGATTGTGATTCCGCCGCTTGGTTCTCGCCGCGAAGACATTCCCGCCTTGGCCGAGCATTTCGTTAAGTTGTATTCCGCGCAAAACGGCCAGCCGCTTCGCACGCTCACGGACAGCGCTATTGTCGCACTACAAAACTATGATTGGCCCGGCAATGTGCGCCAGCTCCGTAATGTCATCGATTGGGTTATGATTATGGGCGGCGGCGAGAAAGAGCCGCTTGAGAAAAAACATCTGCCGCCCGAAATTACCGGCGAGGTGCAGACGAGCGAAAACCGCGCCGCGGCGATGCAGGATTATTTGACCTATCCGTTACGCGAGGCGCGGGAAGCGTTCGAACGTGACTATCTGGACCGTCAGTTGGCCCGTTTCGGCGGGAATATTTCCAAAACAGCGGCCTATGTAGGCATGGAGCGTTCCGCACTTCACAGAAAACTCCGCACCCTTGACCTTTCCAACGGGGACAAGCAGGATGGGGACAAAGAAAATTCAACCGAACTGAAACGCGCCTGATCCATGAAATCCGTTTTTTTTGACTGGGATGGAACGCTTGTAGACAGCATTCCGCTTTTGTTCGCCGCGCATAATTACGTGCGCTTGGAAATGGGATTGTCCGCGTGGAGCCAGCAGGAATATTTCCAATTCATTTTGTATTCGACGCGTGAGCTGTACCCGAAAATTTACGGCAAAGACGCGGTTAAGGCACAGGTGATGCTTTACAAATACATTGCCGAGAATCATTTGAAAAACCTGCAAACGATTAACGGCGCGGAAGAAATTCTGATTGAACTTATGGGCCGCGGCGTGCCGATGGGCATCGTCAGCAACAAACGCCATGACACACTTGAGCGCGAAATCAAGCATCTTGGCTGGGAGAAATATTTCGGTTGCTGGGTGGGCGCGGGAGAGGCAGTCAGAGACAAACCCGAGGCCGATCCTCTCATTCTCGCCTTGAGCCGCCATTCCGTACCGCTCGACATTAAGAACGTCCTCTATGTAGGTGATATGGAAAGCGATTTGGGCTGTGCGGCCAAAGCCGGCTGTGCCTGTGCTTTCCTGACACACCAGCCCACAACAGGCGATTTGGTAAGGCGTTACAAGCCTGCCTATACCGCCGCCAACCTTTGCGAACTTAAGGAAAAGCTCATAAGTTTCCTGAATTCCTAGAAAAAACCCCCTTGATGGCACGGGATAAGTGCTTTAAAACGCTACTAGTTACTGCATGTTCGAGAGATCAGGGACAACAAGAAAATGGCCGAAAAAGCACAAAATGTTCAGGACGTATTCCTGAACAAAATCCGCAAAGAAAAAATGACCGTCACGGTTTTCCTTGTCAACGGGGTGAAGCTTCAGGGCGTTGTCACTTGGTTTGATAACTTCTCCATGCTTTTGCGCCGCGAAAGTCATGTCCAACTCGTTTACAAACACGCAATTTCCACCATCATGCCCGGCGGTCCGATTTCCTTCTATGAAGGTGAAGAGCCAGGAACGGACATGAGCTCCGGCGCGTAAGCATTAAGTGCACGACACAGGACTAATCAGAAAACCCGAAAAGGCTTTGATCGTTCATCCCCTTTTGCCCGCTAAGGCAGAAGGCAATTCCACTCGTCATTCCCGCAACATCGAAGATCTTCTGGAAGAAGCCGAAGGCTTGGTTGCCGCGATTCATTTGAACGTGTCGAGCACGCGCGTGGCAAAGGTTTCGAAAATCAATCCCGCGACTCTACTTGGCAAGGGTACGGCCGAAGATATCGGCAAAATCATCGAGGAAGAAAAACCCGTTGTCGTGGTCGTGAATTATAAATTGTCGCCCGGCCAGCAAAGAAACCTCGAAGAGCTTTGGAAGGTCAAGGTTATCGACCGCACGGGTTTGATTTTAGAGATTTTCGGGGAGCGTGCACAGACCAAAGAAGGTAAGATTCAAGTTGATCTTGCCATGTTGCAATACCAGAAATCGCGCCTTGTGAAATCATGGACTCACTTGGAAAGACAGCGCGGTGGCGGCGGGTTTATGGGCGGCCCCGGCGAAACGCAGATCGAATTGGACAGACGGTCCATCACCGACCGCATCGCGCAACTCAAGAAGGATCTGGAACAAGTGCGCCGCACGCGTGAATTGGGCAGAAAATCCCGCGAGAAGGTGCCCTTTCCTATTATTGCGTTGGTTGGTTATACGAATGCGGGTAAATCCACATTGTTTAACCGCATGACGGGTGCGAATGTGTTTGCGGAGGATTTGCCGTTTGCGACGCTGGACCCGACTTTGCGCAAACTGGATCTGCCGAACGGGAAGACCATTATCCTGTCCGATACGGTGGGATTTATCGCCGATCTGCCTACGACGTTGGTCGAGGCGTTCCGCGCGACACTGGAACAGGTGCAGCATGCGGATATTATCTTGCATATCCGCGATGTTTCCAGCCACGACCATCCGTGGCAGCGGCAAGATGTTATCAATGTTCTGTCTGAGCTCGGCATCGATTACGAGCAGGACGAGCGGATTTATGAAGTTTTGAACAAGATCGACGCTGTAGAGGCTGATGCTTTGGGGGACCTTTACCGCGGGGCGAATTTTAGTGAAGAGCGTATGATTCCCGTTTCAGCCGTCACAGGCGAGGGAATAGACAAGCTTTTGAACCGCATATCGCTTCATTTGTCGGAGGCCGATGCCGTGGTGGAATACGAGATCCCCGCAGGCGACGGTAAGGCGATGGCGTGGCTGCACAAGGAAGGTGAGGTTATTGATCAATTGGGTGAGGGCGGCAATGTTCTTGTCAAAGTACGCTTAAGCTCCGATAATCAGGGGCGTTTCGAAGCAAGGTTCCCTTATGCCGCTCAAGATTGACCATGACGAAGTTGAAAGTATTCTTCGCCAAGTGGCGGCAGATAAAATCATTCCGCGGTTCCAGCAGCTCCTCAAACACGAAATACGATCTAAATCTTCGCCCGGTGATCTCGTCACGATTGCGGACGAGGAATCTGAAGTAGAGCTAAAGGCCCTATTGGAAAAATT
This sequence comes from Micavibrio sp., assembly GCA_040381535.1. Taxonomy (GTDB): domain Bacteria; phylum Pseudomonadota; class Alphaproteobacteria; order Micavibrionales; family Micavibrionaceae; genus Micavibrio_A. Next base: position 5,786 of record JBEIHF010000035.1, on the reverse strand, counting down.
GATGCCGGGTTCCCAAGTGATTGGTGAGGAAGCGGTATCTGGCGGGAGAGCGTTTCGAGAACTGTTAAGCACGTCGGATCATCCCGTTTGGGTGGTTGACCCCGTGGATGGCACCAGTAATTTCGCCAACGGCATTGCGACTTACGGAACGATGGTTGCCCTTATTCATCGCGGAGAGCGTATCACTAGCTGGATTTATCAAATTCCGCGCGACCGTATTATTACGGCGGAGAAGGGGGCGGGCATAAAAATCGACCGAGCGCGGTTTCAGCCTCTGCCCAAAATCGAAGACGATCTTCCGTTCGGGTATATGGATGCTTTTGTGAGCCGCAAATTCATGCCGCCGCCGATGCGCCCGGAGATGGAAGAAAAATTCAAACATTTGCGCACGGCTACCACGTGCATGTGTTGCGCTTGGGAATATATCGACGTTCTCGAAGGCAAGGTGGCGTTTTCTATGTATTCGCGGATCGAGCCGTGGGACCATATGGCCGGTGCTTTGATATTGGAAGAGGCGGGGTTTTGTACCCGCAAGTGGGATAATACGCCGTATCTGGGCACTGATTTGAAGGGCGGATTGATAAACGCCCCGTCGGAGGCCGTGTGGCAGCGTATCTATGACGAGTTTCTGGCAGAGGCGCTTAAGTCGCTTCCGCGGGGATAGCGCGGCGGCGCATCGTAATCATGGCGGCAATTGAGAAATTCAAAAGCGATATAGTGCCTTGATATAAACCCGTGGTTAGCGTCAGGTTTGATATCGCTAGAAAGCCCAATCCGCAAATGATGCCAAAATTGAAAAACGCCTTGGAAGATTCCTCATGTGGTCTGTGCCAAGCCTTCCGTACGGTGGGCCATGTCGCAACAAAATCAATAAGTGTAACGAGGATGATGGACCATAACGGATCATTCGTCAGGACCCACAAAGGAATGGCCAGGAGGGCGGTGACCAGAGCTGCCCAATCCGAGCGTGCGTAGTTTTTATCACCCTTGAAATAGGCGATGCACATAATGACGCCCGTGCCTGTCGCCATAACGGCAGTTTGGTACATGCCGGGGCCTGCGTCTTTGGAGAGTTGGGCGGCGAAGGTAATAAAGCAGAGCAGGGACCATATCCCCCACGAAAACATGTGCGGTTTAAATTTCCCTGCGAATGTGCCCTTGATATAAAGATAGTAATTGTAGAGACCCATGCATGTAGCGATGGCGAGCAGCACGTAGTGATAGTCGAGAGTCATGCGCCTTTGCCTTTGTTCCATGCGGCGAGCATTTCATCGAGCGTAAAGGATTTCAAATCTCTCCCCAGATTTTTTTCCATGGCAGCGAAACGGCGTTCGAATTTCTTGTTCGTTTTCGAAAGAATTTCTTCCGCATCATGGCCCGCCATACGCGCGTAGTTAACGATGCAGAAGAGGAGGTCACCCAGTTCTTCGGCCTGATGATCTTTGTCCGCCGCTTCTTTGAATTCATTTAATTCTTCTTCAACTTTTACCCATGCGGCTTTGGTATTTGGCCATTCGAAGCCAGATTTGGCAGCCTTTTTCTGAAGCTTTTGAGCGCGGAGAAGGGAGGGGAGGCCGAGCGTTACGCCGCCAACTGCGGAATCATTTTTCTTCTCTTCGTCCTTCTTCGCGTTCCAGATAACCATGACATCGTCCGCAGTTTGCGCGGTTTCATTACCGAACACATGCGGGTGGCGATAAATAAGTTTGTCAGCAATTGCGTTTGCGACATCATCGAAGTTGAATTTTTTTTCATCGCGTGCAATCTGTGCGTGGAACGCGACTTGCAAAAGCAGATCGCCGAGCTCTTCCTTCAAATCGTTAACGTCATTGCGTTCGATAGCATCCGCGACTTCATACGCTTCTTCGATCGTATACGGCGCAATGGATTCAAAAGTTTGCTCAAGGTCCCACGGACATCCGTTGACGGGATCGCGCAATGCAGACATGACTTCGAGCAAGCGATCCATCGGATTTTGCGCCGTTAACTTTTTTGGCGCAGTCTTCATTCGTTAATGCCCGAGGACGACGCGTTGGTCGGGGTCGTTAACTTTTGAGAGCGTCGCAGGCGCTGCTGACGGTTCATCCGGTCGCGGCGCCCTTTTTGCTCGGTCTGGGCGATTTCGCGGGTCCGAGCCTCCTCCTCGATTCTGTCGTTAACCTTTGCGTTCTTTTTGCGATTCAGGCGCTCGTTTTTGCGCTTGCCACGTTGTGATTGGCGGTCTTCCGAATTGAAGAAAGAGTCTTCGTTGTTGTTGCTTCTTTTTGCCGTGCTGGGAATTTTTATGGACTTGTTGAAGGACGACGGAGTCGTGCTTTTCGCCGCCAAAACTTCCGGCGAAAAAATTCCTGCGGCGCAGCTGAAAGCTGCCGCACATAAAATTCCGCCGATAAAGATTTTGAAAGACATCAAAAGCACCTCTGTGTGTGGCCTTTAAGATGGCCTGTTGAGCGCCATTCTAACATCAGGGATGATGCTTGAAAGCCTTGATTTCCCACGATGGCCAAATGTGATAATGTATATTATGGTAAATATGAGAAGGGCACAGAAAGAATGTTTTAGGAATGCCAAAAAGCTCGTCTTTGTTGGGTTTCTTTACATTTTCATTGTTGCAGTATGACGTGCGTGAATGTCAGACCTTTGACCGAATCGTTGTAGCAAAAGCTGTTGCTACCGACGAATGCGGGCGCCGTGAAAACTACCTCCGTTATGCCGTTGCCGTTGCAATCAAACGTCCCCCTATACGGGCATATCGATTGGGTGTCCGTGGGTAAACTTCCGATGGGCAACTCGATGCCGTTTGCCTTGTTCAATTGGAGGCACACAGCCTGTGCAACGCCGATCAAATTTATCGTCAGATCGCCGCATTCCGGACTCGTACACGTGGTGCCGTTTCCAGAGATCGCAGACGATCCCGAGAAATAGAAATTTGGATCTGAAACGACATCGGCCCTGTCAGCCGTTCTGGCGATCACGCCGCCTCCCCGCGGGCCAAAAATGTCGCAACCGCCGTCTGCGGGCGCACTTGGATTGACGTGGACCGCGTCGTTTATGTTTGCAAAGTTTAGCTGGTCCGAGTCGCAGCCGGCGATCACAAGCCGACTGACGGCTGTGCGCACGGAGGTGACTTGATTCATGATGCTGGCAGAGGCAAGTTTTGCCTTATCGTTATCCACATCACCACCACCTAAGCGTGACGAATTCGCGATGACAAAGGACAGCGCCGCAAACAAAGCGACGGCTATTAGGATTAGAAACAGAACATTGCCGCGTTCGTTTTTGCGTTTTTGGTGTGTTATAATATTTGTCATAATGTATTTATTTAGGGTTTTCCCTATAAAAGATTCGTTATTTTAAGCCGTCTCGAAGTCAATAGCCAGACCGTCATGTGCGGGCGCGAAGTTATCAGATAATTCTTTTATCATCGTACCATAATCCATGTTGGGCGGCATATGAGTTAAAAAAACCTGTTTCGCGCCGATTTTATCGTTCATCTCCACGATCTCTTCTATGCAGGCATGCACGGGATTGGCGCGGTTGTGGTGCCCCGCTCCGTCCACGATCCATGTCTCCACGCCCTTCAATGTTGCGTATGCGAAATCATCGAGACGCTTCACATCGGTGGAATATGCGACATTGCCTATGCGAATTCCCAGTGTCGGCATGGTGCCGTGTTCCTGCACGAACATCTGCATGGGAATATTTTCGATCACGTTTTTGCCGGGTTTTATTTCATGCGGTACGCACACGATGCGGTAAAAGCCGTTTTCAGACGGTTGAAACATATAATGCGCGTGGGCTTGCAGAGATTTTAGTGTGTCAGCCATTCCGTATGTGGGAAATGTGCGTTCCTTGTCCTGACGCTGGAACGTGCGCAGTTCATCAATACCGTTCACGTGATCAAAATGTGTATGCGTGATGATTACGGCATCGGGCGCGCCAAGTTTTTCGCGGTTCATCTGTTCACGAAAATCCGGCCCCGTATCGACGATGACCAGCTTGTCTTTGGTTTTGAGTGCAATGCTGGGCCGCGTCCGGATGTTTTTTGGCTCGTTCGGGTCACACGCTCCCCACCAATTGCCGATGGCCGGCACGCCCGAGGAGCCGCCGCAGCCGAGAATGATTAATTTGCCGTCCATGTTTTTCTGGCCTTGTTGAACAACGTAAAGAAGTTTTCTTTTGAATGTGCGGCGATGGTTTTTTCGTCAAGCTTTAAAAGCTTGGCTAGGAATTTGCCCGTATGACCCACATAAGCAGGTTCGTTCGTTTTTCCGCGGTACGGTTCGGGCGCCAGAAATGGCGCGTCGGTTTCGACGAGTATGCGGTCCAGCGGAACGGTTTTGGCGATGTTTTGCAGTTCGGTCGATTTATTGAACGTCAAGATGCCCGAGAACGAAATATAGAATCCTTCGGCCAGCGAGTTTTCGGCCAATCCCAGGCCGCTGGAAAAGCAATGCATGACGCCGCGCACTTTTTTGCCGGCCTGCGAGTTTTCATCGCGGATAACGCGCATGATGTCTTCGTCGGCGTCCCTTGCATGAACGATGAGCGGCATGTCGGTTTTGATACAGGCGCGGATGTGTTTTCTGAAAGATTCTTCCTGATCTTCGGGTGTGGAATGGTTGTAATAAAAATCCAGTCCGCTTTCGCCGATGCCGATGATTTTATCATCGGATTGCGCGAGCTTTACCAGATGTTCTAGCGTGATGGATTTTTCGGCGGCTACACCGGCATCGTGCGGATGCGTGCCGATGGAACACCAGACATTTTGCATGGGTTTGATGGTGGCGAGCAAAGACGGTAGTTCCTTTTCGATTTCACAGCAGATGGACAGCATGCCCTCCACCCCCGCCGCTTTCGCGCGCGCCACTATCGCTTCAGGAGATTCTCCGCCCGTGCCTTCATGGTTGAGATGGCAGTGTGAATCGATCCACATTATGCCGCCTTCTCTTCTTTTGGCTGGAGACGCGGAAACACACCTTCTGGCGCAGGCATGGAGGTTCCAGCCTTTAGCGCGTATTGAGCGGTTGCGTGATCGTAAGTGCGCTGATCCGCCGGAGCCGCCAATTGATCGAGCATTTTTGCTGCCGATGCGGGCATGACGGCCTGGATGGAAATACCCAGACAACGGATGGTTTCGGCCAGGACATACAAAACCGTTTCCATGCGTTCGGTCTTGCCTTCTTTTTTGAGTGTCCATGGTGCCTGCGTATCGATATAGGCGTTAGCGTCGTAGACCAGCTTCATGATGTGTTCGAGGCCTTTGTTAAAGGCGAAGCGATCGAATTCCTTTCGCAGGCCCGTGATCAAATCTTCATGCGCGTATTTCAGCAGAGCTTTGTCTTCTGCCGTTAAATCTTTCGCATTCGTCACTATGCCGTCGCAGTTTTTGGCGATGAAGGATAATGTACGTTGCGCGAGGTTACCCAGACCGTTGGCGAGGTCGGAGTTGATACGCGCTATGGCTTGCGTGTGGGAAAAGTCCCCATCGCTTCCGAATGGCACTTCGCGCAGTAGAAAGTAACGCGATTGATCCAAACCATATGTGTCGATCAAATCTTGCGGCGCGATAACGTTACCCAACGATTTGGACATTTTCTGCCCTTCAATGGTCCACCATCCGTGCGCGAAAACATGCTGCGGGATCGGAATATCCGCCGCCATCAGGAATGCGGGCCAATAAACAGTATGGAAGCGGATGATGTCTTTGCCGACCATGTGCACGCCCGGCCAGAATTTTGCATAGAGATCGGATTTTTCGTCGGGGAAACCGAGCGCGGAAATAT
>JBEIHF010000034.1:0-12754 GCA_040381535.1 Micavibrio sp. | reverse complement strand
CTCCCCGATCAAGTATAAATGCCGTTGGAAAAATCTTTATCGGACTAAGTTGCTTCACTAATTCTATTTGACCTGGGTTCGTGCGTAAAAAGTTTTCTGCTGTTGCTGCTTCAACCAGCGTGATGTCAGCTTTATTAGTTGTTATAAGTAACATGTTTTCAGCATATTCCGATTGTTCCGGCAGACTTACATGTGTGGCACTTGGAAAGTCTTCTATAGAAATGATATGCGGGATAGTTCCATCAATCATTCCTATTCTAGTTTCTGGGTTGTTAAGCTGATCTAGGGATACGAAGAATCCTGATTTTCCTTTCGCGCTATATATATTTACAGGCGAATACAGAATTGGTCCAGCAAACTCTACTATTTTCATGTTATTTGGGCGGATATACAGAGTTGTGCAATATACGTCGTACCTTTCGCTCTTTAAGCCTTCAACAGCGTTGCCAAGCGGCACTTCCTCAATCCATTCAATTTTTAAGTTCAGGAGTTTTGCAACTTCCGTCATTAAGTCGAATGAAATGCCCGATAATTCTCCGCTATTGGGATCTCTATTTAAATTAGGCGGCCATATTCCGTATCCGCAACGCAGAGTTCCTGTGCTCATAACATGTTCGTAAGCAGATTCTTTTAAAGAATTTTGTGAGTCTGAAGTCTCAGGATCTAGCATTTTAAACAAGGCTAGAGAGATGGTTGTTGAGAGTACTATAGAAATCAAAATTATTAACGCTGGTTTCATTGTAACCACTAGTTATCAGGCCTTTCCCTTGAGCAGCAGGTCCATGACAGCCATGCGCGTAGGAACGCCGTTGCGCACCTGTTCGAGAATGAGAGAGCGTTCCTTGTCATCCGCAACATCGCCGTCTATTTCCACGCCGCGGTTCATGGGGCCGGGATGCATGACGACGGCGGTGGGTTTGGCATAGCCAAGTTTTTCATACGTCAAACCGTAATCTCGGAAGAATGCGCCTTCTGATTCGATCAATCCTGATTTCATGCGTTCTTTCTGGTTGCGAAGCATCATCACGACGTCGCAACCTTCAAGGCCTTCTTTCATAGTGTCGAACGCTTTGATATTCGCGACGGGGAATTTTTCGGGTTTCAACATCGGCGGCGCGACGACGCGGACATCCGCGCCCATCTTAGTCAGCAGATACATATTTGACGTGGCCACGCGGGAATGCGCGATATCGCCGCAGATCGCCACACACAGGCTCTTGAGTTTGCCGAAATGGCGGCGGATGGTCAGCGCGTCGAGCAAAGCCTGCGTCGGATGTTCGTGATAAGAATCACCTGCATTGATAACGGGGCAATCGACGAGTTTCGAAATGAATTGCGGCGCGTTATATTCGCTATGGCGGATGACGATGGCATCAGGGCGCAGCATCGCGTGCAATGTATGGATCGTATCGGTCAGGCTCTCGCCCTTGTTCACGGATGATGTGCCCACATCCATGTTGACGACATCGGCGCCCAAACGTTTCGCTGCCATCTCGAAGGAAAGGCGCGTGCGTGTGGAATCTTCGAAGAACAAAGTAAGGATGACCGCGCCGCGCAGGATATCGGGTTTGAATTCGCGCTCATCCAATCGGTCAGCGTAATAATCGGCAAGGTCGAGGGCGATTTCGATTTCAGCCGCGCTCAAACTTTCAATCCCGATCAAATGGGAATGGGTGAAGGCGTCGCGGTTGACCTTTTGGAATGACTTGCGGCTAGCATCTGAATGTTTCATCAGGATGGGATGATTACAGGGCAGGGGTGGGTATGGCAAGAATTTCCATACCCTTTATGCACTTAAATGATTTTTTTGGCTTTCAAATCAGCGATTTCAGATGCCGAAAGGCCCAGCAGGCCGTTCAGAACCTCATCCGTGTGCGCGCCCATGACGGGCGGAGGAAGGCGGTATGATACAGGCGTGTCCGACATTTTGAGCGGGCTACCGACCAGTTTGACGGGCGTTGCAGAGTGGGGATGCGTCATTTCGATTTCCATGTCACGCGCCTGTACCTGTTCCATGGCGAAAACCTGATCGATGGAATTCACCGCACCCGCGGGCACGTCGATATCGCGCAACCCATCCACCCATGCGGATGTGGTTTTTGCTTTCAGGAGATCGGCTATCATGGGGATGAGCGCTTCACGGTTGCGCACGCGGTTTTCGTTTTTGGCAAAACGCGCATCTTCGTCCCATTCAGCTTTTCCCAAATGCGCGGCAAATTTTTTGAATTGGGAATCGTTGCCGACCGCCACGGCCATATAACCGTCTTTGGTTTTGAACGCCTGATAGGGAACGATGGTCGAATGCGCGTTGCCGTATCTTCTCGGCGCAACGCCCGACGTCAGATAATATTGCGCGAGGTTTGTCATAGAGGCGAGGGTGACATCGAGCAACGCGAGATCCACCATTTGCCCTTTGCCGGTTTGCGTGCGCGCATTGATTGCGGCTAGAATTCCGATGGCGGCATAAAGGCCCGACATGACATCGACAAGGGCGACACCTGCTTTCATGGGCTCGCCATCCGCTTCGCCTGTATGGCCCATCAATCCGCCCATGGCTTGGGCCATCAAATCATAGCCTGGTTCTGACGATAGCGGACCGTTCTGCCCGAACCCTGAAATCGCAGTATATATAAGGTGTGGGTGGGCGGCGTGCGCGGCTTCAAACCCCAACCCGTATTTCTCCAGACCGCCAACTTTGAAGTTATGGATCAACACATCGCTTTGCGCCGCTAGCGAGTGGATGAGTTTTTGCCCTTCGGGTTTGGTAATGTCGATGGTGACGGATTTTTTATTGCGGTTGCAGGAAAGATAATACGCGCTCTCATGCGTGTCGTTTCCGTTTTTGTCTTTCAGAAAGGGAGGGCCCCAACCGCGTGTGTCATCTCCTTCGTTTGGTTTTTCGATTTTGATGATGTCCGCGCCGAGGTCTCCAAGAATTTGCGTGCAGACAGGGCCCGCTAGAATGCGGGACAGATCAAGGACGCGGATACCGTCAAGAGAACTGTGCATATAAAAATGCCAATACGAAAGATGAGAACATGATGTAACCTACCACAGCGATCCCGATACAAAAACCCGGACCTGCGGGAATGGCCAGATTGCGGATAGTGAATTTGGTTTTGTTTTTCCATGCGGTGTAAGCGGCGTAAACCAAACCGTGCACGAGTCCAGCCGCCGCGCCCGCGGTCACAGCCATCAGAACGCCTTCCATGCCGAGCCACAATCCCGCCGCGCCAAGCAGTTTGACATCGCCAAGGCCTAGCGCATCGGTTTCATAATGGCGGTTCGCGAAGAAGCGGATGATCAAGAGCATGCCCGCGCCGACAGCCGCGCCGAGTAACATGTCCTTGATATCGACATAGGCGTAGCCTGTGGAAAAATGAAACACCAATCCTGCTATGCCTAATGCCAGATTGAGTTTATCGGGCAATATCCAGTGCTTAAGATCGATTGCTGAGAGCGCGATTAAAAGCCCGATCGCGCTGAGTAGGCTGAGAATGGCAAAGATATCGAACATGATGGGGAATCACACAAGGCCTATGTTTTTCTTATCATAATCCTTTCCGTGGAAAGGCCGCAAGGAAGGATTGCTAATTTAAAACCCATCCTTTACGGTTTTTAATTGTGATTCCTTAAATCCGTTCTCATGCCCTTTTCCCTTAAAGGTTCCCGCCAGCGCAATGTCTCAAAAAACTAAAATACTCGTAGTGGAAGACAATGATTTCGTCAGGATGCAGATTGTGCGCTATCTGGCTGAAACGGGCGCCGATGTTATTGAGGCATCGCAGGGCGATCAGGCCCTCGATTTCATGAAACAACATTATATAAAGCGCGATCCGATCTCTCTGGCCATAGTGGATGTGCGCATGGAACCTGTGGATGGTTTCGAATTTATCAGGAGTATCCGTGGCCTCGACATGGATACCCCCGTTATTCTGGTGACTGGCGACAATAATCCGGACCTGCTGGAGAAGGCAGGCACTTGGGGTGTTAGCGCCGTCATGATAAAGCCTGTTCAAAAAGACCGGCTAGTCAAGACTGTTACAAGAACCATCGAAGCCTACAAACGAAAAGGCTGAAGACTAAATGAAGCGTTACGGAAGTTTTGGATTGATGATGAACGTTGCGGCCGTTTCCGCGATGGTTTTGACGTCCGCGTGTGCGATGGTGGGTGTTCCCGAAGCGCGCAATGTTGATATTCCCGCTCCGACTGTTGCCGATTCCCGCAAAGCCGGTGTGAATGAACGCCCCGATGCCGTGATGTATCTTCCGCTCGGCGAAGATGTTCTTGTTCCAGAAGTTGCCGAAGACGATGATTTCCCCACCGAAATGGTAGGGCCTTTCGAGCTACGCGGTGAAACGCTTGCCGGCGCGTTGCAACTTATTCTTGCCGACTACGATATTTCTCTCGCCTTCGAAACGCAGGAAGGCTTAACGCGCCGCGTGACGGTTGCGAATCTGCGCGGTGATCTTGGCAAAGTCGTGCATCAGGTCTGCAGCCTTGCAAACCTGTACTGCTCTTATGAAGATGGCTCCATCACGATCAAAGACACACAAACTTTCACCGTCACCTTGCCGCCGATCGGTTCGGGTGATGACACGGCGTTCTTAAATGATGTTGCTGCTGGCTTGACCGCAATCCTTGGTGAGGGTGGCGCTGCGCCGATAGTTGATCCCACAACGCGCACACTTGTATATACTGCGACGCAAAGAACATCCGATATCGCCGCGCGTTATTTCCAACGTCTGCGCGCCAACACGGCGATGATCGTGTTTGAAACCTATATCTGGGAAGTGTCCTTGAGCGCGGGTAATTCAGCCGGCGTTGACTGGAGCAAACTTGGCTCGCTCGGCAAATTCAACACAGGCATCACCATCAATGGCGGTGTCGGTGCCGATTTTACCGATCCAATCAGCATCGGTTTGCCGACAACGCAGGATTTCGACGGAACGTCGGGTGATATCGTCCGCTTCCTCTCGCAATTCGGTGCGGTTAAAACCATTTCGCAACCTCAGATCACGGTTCTTTCCGGAGCAGAAGCCGTACTCCGCGTCGCCGATACGTTTAACTACGTCTCTGAGATTTCCACAACGCTGGACGAAGGGCAATCGACCACCTCCGTCAACACGGACTCGGTCGATACGGGTTTCACGCTCACCATCGGAAGCACGTGGGATAAATCCACTGTTTACGCAAACTTTGAAATCGAGCTGACGGATGTGAAGCAGATCGATGACTTCACCTTCTCCGACACGGGTGATGCCGGCGGCGAAACAGTTATCCAGTTGCCACAAACTTCAGAGCGTCAGCTTTCCACGCAGATCCGTGTTCGTCCAGGTGATTCTGTGTTGATCGCTGGCCTGGTGCGTGAGAACGACGATTTTGATACACGCGGCCTTGGTTTGATGAAACCAATCCTTCCGGATACCCGGACGGCCAACACGGAAAATCTCGAACTCGTCATGCTGCTTCGTCCGCGCGTGATTGTATACACGGCCTCGAATGATCCGCGTTATATGGATTACGCCGTTAAGAAACACCACAAACTGCCGGGCACCGGCGTAGAAGTGACGTCACCGAAAGAACTGGGCGAACCTGCAGAGCACAAGAACGTTCCCAATCCCGATATGCCCTATGATGCGCCTGCAACCAAGTTGATAACACCTTTGCCTGCAGGAAAAATTTCGTCCGATCCCAATACGCCCGAACCTCTGGATACGCCTGCGGTGCCGGTTTCTACCGCGCCTGTCTCCAAAGTAGAGCCGATGCCCATTACACCGATGGTATCGCCTGTTGCGCCGCCGGCCGTTGCGAAAACGAATTCTTCTGTTGAGATAGCGCCGCTTGATCTGCCGGCCGTAACGCCCGCGCCTACAACCCCGTCTTGGGAATCAAGCGTGCCCGTTCCGGCTCAACCTATGCCTGCGCCTGTTGCCGCGTTGGCTCCCGCACCGGTTTTGACGCAAACGCCGTTGCCGGTACCGACTTCGGATGATGCCCGTTTCCGCCGCGGTGAAGGGTTTGTCTCACGCTCGACCTATGCACCTTCGACGGCAATCCCCCTCTACAATCCCAATGCCGTTCCGGCGCTTGCCCCCGCGGCAACATCACCCGCAGGCCCGCAATCGGCTTACGAAACCTACGACTATTACACACCAACCCGCTGACATCCTTGATGGTAACTTTTGTATAATCCTGTGAATAACCGAGGATATCCTTGGTCTCTCCCGTTTTCATGCTAAACTACTAAAAATGTTCTGATTCTCCGCTTTTTTTTCCGCTCACCTCTATGTCCACGGGTTGCCAGTAAATTTTATAATAGTATGTCCAAAATTTTAAATCTCAGATATGCCTTTTTGTTGATGCTTTCAGCGGTAATTTTGTCGCCGTCAGCCTACGCACAATCGGCATTCGAAGATCCCGGCGCGCGCGGCGCGGCTGCGGGCGGCGGCGGTACGCTTGTACCCGTAACGCCTAAAGTGGCTGCAGGCGGTGTGCGTTTGGGTTCCACGGCGCAGGTTGTGGTATTGTTCCGTAACGATGCGGGTCAGCCTTTAAAAACCGGTGCAATCAATCTTTACCCGTCTTCGAACATTCAGGCGACGATCGGCGAGAATCAATGCGCGAAAGCTGCGATTGAGCCGGCCGAGGTTTGCCCCATCTCCTTGACCGTTAAGGGCTTGCAACAAGGCGCTTACCGCATTGAAATGCTGATGCGCCACGAAGGCCGCGCAAAACTTTTGACGGCCACGATAGAAGGCACCGTCGACGGCTCGGGCGATGAAACATCCGATCTGGCCAGCGATATAGAAACCATTCCCAATGAGATCGATTTCGGGACGCTTGATGAAAGTCAGGAGCAGGTGAAGGCGCTGATCTTGCGCAACAAGACATCGAAACCCATCACGATAGATAAAATAGAGATACAGTCCGGCAATCAATCCGGATTTTCTGTGGATGAAAATTGCGGCGAATTGGCAACCGGTTCGGCTTGCGTCGCCTCTGTGCGCTGGTCTCCTACATCGAAAGGTCCTTTTAGCGGTTCCTTGATTGTTCGTCACTCCGGTCCTACGGGCGTGGCTTCTGTCGATCTGGAGGGCGTGTATGATCCCGATCAATCCGAAGCCGCCAAAACATTCCCAGAAGCCGTTCCTGGAAAAGGTCTGCTCGTTTCCTCTATGGAAGAAGTGGATTTCGGTTCAGGCGTTTCGCAAAGCTCTTCCATTACCGTATCCTTGGTGAATATAGGCGGTGTACCACTGACCTTAAATGGCATACGCATGACCAATACCGAAAATGGCGTGCGTGCGGAAACGTCGGGTTGTAAGGCGGGAAAAATACTCGACCCACTCGAGGCCTGCCCTCTGACATTGACATGGGAGCCTGTGCGCGAAGGCACGATCTTCGATGACGTGCAGGTCACTCACAACGGTGCGCGCGGTATTCTCGTCATGCCCTTGCGCGGTAATGCGGCACGCGCCATCAACAAAGATTCGAAAGCAATCGTTTTGGGCGGCGTCGGCGAGGAAGACTTCTTGCAAAATATCAGACCGCTTTCGCTGGATGATATCGGCGAAGATGCTGATGAAACCCCCGGCGATGCGATGAAAAAAGCACTTGATAGCACCAAAGCGCCCGCCACAAGCACGGAACGCGTTATGCCCAAAAAAGATTTGAGCGGCGCGCTCGAAGGCTACGTGATTACCTCTTACTCTGCCAAGCGTGCGATCATTGCCGGTCCGGGCGGAAGCCGCGTTGTGTTCGGCGGAGAGCAATCGGTAATCGGTGGAGTGTTATGGGAAATTGTAATGCGTCCAAGCGCAGTTGAATTCCGCAACGGAGATCAAAAGGTTCTGCTCTTGTTCGACAAATCTTTATCTTCCGTTAATGTTGTTGATACACAATCGAGTAGTGGAGCAGACGCAGGTAGTAGTGGAGCGTCCGCGACAACTTCGAGCACCGCTACAACAACGACTCCATAAGCTGATTGGTTTAGGATGAGTGAACAGGACACAGGATCGGGAACCTCCATACCGGAACTCCCACCAGAGGTGGATGAAGAACGCCGTGCAGGCGGGGAACGCGAACGCAGAAAAAGCAGAGGAACACCGCCGGGAGGCATAGACCGCAGATGGTCTGATCGCCGCCGTGCGCGTTCCATCGAAGGGCGCGAACGCTACCTCGACATGGTTCAACGCGAACGTGCCATGTTCATCGAACAAGGGGTTTCTCGCTCCACAGAACAACTTCTCGACATGGCCGGCGCGACCGGCACTTCCGAACTTGAGGAAGAAGAGGGGGTCAAAGACCGTGCAACGGGTGACCAGCTTCGCTCCATTCTGCCGGTGCAGGCATGGTTGCCGCTTTCTATTCACCTGATCAGTTTACGCGACGGCGTGATGAAAATTGCGCCGCTCAATGATTTGAACCAGCGTCAGATCGACGCGCTTATTTCCACTGCCACGCGTTCGGGTTTCCGCGTCGACAAGGTCGATGTCGAAATGTGGGACCGTGCGGAATTGCTTGATACTTTGCGATCGGTGCACGATTTGTCCGCCGACCGCTGCGAAAAGACTCTCGCGCAATGGCTTCTTGATACCGACAACGGTCTTTTGTTGAACCAATTTCAGCGCGACATGCTCGCCGAAGCTTTGCAGATGCGCGCATCCGATATTCACCTTGTGCAGGATGGCGGCGCCGATACGCCGAACTGGATCAAATACCGTATCGATGGTGATTTGATTCCGATGCATCTTTTGCCCGCCGAAGCGATGGCCCGTTTGACGACACTTCTTAAACGTGACGCGGGTCTGAACTTCGGGGACCGTGTAACGCCCAAAGACGGACGTTTCGGATTTATCTGGCAAGGCCGTTCCGTCGACGTCCGTGTAGCTGCAGGGCCGCAGGCGCAGGACGGCGAAAAAATCACGCTGCGTCTGCTCGACCGCGCGGCGCTCAAAGGCTTTGATGAATTGTTCCGCCGTCACCCTGACGTGGGCGATTATCTTGCCAATCTTCTCTCGCCTGAAATCAAAGGCGGTGGCGGTTTGATTCTGCTCTCCGGTCCTACGGGTTCGGGTAAAACGACAACGCTTTATGCCTGCGTGCAACAGATCGACAGACGCCGCAAACACGTTCTGACGATTGAAGATCCAATCGAATATGAATTGAGATACGCCACGCAATGGCAAGTGCGCCCCGGCATGCACGGTGGCGAATTCGCAGATTTGATCCGCGCCGCTATGCGTCACGATCCCGATTACATCATTATCGGGGAGATGCGCGATGGCGATACGGTGGAAACATCCTTGCGTGCCGCTGAATCCGGCCACACGGTTATCTCAACCGTTCACGCAGACACCGCTTTACAAACATTCGAGCGTCTAAGATCATTGATGCCTTCCGAGCGCGAACGCTCTTCCACATTTACGCTTGCCCAACAGGTGCGCGCGATCATGAACCAGCGTCTTGTAAGAACGCTATGTCAGGGCTGCGCCCACCACGAAAAACTAGGTGCGGTTTTGAAGGAAAACGATGCGAGCGCGGTAGGCCTTCCGCCCGAGACGCAGATCCGCACCCATAACGGCGCGGGCTGCGACTTATGTAATAGGACGGGTATTTCGGGACGTACTTTGCTTTTGGACGCCATTTTGATCACTTTAGGCCCCGCCCAAAGGAACTCTATTTACGAAGCATTAATGAAAAACGTGAATGATATCCTTCAAGAGAACGGGGTTATAGTTCACACGCGCCGCGAAGGTCTTATCGACCTGATCAAAAGCGGTCTTGTGGATCCCAACGCGGCCCTCGCCTACATCGAAGAGTAATTCTTTTTTCAGGAATTTATAAATGAGACAATGGGTTGCCGAGATAGCATACGACAGCACCTCCGGTCCGAAAAGGGCTTTGGAGTCCTTTTACCTGCCTCATGAAGAAGATGTCCGTTCCGCTATTATAAAGAAGGGCGGATATGTTCTTTCCATCCGTCCGCACGAACGCTCTCCCCTCGAAAGATTGCTTGCAAGATCGAGCTGGTGGCAGGTGCAATTGCTGCGAGGTATCATGTTCCGCTCGATGTCCACATCCCCGGGCGTTGCTTTCTGGAAGATCATTCAGGCCGAAACAAACCCCAAACGTCAGAACATTCTGGCGCCTGCAAGGGAAGCTCTCGCCAGAGGTCTTGGTGTAATTGATGCGCTCAAGGCGCTGAATATTTTCGACAAAGGAACGCTGGCCATTCTCGCGGCGTCCGAACGCGCGAACAAACTCGCCGAAGGTATTCCGCACGCCATTCACTCTATTACCCAGAAAAAGAAAAACGCCCGCGCGATCATGGGTACGATGGGCTGGCTGGGCTTCGACTTGATCACCATCGTTCAATCGCTCTTTTGGGGGCAAGACATGGTATTGGGCTGGTTCCGCGGCAACGCGCCCGAAGACCCCGCCAAACTCGAAGAATACAACTACGTCGTCAACAACCTCTCGCTGGTATGGAACATCCTGATCTATTCCGCTTTCGCCATCGGCGGATTCATGGTCTGGGCGATGATTTCTTTTTGGATGAACCGTGGTAAGGCCGACTGGCCGACCGCCCGTGCCGTCCGTAAAATTCCCTTGATCGGCGCTTACTTACGCGACCTTGGTTTTTCGGACTCCATGACGGCTTGCGCCCGAATGCTGCGCGGCTTGGTGCCTATTAACGATGCTTTGAGTCAAGCCGGTCAGGCCACGAGCTCGCCGGACGTCCATAAATACTGGGACGATGCCAATGCCGACCTTTCCCGCGGTATTTCGCTGGGTGTCGCCATGGACAGGCAGCCTCTGACTCGCTCGGAACGACTTGAACTTGCTACCTTGTCGGACCTCGGGCAAGTTGCTACAATCATGGAATCAATCGCCGAAATGCGGGCGCAATCGGCAAAGACGAAACACTCCTTGATCGTTTGGCTCGCATTTGCTCTTACCGGCGTTTACCTCGCTATTGCCTTCGGTTCGGCTATCTATGCTCTGACAGTTATGAATATGAGCATGGACAGCATGATGGGGGGATTGACGGAAGGAATTCTCTAGGTTGGCTATCACGACCAAAGACAGAGACGTTACAGAACGTGGCAAGCCCAGCGCAGAGCGCAGGGCAGGTGATTCCGTATCACGTCCGCGTCCTGGTGTTTCCGACTATCTGTCCGGCGAAAGTTCAGCATTCAAAACAACCTTAGTTCCTCATCTGCCGCAAGAAGTTATCGGCGGCGCCATCCCGCATATCGTGGGTATGGAAGACGAAGCAGTTTGGAACGCCGCATCCCAAGCGTGCGGAACGGAAAAAGTCCATTACGTGTATTCCGCCGACGGCGGACGTTTGTGGTATCTCGCATGCCCTTCGACCGCGCTCGCATCGGCACCCGACAGCTGGTGTCCATTGGCCGCAGCGCTTCCCGGCAAATCCGAATTCTGGGATAAGGAAACGGTTTATCTCTACGAACAAGAAGGCGTTGCATCCGCTCTGCGCTGGGATCCCGACACGGGTCGCATGCAGGTATTCTTGGGTGCTGCGCGTACTTTGCTCCCGCGCATGCAATCGATGGATGCCAACTTTGTCACCATCAATCCCGAACTTGCCGATGTCGTGCCGTGGAAAAACCGCATGTTGCGCACGGAACAACTTTCGCGCGCTGCGTCCATGCTTTTGCTGTATGTCGGTATCGGCATCACGCTGATCCTGTTTTTGTTCCTCGTTTTCCAGTTCATCCTTACCAACACGATGAGTCGCGATCTCGACAAAGTGAAAGTCGAAACTGAAAGCGCCTCGCGAAAACTTATGGTCAGCGCTTACGACGCTTTGCAATCGGATGCCATTAAGCATATGGTGCGTATTCAAGAGATGCTCGACGAACTCGCGAAGGTCGATGGTACATTAGTGAAATATGAAGTAGCGGGCGGGCAGGCCAACTGGGAAATCATGATTCCGCCGGCTTTCGTTCAATCTTTGCCCACCCTTAAGGGGCAAGTATCGCCTGGAAGCGAGCCGGATGGCCGTGTTCGCATGAAAGGGTCTAATTAGATAAAATTTTAGTTAAATTCCTGCCTTGTGTAACCCGTTCTAAAGTATTGTTTTGTACAATTTAATATAATTTATAGCTAATCAACAAAGCGATGTAATGGCCCTAGACCTCAAAAGCTTCGACTGGCGTTCCCTAAAGAAATACACAGACCCCAAAGCCACGGGGGACCTGAACGCCTTTCTTGAAAAATTGCCGCAGCACTCTGGTCAGACTGTTCTGATCGCCGCCGGTATTGCATGGGCTATGGCGGGCGCGCTCGGCCTTTACGCAACCATTCAGGCAAAATCGCTTACCGAATTGCGCGCGTCTTTGAAAGAGACCGAAGCTTTGCAGCCGATCGTGCCGCAAATCAAAGACGTTCCCATCGACAGCAAAGAGGTGGAAACATTCATTGCAAAAGTAGGCCCCTCTTATAAAGGTCTGGTATTCACGGTAAGCGGGTCCAGTATTGTTATCACATCGGGACAAACCAGCGACTTTGCCAAATTCCGCGAAGCGATAGGACATATGCAGAACGGCGGCTCCGGCTGGCGCGTTTCGCTAGATAAATTATGCGTGGGACGTGAATGCGGGCAATCGGACAAGCTCGGCATTTCCCTAAAAGTTAACAAGGTTTCTGTGGAAAACCCAACACCTGAAGCGCCAGCGAGCAAGTAAAAGTTAAACATTACGGATAAATTTATTTAGTTTTATT
>JBEIHF010000033.1:0-13906 GCA_040381535.1 Micavibrio sp. | reverse complement strand
TTCTGGTTAACTGCTAACCTGAATCTGGACCGGATTATAGGGGGTAGGTCAGTTTATAAATCGGCAAATGCTCATACTGCGCCATAAATGATTATTCTCAATATCCCTTAAAAATAAATGGCCGTGCTTTGCACGGCCAGAAAATGATTAAATGACTGAATAATTCAGCTCCGAACAAGGCGAAACGAGGAGTGGTTGGACTTGGAGTCCCGAAGCCCATGCCCGTCACTGAAGCTCTGGCCATGCGCATTGAGGTTGTCGTTCTGCGTGGACGACCAGTACCAACCAGCGGGATTGGAGCCGGTTTCATTGAAGCCGCCAATCTTGGCGCGGTTATTAAATAGTACATCCAGCTCATTGCTTGTCGGCACACGGAATGTGCCTGCAGGGTGTCCATGACCCTCAAATTTCTTGGCATAGTCCATCGCCGCTTTCCATTTCATCGTCAGTGGCTCATCCGCAGGGCGGACATACATCGGCTTACCTGTATCAGGAGAGATACCACCGAAAATCGTGCCATCTTCCATTTTGTCGCCGATTTGAAGGTCCGCTTTTGTGATTACTGCGGCTTTAGCTTGCGGGGTACTATCATTGGTAGCGGGATAAACAGGAACATCGTTTTGATAAACGATGACACCGCCATTGGCATTGAACTCGACTCGCATGCCGCCGCGCACGACCGTAACTTCTGAACCCTCATCAAGGGTAAGGTTTGTTTTTACGCTGTCAGTACTCATAATATTTGCACTCTCGATAATTTATGGACAAATTACGTTTATAATCATGTAATGGCGCAAAATAATTCAAAATTATGGAATTAGCAAGCTTTTTGATTGAGTCTTCTGATTGTGAAAATCTCCACTTTTAATTATTATAAATCAATGGCTTGTAAGAACATAGACTCTCCGAAGGTTGCGGATATATTTTCATAGGGGGGGGTACGGTCTTGGTGTAATGACATCAAAATAATTCGAAAATATACAGGACCCTTTTCTTTAGGGCTGTCGTAGATAAGAGGATTTAACACGCACCTTAAAATCCGCCTCGGCGGTCAGGTGCTTTGAAACGGCCTTCCCAAAATGCCACGGCGGAAAACCGTTTTTTCCATCCATCCGATTTAAGTACGCCAGCGGCGCATCGTCGGGATCGTAGAAAGTAGGCGTTTGGCCCAGCGAACTCGCTGCCCTGATTCAACCGCCTTAAAGAAAATTACTTTTTCTTTTTAGGTTTGGTCTTAGATTTATCGTTGCTTTTGCCTTCGGCTATTTCTTTGGCTTCCGTGCTAGGCACACTTTCCCAGCCCGGCAAGCCTTTTAAAATAAGATCAGCATTTTTGACAGGGTTTACGTGTCCGTAATGGTTTTCAATCATTTGTACGGACGTTCCCATTTGTTTGGATAGAAAATAAACATCAACCCCTTCGGTTAGTCTGAAAGTTGCATAAGTATGACGGAAACAATATGTGCTTCGCTGGCTTCCACTAGAACTTTTTTGGAGTCCCGATGCTATCAGGACGCTTTCTATCATCCAGTAGTAGAGGGTTTTGGCAGGTTTACCTTCTTCTGTTGTAAATACGAAATCATTATCTTCTGTTGCTTTACTGATTTCTTTAATCCGCTCGAAATACGTTGCAACATTGCTTGAGGCAACAAGATCGCGGAACTTTCCTTTACCGTGTACGGAAAGTCTTAAAAACTCTCTTCCGTGTTTGTCTTTTTGTATATGAACGTCTGACCAACGTAAATTCTTAGCTTCGGATGGCCTCATGCCTGTGTTGCACATGATAAGAATAAAGTTATAGGCAACGAGTCTGGCCCATCGGTTTCTTTCCTGCCTTCCTTCTTCTACCCATTTACGGGCGAAGGTATGAAGTTTGCGATATTCTTGCGGCGTAAATTCTTCACGTCGCGCTTTGCTAAGGGGAAGTTTTCCTTTGAAAACCTGACTATCCCGAATGTAATTTTTTACGGCGGCAAATGACATGATCGAACGGAAAGTGGACATTTCGTCACGGATTGTTCCGTCACTTACTTCTTCCTTCGTGCGCCCCTTTCCGTTCTTTTGCCGCCAGATTGGATAGTCCTTCCATCGGTCGGCCCCCACCAAAGTAATTTGTGTTGTGCCGACATATCTATTTAATTGTGTGCGGATATGGGAATCCATGACCCGCCAACGGTGAAAGGTGATGTGTCCCACCTCGGAGCGTTCTTTTTGAAAGTCTGAAAACTCCTTCGCTACTTGCGCGAAGGTTCGATTGAAAACGGGCATTTCATGTTTGACCTTGAAACGCAGTTCTGCGTCATGGTCATAAGCCCTGTTTATTGCATCTTCTTTATCGATTGTTTTTAGGGAAACTGTCTTATAGCGGTCTTCGTTGGGTACTTTCATACGGCAGTACCAACGCTTGTGTCCTACGTCCCCGCGACGAAAAATAATAAGCCCGCTTTTTAGTTCTTCAATATCAAGTGTCTCTGGCATCGAACAATCCCTTTAAATTGTCCAGAAACTGTCCAGATTTTTTGGCTAAGTGCTTGATTTTAGGTATCTGTCCAGTGACTGTCCAGATCATTATAAACTAAAATATGATTAAAGTTCAAGTATTTATATAGATACTTTCATCACATAGATATAAAAACCCCTTATTGGCTTGGGTTTATTTTCCAGCGTCCAGAAAGTCACTGCATCCATCATAAACAAGGTTGGCACCGTCAGAATTTTTCAGACTTGCCATTGTGGGACATGATGTTTGGCACCTTCAACAACCCAAAGGATTTTGACGGTAAATGCGGGTTCTCAGAGGACCGTGAAGTGAAGCTAAAGGAAATGTTGTTAGGGAAAATACCTTATAGCGGTCGGTCTTCGGCACCCGAACGCGGCAGTACCAGTTTTTGTGCTGGACGTCGGCCCTTCGGAAGAGAAGGAGGCCCTTCTTTAATTCTTGTGGGTCTATTAAAAAACTCATGGCTATCCTCTTGTGTAGCTTTTTTGTATATGTAAATAACGTTAAATTATCGTTTTATTTCAATACGTTAGGATAGACAATCTATCAATAGTCAAATTTTTAACTTCATTCGGCACAAGGCCTTCTGTGGCTTTTGGGCCGTCATATTTATATTGGTTGAAATCCAAGCTAATATCGGCTAATCTGGGATTGTGTCCCAAATTGGACGGCATTGGATTGTAAATGACAAAAACGATTAAGCGCACATTAGGGCAGTCTATCCTCGATGCCAGCGAAAGCTTCAAGGTCGTCTTATTGACTGGGCCGCGTCAGGTCGGAAAAACAACTCTGTTACAAGAATTGCAAAAAAAGACGCGCTCTTATGTGACGTTGGATGATCTTGATCTGCGCCTAGCCGCGCAGCAAGACCCCGCCAGCTTTTTAGATAGGCTAGAGCTTCCTGTACTCATAGATGAAGTGCAATATGCCCCCAATCTGTTCCCTTATATCAAGATGGTAGTTGATAAGGAAAAGAAGAACGGCCTGTTCTGGCTCACCGGATCGCAGCAATTCGACATGATGCAAAATGTCACAGAGTCATTGGCTGGGCGCATAGCAGTTTTACAACTTCAAGGTATTTCTCAAGCAGAAGAGCAAGGGCGCAGTAATGATACGCCGTTCTTGCCAGAATTAAAAAATCTAAAAGCGCGACAAAAATCAGCCATGGCTCTCAAATTGCCAGAGGTCTTTCATAAAATATGGCGCGGTTCATATCCCGATATGGTGGCGCAAGAAAATGATAAAAACTGGGAGAGGTTTTATAGTTCCTACGTCACAACCTATATTCAGCGCGATGTACGGGAATATCTCGACATTACTGATACAGCCGCCTTTCACAAATTCATGCAGATTGCTGCCGCCCGCACAGGTCAGCTTATAAATTACTCCGATATGGCGCGGGATGTTGGAAAAGACAACACGACTATCAAAACATGGCTAGAAGTGCTTCATGCCTCTGGCGTGGTGTATATGCTCCAGCCCTATTTCAACAACCGTACAAAGCGTCTGGTAAAAACTCCTAAACTGTATTTCATGGATACAGGGCTTTGCTCATACCTGACAGGCTGGCTCAACCCCGATGTGCTAGAGCGCGGCGCGATGTCCGGCGCGATGTTTGAAACATGGGCAATAACGGAAATTATAAAATCATACCTTCATAACGGGCGCAGCCCACGCATCTATTTTTACCGAGATAAAGACAAGAGGGAAATTGATTTATTGATTGAAGAAAGTGGAACGCTATACCCTATTGAGATCAAAAAAACGGCTGCCGTGCAAAACGCTAATTTCAAAGGCTTTAGTATGCTGGATAACCTGAAGATGCCTATTGGTCATGGAGCACTCATGTGCATGGCTAACGGTTTAACGCCTGTAAGCGAAAGTGTAGATGCCGTGAATGTCGGGTTTATTTAAACCCTTTGCTCACGATAGTGTTCTGCTTCCTGAAAATCGGACCGTTTTGAGTGAGAGAAATCCTTTAATCTGTTAAATATAGAGAAAGGATTTTTTAATGAAGAAGAACAAATTTATAGACAGCCAGATTGCGTTGATTTTGCGTCAGGCGGAAGATGGGTTAGCCATCACGGATGTGTGCCGACGGGCCGGGATTTCAGAGCAGACCTTTTACCGCTGGCGGCAAAAGTATGTTGGATTGATGCCCTCTGAGATGCGCCGTCTCAATCCTAAACTCAAAGAGATTGAAGGTCTGCTTGATGAAGAGGCTTTGAGGATAATCAGCAAGGAATTGCAGAGCAACACTGCCCCAACTAAAAATCAAATTCGAAGATTTTTACAAGAAAGGCTTGCTTCCGATAAGATCATATCTCTCGGAAAACACTTTGATATTACCTCGAAATCAATATTGGACGGTCTCAAGGGTGCCTTGGATCAAAATAATTCTGGTGATGAAAAAAAATTACAAAGAGCTTAATGGGCGCAGTGGGTAAGTTAAAATCCCACAGAACGCTTTCAATTTAGCTAGAAAGATACGATTTTCTAATCGCCTCGGCTGAAAATCACTTAATCCTCACTATCCTTTCGACGTTCGGATTTCGACTTGTTCTTGGCGGGGGAGGCGTTCACGCCTCCTTTTTTCCCGCCATCCACTTCGTCTATCGGCACCCATCCCGATATACCTTGTAAAATGCGCTCGGCATTTTTCGACGGCGTGATGTGGCCGTAATAATCCTCGATCATCTTGACCGAGGTTCCCATTTGCTTTGCTAGGAAATATACATCTATACCTTCCATCAATCGGAAGGTTGCATAAGTGTGTCGGAAACAATAAGTGCTTCGTCTGCTACCAGAAGAGCTAAAGAGGAGTTCTGCTTCTTCGAGCAATCCTCCGATAAGTGGTCCATAAAGATCGGTGGCTGAAGTGCCAGCTTGTATGGTGAATACATAGTCGTCAGGCTTCGTCGCCTTGGAAATCTCTTTAATACGTTCAAGATAAGTGGCCACATTGTCCGCCGCAACCAATTCACGGAATTTCTTCTTTGCGCGGACATTCATAGTTACAAAACTGCGTCCGGCTTGGTCGCGCCTTAGGTCAACGTCGCGCCAGCGCAAGTTTCGTGCTTCCATCGTCCTCATGCCCGTATTGGCCATGATAAGAATAAAGTTGTAAGCCATAGTCCGATACCAGATGTGATAATCGGTACGCCCTTCTTTAATCCAAGTACGAGCGTAGGTGTGAAGATGGCGATATTCTTGTAAAGTGAACTCCTCGCGTCGTGCTTTGTCTTCGGGGAGTTTGCCCTTGGGGGCTTGTTTCTCACGGATATAACCTTTTCCAACGCAGAAATTCATGATGGCGCGGAAGGTTTTCATTTCACCTCGGACGGTTCCGTCTTTCGGTGCTTTGCCATCAATGCCTTTTCCGTTTTCTTTTCTCCAAGCGTAGTAGGCGTTCCATTTGTCCACGTTTACCATCGTGACCTGCATGTTGCCGATATAGGGGATCAGATGAACCCTGATATGGGTGTCGATAATCTTCCAGCGATCCATTGTGATCTGGCCGAAGGACGCGTTGCTCTTGGCGTGGGCGGAATATTCCTGCGCGGCTTCGGCAAAAGATTTCTCAAACACGGGAACGTCGTGTTTGACCCTGAATCTGACATCGGCATCGAGATCGAATGCCTTGTCTTTGGCTTCGCGGATGTCGGATGTTCTTAGGGAAAATACCTTATAGCGGTCGGTCTTCGGCACCCGAACGCGGCAGTACCAGTTTTTGTGCTGGACGTCGGCCCTTCGGAAGAGAAGGAGGCCGGACTTTAATTCTTGTGGGTCTATTAAAAAACTCATGACTATCCTCTTGTGTAGCTTTTGTGTATTTTAGGCTCATAACCCCTTGATTTATTATAGCTGTGTAGGGGTTGTATATGTAAATAACGTTAAAATTATCGTGTTATTTCAGTAAGTTAGGATAGAAAATCTATCCATACAGTATAGACCTTTGCATTGGAAGCTAGCGCCCGCCCATGATCCTTAACTGTCCCTCCTGTACCATGCGTTATTTGGTGTCCGAAGGCGCCATCGGCCCGAACGGCCGGACGGTACGTTGTGCCCATTGCGGTCATCAATGGTTTCAAGAGAAAGAAGAGGGGCTGGATGAGGAATTATTCGCTTCCGAAGCCTCCTTTGGCGATATTCCGGACAATTTTGTGGACATTATGGGGGATGAAGACGACGAAATCGCCTTCGAACCCGCCAAAAGCCTCGACGTCGATCTGCCCGACGCGCGCGATTCTGATTTCCAGAGTATTTTACAGAAGGAATTGCAGGACAAACCGATTCCCGCGGGTGTGCTCCCCGTGCACCAACATGAAGAATTCGTCCTGCCTACGAAGGCGCAAAAAATCAAAATCTCTGGCGACCGCCTGGCGGGTTTCGCGACGGCGGCGGGAATATTCTTGTGCGTCTTTATCGTGTTCCTCCTCATGCATGTGCCGATCAGCCGCGCATGGCCGCCTTCCAATTTGATCTTCGACCTGATGGGCATGCAACTTGTCATGCCGGGCGACGGTTTGAGCCTCGAAGGACTCAATGCCGAATTCAAGGATTCCAAAATTTTGTTTTCGGGCAGCGTTGTGAATTTGAAAGACAAGGACGCGCATGTTCCCGCGATCATGATCAGCATTCTCGATAAGAATGAAAAACCGATTAAACAAATTCTTTTTCCGCCGCCCGTGTCGCGTTTGAAAGCCGAAGGAATGGTGGAATTCAACGGCTCATACCCAAACCTGCCTGATGGCGCGATCAGTGTGTCTTACTCATTCTCTTTCCTGAGATCGAAACCATCCGAGTCAGAACATATCGCCGAAGAACACACGGCCACTCCCGTTGACGCACCTACCGCGCCCGTGCCGGAACAAAAAAATGAAGAACAAACCCAAGAAACTCCTGCAGATAATCATTAACCGATTTAAATTGTTCGAACCCGTCGTCTTGCTGGCGATGATGGTTCTTATCGTCATGGTCATAAGCTTTACCGAAGTCGCCGATGATGTGATGGAAGGCAACACCCAGGGCATAGACACCGCGCTTTTAATGATGATGCGCGACGGCAACGATCCGCAAAATGCATGGGGTCCGCCATGGGTTGAAGAAATGATGCGCGATGTATCGGGCATGGGCGGCATTCTTATTCTCTCATTTGTTTCCCTAGGCGCTGCGGCATATCTGTTCATGCGCAAAAAAATCGGGCAGGGGGTTTATCTTCTGGGTACGGTCGCCATCGGCACCGCACTTTCGAATATTCTAAAGGCGGGCTTTGATCGTTCGCGGCCCGATCTTGTGCCCCACGGCTCTTACACGTTTACGGGTAGTTTCCCGAGCGGTCATTCCATGATGGCGGCAATCGTTTACTTAAGTGTCGGCGTGCTTTTGGCTCGCGCACACGACAACATCAAAGTAAAAATATATTTCATCGCCCTGTCGGTGATACTGACGGTGGCGATAGGGATCAGCCGCTTGTATCTCGGCGTGCATTGGCCCTCCGACGTGCTCGCGGGATGGATGGCGGGATGTGCCTTCGCGCTCACCTTTTACATGCTGGAATGGGCGTGGATGTCTAGGACGCGGCTTTTGTCTTTTTGGAAGGCCAGTCGGGGATAACATCCCGCCCGATGATTTCCTCATATGTCTGGCGTTTGCGGATCACAGCATAATGCCCGTCTTTCGTCATCACTTCGGGGGCAATGGGGCGCGTGTTGTAATTGGATGCCATACTCGCGCCATACGCGCCTGCCGTTTTGATGACGGCCAGATCGCCTTGTTTCATGCTCTGCATTTCGCGGCCTTGGCTAAACGTATCGCCCGTTTCACAAATAGGGCCGACAATGTCATACGTCGTCCACGGCGCATTGCGGTTCTGCACGGGTTCGACACCATGATATGAATTATACATGGCGGGCCGGATGAGGTCATTCATCGCCGCGTCGATAATCAAATGTTTTTTGGTTTCGGTTTCTTTAACGAAGACCACTTCGGTCACGATCACGCCCGCGCCGCCGACAAGGTAACGACCCGGTTCCGTGATGATCTGTGTGTCCAGCGGCACGATGATGTTGTTGACCCATTGCGCATAGGCATCGAGGTCCAACAATTGTTCGTCTTTGTAGATGATCGGGAAACCGCCGCCGATATCAAGTGTTTTGACCGAATGCCCTTGACTGCGCAGTTTCGTAACGATCTCTGGAAACTTCGAAAACGCTTCCTCGAATTTGGCCACCTCGAAAACCTGACTGCCCAAATGCATAGAAAGGCCGACAGGTTCGGTGTGCTTCATTTGCGCGGCTCTGGCATAGGCTTCTTCCATCACTTCGATGCCTATGCCGAATTTATCGCCCTTGCGACCCGTAGAAATTTTCGAATGTCCGCCGCCTGACACGTTTGGGTTCAAACGGAACGCGACTTTTGCCTTGATGCCGACTTCGGCGGCGACGGCGTTGATCTTTTCGAGTTCGGGCAGGGATTCCACATTGAGTTGTAAAATGCCAGCCTTGAAACATTGCGCGATTTCATTTTGTGATTTGCCGACGCCCGTAGATACGATTTGCTCGCCCTTGAATCCGGCTTTTAATCCGCGGCGCAATTCGCCTTCGGAAACAATTTCCAGACCGCTTCCTAAACCTTGCAACAAATTCAAAACCGCGATATTGCTGTTCGCCTTGCAGGCGTAGCAGATCAAAGGCTGGCGATGCTTGGGCAGGGCTTTTTTAAACGCGCCTGAGAGTTTTTTGTATTGGTCTTCGATAACGCCCGCCGAATACACATACACGGGCGTTCCAACATCTCTGGCGATCTGGCTCAGGGAAACGCCATCGGCATGGAGGACGCCGTCTTTTTCATGAAAACCTGTCATATTCTACTCTTGCGGATAATGTCTGGGGAAATCGTTGGGGTCGCTGCCTTCAGGCGCGGACAAATCCTTGGGCTTGATGCCGCAAGCGGACACCAGTAGCACGGTTGCCAGAAGCAGGGCATATAGGCCATATTGGAAAGTGCGATTCATAACGACATTAAAACCACGGAAAACACGTGCAAAACAAGTTATTTCTGATGTCCGCCGGGCTTGTACTGTTTATCGTTTCGGCGGTCGGCGGTTATTTCGGGCCGAAGGCGTATATGGATTGGCGGACAGAAAAAGTTCGCGCCGCTTTCGTGCCGCCCGCCGTTCCGCAAATGGAAGTCGATAAATTCGCCGCCCAGTTTCAGGAAGTTTTCACGGCGACAGAGCCCAAAACCTTGCCGGATGTGCCTTTACACTTGCCTGATGGGAAGATCGTGCGCATATCGGATTTTGAAGGAACGCCCACTCTGGTCAATATGTGGGCAACATGGTGCGCACCCTGCGTGGTTGAATTGCCGTCTTTGGAGAAATTGTCGGGGCTTTATAAGGGGCGGTTGAACGTCATAGCCGTGGCTTTGGAAGAAAAACCGCCCGCTGAAATTGCCGCTTTTCTGGAAAAACGGGCCATGGGCGACTTTGCCGCACATGTTGACCTGACAGGCGAATTCAGCGAGAATCTAGGTCTGCGCGGCATACCGACCAGTTTTCTGATAGGCAGTGACGGGCAGATACTCTATCGTTTTGAAGGGGATGCGGATTGGGCAGGGCCTGTATCTAAGTCCTTTTTTGATGTGTTTCTTTTACAGAAACGCTGAATGACTTTTAACACCTCTTGGGCGATATTGAACCTACATGTCCGACACAAATGAATCCCTCGAAAAAATGTCCCAAGCCCAGATCGACGCCATGGTCGATCTGCATGTGCGTTTTTTGTCGGGGCGTCTGGGTGGCCGCCGCGCGACGCTGAAAAACGTCGATCTGTCGGGACTGTCTTTTACGGGCAAAGATATGCGTCAGGCCGATTTCACGGGCTGTAAAATGACCCGGATGGATTTGTCCAAAGCGAATTTCGGCGAAGCCAAACTTTACGCCTGCGATCTTTCTGATTCAAACCTTGCGCGCTGCAATTTCGCGCGGTCCGATCTGCGCGGCGCGCGCATTCAATCCGCCAACTTGGAAGAAGCGAACTTTGACAAGGCTGACCTGCGCGTCGGCGGCTTTTCAAAAAACGGCATGTATGACACGGGCGAAAGTGTTTCCTTCCGCGGCGCGAATTTATCGGGTGCACGGCTTGTTGGCACGCTTGCCAACTCCGCGAATTTTGCCGACGCGATCATGACGGGCATCAACATGGCGGGCGCAGATGTGCGCAACGCTGATTTCAAAGGCGCGGATTTATCGGGCGCGCAAATGGCGGGCGTCAAACTCAAGGGCGCACAAATGAAGGCGGCCATCCTGACAGGTATCAACATGGCCGAGATCAGCGAGATGGACGTCGATATTTCCGAGGCCATCACTGACGCGAACATCGGAACGTCGGTGAATGATCTTGAACAACCTCTGGCCAAAATGATTGAAACACACCGCATCTGGGTTTCCAGCGCGGGGAAAGATGGCAAGCAACTTGATCTTTCTGGCTACGACATGCGTCCATTGGAAAGCCTCAAGGGCGAAAAGATGACGGCCATCAAGGCCGTGAAGGCGCGTTTCTTCGGCATGAATCTCTACAAGATCGAAATGCAATCCGCCAACCTGAACGAATCCGATTTCCGCCGTTGCGACATGGAATATGCCGATATGCGCGGTAGCTCTTTTCGCGGCGCGCGTTTCAACCACGCCACCGTGCGCAACGCTAACTTCGAACCCTTAATGTTCGGGGGTGGGGACACGACCAAACGTTTCTCGCCGTGTGACTTTGAAAAAGCATCGTTGAGCTATGTGGATATGTCGGGTTGCAAACTACGCATGGCAAATTTCAAGGGCGCAGACCTTGCCAATGCTAACCTTAAAGGCGCTGATCTTCGCGAAGCTGATTTCACGGGCGCCATCATGGAAAACACATTGCTCGATGACGCGTTGATCGAAGGCGCAATTCTTCCCGCCGCCGTCAAAGGCTCGGCCTTCAGGA
Source organism: Micavibrio sp. (assembly GCA_040381535.1). Classification (GTDB taxonomy): domain Bacteria; phylum Pseudomonadota; class Alphaproteobacteria; order Micavibrionales; family Micavibrionaceae; genus Micavibrio_A. The sequence goes on along the minus strand of JBEIHF010000033.1, from coordinate 2,425 downwards.
TGAAATCGGCGGATTAACCGCGTAACGCAGCAATATCAATTCCGGATACTGCTCGGCAATACCCTTAAATTTCTAATTCAACTCGCCCATAAATCCGCCCATCGTGGGTAATCCTTTAGCAAAAACATAGGGATGAAAGCTCACGAGGATTTCATCAATCAATCCTGCGTTCAAAACCTGCCCGATCACATCGGATCTGCCAACCGTGAAAAAACGATCAAACCCGAGCGCATGGATTTTTTCGACTGCCAGTTTCATGTTGCTCGCGTAATGAACTAGATGATTTTCTGCACCCGCCTTAAAACTGAGCACCACATTGTGCGCGCCTGGAACGGGGTAGACGACGTTGAGATACTGATCGAATGTCTTGCGGCCCACCAGAATGCATCCCGCTTTGCGGCAGTGATCGGCGAATATTTTTTGTCTTTATCGGAAACCCAGCCGGGTTCGGTCTCGCCGCGGGTCATAAAACCGTTGATTGAACTTGCGACATAGAGAGTGGATTTCATCTATTACAGCTTCTGCGTTAATTCCGGCACCAAAGTGAACAAATCGCCCACAAGGCCGTAATCGGCAATACCGAAGATCGGCGCTTCGCCGTCCTTGTTGATGGCGACGATGACTTTAGAATCCTTCATGCCCGCCAAATGCTGGATCGCGCCCGAAATACCGATGGCGATGTATAATTGCGGCGCTACGTTCTTGCCGGTTTGCCCGACCTGATAATCGTTGGGCACATAACCCGCATCCACCGCCGCGCGTGACGCACCGATGGCGGCACCGAGCTTGTCGGCGAGGGCCTCGATGATTTTAAAACCTTCTGCGGAGCCTAGCGCACGACCACCCGAAACCACAATCTTTGCCGTCGTTAATTCGGGACGGTCGGATTTGGATACTTCCGCCGAAACGAACGAAGAGAGGCCGCTATCGCCGCTGACTGCCAAGTCTTCGATGCTGGCCGATCCACCGTCTTTGGCCGCGGCATCAAACGCCGTGCCGCGCGCGGTGATGATTTTGATCTTATCGGACGACTTTACGGTCGCAATCGCGTTGCCGGCATAAATCGGGCGCTCGAACGTGTCTGCGTCATGCACGGCCGTAATATCCGAAATTTGCTGGACGTCCAGTTTTGCCGCCACGCGTGGCAGAATGTTTTTCGCCGTCGTAGTCGAAGCGCCAATGATATGCGAATAATTGCCTGCAATTCCTTCGATCAAAGGTGCGACATTTTCCGCGAGTTGGTTGGCGAGGGCTGCATTGTCCGATTTTAAAACTTTGGAAACGCCTGCGATCTTCGCCGCGGCTTCCACAACCGCGCTGCAACCTGATCCTGCAACCAATACATGCACGTCGCCGCCGATTTTTGCGGCCGCGCCAACCGCGTGCAATGTCGCGGGTTTCAATACTTTGTTATCGTGTTCTGCTAGTACGAGAATAGCCATCAGAGTACCTTCGCTTCGTTTTTCAATTTATCGATCAATTCGTCCACGGATGCCACTTTGCCGCCACCTTTGCGTTTGGGCGGTTCCGCCACCTTCACCACGGTGAGACGCGGAGTAATCGAAACGCTGTAATCTTCCGGATTCGTCGTCGCCATCGGCTTTTGCTTCGCCTTCATGATATTGGGCAGGGCTGCATAGCGCGGCTCGTTCAAACGCAAGTCTGTCGTGACGATAGCGGGCAACTTCAAAGAAACCGTTTCTAATCCGCCATCCACTTCGCGCGTCACTTTCAATCCGCCGTCCAGTTCCACCTTGGATGCAAACGTTCCTTGGCCCCAACCGAGTAGCGCCGCAAGCATCTGACCCGTTTGGTTGGAATCATCGTCGATGGATTGCTTGCCCATGATGATAAGGTCTGGTTTTTCTTGATCGACAATCGCTTTCAAAATTTTTGCCACGGCGAGGGGCTCCACACCGCCTATATCCGTCGGCGCATCCGTCTGCACCAATATACCGCGGTCCGCGCCGATCGCCATCGCGGTGCGGATAATATCTTGTGCTTTGGCGGGGCCGATAGACACCACCAGAATTTCGGTCACTTTGCCTTTTTCTTTCAAACGCACGGCCTCTTCCACCGCGATCTCGTCGAATGGGTTCATCGACATTTTGACGTTGTTGAGGTCGACGCCCGTGCCGTCCGCTTTCACGCGGATCTTCACACTGTAATCGACGGCCCGTTTGACGGGGACTAAAACTTTCATAAGAGCTCCTTAGCTGGCTGAGGTCAAAACGGTAAGCGCGAACAAAGCGATGGAAACACCCTGCATGATAACGCGGGCGCGCATAAGCTTGTTGCCATATTTTGCGTTGAATTCGCCGCCCTTGGTCATGACCACCATCCCCACGATGAGAATACCAAGGGTCAAAAGCATGGCGATAATCATAGCGACGAAAAAGAATCCAGACATGCCAATAAGATAAGG
>JBEIHF010000032.1:0-16244 GCA_040381535.1 Micavibrio sp. | reverse complement strand
GACGACCTTCAGATATTGCGGGCGGTGGCGGTTATATTTGTTTTACTCTTTCACCTGAAGCTGGATTTACTGAGCGGCGGATATGTGGGTGTTGACATATTTTTTGTCTTGAGCGGCTATTTCATTGCGCAGACGCTTTCAAGAATTTCTACTTGGCATGAGGTCAAAGCATTTTATAACCGCCGACTGCGCCGCATTCTGCCCCTAGCCTGGTTTGTTTTTTTGGCTTTGATGATTGCCGCGCCATTTTTGTTTGTGCCGCCGGAACTCAAATTGCTAAACAAAGATTTCATAACCGCCTTGCTTTTGATTCCCAATATCGGTTATTGGCTGAATAACAGTTATTTTGAGAACATGCTGTTCCGCCCTATGTTGCATTACTGGTCACTTGGCGTTGAATACCAATATTACCTCCTTTTCCCACTTGCGCTCTGGTTTATACAGCGCTGGAGATTCATGGCGGGTGTGTTTTTTGCAGGCGCTCTATTCTTGTGCATCCTGGTCACGGAGATATCCCCTAAAACGGCTTTCTTCTTGTTGCCTGCACGTTTTTGGGAATTTCTTTTGGGATATTTTGCCTTTCGAATCGAAGAGCGGCGCATAATTTTTGCGGCTTGGTTGCGCAGCGGATTTTTTCTTTTATCAGTGCTTATGCTGGTGGGTTCGTCTTTGCTTTTTACTGCCAAAACCTCTTTTCCCGCTTATGCCGCCCTAATTCCGGCGTTAGGTGCCTTCTTATTCATTTTAGGAAAAACGCCGGCGTGGCCACGCTTTTTATCTTTCGTGGAAAAATTGCTTATCGCAACAGGTACTATTTCCTTTTCACTCTATCTTTGGCATTACCCAGTAATTTTTTTGATTACTTATTCACCATTTAACTATAATGCCACTCCTACTTCATTGCAGGCAATCAGTGCAGTTGTGATTACTATTGTTCTATCCATAATCAGCTACTACTTGATAGAAGAAAATTTCGCGACAGAAAAGTAATGCCTAATCGTACATTTTATAAATGGATGGCGGGAATGTTCGTTATCTCTATCGCGCTTGCCTCGATATATCCTTTTCTTTCTTATGGGGCCAAATTTTACACTGTGCAGGAGCAAAAAATCTTTTTTGCCATGACGGACCGGCTTGGTTTTCGTTGTGGTATGATATTCCGCGCTTTGCACCCGTATGCCCATTTTTGTGAATTGGCATCGGGCAATGGAAAGCGTGTTATGCTCAGCGGAGACAGCCGTATGGATGCGATAAAATTGCCCTTTATTGAATTGGCACGCCAATATGATGCGTCTTTGTTTCTTTCAGTTAAAAATTGTATTCCGGATTTTTCGAATTGCTCTCCTGAAATGTTTGTAGAAGAAGCCAAGAAGATAGGTATTACAGATTTTGTCTTCCATGGGATTGTGACAGAGCCAAAAGCTTTTGAGCCACTTGATGAGCTGATTACCAAATTGAAGGCAGAAAAAATTAGGTTGCATATTATTGACCCGACGCCCGCGTTTCCTGAATCAGTTCCCGAAGCCCTTTATGAAGGCAGAGATTCAAAGACATCAAGGCAAGAGTACCATAAGATAAACGCGGTATATTTTGCTTGGAAGAAAAAGCATAAGGATGTTCATTTTTACGAGACTGAATCCATATTTTGTCCTCAAAAATGCATTTATGCCAATGAAGGCGCCATTTTATATTTTGATAGCCATCATTTAACAATCTCGGGCGCGCGCCTGCTCGCCCCCATCGTCGCAAAAATCTATAATTAAAGCTTTATGGCTTCTTGTAGATATGAAAAAGAATGTCGGATGGCAGAATTTTTTGCAGATACGTAATTGCCAAGAGTGGTGCAAATATTACTGTGGCCCAAGGCTCCATCATCGAAGAGGCGATCCTGCTTTTCAAGCCCTGCGTTGTCATAGAATCCAGTTTACCGCTTGCCACAAGCCTTAACGATGTTTTGCCTTCCACGAGTTTTTGGAGATTGCTGCCGCGGAAATACGTGATGTGCGGTGATGCGAATTTTTTTTGCCACATGCGTTCGAACGGTCCGCTCATACCCATTTTGTTCAAGGCGCTTGCGATAGCGTAAATAATTCCAGTGCTGTCGGGTAGGTTGATTATGAGCAAGCCTTGTGGACCAAGATGATCATTCGAGGCCCGCAAGGCGGTGACGGGATCAGGCAGATGCTCAAACACATCGTTAAAAATGATCATGTCGTAGTATTTGCCGGGTGGGATGGCATCAGGAAAAAATCCATCAATGACAGTAAAACTTTTGGCGCGGGCAATATCAGCTTTGGCCTTCTCAGGTTCTAAGCCTGTGACTTCTATCCCGCTCTTTTGCGCTTCTTCCAAAAAAAATCCTGTGGAGCATCCGACTTCGAGCAGAGTTTTTCCCGCCAGCGGGCTTAGTGCGGAAAGCTTTTTTAGCAAAGTTTTAAAGTTCTTCCGGCGCAACTTTTCTAACCCTTCGACGCCCGTGCCCGCGCCCGCAGGCAGTGTGGAGTGTAAAAAAAAGCAATGCGGACACTCCCGCAACCATGATTCGGACGTTTGCATTTGGGTGTCGCAGACAAGGCAGGTGTCGGTCATAGCAATATTTTCTCAAATAATTGTTGGATGTTTTTACGTTCAAACAATGCGGGCAGAAGGGATTTTATCTCCGTTTTTGCCGTTACATTTTTCATCATCGCGGTAAATTCGTCCATGGAATGGGCGATACGCACGCTTCCTGCCTTCGCCTTGTCTGCGATTTCGCCGATACCTCCCGCTTCGCTCATCGCGATGACAGGCGTGCCGCAAGCGAGGGATTCTAGCGCGACATTGGGCATACCTTCCCAGCGTGAGGGGAGCAATAGACAATCTGCGCCTGCATAATATTTCCACGGATTATCGGTATGGCCGAGCAGTCTGATTTTACCGTTCAGAGCATATTGTGTGATGAGAGTTTGAAGTGCGGTACGTTGTTCTCCCTCACCTAGAATATCCAAACGCCAAGGCAGGGCAGGATTAAAATCTTTCAAAGCGGTTATCAAGCGGTCGAAGCCTTTTTGCGTGTGTAGTCTTCCCGACGCAATAAATTTTAGTGTTCCGTCCGATGTGTACGTACCGGCTTTTGTCGCGATTTGGTCGGTATCGACAGGATTATACAGAAAAACATATTTGCAGTTTTTCATGTCCAGTACGTTGCGAAACTGGTCGAGGATGATATTGGACGGGCTTATAACCGCATCGGCGTGCTTGTAGAGACATTTATAGCCCATCTTCACCAGCCAGCCGCGCAGATCATTCTTGCGGAAGAAGAATGACGGAGTGATAGCTTCGCGCACGATGAATTTCGTGTGCGGGAAAAACGGTTTGAGCAGCAGTACGGCGAAATTCATATGCGCCATGGTTGATATCACGATATCGGGCTGCGCATTTCTAATGGCTTTATAGAGCGCAGGTAATGCACGCATTACGCCGCCCTTGTTCAGGTTTTTTACCGGGATTTCCTTATTCACGATAGCATCAAGATTGCCTTTGGGCATCACGCTCAGCAGTGACGGGGAAAACCGTGTGCGGTCCAGCCCGTTCATCAAGGTTATCAACACGCGTTCGGCGCCGCCCGGCAAGAGGCTGGGCAGTACGAACAAGACGTGTTTGGTTTTGGCAGATAACGTTTCCATATCAATACTTTATAAGCTATATGAATTTCACCCGCGCAGGGCTTTCTCGTCAAGGCCATAAATGCTCCTAATTCTATGGAACACCTTGAAAAAACAGGTTTTGGCTTGTATTGTCTCGCTATTAAAACCGCAAGGAATTCTTCTATGCCAGCAATCGGCCTTTCGTCATGGAGCAACACGCTCAAATCCGCGATGGACCCTTCCAAGGCGCGGGTGATGATCGGCAAGGTCATCAAGCGTTTTACCGACACGCAAGGTACGATCGACCCCGCGCAAAACAAACAATGGCTCGCCGCGAATGCGCGCAACCTCGATGACTGGCTTTTGAAACTCGATGGCGGCCTTCGGGCTGAGATGCAAGAATTCATGGGGCATCTCAAGCAGCATGCGAACAATGTTCTGACCGCGATTCCCTATGACCTCGGCGGCGGCGGCGGTGTTCCCCTGCTCTATGCGCTCACGCGCATTCTCAAACCCGACAATGTTGTTGAAACCGGCGTTGCTTCGGGATTTTCGTCCGCAACGTTTTTGGCTGCGATGGATAAAAACGCCAGTGGACATTTGTACAGCAGCGATTTCCCGTACTTCCGCATCCCCGACCCCGAAAAATATATCGGCGTGGTAGTAGAGGATCACCTTAAGAACCGTTGGTCGTTGCATGTAAAGGGCGACGCCGCGAATTTGCCTGCCATTGTTGCGGCGATCAAAGCCCCGATTGATTTGTTCCATTATGATTCAGACAAGTCCTATGACGGGCGTATGCAGGCCATGGACATCATTGCCCCTACATTGGCTACGGACGGCATCATAATCATGGATGATATCCAGGACAATTGTTTCTTTCACGATGTTGTTACCCAAAAAACCGTCAAAGACTGGTCCGTGTTTTCCTATGAAGGTAAATATATCGGCGTGATCGGCGATATAGGCTAAATACACGCCATGCATATTGCCTTTTTCCTTCCTGATCTTCGCGGCGGCGGCGCGCAAAAGATGGTGCTCAACATGGCCCATGAATTCACCGCGCGTGGCGATAAGGTGGATTTGGTAGTGGCTTCTTCCGAGGGCGTGTTTGCCAAGAAAGTCAAAAGCACCGTGCGCCTGATTGATTTGAAAAAATCCCGCACCGTGTTGTCGATTTTGCCGTTAAGCAAATATCTTGAAAAGGAACGGCCTGATATTTTGGTGTGCGCGCTGTTTCATGCCAACCTGACCGCCATCATCGCGAAACTGGTTGCGGGTTCATCGCACACGAAATTTATACTGACCGAACGGAATTTCTTTTCTAAACGTATCAAGGATTCTGGTTATGAAAGATTTTATATACCCCTGCTCACACGTATTCTATATCCCTATGCGGATATGGTGATCGGTATTTCCAAGGGTGTGGCCGACGATATTCAGGCGCAGGCCAAATTGCGACCTGCTATGACAGGATGGATTCATAATCCTGTCGTCACGCCCGATATGCGGGGCGTACAAATTCCCGCCAACCGCAATCGCTCCAAACCTGTTATCATAACTTCGGGCCGTTTGGTGGAGCAAAAGGACCATGAGACTTTGCTTAAGGCTTTCGCGGCGCTCGTCAAAAAGCGCCCTGCTATTTTGAAAATTCTTGGCACTGGACCGCGAGAGACGGAACTTAAGAATCTTGCATCTGATTTGGGCATCGCGGACGATGTGACGTTCGAAGGATTTGTTGAAAATTCCCTAAATCATTTTTCAAATGCGGATTTGTTCGTAATCAGCTCGCGGTGGGAAGGTTTCTGCAATGTAATCGTCGAAGCGCTGTTGTGCGGCTTGCCTGTTGTGTCGACGGACTGCCCTTCCGGCCCTGCCGAAATACTGGACAACCAAAAATTCGGCATTCTTGTGCCGGTGCGCGACGACGCGGCCCTTGCCGTGGCCATGGAAAGTGCGCTGAACCGTTCATGGGACAAAAACGCGCAGCGCGCACGGGCGATGGATTTCACCGTAGAGAAAATCTGTGATTCCTACGCGGCGGTGTTCAGGGATGTTTTGAGCGAGGCTTCCGCATGAGCGCATTCAACAAAACATCCATCGATCTTTTAAGCTATTTTGCCAAAAACTGCCCGCGTCAGTCTATCAACGTTATTTTAGCGCTGCTTGCGGCTGCGGCGGCTGAGACTTTGGGCATCAGCGCACTCCTCCCCCTCATCTCTGTGGTGCTTGAAGACGGCGGCGGTTCGGCCTTTGCTCATGATTTTGTAGCCGGCGCGTTTAATTACGTCGGGCTGGAGCCTAATCTGCAAACTCTGCTCACCGTGATCGTGGTTATGATCACACTGAAATCCGTGATCATATTCTTTGCAATGCGCTATACCGGCTATGTGGCGGCGGATATTGCCCGCGCATTTCAGCTTAAACTTATCGATGCGCTGATGAAGGCGCAGTGGCAGTTCTTCTCCGGCCTTTCTTCGGGGATCGTATCGAATGCTATAGCTTCCGAAGCTCAGCGGGCGGGCCATGCCTACATGCTGGCGGGCCGTGCGCTTTCCGGCATCATTCAGGCGGGGATTTATCTGGCCGTTGCATTCTTCATTTCGTGGAAACTCAGCCTGTTTGCGATTTTAATGGGCGGAATACTCGGGTTCCTGGTCCGGGGGCTTATGCATTCGGCGCGGCAGACGGGCGAAGCGCTCTCGCAGCGCATGGACAGTCTGATGACCGAGGTTTCTGAATCCCTTCAGGGAGCAAAACCGCTCAAAGCCATGGCGCAGGAAGACCGTTTCTACGCACAGCTGGAAAAGGAAACATTGGATGTCGTCGGTGCGCGCAAAAAGCAATATCACTTTAGCCTTCTTCAGCAAATGGTTTCCGAGCCTGCGACCATTTTGTTTTTGGCCGTAGGTTTGTATTTCGTTTTGACCCACACAGACACAAAAGTCTCCGAAGTTGTCGTTCTGGCATTTTTGTTCCAACGCCTAATGGGATATATCACCACAGCGCAGAGCCACTATCACAATATGATACAGAATGAGAGTGCTGTGTGGTCTATTCTGCAACAGATCGATCACGCGCATCAAATGAAGGAAGGCGGCAGCGAAGGCGTGGTGCCGCAGTTTGAGAAGCAAATAGCGTTTGTGAACGTCGCCATTGCCTATAAAGAAGGCAAAGAGGTTTTCAACAACTTCTCTGCCGTTATTCCTGCACGGTCTTTGATTGTTTTGTTTGGGCCTTCGGGTGCGGGAAAACCACGTTGATCGATGCGATGCTCGGTCTTATCCCCATTCAGTCCGGTAGTCTCGAAATTGACGGTGTAGATTTTACCAAAATCAGCACACGTTCCTGGCGCGAAATGACGGGGTATGTCCCGCAGGATAATTTTTTGTTTCACGATACGGTAAAATGGAATGTGACGCTCGGCGATAAGCGCTACTCGGATGAAGATGTTTGGCAAGCTCTGCGGCAGGCGGCGGCGTACGATTTTATCGTTGCCCTGCCCGACAAGCTGGAATCCGTTGTCGGCGAACGCGGTGGCAAATTATCGGGCGGGCAGCGCCAGCGTATAGTTATTGCCCGCGCCGTTATACGCAAACCCAAGCTGCTTATTCTCGATGAGCCGACCAGCGCGCTTGACAAGGACAGCACGCAGGCCGTGTTTCATGTGATCAAAGGACTGTCTAAATCCATGGCGGTAATACTTATCTCCCATAATGCTCAGGTGCTTACCCTCGCCGATCAGACGATTGAGATTACATGACAGCGAACACCGCCATGCACAACGCCCCGCATGGGCCGCACGTGATTGTAAACCCCGCTTATCGGTGGAAATCGTACGAGGGTGTGCAATATGTTGGACACGGACTGGCGGCGTGCGACGCTTTGGCTGCGCTTGATGATAGTCTCACCCTTTCTATTTTCGCTGAGCAGGTTCTGCGGACGCTATTTGCTCAAAAGGAATTCGGATCGGGTATCCTCACCATTGGGCGCAGGACGATTGCGTGGGTGGATCATATCCGCACATACCCCGTTTATTACGCCTTCACGGCGGGCGGCGTGATTGTATCGAATGATGCGCGGAGCATTTTGGCGCAGCTGGGCGACGCGCAGGCGGATGAAAATGCCGCGCTTGAATTTGCCATGTCAGGTTATGTTACAGGTCAGGATACGCTGTATAGAGAGATCAAATGTCTGCTGCCAGGTGAGGTGATTATTGCCGAGGACGGGATGAAGCCTTTTGTCGGGCGGTATTTCCGCTATTTCCCCGTGCCCGACAACAGCAAAGCCCCGCGCGAGGCGCAGGCTGAGCTGGCGGGTATTATTGATTCCATCATGCTGAAGATTATAGCACGGGCGAACGGACGGCCTATATGGGTTCCCTTAAGTGCCGGTCTTGATTCTCGCATTATTTTGTGCAAGCTACATGAGCACGGATATAAAAACCTTCATACCTTTACCTATGGACCCCGTTTTAATTTCGAGGCGCAGCATGCGAAAAAAATTGCCCTTAGCTTAAACGTGCCGTGGCATTTCGTCGGCCTCAAAAGTCAGGAATGCACGGGCATGTTTGCGGACAAAAGCCGCCGCGCCTATTCCGATTTCGCGGACGGCCTCAAAGCTGCGCCGTCTTTTCGTGAATACACGGCCATCAAAGTGCTTAAAGACCGCAAAGTGTTTCACAAAGACACGATTTTGATCAACGGCCAGTCGGGTGATTTTATCACTGGCGGGCATGTGGCGCCTGTGTGGTTTGAAAAAGATACAGCCTCGTTCGATGATCTGGCAATTGTGCTGCTCGCCAAACATTATGACTTGTGGAAAGGCCTCAAGACCCCGCAGAACGTTGCCGCGATAAAATCCAAAATACGCAGCCTTTTGCCGGAAGCGGACAAAGCGCAGAGCGGAACCGACCATGCCGTGCTAGAAGAATGCTGGGAATATGATGAACGTCAGGCAACATTGGTTGTAAACGGACAGCGTTCCTATGATTTCTTTGGTTATGACTGGGAGCTACCGTTGTGGGAGCGGACGCTTTGTGATTTTTATGCGACCGTGCCATATGACCAAAAGCGCGGACAGTCTCTGTTCAAGCAGTTTCTTAAGGCCTATAATTATCTGGGGCTGTTTGTAAAACCTGAGCCGAAAGTATGGCGCTGGCCTCTTCCTATGCTTTGGATTCTCCCCGCTGCCAATATTATCGGCCTGTTTTCAGCGGAGAAGAAAAAAGAGATTTATGCCTTCATGCGCTATTACGGGCATTATTCAAACCAGTATGCGTTTTTCCCGTTCGCCCTGCACAAGCAGACATACAAGAATGCACGTAACATTTTTTCGCTGTATGTGCGGAACTGGTTTACAGAAAACCGCTTCCCGCTTTCCCGTGATTTAAAAAAAGGGATGATGCTCGATGATTAGGCGCGTCGAAATTGCGGGGCTTCCCGGCGTCGGGAAAACCACCTTCGTCCGCGCCAACGAGATACAGTTGGCGGAAAACTACTTACTCGTCGAATCACGTTCGGCCAGCCTTTTTCAAATAATCTTTGCCCAGCTGCTCCGTTTGGTCTGGCTGGAGCGCGTATTGGCGGATAAGAAATTCGCAAAAGCGCTTGCCTACCGCCTGTCTTTTCGTTTTTTGAACAGCTGGAAACCCGTGCTTCATTTCGATTCCGGCATCGTACAACTGCTACTCGAACATCTGATAGAGCGCGGCACGGAGGATCTGGATTTGATTTTGGCAGTGTACCAAAAAGCCGCCCTGCCCGACAAACTAATATATCTAGAAGATGCGCTACCCGCCGTGCTGGCACGCGAAAGGGGTCGTCCTGCCCCCAGATATCCCGCGATTCCTGCCTATTTGCTGGAAATCCGCTATAAAGAAGCCGAAGCCGTATTGAAAACCCACTTGTTTCCCGTTATTCCCTATGTCCGCGCCATCAACGCGCAGGACCGGAACGCAATTTTGAAAGAACTGCTGCCATGAGAAACCATTTAAAGAGCCTTTATGAACTGTTCGAGGGCGGGTTGTGTCAGCTGCTGTATTTCATTCTTAAAAACGCGCCTGTGGAATTCTACCAGCCTATTTTCGGCAGCGAAAAACCCGAAACCACGCGTGCCTGTCAGGACAGATGGGCGGCCATCGCGCCGCATATGGATTTAAAAGCGGGTTCGGTTCTGGACATCGGCTGCAATGTTGGGTTCTTCACGTTTTTGGCGTCCGAAAAAGCCAAGATGGCAACGGGTGTGGATGCGGACCCTTTTTACGTCATGGCCTGCCGCATCATTGCGCGCGCGAATAAAAACAAAGACGCATTCTTTCTCAAAGGCATGGTCACGCGGGATTTTCTGGAGAAGATGCCGTCCTATGACACAGTGTTCAATTTTTCCGTGTTCCATCATTGGGTGAAGATGTACGGCGAAGATCAGGCCAAGACGATGATGAAGGTTCTGGCCGGCAAGTGCTCTGCGTTGTTCTTTGAAACAGGGCAGCCCGATGAAAAAGGGACCAAATGGGCCGAGAAGCTTTCCTTTATGGGCGATAAGCCTGATGAATGGATTGTCTGTTTCTTAAAAGAATGCGGCTTTAAAGATGTGCGGATTATCGGCACGTTTGAAACGGGACTTACCGCAACCCCGCGCTATCTCTTCGCGGCAAAGAAGTAATCCCTAGGCCTTAAACAGTTTTCCGGCGATTTTGTGGTTTTTCATGGCGTTGCGCGTATCAACGATGATTTGCGCGTGCGCTGCGATATCCGCATAAGAAACTTTATCGTGATCCGTGACGATCAAAACTGCGTCGTAGGATTTGATTTTCGCGGGTGACAATTCCACCGATTTGCGGCCCGTCAATGTGGGGAAGTGGCGTGAAGGGAGAATTTCAGGAATGAATGGATCGTGGTAATCCACCACTGCGCCCTGATCTTCCAGAAGATGTAGCAGCGGGAAGGACGGGGATTCCCTCTGGTCGTTGACGTTTTTCTTATATGCCATGCCACTCATCAGGATTTTTGCGCCGTTTAAGCCTCGTTTATGCACGCTATTAACGGCACTCGCCGTTTTTTCGAGCACATAGCGCGGCATGGAAAGATTGATTTCGCCAGCCAGTTCAATAAAGCGCGTGGCGGTGTCGAATTCCTTCGCCTTCCATGTTAGATAAAACGGATCGATCGGGATGCAGTGGCCGCCGAGGCCGGGGCCCGGGTAAAACGGCATATAACCGAAGGGTTTCGTTTTGGCGGCCTCGATCACCTCCCAGACATCGATGCCCATGCGGTCATAAATTATCTTGAGCTCGTTAACCATGGCGATGTTGACGGCGCGGAAGATGTTTTCGGTTATCTTCACGGCTTCCGCCGTCTTAATGTTGCTGACGGGGACGATTTTGTTGATGAACAGGCCGTAGAATTTCTGAGCGATGTCGAGCGTTTCAGCCGTGTCACCGCCCACAACTTTGGGAATTGTGTTAGTTGTGAAATCTCTGTTGCCGGGGTCTTCACGTTCGGGCGAATAGATAAGCATATAATCAATATCTTCCTTCAACGCGCTTTGTGAGAGAATGGGGCGGACCACATCATCCATGGTTCCAGGATATGTTGTCGATTCTAGACTGATGACCTGCCCAATGCGCAGCGATGCCGCGATATCGCGGGTAGAGTTTTCGATATAGGAAAGATCAGGATTCTTGTGTGCGTCGAGCGGTGTCGGCACGCAGATAATGATAAAGTCGGCATCTTTCATACGTTTCATATCTGCTGTCGCTTCGAACAGGTTTTTCGCGCGGGCATCGGCGATCTCCTCATTCTTCACCGTTTCCAGATAGCTCTTGCCGCCGTTCAGCGCCATGGCCTTCTTCGGATCGATGTCAAAGCCGATGACCTTGATGTTCTTGCGCACCATGCTCACGACCAGCGGCAGGCCGACATAGCCGAGACCGATCACGCCTGCGATGAAATCATTCGCGGCGATTTTGTCGAGGAGCTGTTTGTGGAGGACTGATGTCATTTGGTAAGGCCGCGGATCTTTTCTATGTAGGCATTATATATATTTGTCTGGCCCGCCAGATTCACTATCTTTTTTGCCTCATCGAGGCGTTTTTCCATAGGTATGGAAGCGGCAAAACTGCAGACTTCCGCCCATTTTGTCGGATTGAGAGGGCGCAGAAAGCCATTTTGTCCTTCGGAAAGCCATTCTACAAAGCTTGGCTCATCCCCGTTTGCCACCACGGGCAGACCGCAAGCCACGGCTTCCATCATCGGCGTGCCGAAACCTTCGTCGTAAGCGGGAAGCACGTAAATATCCGCGGCTTTCATGTAGGCGTGGGATTCTACATATGCCGTGATGAGATGCACGCGACTTTCAAGATTTTGATCCTTGATTTTTTGTTTGATGGCATTCAGATACGCCATGTCACGTTCGTACAGCGGCCCCTGTTCGACTTTCGGGCCTGCAATCACGAGTTTGAATCTTTCATCGAGATTTCTGAGTACATCGATAAGGAATATCTGATTTTTCTGCGGCATGAGCTTTGCCACGGTGAGAAGAATTATATCGTCATCACAAAAGGGCGTAAGCGATTTACGCAAGGCCTGCTTTTCCGCGGGCTTTACCGGATGAAACAAATCCTCCTTAAACGGGTTTGGCCGGTGCCATATTTGATTTTCAAATCCTGCGGCGCGGCAACGTTTTTTTGCCTCTTTCTGCATGGTTACAATCACGCATTTATCGGATGGTTTTGTTTTACCGAAGAGCATGTAGCGTTGTTTCGGTGATGCTTTTGCCGTGACCAGTTCCTGAAATACAGGAATATTTCGCGCGCCTGCCCAATGGATGGCTGCAGACGTTATGCCGGATGTTCCGAACACATGCAGCATGTCCACATCTTTGTAGCTTTTAAGTGCGGCATTGGCGGCGATGTTTTCGGCGAAAGACACGATAGCTTCAAAAAATGCCTTGGGCAGAAGATTGAAGGGGAATTTGCGTGCGCGCACATACGACGGCACCACCCGCCTGACATTCAATCCTTCATAGTTATAATTTTCATTTGCCATATATTCTATACCGCCACATAGTACAGAAATTTCGCCTGCATCTATGTCGCTGCAAATGGCTTTATAGAGTTTTGGAATGCGTACGCCCGGTCCGGAATATTCCGGTGGAAATTTGCTGGCGACGATCAAAATATTCATGCCGAAACTGCCTTAAACAACATTTCGGCGCGTTGCCAATCTTCAGGCCAGTCTATGTCCGTAACGCGGTAACTGGGCACGGCAAAGCCGCGGAAGGCAGTGAAGTCTCCACCCGCCTTTTGTTTTTTTATAAAAGCAGGTGTGTAGAATGCAAACATCCCTGCATCATAATAAGCGGGCTTTAAATCCTGCGTGCGCATGGCTAGCGCATCTTTGTTGTCGGGCGTCAGTACGGCACCGTCTTTTTCCATTCTGAATGCATGTTCCACAGGCGCAGGGTACGGCACGACAGCCAGCAATGGTTTACCCAGATCGCCTTTTTCAAAAGCATCACAGGCACGTTTGAGATCATCCGGAGAAACCAGAGGGCTGGTAGCATAGACAAGTGCCACCGTGTGAAAAATTTCACCGCCCAGTTCCAGTTCTTCAACCGTATAGCGGATTACTTCCATCATCGTGGCGTGATCACCCGAAATTCCGGCGGGGCGAAGAAATGCCGGCTTGTGTCCGTATTGTTCAGCGACAGCAGCAACCTTATGGCTGTCACTGGAAACATGTATGGTCTGAAACACACCCGATTTTTCGCAAGCCTTTATGGCATGGCTGACCATCGGTTTGCCGCAGAAATCTTTTATATTCTTATGGGGAATACGTTTAGAACCTTCGCGGGCGGGTATGATGACCAGTCTTTTCATTGCATTCCGCTCCTGATTATTTTCAAACTTTTTGGGCCTTCGTTAAATAAGAGATCCGCGGCGCACATATAGGGAATGAAATTGCCGTACATCTGGAAATAATGGGGATGATTGTATTCATGATAGGCGTATGGAATGTTTTTTCGCGCGAACGCATCGCATTCTTCCAGATATTCGCGCGAGCCTGGTGCGGAAATATATAAATCTGCCCCCTTTTCCTCACAGATATTGGCAAGAAGGTCTGCCTTTGCTCCTGTTGCATTCAAACAGGATGCACTTGAAAAATTCTGTTTGATTTCAAAGGCACTGCAAAAATATTTAATCAGAGTAATATTAAGGTCATTGATCTTTTCAGGCGAGGATTCAAAAATAGCAATAATTCCAGGTGCGTATTCGCGATAGAAAGCCGCTTTTCCGTATGTATGTTCCAGCGTTCTGGCGATCTTTTCCAGTGGATTGCCGCCCTCATATTGTATCTGCATATCTTTTACGAGCTGACCGCGGTTACCTTTCGCCCGCACGGGCACCGTAAGCCATGAGGTACCTTGCGGTGTTTTGATGCGGTTTCGTTGTTGCCAGCTGCGGTGGTCAAAAGCGACATTGTCCAGAAATACGAATTCGTCCACGCGGTCTATCATAGAAAAATAACCGATCCACGGCAGAAACGTCGGTTGCATGATCGCTATGGATGTCATGGCCTATTCCTTGACCGCAAGGCAAAGGCCGTCTTTGCCGTAAGCGTTGCCGTTGTAATACATGATTTCTTTTCCCGCATGTTTCAATATCATGGGATAGCAAATCATTTCTTTATCGGGGCCTTCGGAAGGTTTAAGTACGGGTTCTCCATTTATTCTCGTCCAGTTCAGGCCGTCTTTGGATGTTGCCTGACGCGGCAGGTAGTACTCACCCTTTGAAGAAAACCACATATGAAAGCCATTTTCGTTTTTTGTGACGTAAGGGCGCGCGAGTGCGTTTTCATCAGCGGCGAAATCTATGGCAACTTTACCGTCGCGATTCCAGTTTTTGCCATCTATAGATGTGGCGATCTGTATATTGTAGCGCGGCAGATCGGCATGGATCCATTCCACGCCTGCGACATAGTACATGAGCCACCCGCCTTTCTCGTCTTCCACAATCCAAGGTGCGGTGTTGATGAGGGGATTGGCACGGCTACGTTCAATAATCGGCGCTTCGGACCAGCGGACAAAACTTTCACCGCCATCGTTGCTGATGGCCAGCCCTCCAAACAAGTCCATGCGGGTGGTGCCGCCCGGCTTGAAGCCTATGTAGTACATATAAATTTCATTGCCGTGCCGTATGAGGCATGACGGAAGTACGCCGTTGTCATCGAATGTGCCGAGGCGTCCCGGTGCAAGAACGGGGTTTTTGGGCAATTCTAGAATTTTTTCGGGTCGGGTCATGTCGATTACGGCATAACCGATGTGTGATTGATTTTTATCATTACGGCCGCCAAAATAAATGCGATAGAGCGAACCTTCCATATGTAACGGTGCAGGCAACATTGCATGACTTTTCATCCATGACAAAGATGCGTCAGGTTTTAGAACCAAGCCCTTTTTTGTCCATGTGCCTGCCACAAATCACCCGAAATATTTTTTTGTAATGGCTTGGGCGCGCCGATCATCGGCAAGAAGAACCGTTCCTTCCGCACCCAGCGCGACGGAACCGGCGGGCAGGTTCTTGGTAATGGAAGCATCCATGGTGATAAAGCAGTCATCACCTATTTCGGTAAAATCTTTTATGGTGGCGTTTACGCCGAAGAAGCAACGTTTGCCTATTTTGCAATGACCTGACAATACGATGTGAGAGGCAAAATATGTGTGGTCGCCGATCTTACTGCCATGGCCGATATGGTTGCCCGACCAAAGCATGACGTTATTGCCCAAAGCAACACCCGGCTGAATGGTCTGGTTTTCCAGCACAAAGCAGTTTTCGCCGTGTTTGAGATCAGGCCATGTTACTGCGCGAGTGCAGATATAGGAGGCAAGATGATAGCCCGCTTTTTTACATTGATTGAATTTTTCTTCGCGTATTTTGTTCAGTTTTTTGTATGACAAGCCTACGTGCATATAATTATCGGACGCAGGAAATTTTTTGCTTATTTCACTGAAGGGAATAACAGGTAAGCCTTCGAACATATCATCTTTGGCAAATTCGTCGTCCACCGTAAAGGCTTTCACCTTATAGCCTGAATCCTGTTCAAAATAGAATTTTGCCAGAGATGCTATTTCAGCGGTGCCGAAAATGACAAGCGATGAAATGGCCATCTTATCCGTGTTTCAATGCAGAAATTACAAGAGGTTCGTGTTTGGCGATGTCATTCGCGGCTTTTTTGCCAATAGCTTCGCCAAACTGCATGGAGAGCATGCCGCCCGAATCCGAAGGTGCACGGATACTCTTGATGTTTTCCCAGCTGATCACTTCGCCTGCTTTAATATCCTTTATGGTCCATAACTGCCGCGTGAAGATACCTTTTTTCTTCAGGTTCGTTTCCCCGCCATATTGTATACCGCCCAGGCTTTTCCATGCCCATGCCGCGTCTTCTACGAGGTTGGCCATTTCGGCAGGTTCCGAAGAGAACGTTGAATCCACGCCGCCGTCTTTGCGGTCCAGTGTAAAATGTTTTTCAATGATGCAGGCGCCGCGTGCGATGGCAACGATTGCGGCCGTATTCCCGAGTGTGTGATCCGAAAAACCCGGTACGACATCGGGGAATG
>JBEIHF010000031.1:0-17143 GCA_040381535.1 Micavibrio sp. | reverse complement strand
TCTTTGTTCATGTTGGACATGAAATTCGAGAAATCGAAGCCGCTGAAGATACCTTCTTTGGAGTTTTCTTCTCTTTCAGGCTCTTGTTTAGCGGTTTGTGCGGCCAAACGTTCGGCTTTTACGGCTGCAGGGTCCTTACCTTGTGCGCGCAGGCCTTTTTCGGAGGATTTCTCCAGTTCCTGATAGGTGCACAGGCCGAGTTCGGCAGGATGGCGCGGTTTAATGTTCGCGGAATTCGGGTGCGAACGGTCGCGTACCGATTGGATCGTCGGCTTGGTCGTGCCGACCAGCTTGCAGATTTGCGCATCGGAGACTTCCGAATGGTTCTTGATGATCCATGCGATCGCGTCGGGTTTGTCTGTGCGTTTGGATACCGGCGTATATTTTGGGCCTTTGGCGCGGACCTTCACGGTGGGAAGATCGGTGCGAACGCGCAGGATTTTCATTTTGTAGGAAGGATCCTTGATCGCCTTGTCCAATTCTTCTTGGGCCAATTCGTTGTTCTTCACGGGGTCGCGTCCAACGATGCCGCGTCCGACTTCCTCATCGGCGAGGGCTTGCACTTCGATAGAATGCAATCCGGTGAAATCCGCTATTTGTTCGAAATCAAGTGCGGTATTGTCGATGAACCATACGGCGGTGGCCTTGGGCATCAAAAGCTTGGGTGCATCCTGAGGTTTGCTCATAATTTATCTCCTGTCATCAAGACATAGGTTTTCTGTGCCGAAACGCCCCATCCGTTACGACCTTTTTGACATTAACAATGTCGGGGAATGGCGAAAATATAACGCCCCACAAGCCAAAAGCAAGGTATTTTCTTTTGCTTGCAGGCAAGCGGCCGTTTTTGTTAGGATTTCCCATGTTTGACTCTGAACTAGAACCGCAGAAAAAGACCCAGAAACTACGGAATCTCGAGCCGTTGTCGGTTGACGAGCTCACCGCCTATGTTGAGGAAATGAAGGCCGAAATCAAGCGCACCGAGGCCGAAATCGTCAAGAAAAAGGCCTATGCGAATGCTGCCTCTTCCTTCTTCAAAACCAAATCCTAAGTCCTTATATAACCTTGCCATGCCCACCCCGCAGAGGTAAGGTATGCGTCTGATTTTTTTGGAAGTAAGGAAGGCCCTGCCATGGATGAAATTGAAAAAAGACTGCGCGAAAGCACAGATGCCTGTATCAAGAGTTTCGAGAGCTGGGTCAGCGCCAGCAAAAATCTGGAATCCCGTGAAGCCTTAATGGAAGCGATGCACGAAGTGCGCAAAGTGATTTCGCGTGTCGAAATCGAAATAGCCATTTCCGAACGCGACCGTCTGGGTTCCCGCCCAATTCCTATTCCTCCGCACAGATCGCAACGTAAGCGCCACGGTGAAGGCGGCGAAGAAGCTGATTTCAACGGCAACGAAGAGTTTAATGAAGGCAATGATGCTCAGCCCATGTCGAATGCAGGCAACAGCGACCAACCGCGCCGCCAAGGCGGCGGTGGCCCGCGCCATGATCGCGGCGGACGTCGTCCTATGCATGGTCGTCAAGGTGGTAGCGGTGGTGGCGGTGGCGGAAACAACAGCTCAGATAACCAGCCCCAATAATTCAAAAGGCCCCGATCGGGGCCTTTTTTTTAGAAGTGATCTTTTTGCGTCCTGAGTTCCTCAAAGACGCGTAAGTTGATTGCGCGCAGGAAGGGGTTTGTTTTCATCTCCGTTTCCAGGGACACGGGTATGGTTGGCATGCTGTTGCTCAAATAGCTCGCAACTTCTTTCATGCGCTTGGGAATGTCATAATTTTGCGGATCAACAGCCAAGGCAAACTTTCCGTTGGCTTCGGTATATTCATGCCCGCAATAAATGAGCGTTTGCGGCGGAAGCGATTTTATTTTTTTTTAAGGAATTATGGAGCGTTTCGGCATCGCCTTCGATGAGACGGCCGCAGCCCATGGAAAATAAAGTATCGCCGCAAAACAGCGCATTTGCCTGCGCAGAATAAAAAGAAACGTGCCCGTTCGTGTGGCCGGGCGTTTCGATGACGGACAGCTGAATACCCGCTTCTTCGATAAGATCGCCTTCTTTTACACTTTTGGTCAGGGCGGGAATTTTGGTGGATTCCGCGGCGGGGCCGACAATCGGGATATTATAACGTGCCTTAAAATCCGCATTGCCAGCGACATGGTCGGCATGGTGATGCGTGTTCAATATCATTGAGGGGTGAAGGCTGTGCGTTTTTATATAGGATTCTACGGGTACGACCTGGCCAGGATCGATGATCAAGCACGTCTTATCCGCACCTTCGATCAGAAAGCAGAAATTATCACGTAAAATAGGGACGACATGAATGACGGGCGTCAATGGGGTTTTTCTCCGGTGCCGATTTCCTGTGTACCAAGTATATCCGCCAATCGCGCTGTTGCCGAGCCCCGTTTTAGAGGTTGTTGTTGTGATTCATGGGCCGCCCAGCCCAAAAGGAAAATAATTTCGAAACTGGCGTGAATACGCCCTTCTGCTTCGGCAAACTTCTCCGTGTAGATTTCGCCTGCGCGCAAAAAAAGCGCGCGGCGCGTAAATCGTTTCGATCGTTCGGCGACCGCATTGCCTTCACCCATAAAACGCAGATCATGCATCAACGGAAAAATAGATTCATACGTCACGGTAACAATTTCAGAATCTATGACGGGCAGGGTGAAACCCACGCGCTGGAGCAATGCACCTGCTTGGGGTTTATCTGCGAAAGGGGCAATGCGCGGCGTTATACCGCCGGACAATTCCAATTCCGCTTCGGCAAGGCAGGCGCGGAGTTCATAAAGCGTTTCACCGCCCAGCATCGCGCCCATAAATAATCCATCCGCCTTCAAGGCGCGGTTGATCTGGATCAAGGCACCGGGAAGATCATTCACTGTGTGCAAGGAAAGGGGAGAGACTATCATATCGGTTGATTTGTCTTTGAACGGAAAGAATTCCTCATCGCAAATGACGTCGGCGTTCACGGTATCCGCGGTTATAACGTGTTCGACTTGTTCGGATTGAAATTTACGCCCACGCGCGCCTAATTGTACGCAACTTTCGAAGCGACGACTTACGACATCCAAGCGTTCTTCCAATTGCTTCATGGTCCAGTCGAACAAAAACGCATGATCCGTAAAACGCGGGGCGCAACGAAGACGCTGACGCTTCACTTGTTGGCGGTCGAAAACGGCAATCATGGCTTAATGATCCTTGTCGAAAGTGTTTGCTGGGGCGATGTAGGAAATCCCGCTGGATTTCATGCCGATGGGCATGGCCTTGATATCGGCCAGTTTACGCTCGAAAGAAGCGGATGGTGAAAGATCGGAGTTCGAACCCGTTGTCGCCTTCATTGCATAGGCCGCAATCTTCATAAAACTGTCATAGGTGTCGCTATACAAAAGCTTCCAGACATTCTTGAGTGGCGTGTAGGATGTTGTGCCGTGGCCCCGTCCGACTTTGCGCCATCCTTTTGTGCCCGCCGTAGAAACGGCAAAGGGATAGATGCGCTGAGGCGTAATACCGATATGGGAGAAATAGCTTTCGCCCATGCGGGACACGCAATCGATATTCACTTCGAATTTTTCGGCTATGTATTTTCGAGCCAGTTCGAAATTCGTGATTTCCTTGGGCAGCGTGAAGCTCGGGCAGCTGATGATATAACCGTTGCCCTGATACCGTTGCGGCACAGGCAGATAATCTTCGATAATACCGGCCATGACTTCGCCGTTGAGCCCGCGCGTAAGCGGCAGGATAACGGCTGTGTTCTGGGATTTGTCTTCTTGCAGCATGAATTCTATTTCACGTGATGCAAGGCCCGTGATGCCGCCCTTGATCTGTCCTTCATCCACGAAAATGGAATGGGATGTGCGTATTTGTCCGCCCGTGCCGCGGATTTCGCGGAAGCGGTGATCGTGTTGCGCCATTTTATCGACAAGTTCCTGCATGCGCGTCGTGACTTCGGGCTCCTCTGTTTTAATCGAGAGCGGGCAGTCGGCCCATGCCTCATAAGGCATGTCCAGCTTTTCGTACAAGGCGAGGATTTGAATTTCCAAACGACTGCTGGGTATCAATCCGACGCCGATGGCGTTCAAAATACGTTGGGCGTCCACTTCGCGGATTTTTCCTTGTGTGGAAAAACCGCTGATCTCGGACAAGATATGGCGCGGCGTTATCGGGCCTTCGGGTGCCTGCACCTGCAGATATTTTGTTTGGATGCGTTCATCGATGTGGTCGGGTGCGGGGTAGAAGCCGGGCCCGTCTTCGATATCCCTGCCGGGTGTAATTCTGAGGCCCAGAAAATCCTTGGCGAAATTAAAAGTGGATTTGGTATCGCCCGGTTTGATGGCGTTGAATACTTCTAACGGGATGGAAATGGCCTCTGTCATGTGGCCCGACCAGCGTTTGCCGTCTATATTCGGGCCGTGGCGCGGCACGGTATTCACGAGCGCGCGTGGTAGACCGTCATGGATAAAGATGAAAAGCTTGTTGTTGTCGATACGGTACGGGACCAGTTCAACGATTTCCTGATCCCGGCAGACAACATCCTGAATGCGCCCGTTCGTGTCATCGCGCATCGCGGTAATGCGCAGGTTTTTCGTGGGCGTGCGCGAAGGTTTGCGTTCCGACAAGATCAACGATCTGCGTTCACCAACCTTTTGCGCGAGCGTAACGAAGCTGGTCGGCGGATTACCCATCGGGTTTCCGGTTTCGTCGAACATTTTGAATTTTTTCTCGAACCGTGCTTTCACGATCTGCTGGTCCCAGTTCGGGGCGGAATAGAGCAGGCGGGCATCAATGGCTTTCAGCATGCGGCGCATGTCGCGCTCGGTCAAAAATGCATATTCCTTGTGCAGCTCTTCTTCCCAATATTCGCGATCATCTTTGCGGAGCAAAAATTCATACGCCCATTTATAGGGCAGTCGGAACAAACGCGTCTGCGGAAAGCGCGGGGGCAATTCTTCCAGATAAAATCCGCGATGGGAGTCATCCTCGCGGGGGCGGGCTTTTTCCGAGTACTGGATCAAAAGCTCTGGTTCGGAAAGACCGAAAACGCCTTCACCTTTTTTAACGGTTTCATCGGGGAATTCGAGCAGGACATAGGCGGTTTCTTTAAGCGAGAATTCACGGATGAACAAAAGCCCTTCAGGTTTCAGAAAACGGAAATGGTTTTCGACCATGTTCTGAACGATTCGCTCGTTGCAAGCCGTTTGCGTGTAGATTTCATGCTGTACGAAAGAGTGGATGATGGCATCGACTGACGCTTCGGGAAGGATGTCTTCATCCATCATGTTGCCGCAGCTGAATTCAAGATTCTTGAGTTTGTACAAATCCCGCGACTGGCGGATCAAATGGCGGTCCTGATCTATGCCGATGAAATTGTAATCGGCGTTCATGACGGCCATCGCAAAAATCATGGAACCGTCGGAAGACCCCATATCCACGATCTTTGATCCCGGCGGCAGGACGAGGTGCGACATGGTGAACCACGCCTTGCGTATGACGGCCTCGGGAACAGAATTCAAAAGCGCCTTGTATTCGGCGATGGCTTCTTCGACGGTTTTTAAATCTTCGTGGGGCTGAACGGCGGGAGGCGAGCCGCTGTCGGGACCGCTGATTATTCTGATTTGGTTTTTTAAAGTCTGGCCCATCGATACCGCTTAGCTGTTCAGGGTCAGGCGTGCGATTTAAAGATCGCTTATCATTATATACATTCCCGCCGATAGTTCTGGTTCTAGTGATCTTTATAAAAAAAGTAAAGAAAATTTGTAAAAACTGGGGTGCAGCGTAATAGCCTTTTATTATTTTATTTCATATACTTCCAAGGATATATTATTTCAAATCCTTGTTTGTGGCGATCTGCCCGCCGCGTTGCCCGATCAGCGGGGTAATTGTGGATTCGTAAGGCATGATCACGGGAAGCGTCGTTATAAACCAGCGCGGAACGTGCGATTTTGAATGGGGACGGATGTGATTATACCCGTGCCATTGCACAGATGGAGATTGCTCCACCGCCGTTACAATCAAGCGGTATTGAGGAGTCGCGCAATTGCGCGCGAAATGAAGATCAATTTTGTTGCAGATGCTTTGCTGCGCAAGCGCCCAACGTCAACGCAGGGGCATCTGAAAGCGGCGTGCGCGGCGGAAGTGCATGCTTTGACGCTGGTGCGTGTGGTGTGTCCTGAAAAATTCTAAAGCGTGGCGGTTGTAAGGATGCGGCCTTCATCCATGGAAGGCACCAATCCTTGTGTCATGGCGAAATTTTTGAGCGCGGGAACGTTTTTCAATCCGTTTAATCCCAAACGGCGCAGATCATTTATAAAACTTTTGTCGTTTGCAACCGCGCGGTTTAATCCATCGATGCCGATCACATGGGATTTGATATCGATCATACGGCGGCGTTCATAGCGTGCGAGCACCGATTTGGAGCCAATGTCTTCTCCGAGGCGTACGGCATCGGTCAGAACTTCGGCGAGCGTTGCCACATCGCGCAAGGATAAATTTAATCCCTGCGCGCCGATAGGGGACATCACATGCGCGGCCTCCGCAGCGAGGGCCGCACGCTCGCCAATGATTTTTTTCGTATCAAGGAACATCAGCGGCCAACTTTCGGGATTGGATTCCAGTTTGACCGTTCCCAGAAATCCGCAGGTACGGTCCTGAATCGCTATCTCGTATTCAGGACGTTTCATGGCAAGATAGCGTTTTGCATCGTCGGTTTTTTCTATCCAGACGACGGAGGATTGGTTGTCCGGCATCGGCACGAATGTGAACGGACCGCCCGAACGGTGCAGTTCGGTTGAGGTAAAATTATGCGGTTTGGTGTGGGAGATAAGGCATGTCATCGCCATCTGTCCGTAATCGCGTATTGTGGAATCTAGCCCTGCCACTTTACGGACCATAGAATTGCGCCCGTCCGTGCCGATGATGATGGAGGCGGATATTTTTTTTCCGTCTTCGGTTTTTGCAACAATCCGCGCACCGTTAATCTCATAGCCCGCAAGTTTGGAAGGGCAGAGGTGAGTAAGGTTTTTCACGGAGCAGACTTTTTCGAGCAAGGCATTTTTCAATTGGGAATTGGGGATGTTGTATCCGAATGCATCGAACCCGACATCGGATGCTTCGAATGAAACGGCGATCTGATTTTCCATCCCAGCCGAGTCATCGATAATTTTCATGATTTTGAGCGGCGTGCCGATCAATTGCACTTTTCCCCAAATGTCCGCGGTTTTCAAAACATTGATCGAGGAATTCAAAAGTGCGGCGGTACGGCCTGAGGGCTTGTCGTCATTTTTGGGCGCTTCGGGGTCTATCAATACAACAGAAAATCCGGTCCGCGCCAGAAGCAGCGAGAGAGTAAGCCCTGCGGGGCCTGCGCCCGAGATAATCACATCGGTATTGATAAGTTGTTCTGGCATAATAACTATCTATAATGATATTTAAAGTTAGAAGGAAGAAAAACCATGGCTAGCGTTGAAATTTACACGATCAAAACCTGCCCTTATTGCGTCAAGGCCAAACGGCTTTTGGACGTTAAGGATGTCGATTATGTCGAGGTGGACGTAACGGGTGATGATAAGGCGCGTGACGATCTGGTTGCCCGCAGTGAAGGCCGCCGCACCGTCCCGCAAATTTTTATCAAGGGCAAAGCCGTAGGTGGGTACGATGATCTTTACGCACTCGAAGAAAACGGTGAGTTGGACAAGCTCCTCATATGAAAATCAAAGCCGCCGTTATTCAGACCAATGCAGGCCCCGTGATCGAGGATAACCTGCGTGCCGTGCAAGCCATAATACGCGCTGCGGCGAAAGAAGGCGCGACGCTCATTGTAACGCCTGAAAACACATGCCGCATGGCGGCCAAGCAAGAAGATAAATGGGCGCAGTCTTACAAGGAAGAGGATCACCCTGCCTTACCGTTTTTTTCCATACTAGCAAAAGAACTCGGCGTTACCATTGTTCTGGGATCTTTGGCGTCCGTGCGTTCGGATGATGACAAGTTGTTCAACCGTTCCTATCTTTTTTCCAAGGGCGGATCGATTAAAGCTAAGTACGACAAAATGCATATGTTCGATGTAGATTTGCCCAACGGCGATAAATACCGCGAAAGCGATTCCAACAAGGCTGGTGATAAAATCGTGATGGGCGAGGCGGACGGGCTTAAAATCGGTCTATCGGTTTGTTATGACTTGCGCTTCCCGCATATCTACAGACGCCTTGCCAGGGACGGTGCTCAGATCATCACTATCCCCGCCGCCTTTACCATGTCCACGGGGCAGGCGCATTGGGAGGTGCTCTTAAGGGCCCGTGCCATCGAAAGCGGGGCCTTTGTTCTGGCAGCCGCGCAGGTAGGCACCCACGACGGGGGCAAGCGCACCTACGGACATTCCATGATTATATCCCCATGGGGTGAAATATTACAGGAAATACAGAATGATAGCGCTGGTTTCGCGTGTACAGAACTGGACTTGGATGCTGTGGAAAAGGCCCGTTCTTCCATACCCGCCATTCTCCATGACCGGTCGCTTTGTTAACCTTTGGCTTGCGAAATTAACCTTTAACGCGGTATAATGCCCTTATGGATGCCTCGAGCCTATTGAGCGCAGGACGCGCCGCATTTCAAAACCTGACCGCCGGTTATGGGCGGATAGGTCTGTCCGCATCTTCACGCCAATCCCTCGAGAGCTTCTACAATAATGGCCCTGCGCTGTTCAACCAGCTATATACCGCTTCTGAAAATCAGGAAGTTTACAACGTCACGATCATCAAGGCGTTGCGTTCAAAGTACGACTACCTCGTCTCCGAAAGCATCAAATCCGAGACCGCTGGAAACAACGTCGATACTGAGGCATAATTCCTCTCCATGGATATGTCTGATATTTTTATCGGCGCGGAAACGGGCAACAATTCGTTTCGCCAAACCTTTCCTTTAAAGTACGCGAACCGCCACGGTTTGATAGCGGGCGCCACTGGCACCGGCAAAACCATCACCTTGCAATCGCTTGCTGAAGGCTTCGCCAAAAATGGCGTTCCCGTATTCATGGCCGATGTGAAAGGCGATCTCGGCGGCATGGCCCAACCATCAGGCGGCGAGGATTTCATTGTCAAGCGCAATGAACAAATCGGCTTCGCGGATTTCAAACCGTAGGCATTCTCCGTCACGTTCTGGGATTTGTTCGGGGAGAATGGGCATCCTGTCCGCACAACGATTTCCGAGATCGGGCCTGTTTTGCTCGCCCGTATGCTGGAACTCAACGAAACGCAGGAAGGTGTTTTGAACATCGCATTCCGTCATGCAGATGAAAAAGGCCTTCTCCTGATAGACCTCAAAGACCTGCGCGCACTGCTTAATTCCATCCACGAAAACGCGTCTGAAATTTCGGCGGAATACGGACAGGTGAGCAAGCCATCCATCGCCACCATCCAAAGACAATTGCTAAAACTTGAAGAACAAGGCGCGTACAAGTTTTTCGGCGAACCCGCGCTGGAATTGTCGGACCTTATGCGCACCGACATGGATGGTAAGGGATATGTAAATATCCTCGCCACCGACAAGCTCATGCAATCTCCGCGTTTATACGCAACGTTCCTGCTCTGGCTTTTGTCCGAATTGTTTGAAGAATTACCCGAAGCGGGCGATCTGCCGAAACCCAAGCTGGTGTTCTTTTTCGATGAGGCACATTTGCTCTTCACCGACGCACCCAAATCCCTGCTGGAAAAGATTGAGCAGGTTGTGCGCCTGATCCGCTCCAAAGGTGTTGGAATTTACTTTATTACCCAGAACCCGCAGGATATTCCGGACAGCGTTCTGGGTCAGCTCGGCAACCGTGTGCAGCACGCGCTGCGCGCATTTACCCCGCAGCAGCAGAAATTCATCAAGCAGGCTTCGCAGACATATCGTGCCAATCCTGCCTTTAAAGTCGAGGAAGTGATTTCCGATCTGGGTATCGGCGAAGCGCTGATATCCTCGCTGGAAAGCGGTGGTGCGCCCTCCATGGTGCGTCGCATTCTCGTCCGCCCGCCGGAATCCAAAGTCGGCCCGTGTTCCGGCGATGCGCGCCGCATGGCGATGCAGGCAGATGGCGTCGGCGCCAAGTATGATGCCGCGCAAGACCGCGACAGCGCCTATG
Source organism: Micavibrio sp. (assembly GCA_040381535.1). Classification (GTDB taxonomy): domain Bacteria; phylum Pseudomonadota; class Alphaproteobacteria; order Micavibrionales; family Micavibrionaceae; genus Micavibrio_A. The sequence goes on along the minus strand of JBEIHF010000031.1, from coordinate 7,025 downwards.
AAACGCTCAAAGGCAAAGCGCAAAAAGCCACCAAGCAAGCCGAAGCCGCACAAACCGCATCAAAAGCAACGGGGCGGCCAAAGGACGCGCTAGGAACAAAAGTGGCGAAATCTGTTTTAACGTCTTTGACTTATTCTATCGGAAGCGCACTTGCAGACACTCTTTTTGGCAGGGGCAGACAAGGTGCGGTAGGAAGAGCAGGCAAAGCGGCCGTCCGAAACGCCACAACTTCAATATTGCGCGGTGCTCTTGGCTCTATGGTTAAACGTTAAGCGAGTTTTTCCAAAGGAACATTCAAGGCTTTCGCAATCGATTTCAAGGAACGGATTGATCCTTCCTTGCGGCCCGTTTCAATTTCAGTGAGGTAAGGGCGTGACAATCCTGCGGCATTCGCTAGATCATCCTGCGTCATACCGCGAAGTTTGCGGATGATTTTGATGGGGCTTTGTCTGCCGACAGCAATTTTCGCCAAAACATCATCTGGAAGCGTGGAGTTCGCCGCGCCGTTTTTCATTTGCGTATAATCGTGCAGGGGCACGAGAACATGGGGTTTGCCGGCGATATGGATGATGTCGTATTGCATGCGAATGTCTCCTTGGGCGACATTCTATCACCATGAATCGGACAAGAAAAGGGCGTTACATCGCGGGTGGCTGAGGTGCCTGTGGTTCGATGGGGGTTGCATAGACTTGAGGATGTTTTTGTCTGGCAAACGCCATCGAGGCTTTGTTCCAAGCGATGGTGGCGATGGCCCCAGCGGCGATCCATGCCATATCGTGCGTGTCGAATACATTATTGACGTTTGTAACCTGAGACACTTTCTCCCATGCATAGCCGCCAAGAATACAGCTCATGCCCATAATAACCGAAAAATCTTTCGTCGGTTCGGATGTAAAAATCCCCGTAGAATTGCTCCTCTTATTCTCCACGTTTTCCTTGACCAGCATGGAGGGTAGCATAGTGGCCATTTGCGTATACATGATGGCCTGACCCGCCCCTTTGACGTGGTTGGCAAAGTAACGCAGGAATTCGCTATTTTCGACCCATTCAATAAGATTTTCAGATTGTATGAAGTGAATGGGCGTATTGAGAGCGGCAACAAACCCGCCGAAAAGAGTGGCACCGAAAAAAGAATTTTGCAGAAGTTTGTTATGCGCACGTGTTTCTAATTCGCGGTCAATTTTTTCTTCGGTTCTTCCGTTTCGACGCAGGAAGTCGCGTTCATACGCATCATCTCTACTCATGCCTCATGCTTGCACAAACGACAAGTTAATTTCAAATTTGGGGAAGTGTTAAAATTTAAAACCGCGAGGTAAGCGTTAAAGAACCAAAAAATGTATCGTCGGGCTGACCGTCGAATTCCTTCGTGCGGTAGTTGGCGGTGTAGGAAAGGCGGTAATTATTGAGTGTGAACGCCACACCTGCCACAGCGTCTCCGACGAGGAATTTCTTATCGACATCGGGGCCATCATCAAAGGAATTGCCATCCAAAAATATATTGCGTGCAACCGCACGGCCATCAACCCCTGCAAACGTGTACCAGCTCCAATCCTGATCGGGCACATCGAAGTAACCCGTGCCAGACATGGCAGGCTTCACGCGGGGGGGCGTATCCTGCAGTGTACTTTGATAGGGACCGAAGGTGAACATCAGGCCTGTACCGCCATAGCTATAGACATTTCCTACACTGACATTGACGTTGGGTTCGGCACGCAGACGCCATTGATCGCCGAAATCCACTTCCCATTCACCGTTAAAGCCGCTGGGCCATCTGCGCTGCCATGACAAAATCACGCCGGGTTCTGTATCCAGTTGGTTTTTCCACCCGCGTGGCGTGGGTGACCCCGTCACATGCGTGTGAATGAATTTTTGTGTTTGTTCACCCAAAGCTTCGGGGCCGACAACACCGAGCGTCAGTTCTACATCATCGATATGGTTGGAAGTCAGCGTAGTAAGACCGACGGAGCCATACAGCCAGCCCGCATAGGGGCGATCGCCTTCCAGCGGCTCTGCGGAATTGATGTTGGAAGGAACATAAAGATTTTGTCCTAGTGTGAAATAGGTAGCTGTGGTGTCGTTGATACCGAAACCCGGAATTTCATAGGCCACGTCTTCGAAAACTTCGGGCAGATCAACATTGGTGTTGAAATAGGTCATCCTTACGCCGCTGGTGTAGAAACTGTCTTCACCACTGCCGATACGGTCGTTTTCGTAGGAAAAACTCAGATAATTTTCATACGGATTGGACTCAATCGATTCTTCCGCTTCTTTGCGGATCTTGTTGGGGTCCCGATTGATGACGGGCTTGATCTGCAGATCTTCCGCATGCGCAAGACTGCCCGCCGTGAAGGGCAGGATAAGCGCGAAAATGAGAAAAAGGGCGCGGGCGGGGTTCATAGGCCTAAAAGTCATATAGCTAAATCACATTAAATATTGTCACACTAATGGCAAAACGGACTTTTGGTTCCCCTAAGTCATGGATTTATAGAAGTTTTCGCGTTAAAACTAACTATGACCCTGAAGACCTACACACATTGCCCCAAATCTGGCAAATCACCCACCAGCATGGTAATCCTGCTCCACGGCCTTGGCGCGAACGGCGCTGACCTGATCAGTCTTGCGCGATACTGGGAACATGCGTTGCCGGACACTGTGTTTGTCTCACCTGACGCGCCGTTTCCGTGCGACATGGCGCCCGTGGGCTTTCAATGGTTCTCTTTGCAGGAATGGACGCCGGAATCTATGTTGAAAGGCGTGGAAGAGGCGGCGCCGGTTTTGAATGCCTATATTGATGGCATGCTCAAGCAGTACAACATCGCACCAGACAAACTAGCGCTCGCAGGGTTTTCACAAGGTACGATGATGAGCCTCTATGTCGGTCCGCGCCGCGTACCCAAAATCGCGGGTGTGCTCGGTTACTCCGGTGCGCTGGTGGGCGGCGAGGGACTGGGCGGCGACAAAATTCAGAAAATTCCCGTTCATTTGTTCCATGGCGACGTCGATATGGTTGTTCCACTCTCGGCGTACCATATGGCGAAGCAAGTGCTCGAATCAAATGGCTTTGAAGTGGGTGGCGGCATCACCAGAGGCCTCTCCCACAGCATAGACCAAGACGGTATAGAGGCTGGCGCCGCGTTCTTTTCACGCGTGCTTTTATAGCATTTGAGCTAAAATTCAAAAAACACTGTATTTTAAATGACTTCTGCACTTTTGCTGCGATGTTACTAAAGCATATGCAGCAAATATGCCCGTTGCATAACTGCCTGTATTTGCGCGTAGATTGACACTTTCCAATATCCATATTGCGACGCAATATTTCCCCTCTGCCATTAGTTGGTATTGGGCGAATTTTGAGATATAATAATATTATAAATTGTTGCGCGAGGCCTTCATATTTTCCTCTCGCCTGAAGGCCTCCCCCGGGAGCCTCTCGGGCTATGACATAGGAGAAAATATGGAGACTATGAGAACTTTGGAACAATGTCCGGCCCTGGTGCTGAATGCCGATTTTAGGCCACTGAGTTATTTCCCCTTATCATTGTGGTCGTGGCAGGAGGCTGTGAAGGCTATGTTCCGGGACTCGGTCACTGTGGTGAGCGAATATGATCGGGTGGTGCGCTCTCCTAGTTTTGAATTCAAACTGCCCAGTGTTTTGGTACTTAAAGATTATGTACCAACGGTTAGAAAACCGGCGTTTACAAGATTTAATGTTTTTCTGCGTGATGAATGGCATTGCCAGTATTGCGGGTCGAAAGAAAAAACGAGTGAACTTACTTTCGACCACGTTATACCGAAATCATGCGGAGGCAGGACTTCCTGGACGAACATCGTCACGGCCTGTCGGACTTGCAATACGCGCAAAGGGCATAAACTGCCCCGCGAATGCAAGATGTACCCGATAGAAGAGCCGGAACAACCGACGGTGTACGAATTACAGGATAAAGGACGAAAGTTCCCCCCGAACTTTCTGCACAAAAGCTGGGGTGACTTTCTTTACTGGGACAGCGAACTTGATTCGGAAGAAGGAGGAAGCGGTTCAGTAATCTAAAGACTACCCAAAAATAACAACGTTGAACAAAAGGAGGTTTGCTATGTTTGGGAAGATACTTGATGTGGGTCACCACAGAACGACTTGGGATGCTGTAGTATTTTACTTCATCTCTTTGACCATTATGGTTGGTATTTCTACAACGCTCGTCCATTTCTTAGGTATGGCCGGTGTTGTTGATGGTTCCGGCTCGTTCTTTGGCGGTGGCGAAATCTACACGCTGATTGGTACGGTACTTACGCTTATGGTGGGTGGTTTGATCCTCTCCGGCCGTAACCTGACCAGCGACTTGTTCTCTGTACTCGTAGTTGGCGTAGGTGTTTACCTTGCCTATACGTCCAGCGTAATGATCGGTCTTATTCCGGTTGCTTTGCTGACGACGATTAAAACGAAGTAACGAGCAGAAAACTTGAAGAATAACTAAGTCGGGCGGGAGCAATCCAGCCCGATTTTTATGCGTTTATTCCATGTATTTGGCGACAAATTTGCGTTTTAAAGACCGGATATGTGATACTGGACTCGAGAGATTACTCTCCCTGTACTGGGCGGCTTTAAAAAAGCCGCCCGTTTTTTTTGGATTACAAACCGCTTTATTGAGACATATTTCCAAAGAAGGGATACCCTTTTATCAATCAAAAAATATGGGAGAGTTAAATGGATAACTTTATAGACACAACACCTTCTAGAATTTATCTGACAGATAGACGAATATCACGAACGGCGACATGATACTGGTGCCCATAGATGTAAAACCGATGATCCCCTGTAACAGTTTTACAGAAAGGCCTTTTTGCCAAGCGGCCTAGAGAAATACGGAGATCGCGGTCGCATGTAGGCACGCGATGAAATCGGGCATGGCCTTTGATTATGAAAGACAAAACTGAACGATTTATGATTATTAGCTAAAATCTCACGGAAACCCTTGACTTTCCGCCACTCTAGCGTGTATTTCTTGCCCATAATTCAAGCAAAGTGGAGTCTTATATGTTCAACGAGATGTTCAATTTCAAAAAGAAACGTACGTTAAAAGAGTCTATCGGCTTTTTCCTGTTTTACGCCATGCTGATCATGGGTATTCAGGGTTACGCTATGATGCTCGGCGCGTAATCGTTACTTAACGCCCTTGTTTTTGGCGAGCGCCCAAAGCGCGGCGCTTGCCAGAACCAAACACAGCGCTACATTATAATTCGCCATAGACAGCCCGAGCACGGGATCTGTCCATGGAATCTCGTCACAACGTACAATGGGCGCGGCCTGAATCTGGGCCAATACATCCGTGATATTCCCTTTCATGTCGGGGATGGAGCATCCTTCCAGAAACGATTTCCACCAATGGCGTTCAACGCCTGTGTGATAGAACGCGAACAAGGCGTTTGTGAGGAATATGATTGGCGTGAGGGTGAGCGCGATAGCGGGCGCTTTGGGGTATTTGTGATGCCCGAAAATGCCGAACGCGGACAGCAGGATAACCGCCACATAGGGCCATCTTTGGTAAATACACAGGACGCAAGGGGCCAGTCCGCTGAATTGGGCGGCAAAGGCCATGACCAGCGACAGAGCCGAAATTCCCCCAAAAACCATAAGGGCGCGGTAGGTGGGGGTTAGCAGTTTCAGGGCCAAATCTTTCATAAGGCCATGATACCTAACTTTGCGCGGATTTTCTCATAGATTTTTATGGGCCTATATTGTAATGGAAGGGGTATCTATCCCCTTCCATACACAATTTTAGCGGGTGTGGTGAAATTGGTAGACGCGCCAGACTCAAAATCTGGTTCCGCAAGGAGTGCCGGTTCGATTCCGGCCACCCGCACCAACTCTTCTTCAATTACGGAGCGACCGCTCCGCCTGCACCATTCGTGTCGGGCAGCGGTTCGTTGTCGGGTCACGGCCGTGTTCAGTGTCGCGAAAGTCCCCTTTGTCGACTATCGAATAGCCGGTGCCTAATTGCCCATTCCGGGACCGCGGGCGGCAGGCGCAGGCTGGGCACGGAAATCGCGATCGTCGAAGGCGCTGCTTATATCGACAGGGCCAGTCGTTGATACCTGCATATCATCCATGCCAACCTTGGAAACTTGCACAGCATTCGCGCTCAAAGTGATAAGCGTCATCTCACCGGACTTATCGTCCACATGCTGGACTACAACAGCCCCTTGCGAGACACGGCCCGTATCGTAGATCTCCATTAAGAACATGGTGTCCTCACTTGATACTTCGCTGAACCCAGTTTCGTCAAGCGGGCCGCCGGGAGGCGCCGCTTTGATCGCGTCATACTGCGAGCCGGTGAGTCCGAGGTTGCTTTGCGCGCCACCCTCTGTGAATTCTGGACGGAAAATCGTTGAACGGCCATCGTAGCCCTCCAATAGATTCTGATTGATCACTTGATAGTTGAAAGTCGTGATAGTGCCTTCAGCGCGATTATAATGAATGCTTACTCCCACAAGCGGATCGCCATCCCTTCCGTTGCCGAGGGAGCCAATTGTTATGATGTTACCGTCCCCAGAGACTGAAGCATTAACGCCCGAGCCCGGATGGCTGATATTGTATTTCGGTTCCAGTAGGGCCAGCTCTTCTGGCGTAACGGGTTCTACGGCCTCTGAAAACTGTTCATTTAAATTGGGTGGTTGATCTACCATCTTGCCTCCGTAATTTTGATCAACTCAATATAGCGGAGGCGCTTTAAGATCATTTTAAGAATAGATAAAATTTTATCTATTCTGTCATTTCGGTTCTATTGGGGCTGTAATGACGGCGTTTCAGCCAGGTTGTGCTTTTTATCTCACGTAATTTATTACCCAAAAAATGGTAACCAAATGCCAGAAGGAGGGGTGTGATTTAAAAACTTACACATTTCCTTACACACTTTTGAGTGGTATAAGAAATTATCCAATTAAATCAAAAAGGTGCGCCAATGAAATCAGACTCAAAATCTGGTTCCGCAAGGAGTGCCGGTTCGATTCCGGCCACCCGCACCAACTCT
>JBEIHF010000030.1:0-17339 GCA_040381535.1 Micavibrio sp. | reverse complement strand
TACGGGTGAATGCGAGCTGCCAAGCGGTACCGAGATGGTTATGCCTGGTGATAACGTGAAGATGACCGTTAAGCTCATCGCGCCTATCGCGATGGACCAAGGTCTTCGCTTCGCTATCCGCGAAGGCGGCCGCACCGTCGGAGCAGGCGTCGTCGCTAAAATTATTGAGTAATCCTCAGTAACTTAAGAATTAAGGAAGGCCGGAGAAATCCGGCCTTTTTGCTTGTGGGTAATTATGTCACGCACCTCCGATTTTATTGCGCCGCAGCGCCCCTTTGACGATCATTAAATTAGGCATATTAAATGCTAGGGGTGAGAGAGAATAAATGGTGCGCAAACGCATTAAGATCGACATCAACGAAGAACCAGAAATCCAATATGTGGCAACGCCTAAACTGTTTGCCGAAATCGAAAAATGGCTAGAAAAACGCGGCGGCGTTCTGAAACGCGAACAAGAAGACGACGCCGTTTATTTTGATACCAAAAATTACCGCCTGTTGCGCGAAGGCATCGAATATCGTATCAAGCCCAAGGGCGATTCTTTTAAACATGATTTAAAGACTCCGCTCGACACGCACAATCGTGAAGTGGCGCCCGATGCCGACGAAATTGTCTGGCGCAATGAATTGCGTTTCAAGGCGAATGCACGACCCAGCCTTTCTGTGTTTTGGGATCAGGCAATTTTACAACCCGTGCGCGAACGTGTGGAACGCTTCTTTGATAAGGAACTGCTGCCGCAATTCCGTGCGCATTTTAAAAAACGTAAAATGGATATCGACACAGCGGACGCAGAGGTTGAATATTCTTTCCAAACGGGACGCATGCGCACGATTGACGGGAAAAACCAGACGCCATTGATGCGTATTCTTGAACTGGAATTGCGCCATGGTGACGTAGAAGGCCTGATTGCCGAAAAGAAGGCGTTGGAAAAGGCCTTCTTGTCCAAAGGGCTCGTGATACTGGACCGCCGCAAGGTCATCATGGGGTTTGAACTGATCTCCCCCGATATGGACGCCAAGCAAAGGTGTATCCTACAGGACGTCCTTGCCCGTAACAGCTTTAACAGCGTTGAGGGAAGCACGGAACCGAAGGCACGCGGCCGTGCTTTAAGGGTTGCCTGATCCGTGCCTTAATTTGCGCTGGTAAAACCCGCCCGTTTTGGGTAAAACACCCCCTAGGCCTTCGGGGTATAGCTCAGTTGGTAGAGCGGCGGTCTCCAAAACCGCAGGCCGCAGGTTCGAGCCCTGCTGCCCCTGCCATTTAATAAAATCATTTTCCCTAAATTATTGTTCAACGTCTATTGTCTCTTGTGTCAAAGGAGCAGTATAAAGCTTCCATGAAATTCGCTTATCGCAACCCGCGCAATATTCTGTCGGCATGTTTGATGCTGCTAATTACGGCTGCGTTTGCGATGCAGGCGTTGCTGCTCACCTACAACAAGGATGTGCAGGAAAACATCAAGCTGTTTTTCGATGCGCGCAACCTGATGTATGAGGAAAACATATCCGCTTTCAGCGCCGTCACCGACGCACGTACCGCGGGCACAAACGTCTTTTATCCGGGGGAGGGGCGCAGTTTCTACGCGGGGGTTTTGGTGAAGTTCTGATTAACGGTTCAGAATGAATGTGTTGTCGGCTTTTGCCGCAGCTCTGGCCTGGGTGGTTCTTTCTTCCCTGCGCCCTGCGAGGTGGAGGGACGCTCCGCTAAAGGCCAAAAGCAGGCTCCCCCATGCGGTAAAGACGCCTTCGATGATGTCGTGCTTGGCAAAATCCTAGATAGCCTCAACACCCGTCGCCATCGCGACAACGGTGAAGATCGTTGCGGCGCCATGGTAGAGCTGTGATTCTTTGATCCGAATTCCCATGGCAAAAAGATAATCATAAAGTTCTGACAAATACATTAAAATCAAATAACCCCCCAATTGGTAATAAAATTAACCATTTCGGAGGCTAAATACCTACGATTTTCAGGATTTCGTCTTTGATACGGGGCTCCACGGACCGGTAATCATCCATCGAAAGCTGATCCAGCCGCAGGTTTTTGCCTTCGGCTATTTTTACGATTCTGCCCGTGATGTGGTGCGCTTCACGGAACGGTATATTCAAATTCATGACCAGCCAATCGGCAAGACGCGTGGCGGTAGAATATCCGCTGATGGCGTCTTCCTTCATACGCGCTTCATTCACTTTCATCCCTGCGATCATGCCGTACATGGCGCGCAGGCAGAGGATAACTGTATCGAACGCATCGAATACCGCCTCTTTATCTTCTTGCATATCCTTGTTGTAGGTGAGCGGCAACGCCTTCATCAGCGTAAGCATCTGCGTGTTCGTGCCGATCACGCGTGCTGATTTGCCACGCACGAGTTCCGCTGCATCGGGATTTTTCTTTTGCGGCATAATGGAAGAGCCGCTGGTAAAATCATCCGACAAACGCACATAGCCGAATTGCGTCGTGGACCAGAGAATGAGTTCTTCCGCAAGACGCGATAAATGCACCATGCAGATGCTAGCCGAAGATAAAAACTCCAGCGCGAAATCGCGGCTGCCCACCGCATCCATCGTGTTGGAAACGGGACGATCAAATCCCAATTCTTTTGAGGTCATGGCGCGGTCGATGGGGAATTGCGTGCCCGCAAGTGCGCCGGCGCCAAGCGGACATTCATTCATACGCGTTTGGGTGTCATTGAACCTGCCGACATCGCGGGACAGCATCTGCACATAGGCATCGAGATGTTTGCCAAAGGTTACAGGCTGGGCTGATTGCAGATGTGTGAACCCCGCCATAACTGTTTTGTCATGTTCTTTGGATTTGGCGGACAAAGTCCCGCGCAGTGTTTCAATCTCCCCGACGATGTTGGTAATGGCATCGCGCAGCCACAAGCGGAAATCCGTCGCCACTTGATCGTTGCGTGATCTTGCTGTGTGCAACTTTCCACCCAAGGGACCAATACGTTTGATAAGTATATATTCTATATTCATATGAATATCTTCAAGGTCCGCGCGGAATTCAATCTTACCGTTTTCGATGTCGGCGAGGATTCCTTCGAGCCCCTTTATCAAAGCCGCACTCTCGTCCGATTTTAGAATGCCCGTTTTGCCGAGCATGCGTGCGTGCGCGATGGATCCCGCGATATCCTGTCGATACAAACGCTGATCCACACCTATGGATGAATTGATTTCATTCATGATATTGGAGGGGGCGGAATCAAACCGCCCGCCCCACATCGTATTTGCGCTCTTATCAGGCTGCTTTGTCATGTTTTGCCTTGCCGCCGCTCATCTTGGTGAGCTTGTTTTTGACCGCCGTGTAGGCCTTCAAACGAATGGCGTTGATACGGATGAAACCGCCCGCATCCTGCTGGTCATATCCGCCCGCGACATCCATGGAAGAAAGTTCTGGATCGTAGAGCGAGAGGGGCGAGGTACGCGCAACAGGATAGGCGCTGCCTTTAAACAATTGCACCGTAACCGTGCCTTGCACCGTTTTCTGGCTTTGGTCTATGGCGGCCATGATCATTTCTTTTTCCGGTGAGAACCAGAAACCGTTGTAAATGAGCGTAGAAAGCTTATCCGACAGCATGTTTTTCAAATGCAGAACCTCGCGGTCCATTGTGATGGATTCAAGGTCTGTGTGCGCGTTCCACAAAATCTGACCGCCGGGAGATTCATATACGCCGCGCGATTTGATGCCTACAAAACGGTTTTCCACCATGTCAAGACGGCCGATACAGTGCTTGTGGCCGAGTTGGTTGAGTAGCGTGAACATCTCCAGCGGATCGGTGGCCGATTTGCCGCTTTCCATGTCATGCACTTTCACCGGAATGCCTTTTTCAAAATCGATCTTGATGAAATCGGGTTTGTCCGGCGTTTCCAAAATCGGCGCGGTGTGGGAATAGACGCTTTCTTCTGTGATCGCGTTAGGGTCTTCCAAAATTCCGGCCTCGTGACTGATATGCAGAAGATTTTCATCTTCAGAATACGGTTTCGCGCGGGATGCCTTGATCGGAATGCCGTGCTGTTCGGAATACTGGATCATGTCGGAACGGCCCCTGAAACGGGCGAGGAATTCCGGCATCTTCCAAGGGGAAATGACTTTGATGTCGGGCTGAAGCGCATAGTAGGTCAGCTCGAAACGCACTTGATCATTGCCTTTGCCCGTGCATCCGTGCGCCACATAGGCCGCGCCTTCACGCTGGGCGATTTCGATTTGTCTTTTCGCCGTGATGGGACGTGCCAGAGACGTGCCGAGCAGATATCTGCGCTCGTAAATCACGCCCGCGGAGAAAGCGGGGAAGATGTAATCCGTAATGAATTCTTTTTTCAAATCTTCAATGAATATTTTGGAGGCTCCGATATCGAGAGCCTTTTTCTTAGCGGCTTCCATATCTTCTTTTTGTCCGACATCGGCCATATAGCAGATGACTTCATAGCCCTGCTCGAGCAGCCATTTCAAAATGACGGATGTGTCGAGACCGCCCGAATAGGCGAGGACGACTTTTTTGTTTTCCTGTTTGGTATTATCTTGAGCGTTCATAATGTCTTTCTTTTATAAATTTGGTCATGCGTAATACCGCGCTTGTGTCTGATCTTTCTCGCGTCACACGTTGGTCTGTCGGTTACACTGCCTTAATGGAAAGTTTCTTGGTTAAACGCAGGGCTAAACGCCACGGGACGCGGTGATACGTCGATCATCGCGGCGGCGGAGGCGTGCATATTTTGATACGTTTATATTCATAGTGACAAGAAAACACGAAATCCCTCCAATTCGCAATATCTTACTTATACTTAAGGGGAACGGCAAGGTGGCGCCGCGCGTTTATTTCCGATAAGGACTTATATATATAAACAAAATAGATGTTTTTATCAATAAATCGGGCGGTTCCGTTTTGCGGCTGGGGGAAGAGAAAGTCTCCATGCTGCTCAAGGAAGCTTTGGGTGAACGGATAGGCGATCTTGCGCTCATCGAAAGCGGAGATTTGACGAACACGCTCGAAAAAATCACCAACAAAAATCCGCTACTGATCGGCGGGGGCGACGGCACCGCCGCGTGCGCCGCGCAGATTTTGGGCCCGCGGGGGATTCCCTTCGGCGTGCTACCGCTTGGCACCATGAATTTGCTGGCGCAGGATTTGGGTTCATACCCAACCTTCGAACAAACGCTTTCGGCGTTTGATGATGTGCAGATCGATAAAATAGATGTCGGCATGGTGAACGGTAAAATGTTCCTGTGCTCCGCCGTGATCGGTTTCGTTCCCGAAAGTTCCGTAGCGCGCGAAGAGTTGCGTGAGGAAACATCACTCGCGGGATTGACGAAATTCCTTTCCGCCATCAAACGCGGCATGTCTGGCGAAATTAAAGAAACGCTGTATCTTCAATCCAAAGAAACGGATGAACCGTTCCCCCTCGAAACCACCGCGCTGATCGTTTCCAACAAGCGCTTTGTCCACAACGGCGGCGATCCTATGGCGGGGTGTTTTTTGCGCGAATCGCTAAAAGACGGAAAACTCGCCGTATACTCCGCCGCGTCGCAAAGCGTGCTCGATGGTCTGAAAATCGCCTTTTCCATGTGGCAAGGCAATTGGCAGGACAATGAAAGCATTCTATCCTTTGAGGCGGAGGAATTGATCGTGAACACGAAATACAGAAAAATACTGATCTCGCTGGACGGAGGACCCGTGGAAATGAAAACCCCGCTGCACTTTTCCGTGAAGCGCCAGAGCATTTCCGTCCTGCGTTTGAACATGAAGACCGCCTGAGGAAAATATGAGCAAGATCCTCCACGCATCCGATCTGCATTTCGGAAAGGCCAATGCCCAAATGGTTGAATCCTTTTTTCATGAAATCGAACGGCAAAAACCCGATTTGGTTGTGTTGAGCGGCGATTTCACGCAAACGGGCAGCCTTGCCGAATTCAAACAGGCGGCGGAATTCATCTCCCGCATTTCCGCGCCCGTGTTCACCGTGCCGGGCAACCACGACATTCCACGCTTTGATTTGATGCAACGTTTTTTCGACCCAATGAAAAATTACCGTGAACGCATCGCCCCATTGCAGGACACGGTGTATGAAGATGATACGGGCTTTCTTGTCGGTATCAACACAGCGCGTCCTGTCCTGCCTCACTGGAACTGGGCGAACGGCATGGTCTCTCAAGATCAAATCCAATTCGTATATAACCAGTTCAGATACGCACCCGTGGAAAAGGCGCGCATTCTCGTCTGCCACCATCCTTTGCTCACATTGACGGGCGCGCCGATCGACACCATCGTCTGGGGCTCGACCGATCTTTTGCGGGTGCTGGAACACAATACGGTCGATGTGGTTTTGACGGGCCATATCCATCATGCCGCCGTATTGGCGCACGAAGAAATAAAAGGCCCTGTGATGGTCGGCGCATCCTCCGCCACTTCGACGCGGCTCCGTTCTCAGGCCAACGGCTATAACCTGATCCGCGTGGAAAAAGAGACCATTGAAATCGACCTAATCCACTGGTCGGGCTCGGTGCACGAGGTCTTTGAATCCCTTACAATCCCAAGGGTCCCGCGCGTTCCACCCTCCGAAGATCAATAGATCGACTTTTAAATGTTGATCTGTCCGCCCTTTGTCGGATAGGGATTCCTGAATTCAGTATTAAAGGAGATTGCCGAATGTTGCCGCTGGCGCTGACCATGGGAGATCCCGCCGGGATTGCGCCGGAGATTACGCTCAAGGCTTGGGAAGGCCGAAACAATTGGAACTTGCCAACATTTTTCGTGATTGGCGACCCTGCGCTCTATGACGGCGCACAACCGATAACATCTCCCGCGCAGGCGATAGAAGTTTTCAAAGATTTCTTGCCTGTCTTGCCGCTTGCTTTGAATGCAAAAGCAACCCCCGGCGTGCTTGACTCCGCGAACGCGCCTGCCGTGCTGGAAAGCATCCGCCGCGCCGTGGCGTTTTGCGAGAGGGGCGAAGCGTCGGCCATCGTCACCAATCCCATCCATAAATCCATCTTAAAAAAAAGTGGCCTGTTTTATTTCGCGGGCCATACCGAATACCTCGCGCATTTAACACACAGTAAAACCGCGCCCGTCATGATGCTGGCCGCGAAAGGCCTTCGCGTTGTGCCGCTTACCATTCACATGCCGCTCAAAGACGTTTCGCATACCATCACGGGAGATTTGATTTGCGCCACCGCCCGAACGATAAATGTGGCGCTGGATCATCCGCGCATCGCGGTGGCGGGCCTTAACCCGCATGCGGGGGAAGAAGGCGCTTTCGGTACTGAGGAAATCGATATTATTGCTCCTGCCATTGAACGCCTGAAGGCGGAAGGACTCAGAATCTCCGGTCCATATTCCGGTGATACCTTGTTCCATGCCGATAGGCGAAAAACCTATGACGTCGCGCTGTGTATGTATCACGATCAGGCGCTGATACCGCTTAAAACACTCGACTTTCACGGTGGGGTCAACGTGACACTCGGTTTGCCCATTATCCGCACCTCGCCCGACCACGGCACCGCGCTCAGTATAGCGGGGCAGGGGGTTGCCAACCCTCAAAGTCTTGTTCAGGCGTTCCTTTTGGCGGAATCCCTGGCCCAAAAAAACTAAAAATCTCCAAAAACTCGTTGATTTAAGGCGGGGCATGGGCTACATAAGCCCCACTCCCAGTATCTTCGAAACTTCATAAAGCCCCCGGGCTTACGAATCGCTGGAGAAAACTTAACAACATTCTTCGGCTCAACGCTTTACGAAGCAAAGCAGGTGAAGACGAAGAAAAACCCAAAGGTAACAGTACTGTCCAAAGCAGGACCATTTCAATATTTCCGCGAAGTAAAACAAGAAGCGCAAAAAGTAACTTGGCCTTCGCGCAAAGAAACGATCGCAAGCACCATAGCCGTATTCATCATGGTGACGCTCGCATCGATCTTTTTGTATTTGTCGGATCAGGTTCTGGCCTATCTGGTCAGCCTCGTTCTGGGCATCGGCATTTAAATTTTTAAATAAGGAATTTCACCATGGCAATGCGCTGGTATGTACTGCACGTTTACTCCGGTTTTGAAAACAAGGTGGCCGAAGCCATTAAGGACAAAGCCAAGAAAAAAGGCCTCGCCGATAAGGTTGAGGACATCATCGTTCCCAAGGAAGATGTTGTAGAAGTCAAACGCGGCCAAAAAGTCAGCACCGAACGCAAAGTGTTCCCCGGTTACGTTCTGGCGAAACTGGATATGAACGATGATGTTTGGCACATGATTAAGGATACGCCGAAAGTAACGGGCTTCCTCGGCGCCGCCAACAAACCATCGCCTATCTCGGAAAAAGAAGCCACGCGCTTGCTGCAACAACTGCAAGAAGGCGTTGAACGTCCAAAATCGCTCATCTCGTTCGAAATCGGCGAAGAAGTCAAAGTTTCCGAAGGTCCGTTTGCGTCCTTCAACGGTACGGTTGAAGAAGTGGATGAAGAAAAAGGCCGCCTGAAAGTTTCCGTTTCGATCTTCGGTCGCGCAACGCCCGTCGAACTGGAGTACAGTCAAGTCGAAAAAAACTAAAAAATCTTTCGTCAGAGAAAACAAAAAACCCCGCGAAATCTGCGGGGTTTTTATTGTGCGTGTGCGTTGTTGCGAGCGCGTGCAGCACATGATTTTCTGGTATGTAGGCGCAGTTTATTTTACCCTCTGACTCCTCGGTTACAAAATGAGGACGCCATGAACAACCAGACAATCCCATCCGTAAAAAAATCCGCTGCGAATACCGAAAAGCGCGAACCCTTTTATGTGCAGCCGCAATTGTACGGCTCCAACGCCGCGACGACGGATATCATCCGCGTAACGCCCAAAAACAAGGCCGCGTAGTACGAAAATCCTCTTTAATAAAAACCCCGCTGTGCACGCGGGGTTTTTTTGGTCAAGAAACGACAGAAATCTGCGGTTGCGGATGGCCCCATGGTGCCGATTTTGCTTGCAAAACAGCCTAGAAACCCTTAATTGTCCCTCCACTAAAAGGATTGTAGGAGGCTTTCGGACATATAAGTCCATGTTCCGAGCCGCACTACAAACCTCGTTTAACCGCTATTTGATACGAGGATACAATGGCAAAAGAAATAACAGGTTTTATCAACCTGATCATCCCGGCTGGAAAAGCCAACCCGTCTCCGCCGATCGGTCCAGCATTGGGTCAGCACGGAGTAAACATCATGGAATTCTGCAAGGCGTTTAACGCCCGCACGGAAAAGTCCGAACCCGGAATGCCGACACCTGTCGTCATCACCGTGTTCAAAGACCGCTCCTTCGAATTCATCACGAAAAAAGCGCCCAACACGTACTACATCAAAAAGCTCACGAAGCTCACGGCCGGTTCGAAAACACCGGGCAAAGGCGAACCGGTGGCAACGGTACGTAAATCGCAATTGCGCGAACTCGCAAAAGACAAAATCGTCGATATGAACGCAAAAGACCTAGATGGTGCGACACGCATCATGGAAGGTTCCGCACGTTCTATGGGCATCGAAGTGGTGGAGGGTTAATCATGGTTTCTAGCACAAAAAAGAACAAAGCGATTGCTGCCAAGGTTGATAAAACCAAAGCGTACTCGATCGAAGAAGCCGTAAAGCTTTTGAAAGAATGCTCGAAAGAACGCAAATTCGATGAATCCATCGACATCGCGTTCAATCTTGGCATTGATCCGAAACACGCTGACCAACAGGTTCGCGGCGTTATCTCCCTGCCGAATGGCACGGGCGCTAAAGTCCGCGTTGCTGTTATCGCCAAGGATGCTGCGAAGCAAGCCGAAGCGAAAGCGGCCGGTGCTGACATCGTCGGCGCCGAAGACCTGATCGAACAGATCAAGTCCGGCAAGATCGACTTCGACCGCGTTATCGCCACGCCCGACATGATGGGCTTGGTTGGTCAGGTTGCAAAAGTTCTGGGTCCCAAAGGCATGATGCCGAACCCAAAACTGGGCACCGTTACGCCTGATGTTAAAAAGGCCGTTACGGAAGCCAAAGCAGGCTCGATTGAATTCCGCGCTGAAAAAGCCGGTATCATTCAAGCAGGCGTAGGCAAAGCCTCCTTCGATGAGAAAAAGCTCGTGCAGAACGTAGCCTTCATCATCGATGCAATCCAAAAAGCCAAACCCGCGGGCGCCAAAGGCACCTACATGAAGAAAGTAACGCTTTCTTCGACGATGGGCCCGGGCCTCAAAATCGATCTGTCCAAAGCCGCTTAATCGCTTCGGACCAAAGTAACAAGCATCTCGCCCCTCCGTTAAAAGAGGGGCGGTTGCATTTAAGGGGTAAACAGGACGTGCAGATCAGATTGGAAAAAATGGGCTGCTCGTGCACGCCCTCCATGTTCTCAAGCGCTCCTTAAGAACATCGAAACATGTTTTTTGGTTGTACATAATCGTAAGTTGGTTGACATAGATAGCCCGGAGGCTTTTTATGACCATATGTTAAATGGTACCCCGTTCCTGCCGCATGGCATCGCGGGGTCGGGCACATAGGATAGGGTTCAAATGTCGAGGAAACGCTCTGAAGTTGAATATCTTATAGGTAAACGTTTTGGTACACAGAATCCTCTGCAGCTTGTCATGGATACCGATCCGGGATGCGA
Organism: Micavibrio sp.; assembly: GCA_040381535.1. Lineage (GTDB taxonomy): Bacteria > Pseudomonadota > Alphaproteobacteria > Micavibrionales > Micavibrionaceae > Micavibrio_A. The sequence continues at coordinate 6,746 of JBEIHF010000030.1, read as the reverse complement.
TGACGCTGTTGCAATGATCGCCGCACTCAAATCGCCGCACATCAACGTGCGCGGTATCATGTCCATAGGCGGCAATGTCAGCCCGCTCGCTACACAACAAAACGCTCGCGCCATCTGCGCGCTTGTAGGGCGTGAAGATGTTCCTGTTTATGTCGGTTCCGATCGTCCTCTTTACAAACAAGGCAAGCCATTACTAGCCGACCACATTCATGGCGAAGATGGTTTGCATGGTTTGAAATATCCCGCGCTGGGTCCTGCGCCGCTTCTGGACTCTGCGCATGATTATCTGATCGAAGAAACGCTACGCTCTTCACGCAAGAGCATCGTTACGGCAGCTATCGGCCCGCTGACAAATATTGCCAAGGCGACATTGCTGGATTTACAGCTGCCCAAACGCGTGGGGCGTGTTTACATTATGGGCGGCGGCTTTCGTAAATCCGATAATCTGCCGGTAGGGAATATTACGCCTTATGCGGAATTCAATACTCACTGTGATCCGGACGCGGCCAAGATCGTCTACACGCTTTTTGAAGACATCGTCACCATACCTATGAACATTACCACCCAAACCCTGCACGATCCTTTGCTGTCGCAGTGGCTTCGCGCAACGGGCGGAGAGAAGGGGGCGAATGTTGCCAACATGATGGATGCCTACGCCAAAAGCAGTTTCGAACATGATGGTTTGTCGGCCTTCCATGATTTCAACGTTATCGCCGCTATCGAGGAACCCGACATATATACGTATAAAAGGGGCAGGGTCCTAGTAGCGACCAAGGGGGAAAGAGAGGGCGAAACCACTTTTATTCCCGATGAAAAAGGCAATGTTTTGGTGGCAGATACCGTGAATTTAGCCCGTTATCGGGCCTGCAAACAACGGATGTTGGGCAATTATACCCTCGAAGTGGCCTAGGATTTCCCTTGACGGCGGGCAGGGCGGTATGGTTTAAAGCCCCAACTTTCCTGTCCAAGACTGCCGGGGTCGCAAGACTTAAAAATCCAGCACAGATGGTGAAAAACGAAATTCAGACCGCTCTGCGGCGCGCATACGTTTTTTATACATTCAAGGTTTTGTACGGGATGGCTCAAAAGGCCATCTTTTTTTATTTGAAGGAAAAATAACTATGGCAATGACCAAACAGAAAAAAGAGTCCGAAGTGACGATCATGCAGGAAAAATTCGGCAAAGCCGAAATTCTTCTGCTGACTCAAAACAAAGGACTGAACGCAAAATTGACGAATGACCTTCGCGTGGCAACACGTGCGGCCGGCGTTGATTACCGCGTTGCTAAAAACACATTGGCCCGTATCGCTGCCAAAGGCACGCCTTACGAGACAATGGTTGATCAAATGAAAGGCCCTGTCGGCTACGTAACTGGAACCGACGGTCCTGCAACTGCAAAAGTTATCGCAGAATTTGCCAAGAAAAATGACAAACTCGTCATCATCGCAGGTAAGTTCGGCGACATGGTGATGGACGCGGCGCAAGTCGATGCCTTCTCCAAACTCCCAACGATGGACGAAATCCGCTCCAAACTGGTTGGCCTGCTTCAAGCACCGGCTTCCCAATTGGTTGGCGTTACGAAAGCGTATGGAGAAAAAGAAGGTGGAGCTCCGGCTCCGAAAGCCGAAGAGGCAGCACCTGCTGCTCCCGAAGCCGCACCTGCTGAATAATCACTATCAACAACAATTGAACTGATATTAAAACTAAGGAGAAACTAAAATGGCTGCAAATCTTGCAAAAATCGTAGATGACCTGTCCGTTCTGACCGTAATCGAAGCGGTTGAACTGTCCAAACTGCTCGAAGAAAAATGGGGCGTAACCGCCGCTGTAGCTGCTGCACCTGGTGCTGCTGCTGCCGGTCCTGCTGCTGAAGAGAAAACCGAATTTACGGTTGTCTTGAAAGACGGCGGCGCGAACAAGATCAACGTGATCAAAGAAGTTCGTGCCATCACGGGCCTTGGCTTGAAAGAAGCCAAAGACCTCGTTGAAGGCGCTCCGAAAGACATCAAAGTTGATGTCAAAAAAGAAGAAGCCGACAAAATCAAAGCGCAGATCGAAGCTGCCGGCGGTAAAGTCGAAATCAAGTAATTTCGATACGGTCCGACCGCCCCTTAGCGGAAAGGCCGAGAAATCTATATTCCATCCCCTCGCCAGGGGATGGAACTTTTTTGGGGGATGCGCTTGACAATACTTAATGTATCCGCCATAACCCTGTTCACGCGAAAGATTCGTAGGCAATGGTGACGGTTATAAAACCGAAATTTTGTTAGTCTATCAATGATTTAATCCGCTTCCCCTCCAGAGCATGGGGGAACGCGGATGTTCCTGTTTTTGATGCTTTTACAAAGGTTGTGAAAAAAAATGAGCGCAAAATCCTCCAAATCCGGCAAAGCAGCAGATACTCCCTTGAAGAAAAAGGCAAAACGTATGGCGAAACCGCCTGTACGTTCCGCCAACGATGTAAACTCGTTCACGGGCCGCAAGCGTATCCGCCGTTCCTTCGGTAAAATCCGCGAAGTGGCGGAAATGCCAAACCTGATCGAGGTGCAACGCGACTCGTACGAACAATTCCTGCAAACGGACATCGATGCCGAAGTCCGCAAAATGCAAGGTCTGCACAAGGTCCTGACGGAAGTATTCCCGATCAAGGATTTCGCGGACAAAGCCGAGATCGACTACGTTAAGTACGAACTCGAAGAACCCAAATACGACACGGATGAATGTCAGCAACGCGGCATGACCTTTGCTGCGCCTTTGCGCGTTACCATGCGCCTTTCGGTATTCGATGTTGATGAAGATTCCGGTCTCCGCTCCATCCGCGATATCAAAGAGCAAGACGTATACATGGTCGACATGCCGCTCATGACCGACAACGGCACGTTCATCGTAAACGGCACCGAGCGCGTTATCGTATCGCAAATGCACAGAAGCCCCGGCGTGTTCTTCGATCACGACGGAGGTAAAACTCATGCATCGGGTAAATACCTGTTCGCCGCCCGTGTCATTCCTTACCGCGGTTCCTGGCTCGATTTCGAATTTGATGCCAAAGACAATATGTATGTCCGTATCGACCGTCGTCGTAAGTTGCCTGTAACAACGCTGCTGCGCGCACTGGATTCCGCATCGGCCGCGAAATACCGCGCCGAACAAGAAGCCAAAGACAAACCGGTCGATCCTTTGATGATCCAAGGCATGTCGAACGAAGAAATCCTGTCCACATTCTATGACGTATTGAAATACGACAAAACCGACAAAGGCTGGAAAACACCTTTCGTGCCGACGCGTTACCGCGGTATCAAACTGCCGTATGATTTGATCGATGCCAAAACAGGCAAGTCGGTTGTAGATGCCGGCGAAAAAATCACGCCGCGCAAAGCCAAGCAATTGGCCGAAGCGGGCTTGAAAGAAATCCTCGTTCAAGATGAGCAACTGGCCGGAACCTACATGGCCGAAGATATCTTCGATGCCGCTACGGGCCAGGTATACTTCGAGGCCGGTCACGAACTGACCGCCGACGATATGGCACAACTGGATGAATTCACGATCAAGACGCTGCCGATTCTCGCGATCGACCACTTGAACGTCGGTCCTTACATCCGCAACACGATGATGGTCGATAAATGTGATACACGCGAAGAAGCGTTGATCGATATTTACCGCGTTATGCGCCCCGGTGAACCGCCGACGGTTGAATCCGCATCCGCATTGTTCCAGTCCTTGTTCTTTGATCCCGAGCGCTATGACCTTTCGGATGTGGGCCGCGTGAAAATGAACGGACGTTTGGATCTGCAAACGGCAGACGACCTGCGCATTTTGCGTAAAGAAGACATCCTCGCCATCTTAAAATACCTGCACGGTCTGAAAGACGGCCAAGGCGAAGTCGATGATATCGACAACCTTGGTAACCGCCGCGTTCGTTCCGTTGGCGAATTGATGGAAAACCAAATCCGCATCGGTCTGCTTCGCATGGAACGCGCGATACGTGAGCGCATGTCGTCTGTCGAAATCGACACCTACATGCCGCACGATCTGATCAACGCGAAACCTGCTGCTGCTGCCGTACGTGAATTCTTCGGCTCCTCGCAGTTGTCGCAATTTATGGACCAAACCAACCCTCTGTCCGAGATCACGCACAAACGTCGTCTCTCCGCATTGGGCCCCGGCGGTCTGACGCGCGAACGCGCCGGCTTCGAAGTCCGCGATGTTCACCCGACGCACTATGGCCGTATCTGCCCGATCGAAACACCGGAAGGTCCGAACATCGGTTTGATCAACTCGCTTTCTACTTTCGCACGCGTCAACAAGTACGGATTCATTGAATCTCCTTACCGCCGTGTTGTGAACGCCAAAGTTACAGACGAAGTTATTTACATGTCTGCGATGGAAGAAGCGAAATACACGATCGCTCAGGCCAACTCCGGCCTTGATGACAAAGGCAAGTTCACATCCGAACTTATTTCCTGCCGTAAAGCAGGCGACAACCTGATGTCTTCGCCTGACGCTATTGAATTCATCGACGTATCGCCCAAACAGATCGTATCCGTTGCCGCATCGCTGATCCCGTTCCTTGAGAACGATGACGCGAACCGCGCGCTGATGGGTTCGAACATGATGAGACAGGCCGTTCCGCTTCTGCAATCCGATGCTCCTCTCGTGGGCACGGGTATGGAAGCAACGGTCGCACGTGACTCCGGCGCCGCTATCGCCGCACGCCGTGCAGGTAAAGTCGTACAGGCAGATTCCACGCGTATCGTTATCCGCGCGACGGAACAACTGTCTTCCGATGAACCCGTTGTCGACATCTACAAACTCTCGAAATTCCAACGCTCCAACCAATCGACCTGCATCCTGCAGAAGCCTTTGGTGAAAGTAGGGGATGACATCAAGGCGGGCGACATCATCGCCGACGGTCCTTCCACGCAGTTCGGTGAACTTGCGCTGGGCCGCAACGTGCTCGTCGCGTTCATGCCTTGGAACGGTTACAACTTCGAAGACTCGATCCTACTCTCCGAGCGCATCGTTTCCGAAGACGTGTTCACCTCCATACACATCGAAGAGTTCGAAGTGATGGCGCGCGATACGAAACTCGGCACCGAAGAAATCACACGCGACATTCCGAACGTCGGGGAAGAAGCACTCAAGCACCTCGATGAATCCGGTATCGTTCACATCGGCGCTGAAGTAGGCCCGGGTGACATCCTCGTCGGTAAGGTAACACCCAAAGGCGAATCGCCGATGACGCCGGAAGAAAAACTTCTGCGCGCCATCTTCGGTGAAAAAGCCGCAGACGTAAAAGACACGTCGCTCCGCTTGCCTCCTGGCACGCAAGGAACGATCGTCGAAGTACGTGTGTTCAACCGTCGCGGCGTGGACAAAGATTCCCGCGCCATGGCTATCGAACGCGCAGAAATCGAACGTCTGGCAAAAGACCGCGATGACGAACGCCGCATCCTTGAAAACGGTTTCTACGGCCGCCTGAAAGAACTGCTGTCCAACAAGACGGTTTCTTCGGCTCCGAAAGACGCCAAGTTCAAGAAAGGCGATAAGATCTCCGCGAAGGAACTGGATGATATAAAACACGGCCTGTGGAGACAGATCGTTGTTGATAACGAGAAAACCATGTCGGAAATCGAAGGCATGGGTAAAACGTTTGACGAAGCCGTCGACAACCTGAAAGAGCGTTTCGAAAACAAAGTCGAAAAACTGCAGCGCGGGGATGAACTTCCTCCGGGCGTTATGAAGATGGTCAAGGTATTCGTGGCTATCAAACGCAAAATGCAGCCCGGCGATAAAATGGCCGGCCGTCACGGAAACAAAGGCGTTGTATCGCGTATTATGCCTAAAGAAGATATGCCGTACCTCGAAGACGGTACGCCTGTTGACATCGTGCTGAACCCGCTCGGCGTGCCTTCGCGTATGAACGTCGGTCAGATTCTCGAAACGCACCTTGGATGGGCTTCAGCCAACCTCGGAAAGCAGATCGGCGAAATGATCGATGCATTCCATGACTCGAAGAATCCTTCGGGCGCTGAAATGAACAAGCTGAAAGGCAAGTTGAAAGACGTTTACGGCGATCGTGAATTCAAAGAGCGGGTTTCCCAGCTCGATGACACGCAAATGCTCGAAATGTCCGGTAACCTGCGCGGCGGCGTACCGATGGCGACACCGGTGTTCGACGGCGCACACGAAGCCGACATCGATGAGTTGCTGGAAATGGCAGGATTGCATAAATCCGGCCAGGTAACGCTCATCGACGGTCGTACGGGCGAGAAATTCCACCGCCCCGTAACCGTTGGCTACATCTACATGCTGAAACTGCACCACTTGGTCGATGACAAGATCCACGCCCGCTCGATCGGTCCGTACTCTCTCGTCACGCAACAGCCTCTGGGCGGTAAAGCCCAGTTCGGCGGTCAGCGCTTTGGTGAGATGGAAGTCTGGGCGTTGCAAGCTTACGGCGCGGCCTATACGTTGCAGGAAATCCTGACCGTGAAGTCCGATGACGTGGCAGGCCGTTCGAAAGTCTACGAAGCGATCGTTCGCGGCGAAGACTCCTTCGAAATCGGCGTTCCTGAATCCTTCAACGTTCTAGTGAAAGAACTGAAGGCACTCGGATTGAACGTCGACATGAAGCAAACAGGCACGAAATAAATATTGCGCGCCCCCGCGAAGAGCGGGGGCCTTACGGCGAAAATAGAAATTTTACAGGCTTAAAGGCAGGAAAACATGAACGAACTGATGAACCT
>JBEIHF010000029.1:0-17396 GCA_040381535.1 Micavibrio sp. | reverse complement strand
GTGTGAATATGTAACGGTTTTTGGTAACCGAATTGGAAACTGACAGGAGAAGGAGGAATGTTTCGGTTACAGTTCAAGGATGCCCCCCAAATGTGGCGTAAATTGGGACAGGACGGGGCGAAACGGGGGTATTTGTCCGAAAATCTTTTGCGGGCACGGTGGTATTAACCACTTTTTATCCAATCCCACCCCATGATAGACTTTGAATGCTTCGTCGCGTTCGCGTTTATTCAATCAATTCAACCAGATAAGAACGATTCTCAACAAAGGTATTCCCATGGCACGCACCGGTCACGATACGCTCAAAACCCGTCAGACGCTCAAAGTCGATGGAAAAAGCTACGACATCTTCTCCCTCAAAGCGGCGGAGAAACAGTTGGGCGATATTTCGAAACTGCCTTTCACTTTGAAAGTGCTCTTGGAAAATCTTTTGAGATTTGAAGATGGCCGCTCCGTTTCCACGGACGATGTCAAAGCCATAATCGATTGGCAATTGATGCGAAAATCCGACAAGGAGATTGCTTACCGTCCCGCTCGCGTACTGATGCAGGATTTTACAGGCGTTCCTGCTGTCGTCGATTTGGCCGCCATGCGAGAAGCCACCGTTGCCTTGGGCGGCGATGCAGAAAAAATCAATCCTTTGTGCGCCGTTGACCTTGTCATCGACCACTCCGTCATGGTCAACGAATTTGGATCGCCCGTCGCGTTTCAGAACAACGTGATCGAAGAATTCAAACAGAATATAGAACGCTACCAGTTTTTGCGCTGGGGCCAGAAAGCCTTCAACAACTTCCGTGTTGTGCCGCCAGGAACGGGTATCTGTCACCAAGTGAACTTGGAATATCTAGGCCAGACGGTCTGGGTTGAAAAAGATCAACTGGGCAAAGAAGTAGCCTTCCCCGACACATTGGTGGGTACGGACTCGCACACCACGATGATCAACGGTCTTGCCGTATTGGGTTGGGGCGTCGGCGGTATCGAAGCCGAAGCCGCTATGCTGGGCCAGCCTGTATCTATGCTGATCCCCGAAGTTATCGGATTCAAAATCACGGGCCGCATGAAAGAAGGCACAACCGCAACCGACTTAGTGTTGATGGTAACACAGATGTTGCGCAAAAAAGGCGTGGTCAATAAATTCGTCGAATTCTACGGCGACGGTTTGGAACATATGTCTCTGGCCGACCGCGCGACGATCGCCAATATGGCGCCCGAATACGGCGCTACTTGCGGATTCTTCCCGATCGACGAAGAAACCATTCGTTATTTGAGATTCACGGGCCGCGACGAAGCGCGCTGCAAACTTGTTGAGGCTTACGCCAAAGAACAAGGCATGTGGAGAACAAACGGCCATGAACCGATCTTTACCGATACGCTGGCATTGGATTTGTCCGAAGTGGAGCCAAGCATCGCCGGTCCAAAACGCCCGCAGGACAGAATTTTGTTGAAAGATGCAGCGCCGAATTTCGCGACGCTGGAGGTATCCGGTAAATCCATTCCTGTCGAAGGCACGGATTATTCTCTTGAAGATGGCGCGGTAACGATTGCCGCCATTACATCCTGCACAAACACATCGAACCCGTCCGTTATGGTCGCGGCCGGTCTCGTCGCCAAAAAGGCGCACGAGCTTGGCTTGAATTCTAAGCCTTGGGTAAAAACATCTCTGGCACCGGGCTCGCAGGTGGTTACGGACTATCTGAACAAAGCAGATCTTTCCAAACACCTTGATGCCATTGGCTTTAATTTGGTTGGATATGGTTGTACGACCTGTATCGGTAACTCCGGTCCCTTGCCTGAAAACATTGCGAATGCTGTGACCGCAGGCGACCTCACGGTTGCAGGCGTTTTGTCTGGTAACAGAAACTTCGAAGGCCGTATCAACCCACACGTGAAAGCGAACTATTTGGCTTCTCCGCCGCTGGTTGTTGCCTATGCGCTTGCAGGTTCGATGAAAATCAATCTGTTCACTGATCCGCTCGGCACCGGCAAGGATGGCAAACCCGTATACTTAAAAAACATCTGGCCGACGAACAAAGAAATCAACGACATGGTTGAATTCTGCCTGAGGCCGGAAATGTTCAAATCGCGTTATTCCAACGTGTTCCTTGGCCCCAAAGAATGGCAAGACATCAAAGGTAACGCGTCTTCGGAAACATACAGCTGGGACAAAACGTCCACATACGTGCAAAACCCGCCGTATTTCGAAGGCATGATGCAAAAACCCAAAGCGGTTACCAACATCAAAGGCGCAAGCCTGATGGCTTTGTTTGGTGATTCCATCACGACGGACCATATTTCTCCCGCAGGCTCGATCAAGAAGGATTCTCCTGCCGGTAAATACCTCATTGAAAACGGCGTACAACCCATCGACTTCAACTCCTACGGCGCACGCCGCGGAAACCACGAAGTGATGATGCGCGGCACGTTCGCCAACATCCGTATCAAAAACGAAATGTTGGGCGGCAAGGAAGGCGGCTTTACGCGCTTTAAGGGCGAAGAAATGCCGTTCTATGACGCTTGTATGAAATGGCAGGCCGAAGGCACGCCGCTGGTTGTTATCGCGGGTAAAGAATATGGCACGGGATCATCGCGCGACTGGGCCGCGAAAGGCACGACACTTTTGGGTGTCAAAGCCGTTATCGCGGAAAGCTTTGAACGCATCCACCGCTCGAACCTCGTCGGTATGGGTGTTCTCCCGCTCGTCTTCAAAGACGGCATGACGCGCCATGATTTAAAACTCGATGGTTCCGAACAATTCGATATCACGGGCGTCGAAGGCGATTTGAAACCGCTGCAGGATGTCACGCTGACCATCACGCGCAAAGACGGATCGAAACAGGATGTAAAGCTTCTGTGCCGTATCGATACGGTGGACGAAGTGGAATATTACCGCAACGGCGGCATTCTCCATTACGTTCTGCGTGATTTGGTATCCGCTAAGTCGGCTGCTGCGTAGGGGCCCACTTTATAAGACGATGATCAGGGGCGGGGATGATTTCCTCGCCCTTTTCTATGACAAGACCTGCAGCAAGGGCAAATTTCAAGAGACTAGTGGGTTTTTCCGCATCATGCCTGATGAGCGATTCCACTAACAACACGCGGTCGCGTGCGAATGATTCATCTATATCTATCGTTCTATATTTTCCGATAGAAAGCGGAATTTTTCCATCCTTGTTTAACCCGTTGACCACCGCGTTAAAAACTTCGCTGGCATAAATGACGGGGCCTTTGACGGGAATGGGTAAAGGTTTTTCTTGCGGATTATTCAATTCATAATCGGCTACGAAAACTTCGATAGATCCGAAACGATAGAGCAGTTTCGTCGCGACACTGGACCACGCATAGCTATCTTCGGGAAGGCCGACATACGCCGAATTCGCGTTGGGCACTTTGTCTTTAATATAAAAATGCCTGCAAACGGCTTGATATGCTTCCTGATCTGTAAGATCTCTCTTCTCGTCCTTTTTTTCTTCCACGTCTTGGGCAATGCCTGTAGGTGAAGGTGCAGACTGCTTTGGTTGATCAGGGTGCGGGATATGGCAGTGCGCTTTTACTTCCGCTCTTTTTGCGGCAAGCGCTGCGTTTTTGTCTTCATTCTGAATTTTCTCGTAAAGTTTTGCAAAGGTGCTGAGGCCCTTTTCCTGACGTTCGCGTTTAATATCACCCCAAGGCATGCTGCCGATGGGAAGATGTGCATGCGCGTCGCTTAATTTCGGCGGTCGATGATACTCGGCATAAAAAGATTTCAGGGAAGATCTCAGTTGTTCATCATCAAGGGAAAAGCCAGGCTCCGTATCTGCAGTTTGTTTTCTGTGCTTTTTATCATTTTTCCATTCTTTGGAAGGTTTGATTTCAAAGATATCCAAAAGCTTAATGGGTTTTTCCATCAAAAGCGCAAGGCCTTTGGTTTCCTGATCTTCTTTGGGGAAGCCTTCTTGTCTGCCGATGATACGAGCGGCGCGGCGGAGATTGAAAAACTCTGGCGGCAGTTGTTTCATAGTGACCGGCGTTATCATCGGATACAGATTTTCAAAGAACGCCGCAGCTTGCGCTGCGGCTTTATCTTCGGGCGATAATGCTTCCGAAAATTTAACGTTCAGATATCTTTCTTTGATATTTACAACGGCCATTCGCGTTCTAACTCACTTTCGGCTCAGAAGAACGCACAAAAAAGCGGTTTCCGTCTTTGACAGCAATCCCTGCGGCCACTACAAAATCCTCCAAATTCCTTGGTGGGTTGGCTACGGCAGCAAGCAGATGCGAAAGACCATTAACCTTTTTGTTACGCAGGCACGCATCGACCATTAGGGCGGAGTGACCGGCGATGGTAGTTGGCAATGCTTGGTTCGTTCTGATATTTTGGATGCATGCCGCAACAATATCGTTCCCTTCGATCGTGGGAAGTGTGCCCGTGTCGATACATTTTTGTACATAGGCAACTTTTTCCATACGCTCTGAAAAGGTAACGATGGTTTCGCCGCGTCCACGCAAGACTTGCAGAATTCTGCTCCACCCAAAGCTGTAATCGGGTAGACATTCGCGCCCCGAATGTGGGCCGGGGTTCTTTTCTGTTTTTTCACGCACGTCCAAAATAAATCCATAAAGCGATTTATCAAGAGGCATAACTTTTCTTCGGGCGGATTTTTGTTTTGAAGCTTTTGTCTCAGGCTTTGTTGCGGGCTTGGCCTCGATGTCTTCATCCGGATCGTCGCTTATGTCCGCACCGGCGGCAGGAACGCGATGCAGGTGCAAAAGGATTTCGGCACGTTTGATAATTTGTTCCCGCGCCGCATCGGCCTTGACGCCCTTGATGTCCGCATAACGGCGGGCGTTCAAGTCCATGTTGAAGAATTCAGCGGGAAGATCTTGCACTCTTTTTTTGGGGATAAGTTCCGCAAGATCTTCAAAGAAATGCTTCACTTCCTCTTGCATAAGCTGGCGTGAATTGAATTGCCCTTCGAATTTCATGCGAAACCACAACATATGTTCGTTACCGCTCATAACACACCTCTTTTTTATATTTCCGGTTTGCGTTCTTCTATGAGACGCGCAAGTTGTTTAATTACATTGGGGGCGGCGGGCACCAATTCTCCACCTTCGTTTTGCGAAGCAAGGCCCGTGGCCATATAGAACGCCCACGAACTTGTAATATCATCACTACCCGTTAATTCTGCAAGCCCCGTGACGTTTTTCTTGCGGAAGGCACGTTCCACTGCGGGGTCTATGGTGGGCAGGGTTTTGGTATCGCGTATATGCAAAACAGCGTTTTCAAAGGTTTTGCGTGCATCTACCGGCTTTGAGGTTTGCAGCGCGGTGGCGGCTTCAGGCACAGCCGATATTAATGCGTCTTTTAAATTGTGAATATTTTTAAGCCCTGAAATCGAGCCGCGCTGCAAAGCTCCATAGGCACGCGACCATGTGGCGACGCCTTTAAGTAGGCCATGCTCGATAATCGTATTGCTGTCTTTATCAGGCACATCGCCGGTCTGCTCGTAATATTCTTTCAGGCTTTGCAAAAGAGCGTCTTTTTTGTCATGCCATGCAAGACGAGTTTTGAGCTGCTCCGCGAGATTTTCAACGGGCGTATACGCGGCATGGCGAAGATCATTCAGCCATTGCCCACGATCATAGCAGCTTTCCTGCCATACCATCTTGTCGCGTTTCAAATGGCTTATGGTGGTGGAAGGATTTTTTTCAAAATCTATCGGCGTGCGTATCACATAGGTGATATTTCCCACCTTTTCACAGACCGCGATTTGAAAATGCTGTGCGCCTTTTTTGACATTGACTACGATATAGGGGTTTCCGTTATGGGAGCGAATATCCGCAGCCTTGTCGCGATAAATTTTGATCTGGTCTTGCGTGAACCCGTCTTCCGTCAGGCCTTCCAGTATCCATTGCAATCTTTGCTGGTCTGGCGCTGTGTTTTCATTCGCCTGTGCCCCGACATTGAACCTTTTTATGCCGAGCGGATTACTATCGCCTTCTGGAAGAAGGCCGTCGATCTCGACGATTTTGATTTGTTGAAAAGCGGCAGGAATGGAAAGTTTTGTGCGGACATTGTTTTTATACCATTGCTCCATGCGATCTTTTACATGTTCGGGAAGGTGGGGATGGGCCTTTTCGATGATGGGCTGCAGCGCGTTGTATTCATGAAGAGTTTTGCAAAAGGCGTTGAAATCGTCCCCGTCCATGTCTTGAAATGCATACGTGACGACTTTTTTGGCGGCCTTGCGCACATGTTTGGGAAACTCTTTGGCTGTAAAGAAATCCACCATGGTGCTGCACGATAAACCCAGCTTCATGTCTTCGGCGTCATAGCCGAGGGCGATGCCTTCCACCTGTAAAGAAAAACGCTCCTGAAAGAATTTTATGAATTGCTGCACGCCCGACGGCTCATAGTCCCACTTGAGGGAGCCCATCCGCTTTTGCAGGGTTTCGATTCTTTTGTCTTTGTTGAACATGGCGTTTTCTACGACTTGCATAGAATTATGTCAATGAAAAACAGCCGATAAAATGGGCGGTTCGCCCATAATTAACTGTTATTTCTGGAAAAAGCTTATTCGACCCAGTCTTTGGCGCTCATTTCGCCGCTGGCGATCTTGGCTTCGATCTGGGGCTTGAGGATCTTCATCGCGAATTCCTCGCTCTCGTATACCATCCGTTGGAAATCGGGACGGTCGGGGCGGTATTGCACGATGTATTTGCGCTCGATGCCTTCCACCGCGCCGATAAGATTGATGAGGCGTTCCGCGCCGCGTTTACCCTTGCGGTCTTCGTCGGAAAATTTATCGAGCAATCCGAACGCGCGTTTTTTGTTCGCCATGCCGACACCGAACGCGAGCTGCACACCTTCGAGATACGCGGCTGACACGGAAAGAATGGTCGGGATACGTACCTCTTCGGAATTAACGCGGCGTTGTTTGACTTTGTAGTTGAACGTGGTCTTGCGGTTAGCACCGCGCAGGATAACACCGCACTTTGCTTCGCCTTCGCTGATGGAGATAATCAGCGCGATGTTGGAATCGTGCTCTATCTTCATTTCCTTGCCGGCCTGTTGAAACGCGCTTTCTGCAAACTGCACGGATTTTGAATATTCATCGCGGTTTACTAAATCGCATTTTTCAATGATGTCTAAAAACGGATGTCGGTGGCCTTCTTCAAAAACGCAGCGGCCCTTGTGATAGATCGCGCACCAGATATCTGGGTTCCAGTCTTTCTCATAACCTTTGACGACATCGCGCCAAACATTTTCCCAACTGAAAGCGGCGGGGCGTTTCATGATCGCGCCGCGGTCGTAATATTCTTTGGCGATGGCGCCGGCGAGGCGGGTACAGGAATGCATGTTTTGCGTGCGCACGACAAAGGTTTCGGGTTCTTCGCCCAGATCGCTGGCGAGCGCCAGAACCATGCGGTTGGACAGCGCAACCACGGGCGGCGTGTCCGATAAATCGCCCGCAGGGTCCCGCAAGGTGAATTTTTCGCGCAAAAGTGTGGTTTTGAATTCAATCGCCATCAAACAATTGTATCATAAGCGGGCAAGTGGTTGTAATTGTTTTGTGTTTTAAAACGCTATCGACGGCGAGGAGAATCCATAAGACGGGCGCATGGATGGGGTGAATGTCGCGCGGTCCTGTTCGGACAAGGTTTTTTCTGTGAAGCAGGCGAACGCTCCGCCCAGACTGTTTCTTTCCCCAAGCACATACACACCACGGCCATTTGTCCGTTTTTGTTCGAAGCGGTCTTCGTATACGGCGGAAAGCGTCTCACCTGCATCCCAGATCATTTCGGCGACAGGGCCTAAAGCGAAGCCCGTGAAAGCCTGCGCCAAAGCCATGCCGAAAAAGCTGTCGCTTTTCGCGGATGAGGGGTTGGACGAGGGTTTCACGGGGTCGATAAACATAAGGCCTTACTCCTTGCACCTAATCTACCCAAAGCGTGTAAAGGAGCCTTTAAGTTTGCATAAAATTGTATGCGATTGTTTGGCCATGGGAAGGCCAAGAAGAGCGGTAAAAAAAGGATTAAGATGGGCGGGGCTTATTTGAACAGTTCGTCGATGTCGGCCTGTGTGGCGCCGCTCTTAAGAGGAGTGTTCGAGGCATCCGCCGCCGCTTGAAGCGTTTCCGCGCCTATGCCAATGCCCTCCAAAGCCCCGCTGATGCGGTCTTCGATGTCTTGCATGCTTTGGATGGTCTTTCTGATGCGCTGGCCTGTGATGTCCTGAAAGGAACAGGCGATCATGATGTTCTGAATGCCGTCGCGCAGTTCGCGAAGTAGTTTTTCACGTTGCTGGGCGTCCGCAAAGGCTTCGGGCGTGAGCATTCCGTTCAAATGGTCGCAATTGTCCAAAATCGTGTTGGCGGCCTTGGATGTCTCGGAAATAACGGCTTCAAGCCCCACGCCCGTATTGGCGGGCGTCGTGTCGTCACCGGAATAGGAGATGGCGTTCATGACGTTTAGGATTTCACCGAAACGTTTGGCCATACCGGTTTCGGACATGTTGATTTGTTGGGAGGTTGCATTGATCTCCATCGAAATTTCATCGAAACGGCGTTTGATGAAGGTTTCCATGGTCGAAATCTGCTATAAAAGCGCCGCCATATTGGAGGCAACGGCAGCGACCGGATCGTCCTTGTCATGCGGGACGGATTGAAGATGTAGGGTATTGTCCACTTTGTTGCCCTGCAAAAGAACCTTAACCCTTCCATCCTAAGCAAAAATGGTTAACAATATCTTCGCGTGCTCTGTTTACGTTTGGTTTACCAACTTCATGATTTGTAAAGATTTTTAAGGCATATTGGTTTGTATCCGGCGGTTACGCCACGCTACAATAATCCTATGGGGGAATTTGGAAAAATGCCACGCGAAGACAGGCGTATATTCTTTGATTACGACGAAGCCTATAAGGCCGTTTATCAATTGTGCCAGCAAAAGGGCTTGCCTAAGCCTCCGGCCGGTTACATCGTGAAGATCGAAGCGAACCTCGAAGAGCCGCTCGACGTCGACATGTTTCTTGAAAACCACAAGAGCAGCGCGATCGAAACCGTGCGTTACACGAAAGACTTCCTCGTGGCCTCACTCATGATCATGTGCCGCGCGATCGGAATTCCGCTTCCCAAAGGCGCGAACAAGACGCTCGAACTCTCCCGTGACAAGGTTATTCTGCGCATTCAGATGATGCGCTAAGCATTAGGGAAGATTCTTCTTTTTGATCCAGAACACTTCGCTATCCGAATTCTCGGTGGAAAGCCATGTGAACATCGTGCGCGGATAGGCGTCTTCCAACGCTGGGCCGCAACGTCCCAGCTCGCACATCATCCCGCCGCCGTCATTTAAGTGCGATTTCGCTTCTTTCAAGATGCGGTGGACGATATCCAGCCCGTCATCACCCGCGGCCAGAGCCATCACGGGCTCGAATTGGAATTCTTCGGGCAGGTCATCCATACCTTCCTTGTCGACATAGGGTGGGTTGGTGAGGATGAGGTCGTAGCTTTTATCCTTAAGCGGCGCAAACAGATCGCCTTGATATATATGCACGCGGTCTTGCATTTTATAGTCTTGAACGTTGCGTTTGGCGACTTCCAGCGCGTCTTGCGACAAATCGGCGATATCCACCTGCGCGTTTGGAAACAGCATGGCGGCCAATATGCCAAGACACCCCGAGCCCGTGCACAGATCAAGCACCGAACCCACGGCATCGTAATCCGTAATCCCCGAAAAACCATCGTCTTGGCAAAGGATTTCCGCGATGAAGGAACGCGGAACGATCACGCGTTCATCCACATAAAAAGGGACGCCTTGTATATAAGCCTTATTCAGAAGATAGGACGCGGGCTTCCTCAACGTCACCCGCGCATCAATGAGAGCGGTAAGGCGCTCACGCTCGGCCGGGGTCAAAACACGCTGTAAATGGGGCTCCAACGCATCTATTGCGAGCCCCAGACTTTCCAAAACTATGAATATGGATTCATCCACCGCGTTGTCTGTGCCGTGCCCGAAGGAGAGTTGCGAATCGGTGAAACGTGTCACGCCATATCGCACGAAATCCTCCACTGTCGAGAGCGAAGAGGCCGCCGATCCAATGTTTTCAAGCTTTAAAGGTCTTGAAAATGAAAAAATATTATTATCGTTCATGTCTGCAGTTCTATCATAATAATGCAATCAATGCAGGCGCTTAATGGCGTTTCACACATTGTACAAGCATGAAATATGCGCGTTTTCCCCTGTTTTATTGTGTTTCTACGTATTTTGATGATTGCGTTTTCGAAAATCAGTTCTAATATAACCGTACTTTGAAACTTTTGAGAAGGAACTAAAACGATGGCTAAAGCGAAAGCAAAAGCAAAAGCGAAAGCTGCTCCTAAAAAAGCTGCTCCGAAAAAAGCCCCGGCAAAAGCAAAAGCGAAAGCTAAAGCTGCTCCGGCCGCAAAACCGACCAAATTCGTTTCTGTAGCAACGGGTGACGTTGTTACGCTGAAGCAACTGGCGACGGACCTGTCCCAACTGCACATGCTGCCCAAAAAGCAAGCTGAAACGATGCTGGGCGACCTGATCGCACACATCACGAAACACATCAAACGCGGCGCCAAAGTACGCGTTCCCGGTTTCGGTATCCTGATGGTAAAACGCACCTCCGCACGTATGGGCCGTAACCCTGCGACGGGCGAAACCATCAAAATCCCCGCCAAGAAAAAAGTAGCTTTCCGCGTCTCCAAAGACCTCAAAGCAGCTGTTCTCTAGGACTTCTAGAGAGATCGGCAACGATTTCGAAAACCGCCCCTTTCACGGGGCGGTTTTTTTATGCCCTGTTTTTAGCACGCCCAAGAAAAAACCCCCTGACATGCAGGGGGTTTTCAAATACTTAGGCAAAATCGTGATTAGACGGCTGACACGTGTTGCTGGTCGTCCTGTGTTGGAACGGACAGGATAGCTGCTGCTGTGACCTGGTTCGTGTTGCAGTTCACCGGAGGAGGTGTGCAATCGCCTTTGTCTTTGCTGTAAACGAAGTCGTTGATAGCTTTGTCTACATCGCAGCCACGGTCGATAACGTCGCAGCACTTGATCGGCTTGCAAACGACTTTCTCGTCGTACAATTGAACATCGAAAACCGTGTCGTTATAGTCAAGGTCGGAGTGGCCTTTTTCGACATCTTCGAAGGCGATGGTTAATGTTTCGCAATCGCTGCCTTTCTTAACGCCGGACAGAGCGTGTTGCATGCCGTCCTTGTTAAGAGAGTTTGATTCACCGCGCTCGTTCGTGAACCATACATTACCTTGAATGACGGTTTCGGTGCTGTTCGCTGCCGTGAAGACCAGTGTGACGTTGTTGCCGCTGTCTGTGACTTTGGCATCGCGTTCGCCGGGCAGACCGAAGTTGTAAACGAAGTTTAGTTCGCCGTTTGCGAAATCAAGGCCGTTATAGTTGTTGTTCTTGCCTTCGCCGTCAGCAACTAGGAAGAAGCCTACCCCTCTGTCTTTATCGCCTGCCTCAACTTCGAACGTCGCGCCGATGGCGCCCGTGTCTTTTACAACGAATTCAACGGCGTTGATCGTGCCGTCTTTTTTCGTGGTAAACACGCCGAGCGTGTTTTCGAACAGGGCTTCCTTGAACGTGATTTTACCGGCAATAACCGTGCTGTCGTTGACATCGAGGTTGCCGCTCTTGATGCCGAGCTGTTTTTGCTCGTTAGCATCGATCGCAACGCCTTCTTGCAGGGTTACGTGGAATTTGTTGCCTGCAAATTTGTGCGCTTTTTGAACCACTACCTGTTGGTAGTGAGGGCGACCATAGAAACCGTTATCACAGTCCCAAATATTGTCTTTCTTGCCCCAGTTCCTGTCATTGTCGTGACCTTTGTCGTAGTCGCGGTCATCGTGCTTGGTGTTGGATTTATTCTTGAACATGGTGTTTAATCTCCTAATTATACAGTGATAAAATGGATTTTACCGTATATGGTAATAGGCCTTTTTTATGTTCATAACAATGCGACTTTTGCAAGGGAGAGAAGATTCTTTGCGCTGCGTGTTGTCTTTGGCGTTAACCAATTAAGGAGTGAGCTTCTTAAAGGCGAAATGTGCCCCCGCTAATGTAAGTGTCAGTAGCAAGGCCCCAAGTCCTACATAGGCATGTTTGGGGCGTGGGGTTAAAGCAGGACGCGGCCGAGGGAATCCCCCAAAACCCCGCGCGCTATACATCCGGGGAGATGAGAGATGCTAAATAGATCCTAAAAAGGGTTTTCTTGCGAAATATCAGGAGATTGGGAAGGTTTATTTTTTAGGTCGTAAACCCAAGCAAACGATCACTTCTCGTCGCCCATTTTAAGCGCGGCGATAAAGGCAGACTGCGGGATTTCGACATTCCCGTACTGACGCATTTTGAGTTTACCTTTTTTCTGCTTGTCGAGCAGTTTGCGTTTACGCGTGGCATCGCCGCCGTAACATTTGGCGGTCACGTCTTTGCGCATCGCGGAAATATCTTCGCGTGCGATGAATTTCGCGCCGATGGCGGCCTGAATGGCGATTTTGAACATCTGGCGGGGGATGAGTTCTTTCAATCGCTCGCACATACCGCGGCCTCTGCGTTCTGCTTGTGATCTGTGCACGACCATCGATAACGCATCGACGGGTTCGGCGTTCACCAGAATATCCATCTTGATCAAATCACCTTCGGCGTAATGGTCGATGGCGTAATCAAACGATGCGTACCCGCGAGAGATGGATTTCAAACGGTCATAGAAATCAAACACAACCTCATTAAGCGGGAGCATGTAAACCAGCATGGCGCGCGCGCCGATATAGGTAAGTTCTTTTTGAATGCCGCGGCGTTCCTGACACAATTGCAAAAGCGAACCGACATATTCATCAGGCGTCATGATGGTGGCACGGATAAACGGCTCTTCGATCTTCGCGATGCGCGAGGCATCGGGCATATCGGCGGGATTGTAGAGTTCTATTTCCTCGCCGTTGGTGAGGTACACCTTGTACACAACGCTCGGCGCGGTGGGGATGAGGTCGAGGTCGAATTCACGCTCCAGACGCTCTTGGATGATTTCCATGTGCAAGAGACCCAGGAAGCCGCAGCGGAAACCCATGCCGAGCGCTTGGGAGTTTTCGGGTTCGTAATGGAGCGATGCATCGTTTAGTTTCAGTTTGCCGATGGATTCACGCAGTTTTTCAAAATCTGATGAATCCGCTGGGAAGAGGGAGCAAAACACCATCGGTACGGAAGGTTTGAATCCTGCCAAGGCTTCTTTGGCGGGGTTTCTTTCATCCGTGATGGTATCGCCGACCAGTGTATCGGTGATGTCCTTGATGGCGGCGGTGATGAATCCCATCTCGCCGGGGCCGAGCGCATCGAGCACGACTTTTTTGGGTGTGAACATACCCACCCTGTCAATCTCGCGCGTTGCGCCCGTGCCCATGAAACGGATCTTCTGACCCTTCTTGAGGTAGCCGTCGATAACGCGGACCAGAATGACAACGCCCAGATACGCATCGTACCAAGAATCCACGAGCAAAGCCTTGGTTGTATTCTCCGTAGAGCCTTTGGGCGCGGGCAGGCGCGCGACGATGGCTTCAAGCAAATCGGGAATGCCGACACCGCTTTTTCCACTTACCAGCACAGCGTCGGATGCGTCGAGCCCGATAACGTCTTCGATCTGCTTCTTCGCTTTTTCAGGATCGGCGGCTGGAAGATCGATCTTGTTGATCGTCGGAATGATTTCGTGATGGTTATCGAGCGCTTGATAAACGTTGGCGAGCGTTTGCGCTTCGACGCCTTGCGTGGAATCCACAACGAGGATGGAACCTTCGCAAGAAGCGAGCGAGCGCGAGACTTCATACGCGAAATCCACGTGGCCCGGCGTGTCCATCAAATTCAATTGATATTCGATTCCGTCTTTGGCCTTGTAGGCGAGGCGGACCGTTTGCGCCTTGATCGTAATCCCGCGCTCTTTTTCGATGTCCATGTTGTCGAGGACCTGTTCGGTCATCTCTCTAGCCTCGAGCCCGCCGCAGGTTTGAATCAGACGGTCGGCGAGGGTGGATTTCCCATGGTCAATGTGCGCGATGATCGCGAAATTGCGTATTTGGTCCAAAGGCTTGGTTTTAGGATGGCTCATGGCCGCGAACATACGGATTTCGCCCCCAAAAGGCAAGGGCGAAGGGGGCTGAAAAGGGCGGTTTTAGGCCGTTATTAGGGCGTCTGTGGGATACAGCCAGCGTCGATCGTCAGGGTATTATTCCAAGCCCAGCCTGCAACGGGCGTGCGTCTGCCCGGAACGCTCAGGATGACGGCTGCATAAGGCGTGCCATTGCTGTTCACGGCATCGACAATTCTGAGACATACCGATAACTCGAAATGTTCTTTTACCCTCGCTCCGTCGCGAGGTGTGTACAAGATGTTCGAGCCTGCGGCCATTCTGTAATAATCTTCCGTAATTGGCACATCTTTCGCAGCCGTGATCGTGCCCGCACATTCCGCAGCGGACATGTCGGGATCACGCACGATTGTGCCTGGGCGTGCGCCTCTGACATTGATATGTCCGGTGCGCTCGCCTTCTGGCGTGTTGATTTTAATTTCCCGTATTTCACCCGTCGCATCGGTCGTGCTGAAGCAGCCTCCGATATAGCCGATGACAGCGCTTGTGGGGCTTTCGGTGGTGAACAGAGGGGTGGGCCTGGCATTCGCCCCGATATTGTAGAATGTTGTCACGGGCGGAGGTGCGGACGGCTGAGCGGGCGGAGGCGGCGGGCTGGCCGGATCAACGGGAGCAGGATCCGCAGGATTTATAGGTGTCGCACCCGATGAAGCGGCAGGATCCACGCGAGGCGATGCGTTATCGTCATCCATGTTCATAACGGCGAAGGTGCCCAAAGTAAGCGCGCCAGCAACGGCTGCAAATTTCCATTTGTGCCGGAGAAAGGGGTTATTCCCCGAAGGTGTTCTTATGATCTTGGGTTTTGCCATAGAATTATGCTTTCTCTATTACGGTTGCGCGGGAACAGGTGTGGACGGAGCGGCAGGTGCAACGACGACTTCAGACGCTCTACAGTTTTCGATTACGCCCAGGGCCGTGGTGTCGTCCCGGCGGTGAATGTTCTTCAATGCGGTTTCTTCGATGAAGGCCCAATAGGCACGGTCGCGGCGTCCGGCGGAAATTGTAAATTTCAAAAGAATGCGGCTGCCCTCTTGCGTCGGCTCGGCGCCTGACTCCGCGCATGATCCGGCTCTGATGGTTGGGCCGGCTTCATTGGGGGCAACTTCGTAGCTTACCTGCGTGTCGTTCGCCACGATGTAGTAAATGATGGTGACTTCGCCTCTGCGACGCTCGGCTCTCTCTTTATCCGCTGCGGTGTCCTCATCCGTTGTTACGGGAGTTGCAGGTTGGATTGGAGCATCATCGTTTTGCATGGTGCAAAATCCCAGCAGGGCCAAAGCGCCCAGGGCACCGCCGATCATGGTGCGTTTACCTATTTTAGGCGTCTTGCGTATAGAGGGTGGTCTCATAATCCGCAACCTTCGTTTGTTTTGAGGTCTTTTATATACCTCTTAACAATTATGAAAACAAGAAAATTATATGGGAGATAAGGCCAAAGGTGTCAAAGATTGGTTAATATCGCGATCTTCGAGACGCGATCCCGCCGCACCTTTTACGGGTAGGGACCATGCATCGCACTGATCGGGACGCATCCATTCCGCGCGTGAGAGGTTGGAGGCATCAATCGTGCCTTTGATTGGTTCGCGCGTGTCTTCTTCGATAAAAGTGACGCGGATCGGTCTGTTAAGTTTTCTATCTTCGTCGGTAATTTCGGCTTCCACCAACACGCAGCCGAGCAGGCCTATGTTGCTACGGGTGCCGTCATCATGCGTGATGGGGGTGAGATCATATTCCAGTGTCTGATAGTAAAATTTTTGCGTAGCTTCGAGAAAGCGCATCATTTCCGCGCGGCGTGCCGTAAGGTCTATGGACGCGCGATACAGATCCTGATCCTGTTCGGGTCTCGGACTGTCACATGCCGACAGCATGCCTGCGCAGGCGCTGGCCGCCAATAAATTGCTGATCTTCATATCACTGCTCTCTATTAACGGCCTCACTATATGCCTCCGTTATGGTTAAAAACAACGATATTCGGATGGACGTGGAACTGATAGGAGGTCTAAACTGTTGAAATTCTCAAGTCCCCAGTGATTTTCTGGGATGATTTTCAAGGAGCGCACCATGATTAAGAAATATTCCTTACCGATGCTTATGCTGGGCGGTCTTGTATGCGTCCTGCCGCTCACCGCCTGCGATAACAACGAAGAGCCCGCCGCGCAAGAGGGCATGGCGCAAGGCACGGATACGCCGCCTTTAGAAGAACCCTTATCGTCGATACCTACGCCGCCCGCGGATGCAACGGCCAGCGAAACAGTTGCCGATGCCGCGGTTGCAACACCCACTGAAGCCGCAACGACGAAAAGTAGCATGGCCGAAGATTCACCCGCGGGCGAAGCGGCGACAGAGCAGGAGATACCGCATTCTGATGTGCCGCCGCCATCGCGCGAAGTGTTTACGGATGCGGATTGCGATTTTGAAGAATGGGTCGGCACCCAAGTTGATGAGGCCAAAGTGAAGGAAGCGGGGCGTCCCTATCGTTTGCTCAAGCCCGATTCCATGATGACGATGGATCACAACCCTGAGCGCATCAATGTAGTGCATGGCGAAGACATGAAGATCATACGCGTTTGGTGCGGTTAAAGCATAGATATATGAACGCATAAAAAACCCGCCATATGGCGGGTTTTTTGTATTCTTTTTTGACCGGCTACTACCCGCCCAAGCCGAGTACTCTGGAGGCGCTAGCCATGACGCGGTTGAAGTAGGATGCTGCTGCGGTTTCCGGTTCCGTTTCGGGACGTCCTTCGGCGCGGGGCGCGAAGATATCACCCAGTTTCAATGTCGAGCGAACCTGTGTACCGCCTGCAGATTCGAATTCCGTATCCGTAACGCCTCTGTAAACGATGTCTCTTTCATCATCGACCGTAACAACGGCGCGACGGTTGCCGCCAAGATTGGCAAATTGTTGTCTGCCTTCTCTTTCGGGATCGATATCACCTTCTTCCAGATCGGCAGGGGCTGCAACGGCTTGTACGATACGGCCTCTTTCATCTAGTACGAATTCACCAACGTCGGCTGTTTCAACGCCCTGGTGTTGCGCACGCAACTCATTTGCTCTTTCACCCGTCTGTTCCATGACTTGGCTGACGATTGGTGTTAAGCCTTCTATGTAGTAATTCAGACTTGCTGTAAAGAATCTTATAATAGGTTCGAGCGCGGCAACCAGTTGAGCATCCAGACCCATGCCCATGAGCGTGCCAGACGGATCTTGCATGAAGTTCCGGAACATATCCGTCATAGC
>JBEIHF010000028.1:0-17822 GCA_040381535.1 Micavibrio sp. | reverse complement strand
GGGAAACCGAGCGCGGAAATATAGTTCGTGAGCGCGTCGATCCAGACATACATGACGTGCCCCGGAGCATCCGGCACAGGCACGCCCCATGTTAGACGCGTGCGAGATACGGACAAATCACGCAGTCCAGCTTTCACGAAGCTGACGATTTCGTTTTTGCGCGTTTCGGGCATGATGAAATCGGGTTGGAATTTGTAAAGATCAAGAAGCTTGTCGCCCCTAGCGGAGAGTTTGAAGAAATAGCTTTCTTCCTCTACCCATTCGCATTCCGCGCCAGAGGGTGCTATTTTTTTGCCGTTGGGGCCATCCTTCAATTCGTCTTCCCCGTAATAGGCTTCGTCGCGCACGGCATACCAGCCCGCGTATTTAGAGAGATAGATGTCGCCCGATTGCACGAGGCGCTTCCACAATTCCTGACAGGCTTTTTTATGGCGTTCTTCCGTGGTGCGGATGAAATCATCGTTCGAGCAATTAAGTGTAGGCAGAAGATCGCGGAAGACTTGCGAGACTTCGTCAGTAAAAGTTTGCGGGTCTATGCCTTTGGCTTCGGCGGCCTGTTGCACCTTCTGACCGTGTTCGTCGGTGCCCGAAAGGAAATATGTGTTGTATCCATCCAGTTTTTTGTGACGTGCTGCTACGTCGCAGGCAATGGACGTATAAGCGTGGCCCAAGTGCGGTTTGTCGTTCACATAGTAAATGGGTGTGGTGATGTAGAAAGTTTTTTTACTCATGCAGTCCTTCGTCGATCTATATGAATTGACCGCCGAAGATGGCAAAAGCCCCTATAACCCCTTGACGTTCATCAAGGTTGCTACGCTCCACGGCGGTAAAATGCGCGTTCAGCTTCTCACAAATTTCAATCCATTGTCCAAGGGAATGATGGTCTTTCAAGGCCGCGAGTTCGCGGGTTTGCAAGGCTTCGGAGAGGTTTTGATCATTGACCGCTTTGGCGCGCGCAAGGGATTGCGCGACCCATTCCATAATATGAGTGAAGCCTGCATAGGCGCGCGCCGCATCTTTACGCGACAAATTGTCCGCGAGAATGTGTATGCCCGACCAGCGCCAGTTGGGCCATTCGGACAAGAACGCCAGAATGGTGTTGAGGGTTTTGACGCTCTCTTCCTCATGCAGTTCCAGTGCGCGGCCGATAGAGCCATCTGCCAGTTCCGTGAGGGTTTTGATTTCGCCCGTGGAGGCGTGCGGCGCGGCGCGTTTGAGCAGCGAAGACATGGATTGCGGATCTAGCGCCTTAAACAAAAATGTACGGCAGCGAGAGCGTATCGTGGGGATCATCGCGCCCAAGCGATCACAGACAAGAATGAGCAGCGATTGCGGCGGCGGTTCTTCCAGAATTTTTAAAATGGCGTTTTGCGCTTCCTTGTTCATCAGGTCGGCTTCATCCGCTATCACGACGCGCCATCCCCCTTCCGAGGAGCTCATGCGGAGGAAAGGCGCGATTTTGCGCACCGTATCCACATCGAACACGGTTTTCTTTAAACCTGTTGGCATGGTGGGGCGTTCGAAGTAACGCAAATCGGGATGTCCGCCGCTCGCGACCCTGTGTGCGACAGCGTCATCGGCGGAAACATGCAAGGATGTTGGTGCGGGCGGCTCTTCACCAAACAAACCACCCTGATCACCATTCTGACCGTGTTTGAGCAGGAAGCGCGCAAGACGAAATGCCATGGTCGCCTTGCCCACGCCCATCGGCCCAGCAAAAATCATCGCGTGTGGAAGTTTGCCTTCGTTGTACAAATCGAGGAGTTGTTTTTCGATACCGGCGTGACCGAGCATTTCGGTGTTGGCGTTGGGTGGCGGCAACGATGGTTCGGCGGGGATGTATGAGCCTTCGCCCCCATCCTCTACAAACTCGTCTTCATCCATAAAATCATCGAACATGGGATTTAGGCTACAACATCAAGGCTTTGGAAACAGCCAAAATATTACACTTTACAACATGTAATATGTCAATAATGACTATTCTTGCTAATAGAGAGAGTACTAATTAGTCACGATCCAACCCGTATTTTCTTTCTTTTCCGCGATACTTTTGAGCACATCACCCTTCTCGTGACGGGCATTTATCTTTGGCATCGCAGAGAAATCGGCCATGCCATCCATTAGTGCAAGTATACCCTTAACAACACGGATGAAAGCATGAAACTTCTTGAATATGCGGTAGATAATCCTATGGGAAAAAGCTTTAGTTCCCAATGCCTAAAGACATGCCTGTGGTAACTACCCCGTAATTATGCTGCGTTCTTTAGACGCAAATTCACGACGGCGGAAATTTCCTTGGCCACCGCATCCACATCTTGAGCGGCATCAATAACCACACAGCGTTCGGGATATTTCGCGGCAATGGCCAGATAGCCTTGGCGCAGTTTTTCATGAAACGCGATGTCTTTTTCTTCGAACGTGTTCGTCTGCCCTTCGCGTTTGCCTGCACGCGCAAGGCCTATGGCGGGATCAATGTCGAAGATAAATGTTAAATCAGGTTCGAAATCACCGATCGAAAGTTCTTTCACCGATTCAATTTTCTCGAGAGAAAGATTTCCCGCATAACCTTGGTAGGCGCGGGTTGAATCCGTGTAGCGATCGGAGATAACGGTTTTGCCCGACAGCAACGCGGGGCGGATCAGATTTTCGGTGTGTACGACGCGGGCTGCGAACATCAAGAGCACGGCTGCTTCAGGTGGCCAATCCTGACCTTTGTTTTGCACGAAAGTGTTGCGGATGGCCTCGGCTTCGGGCGTGCCGCCGGGTTCGCGTGTAACAATCGCATCCGGAATGGATGCGGCGAGCCTTTTGATTTGGGTGGTTTTTCCCGCCCCTTCTCCGCCTTCAAAGGTAATGAAAAGGCCGCGTTCCATTTTATTCCGTAGGAGCCGTAGTGGGGTTTGCAACAGGTGCGGGTCCCGGCAAAGTGTCAGTGGTTGTTTGCGGCGCTGGTGCAGATACAGGGGCTGGAACGGGAGCCGGCGTATCTACAGGTGCTGGCACTACAACCGGCGCTGGTTCAGCAACGGGCGTCACGGGCGTTGAAACGGAAGATGGCGAAACGCGATCACCGAAAACCAGACGTTCGGTTTTTTCCAGCAATGCGGGGAAGAAACCTTTGCGCGGAATATCTTTCGCCGCGACGATGGGAAGTTCCATCGGATCCATGTTCGGGACGGTGACGCGCACGACGCCGACTTGCTGGCCTTTCGTGATCGGTGCTTCGATCGGGCCTTTAAAGACTGCATTTGCGGTGGCGCCGCCTGCTGTGTTCATTTTTGGGACCGTGACTTTCAAATCTTGTTCCACGATGAGGGGAACGGAGCGTTCCATACCCATCACGACGGGTGCTTCGGCAACCTTCATGCCCGCATGTAGAATGTTTTTGTTGGCGAACGTGGCAAGCGCCCATTCCATTAGACGGGTGGATTCAGCGGCGCGTTCTTCCATCGAAGCCATACCGTTCAAAACCATGATAACGCGGCGTCCGTCACGCACGGCGGAGCCCATCAAGCCATAACCTGCCTCTTCTGCATGGCCTGTCTTGATGCCGTCCGCACCTATATTTACGTAGAGCAGCGGGTTTCTGTTACCTTGTTTGATATTGTTATAGGTGAAGTCTTTTTCGGCATAATATTTATATTGTTCGGGAAAGTTTTGAATTAAAGCCTTCGCCAGAATCGTAAGGTCGTGGCAGGTGGAATAATGGTCGGGGTCGGGCCAGCCCGATGCGTTCACGAAATTGGAATTCATCATGCCGAGTTCCTTAGCCTTGGCGTTCAAGGCCGCAGCGAATTCGCCCTCGTTCCCTGCCATGCCTTCGGCGAGAACAACAGTAGCGTCATTGCCAGATTGGACGATCACGCCTCGGATCAGATCTTCGACCTTTACCATGGCGTTGATCGGTACGAACATTTTGGAGCCTTGGGTGCTCCATGCTTTTTCCGAAACGGGCAGTTCCTGATCGAGCGTCAGTTTGCCGCTCTTCAATCCCTCGAACACCAGATACATGGTCATAGTTTTCGACATGGAGGATGTCGGCATTCTTTCATCACCGTCTTTTTCGAGCAGAATCTGACCCGTTTCGAAGTCCACGATGTAGGCGTTTTTGGCGAGTGTATCGACCATCTGCGCGGATGCTGGCGCGGCAAAGGAAAGGACGAGAATAAGAGCGGCGAAAAGAAAGCGCATGCGCGAAAAAACCTGCAAAAAAATTAGGGTGAAACCGATGTGCGTATGAAAACAGGGATTGGCCGTTTTCGCAACCCCTGAAGTGGGTTTTCTGCGTGGTTTTCTGGTGTTTTATTCTACGATGATGACGGCTTTGGGCGTGCCTTGCGCGAGCATGCGGCCCAGCGTGGCATCCGCCTGATCGACACTCGAGAATGGGCCGATACGCACGCGGTAAAAGCTCTGATTGTCGACAGTTACTGGCACGACTTTGGGCGTGCCGTAGGCGCTCAGAGTTTTGGAAAGACGTTGCGCGTTGGCTTGGTCCGAGAAAGCGCCTGCCTGTATATAGACATTGGAAGCCGTCACAGGCTGATGCGTAACGACGGGATTTGGCATGAATCTCCCGTCATTGGCGATGTGTCCTTGGACAGGAACTTGTCTGTAAGGTTCAAGCTGGACTTTTTCCACGGAGGAAATTTGAGCCGCGCCCATCGTGTCATCCGCCGATGCTGTTTGCACTGAAACGGCCATGTTGTCGGGATAGAGTGTGACGGGTTGGGAAGGATTCGCGGGCTGGCGGTTGCCGTTCAAAGCAACTTCGTAGCCGCGGGTGCTCTTACCTGCCTTCGCATCTTCGGCTATGCGGCGGGATTCCGCGGGCAATACTTCCACGCGTACTTTCGCCGTGCCCTTGCCCTTCATACCCAAAAGATCGGCGGCTTTTGAGGACACGTCTAAAATGCGCCCACGGGAATAAGGCCCGCGGTCATTGACGCGGCAGACGATGGCTCGCCCGTTTTCAAGGTTGGTCACACGCACCAAAGACGGCATTTGCAGCGTTCTGTGCGCGGCTGTCAGCTCGCCGGAATCAAAACGCTCGCCATTTGCGGTTTGTTTGCCGTGGAAGCCAGGGCCGTACCACGAGGCAACGCCCGTTTCGACATAGTTAAAGTTTTCCTGCGGGTAATATTCCTGACCATCAATCAGATACGGTTTACCAACCTTGTACGCGCCTTGGGATTTGGAATCCTTCGTGGCGGATTTGTAAACGCTTGAGGCGAATTGCGTTTCGGCGCAAGCGGTGAGCGCGAAGACGGCGAGGATAGGCAATAATCTGGCCAGCGATGACATTTTGAATTCCGGAATTGTTTTTAACGGGCGATGGCGTCGGCTAGAAGTCCCACTGATGTTGCAAAATACGTGGATCGGTTCCACGCCATAATCGTCTGATAGTTACCATAGACGATATAGGCTTCGCCGCCAAGCCCGTCGGGCGCAACTATGGAGGCATTGAAATTGTCAGGTGGTAGATCCATGCCCGATATGTCCTTGACGCCCAATGATTTCCAGTAGGAAACGGGTTTTATGATTTTGGGCGTGGCCATTTGTTTCGGAAAATTTTTGGGCAGGTTTACACGGCGGCCCCACCTTTGGTTGTAGGACCACCCGCTTTTCGACAAATAATTTGCGGTGGATGCGAACACGTCCGCTTTCGTGTTCCAGATGTCGAGACGGCCATCGTTGTTACCGTCCACGGCAAAATTGAAAAAACTGGACGGCATAAATTG
The DNA here is from genome assembly GCA_040381535.1 of Micavibrio sp. Classification (GTDB taxonomy): domain Bacteria; phylum Pseudomonadota; class Alphaproteobacteria; order Micavibrionales; family Micavibrionaceae; genus Micavibrio_A. Next base: position 12,081 of record JBEIHF010000028.1, on the reverse strand, counting down.
ATTTTGCCCCATCGCGCCCGCCCATGAGCCTTTCATCGCGGCAGCGGAGATATGCCCTTGATCGATGATCTTGAGCGCTTTTAACAATTCGGTTTTGAAGAACGAGGCGCGGCGCCCTTCCCATGCGAGCGTAGCGAGAGAGTCTATAACCTTAAATCCGCCTGTGTTTGTGCCGAAGTTGGTCTCGATGCCCCACAGTGCAATCACATATTGTGCAGGCACGCCGAATGCTTGTTCCACCGCCTTCAGTTGGGTGCGGTTTTCGGCGAATAATCTGCGGCCTTCATTGATGCGTTGTTGATTGACGACGTTTTGTTTGTATTTGGCGAAAGTGATTTTGTGTTCGGGTTGTTTGCGGTCGAGTTCTATGACTTTGGTAAGAGGTTTGATGCCCGTAAGCGCCGCGTCGATCGTTTTTTGGGAAATTCCCGATTGCATGGCTTCTTTTTTAAAGCCCGTCAGCCACGCATCAAACGTCTGCCCGTTTTTGGCATGCGCGGTCAATGGCCAGAGGACAAGCACGGCAATCATCAGAAATTGGATCATGCGCTATCTTAGAACAAATTTTCGCTTGTCGAAATCCTTATATATCTGCCCGGGGCCAACAAAATGACCGTGCATGGCGACATATATGTCGGGCGCAGCATCGTGTTTTCCGAAAGCCGCCAGTTCCAGATTTTCGCGGCCATCGGAAACCTTGTTGGCCAAAGGGCTCATTGCTCCCGTAAACACCACGGGGCATGCGGGCGTCCCTATTCTGCTTTTCAAATTCTTGGCGAGGTCCGTCAAATTATCCGTGCCGGTCGAAACAACGATGCGGGGATACGACGCGGCTTTTTCGGCGATGGTTTTGTAAAGTTTGTCTTTGTCGTAGTCGTCCATGTCTTTGCTGTCTTTGTTACAGATGACAATGCATTCGATATCCACCTGCTCGCCGCGTACTGCCGCGATATCGCGGAGCGTGCTGATGGAAAGTCGTCTTTTGCCAGGCGTGATGTATTGCGGAACCTTGCCTTCGGGATAAGATTCCGCATCAATCGTGCCACCCATGGTTAAAACCAGAATTTTCATTTTGTGTTCCTTGGCCGAGAGGGAATTAAATACGCGCTTTTGTCGGTAAAATAATAGATGGCATTGCCGATAAGTTCCTTCAGGGCGTAATTCAGTTTGCTGAAATTGCCTGTAACGCTCGGCAAAGATTTGAAAACTGTTTTGTAATCGCCATTCGTGCGCATATCGCATTGATAGGGTATCACAGGCCAGCGGAAGGCCGCGAAAATACCCATCGTGCGCGGCATGTGGTAGGCCGATGTCGTTACCACCCATGTCTGCGAGGCTTTCGGGTTCGTCATTTCCATCGTATGGACGATATTTTCAAATGTGTTGCGGGATTTTTCTTCAAAAATGATTTTGCTTTTATCTATGCCTGTCAGATCAAAGAAGCGGCGCGCATCGTTCCCTTCCATCGCCGATGGATTGAGTATGTCACCTGGCCCGCCGCTGAACACCAGCTTTGCTTCGGGATATTTTTTGGCGAGATCTACAAAACAGAACATCCGGTCAATTTGATCGTTCGCGACAATCTGTCCCGATTTTGCCCCCGCTGCGCTTTCGAACGCCCCGCCCAATACGATAATGCCGTCGATTTTTGCGGGCAGTGATTGCGGTGTTGGATATTGGCGCTCGAGATAAATCATGAGTAGCGGGCCGATGGGCAGAACACCGAAAATAAGGATGGCGCAGAGGGAGAAGTTCATCAGCGCCTGCCCCGCATGTCCCCATTTTTCCCGCAGGCGAATAAGTACGCCGAGCATCGCCATAAAACACAGGGCGTTCAAGGGTTGGATAAGGCTCCAGAAAATCTTGGATACGACAAAGAACATGTTGTTAAAGTTAGCAGATTTGGATTATCCCCTCAAACCCTCTATCGCCGCCCGTACACGTGATTTTCTTGCCCAAAACGTTGGCTTATTTTTATAAACGCAATATGTCAAATTACATCAGCATGAATGATTTATTCTCGGCGACTGCCTATGCCCTGGTTTCGCAGTTTTTTGACTATCTGGCCTCCCTGCCCGGTTATTCCGAGGAAGACAATCCGTGGGTGGCCAAATATGAAGCCTATGGCGGTGAATGCGCCCCGCCTGGCGCGCTTACTTTGCGTCAACATGACCTCGTGCATTTCCTGCTCGGCGTGAATTTTAAGAGTTTTTATTTGATGTCTTTCAGGGCCATAATGACAACGGTTTTTTCGAGTGCCATGGAGTGTGAATAGTAAACCGAGTTAATTTTTTTGTAAGAGTTGAGGATTGTCTTGACTATAGGCATACCTTCCACGACTTTCTAGATCATCTGCTTCCATTTCGCCTGAGGGGTTCGGGGAATGAGCATTCCGCCGGCGGCATAGCCTTCGTGGATTTTCTGGTTGGTGTGGAATTTTTTATGCCGCGGGTACGCAATTTGTTGATGATGCTGGAGGCATAGTATTGCTAGGAAGGCGCTGGTTTCCAAAAAGATGTGGATTTTTCGCTGTCCGTTACCAGGGCCGTGAGCAAGGCAGGGGAATTCTGCACGTCATAAGCTTGCTATGCAGAGTGCTTTTCGGCCAACATTGTCCCCGTTCCTTGAAATAAAGGGGCATTATAGTGCCCTTCTTGCGCTGGGCAAGCGGCGTCAAAGCGGTTGGGACCATGTTTTGGCTTGCCCCAAGCCTGTGTTTGCGTTACGCAATTTACTGCAAGGAAGAGTGGCAGAGCGGTTGAATGCACCGGTCTTGAAAACCGGCGAGGATGCAAGTCCTCCGTGAGTTCGAATCTCACCTCTTCCGCCATATTTTTTTACGCTCTGTGTCCAAAATTATCTGACGACGTACAAGAGAATTATATGCTGCTCATCGCTGTCATTCCCGCTTTGGCTTACGCGTTATTCATTCTTCTATCGGCGTGGCTTTTAATACGCCGCTGGAAGATGATAGCGGATGCGAAGACAACCGTTTTATCCAAGATTTACATCGGCGCTCTGGCGCAAGTTTTATCAAGCTTTGTGCCCCTTGCCCTGACAGAGCACTACAGTATTTCAACCGTGGCGTGCCTGACAGGCATGTGGGGTATTTATATTAACATGACGCTTATTCTTTTAAGCTTGGCCTTGTTTTCGTATACCTGTTTCGCGGGCAATCATGGATTTTGGGCAGAGGTAAAAAATCGCAAATCTTTCATCTGGGCTGTGCTTGCCTCACAAGTATTGGCAAGCATCATTTATTTGCGCTCTGCAATATTGTGTACGGTGTAATAGGTCGAATTAGGGCACAGTACTCATCACAATAATAGCTACCGTGATTACGCCAATCTCTCTTACGTCAATTTCTAAGCTGCCAATCCTAGATCAACCCACGACATGATTCCGCCTTCGAGATTGAAGGCTTTGAAGCCCCGTTGTGATAGATATGCAGCGTAATGGCGGGAGCGTTCCCCTATCGCACATATTAAAAGCACGGGGGTTTCTTTTGATACAGGGTTTTCGGATGAGACCCATTTTTCAAATATGTTTTCCGACATATTCATACTGTATGGGACGTGGAACAGATCAAAAGATTGCGGTGCTCTCATATCTACAATCAATGCACCGGAATTTTGCGACCTCCAGTTTTCAATCTCGTTTGCACTTATCGCAGGAACGATATGAATGGCCGTGCTGTCAAAGCTATGTAGCGGGGATTCAAGTTCCTTGTGGCCGAACAATTCCGGCATGCGTTCCTGAATATAGGAAATATACCATTCCATGCGGTCGCAAACGATAAAGACCGCGTTACATGGCACGGAGAGCTTTGCGTCTTCTTCGCGCAAATGACGTAAAGCCACAGCGAAGTTTGCGCCTGATGATGGGCCGCTAAGTATGGCGCAGTCGCGGGCAAGGGTAAGCATGCCTTGCAGCCCTTCTTCTTCCGATAAACGATATATTTTGTGATAGTAATCCTTTTTAAACATGGAGCTTTCAATCATTTGCTCCATATTGCGAATGCCCGGAATGAAGTGGCCACTCTGGGCAGTCACCGCAATCGCTTTAAACTCAGGATTATTGCTCTTAAGTCGGGTTGCAATACCTAGGCTGGAACCTGTTGTGCCCAAGCCGCCGAAAAAGTAATCAACTTTGCCAAGATCATCCAAAATTTCCTTGGCCGTAGTCTCTTCGTGGTAGGCGGGGTTTTTTTCATTCGTAAACTGGCTTGGGAAATAGGCCTTGCTCGGGTTATCGCGCACTGTCTTATCAATAAGGTATTGCGGATCATTTGGATCGGATGGATCAAAACAGTTACTGGCGTTTACGATTTCTTCAATGTCAGCGCCAAGGATTTGAAGAATTTCCTTTTGCTCTCTGACTTTTTTGAGTGCGCTGACAAGTTTAAATTTCACGCCGTGGCTTGAGGCAATAGCCGCAAGAGATTTAGCCGTATTACCACTGGAGTTTTCGTAGATAGTCATGCCGTTGGTGGCAATATTATCTAGGTCGTCCTTAATCATTCCCCAGACGGTACGATCTTTCACCGAGCCGAAGGGGTTGAGCATTTCCAATTTGGCGTACAGGGAAATGTTTTTTAATCCCGTGACATGATCGGGGATGCGGATCATCGGGGTATTGCCGATCAGGTCGGTCATTTTTTCGACAATCATAATGTTGCTTCCTTATATTTTTTATCTTCTGTGGCGGCCCATTGTCCGAGATCTTTAGTGATGGCGATTTTTTTTGCGACAGGTTGCATTAAAACTTCGCTTTCCGCGAAATCCATCAGATAGGCTGTGGTGTTAGCAAATGCAACCACATCCCCGTTTTGTGGCAATTTATCGGGATAGGTTTTGTTATATTGGATTAGATCATAGGTCAAACACAGATTTCCCATGTAATAAACGCCGTTCGCGCAGTCTGGATTTTTGTGCGCGTTACGGTGTAATACAACGGGTTCCGTCAATATTTTTTGCGCAGATGACATGATGTTACTGTGGTTCATGTCAAGCCCTACAAGAGATTCCCCCCACTCGGATTCCTTTGAAAAAATGACCTTTCCAAGCGTGATGCCGCACTGATCAAACATGGCTTTGCCAGGTTCAATATGTAACTCCAGAAGTGAATCGCGCAAGATATCAGCAAAGGTTTGACCGCCGAAATCTTGCATAGGACTGGATAGAAGATCATCCAGTAACTCCCCCTTCTCATGTAGCGGTGCATGGTCAACAAACATGGGTCCGCCGGCAATAGCCCCATTATCCGAGCGATAGCCCAAGCCCGTATTGTTCCATGTCTGTGATGGAATGTTACCCAGAACGGATTGTTTTAGCGCGTTGCTGTAATCATTCCATTCCGAACAATTTTCGGCGTATGTGATGGGATATCCCCCACCGATATTGATTGAGCGTGGGCGCAATCCGGCTTTGATGGCCTTGAGTGTGGCGGCCAGAATATTTTCCATGGCCACAAGGCGCATATCGTTAAGCACGGCTGCGATGTGAAAAGAAAAGCCCTTGAAATTTAAAATTGCTTTGTACTTGATAAGAAAATCCAGAATTGCATCCAGGTGTTTAATATGAATGCCAAATGTGGAATCGTGCGATGTGAATTTTATACGTTCCGATTGAAACCCGCACAAGCGCACGCCGAGATTGATAGGTTTTTCGGGATATTCCGCCTGTAATGCCAGAATGTGGTGCAGCTCATCAAAACTATCAGCGTTAATGAGTATGCCATTTTGCACGCACAGCCTAAGATATTCTTCGTTCTTTGGGCCGTTTGCAACGATGCGCTCCATCTCCCAGCTGTTCTCAAGCGCAGCTTTCAGGCTTTTTGGCGAAGATACATCCACGCCGACATCGTACTGTTTTGCTTCTCGCAGAAGAGCCTGTGATTTACAAGGCTTGGTTACATAGTAAATGCGGCCGCGTAGCCGGTGCTTCTTATAAATATTTTGAAAATCTGTAATATTTCCTTCAAGATTTTGTGGAAATATTAGATTAAGCGGGGATCCGTATCTATCGATTAGATCAAATACAAATTCTTTTTGTGTTAGACATTCGCGGATGAGCGGATGAATGCGAGGAAGCAGTCGTGGCTTTGCCTCGTTCCATTCTTCCCGTTCAAGTTTGCATGCCGCCTGTCTCATCAAGCGGCAGCCTTTTTATCTAATGCAGTGACTTGATCGTAATGAAAATCGGGATCAACTTGCTCTAGCATGTCATAGCCATACTTGCTGCTGGCCCAGCCATCCCCAGCTCGCTTGTGGAACTGGTTTCCTACATTCATGTAGTGAGTCCAGTCGCGCGAGCCGAGGGCCTTCGCAGTTTGAGCCATTGTTTTGAGGTTTTGAATGATTCCATCATCAAGATCGCTGATTTTATAATCCTTCCCTTTTTCAAGATTGCGGATTACGGTGAGATCGCCAAAGGCGCAAAGGGCTTTATGGCCAGTTTTCTCTTCAATAAAGTCCAGATCCTCCGCCGAGGCTATTTTGTTGGCGATGATAAACAGGCGGATGCCAAAGGGTTTGGCGTATTGGCTGGCTTGCTCGAAAACGCCGAGCGATTTCAATGTGGGTTCTAGCACAAGATAAATGGCATCATAACGGCTTGCGAGACCGGATGAAGCAAACGGGTCCGCTCCAGCACATTTGTCGCCTATGACGAATTCGTTTTCTTCGTCGAGAAGATGATTCAGAAATATACCTTCTGCGCCTGTGAATTTATGATAGCAGGTTGTTCCCATGTCTTCATCACCATGGCCCCCTACCGCTATAAAGCGAAGATTGCCTTCGCGCAGAATGAATTTATTGCTGACAGGGTCTCCCCCTGCAAATGTAATGAAGTTGGAGCCGCGTCCTGCTGGTGTGGATTCAATGAAGTGGGACAGATTGATACGCTCATTTGTCCCCCTGACGTATTCACGGAGTACCGAGGCTTCCTGTCCTATGCGCGGCAAGGTTTTTACTTTGGCAGCGTCAAGACCAATGGCAGAGGAAAGATGCTGGTTAATGTCTCCATCAATCGCCATAACCTGTTCGCCTGTGGCTGTTAGGTAACGAATGAATAAAGAGGCGATGCTTGTTTTTCCACTTCCGCCTTTTCCACAGAACGCAATTCTCATTTTATAAATCCTTTCTAGATTTTAAGTTCGGGTTTTTCATCGGGGATCATGGCATCCAGTAAAGGCATCAAGCCTTTCTCTACAAGATATGCTTGACGATCCCTTGGGCTTTTAAGAGGGAGTATTTCTTTTACAAACAAGTCGTGCATACCCGCGTCATGACAGGCGAGCGCAGTCAACGTGCTACACTGGACACAAGAAACTCTATGATAAGTGCCGTGCATGACGCTGTGATGGTGATCGGTCATAAACCCATCCCGTTCCAGATAATCACCCCAGCGTTTGTTTAAGGAGCGCAGTTCGCGGCTATATTCTTCTGGGTTGAGGGTTTTATCCAAGGCAAGGGATAAGTAGGCGGAACCAAAAGATGGATGCTTATCCATTATGCCAGACAAAACCTGCCAGATCAGACCGCTCCGGCTTTCCTCTTCCCTTAAATTCCAAATACCTTGCGGCATTTTGCCGAATTTGCGTTGGTAGGCTATTTCATAGGGGCCACGAATGTCGGGAATGCGCGCGGGGTCATCTTCACGCTCGCTGGCCTTGTAGGTCATGAGTTTTGCTAGGGCGGCCTTGTTCGCAGGGCCAAAAAAATCAGTCATATTTACACCTCTATAAGAGGTGTTATAGTATAACATATTTGATCTAGCAATCCCCAAAGTCACGGTGCAGGAACCCTTTCTACAATTGGAGAGGTTGTTTCACTTTGTGAAGCGAGATATGCGGTTACTTCCTGTGAAAGCGGGTCGTCACTGCTACAGATTGCCAAAAGTATTTCGGGGGGAACGCCTGATTCACGGGCGCGTACTTCTAGCCTTTCCTGTAACTCTTCGGGAAGGCTTTCGTATTGGCCACGGTAGGCATTTGCAAAAATGCTTCTATCATCAGGTGAAAGCGCATCATACATTTCCATGCGTTCATGGTTTATGTGGTTATGCGGCATCAATTCCTGTGCGCTTACTGCCACAGCGAATGTCAGTGCCGCTTGTACGACAAAAGCCCCCACCTGTTCCTTTGCCGCGCGGTATTGGCCGCCGAAGGCCTGATGCCATGCTCCGAAAGATGCTGCCAGAAAGACCGCAGAAAGGCCCATGTTGAGATTGGACGCCGCTCCTGCCGCGACACCTGCGCCTAAAACAGATGCGTAGTGAACACTGTGACCTACTAACCCTGAAAAGCCCCCAAGCAGAAAATTTCCGCCATATTGAGCGAGGCTGCGCGTGGTTTCCTTGGCCTGTTCGGGGAGCCTTTCATAGGCATTGATAAGCGTAGCGTTCACTCTTTCGGGAGCATCCGTGTAAAGCGCGCATATTTTGCCTTTTACCAAGCGTTCCAGAACTTCACTTGTTTCCTTATCCGAATGCAAAACAGATATGGCACGGCGCAACGGTTCCAAATCCGCTCTATCCACGGATTCTGCTACGTTGAAGTCACCTTTCGGATCGCCCTCGTATATTTTATCAATAGCTAAATCTATGAATGACGATCTTGCCGTTGGTACGGGAAGTTTGAGAGTCTTGGGCGATAAATCCATGGCTTGTTCAAGTTCAGAAATGCGCCTGCGAAGAAAAGCTATACCCTCTTCCTCGTTTCTTTGTACCTCTGCCATCGGACGCTTCAGCCCAGAGAGCGCAAAAGCTGATTGCTGTTCCTGAGTGGCCAAGGGATAGAAATTATATCCGTCTACATTTTCCGCACCTTGGATGTAGCTTGAAGCCCAATAGCGCGAAAGAGCCACACGAAGCACGGCTTTATGCCCAGCATGCACTTTGCCCGTTACCGGATCGGTGGCCGCAGCAATAGCCACGGATTCGTGAAAGTTACACATAAGCTATCCCTGACTAGATCGTGTCCAGATTCAAAGATGCGGCTTGCGTGGTTCCGCGACACATGGCGCAGCCTTGGCTGTCACGAACATGTCCGGCAGCCAAATCTGCTTCCGCGCTTTGGAAGATGCTGGCCATGGAGCGTTCAAACATTCCCTGTAAAACTTCACGTACACCTTCTTGCGATGTAAAATGCTCGGCGGCGGAACGAAGGGCCTCAAACTGCGGTTTGTGGGCGACTTCCACCAACGATAAAGGCCCTGAAGCCCATTTCTTGCTGGCATCATCATAGCCCGTAAATAATTCGACCACGGCTTCATCAAGGAACGGTCCGTTTTCTGTCGGATCGGGCTCGGCGCAGCATGTAGCTTTGTAGCCGCCCTGCACTATACGGTCAGGAATGTTCAATCTATCAAGCGTTAGCGGCATGGATTTTGCCGTTAAATCAATTGCCGAACGAAGACCGGCAATATGTTCATTCGTGTAGGCTTGGATTTCTGCCTGCGGTTTTTGTAGGCCGGAAGCAGCAAAGGCTTGCTTCGCCGTAAGGGTAGTCATCAATGCCGGATTAAAGCCATCACAACCGTGCATGGGAGGCATATATTGTTCCACACGGAACAAGGCCATGGAAATTAGCGCGGTTGAGTATTTTCCGGCATCGAATTCGCCAGCATCATTTGTGGCGATTTCTCGCGCCACGTCTTTGTGGAATTTGCACATAAGTCTTTCCTATAATGTCTGAATTAGAACGGTTTTGTTTTCTTCAGACAGAAGGAGGCCCCCTCGCCTCGAAGGAAAGATTTACGGACAGAGGCGAAACATCATTATCGGCTATGGCGGCAGATACTTGCTCTAGTAAGGGATAAGGGAGGAAGGCCACAGGCGCAGGAACAATGGCTTTACCGGAAGCGAATGTTTGAAAAGCGCAGATTTTGTCGGATTGCTGTTCTTTATGGTCTGACGGAGGGGCATCATCGGAAGGAACAAGGACGGTCTTCATGTCCATGCCGCTACAGATTACCAGCTCTATAAAGCCGTTTTTGTTTTCGGGCATAAATCCGGCGGGAATAACCGCCTTAAATCCAAACGCCAAGAGCATGATCGCCAGCACCATGAAAGCTGCGATCTTGTTTCTCTGGAAAGCTTTGGAATTACAAAACGACATGAATGCTTTATACGCTTGGCTGTGGGTGGAAGCAATACGCGAAAACTTACACATTTTCTTACACACTTTTTTATGGTATAAGAAAATAGAAAATTAAATCAACTAGTTAGGCAAGGAGGTCCGGTCTTGAAAACCGGCGAGGATGCAAGTCCTCCGTGAGTTCGAATCTCACCTCTTCCGCCAATTATTTTAGGCCGCCAAATCTTTTGGCGTTTCAAAAGCGATTGGAAAAGTAAGGGTCCAAGATGTACCTGCGTCGCTTATAATCTCTGCACTTCCCTTTTCCTGTTCCATAAGCCGCTTGATCAGCCCAACGCCATGTCGTTTGCTTTCTTTGTGGGCTTTGAAGCCGACTCCATTATCAGAAATAGTGAGACCCTTACCTTCAGAGTGTTTAAGGGTGAGGCTAATAGTGCCGGGGCCGTCCGGGAATGCATGCAGATAGGCATTTGAAGTTGCTTCAGTCACGATAATGCCAAGAGCGGTCACGAGATCCATAAATATTCCTTCCAACTATAATGTCTCAGAATAAAGATAACCGGGCACACAAGTGTTCCAGCCAAATTTTTCAAGTATCTTGTCTTTCATCGCGTGCGCTGATTCATATTCTCCATGAGTAATAAAAACCTTGCTTGGCGATGACGGCATATCCTCCAGCCAAGTTAAAATCTCATTAAAATCGGCATGGGCTGACATGTTATCAAGCTGTGATATTTGCGCATGCACCGGCCACATCTGTCCGTGTATTTTAATCTCTTTTTCACCCCGCATAAGACGATCACCCCTGGTACCATGTGCCTGGAACCCTGGCAGCAGGATTGTGTTTCGTTTATCGCCCAAATAATGTTTCAAATGGTGCAGAATTCTTCCACCTGTTGCCATTCCGCTGGCCGAAATAATTATTTTTGGCATATTGTTGCGGTTGATCGCCTTGGATTCCTCTGGCGTATTCGTATAAATAGCAATATTTGAAACGCTCTCGCATTCTTCTATGGAAAGGCGGTGGTCATTCATGTGTTTCGAGAGCAGGCTAGTTACGCTGATTGCCATGGGACTATCAAGATATATCGGAATATCGGCAGAAATTTTCCGCTTCTTCTTCAAAACATATAAATAATAGAGAATGGCTTGCGCGCGTCCGACTGCAAATGAAGGAATGACGACCGTGCCTCCTCTGTGGACCGTTTCGCGAACTATTCGTCCGATATCTTCTACAGGATCATCCTTGTCATGGGCACGATTTCCATAGGTTGATTCCACCACTAGAAAATCTGCGGCTTGGATTTTTCCGGGCGGTTTCATCACCGGATTGTATAAACGGCCTATATCTCCAGAAAAGAGGATCGAAATTTTGTTCCGATCAACAATACGTACCGAGCACGCCCCCGGTATATGTCCAACGGGGTGCAGGCTGAAGGAAAATTCATTGCTGATTTTATGAAGAGTATACAAACTAACAGGCTTGAAAAACTTCAGACATTTTCTGGCTTCGAATTCTGTATAAAGAGGCAGTGCTGGACTGTGTTTAGAATAATGGTGGCGGTTGGCAGATTCGGCGTCTTCTTGCTGTATGTGCCCCGTATCAGGCAAAAGGATATTGCACAGATCTCTCGTTGCTTCGGAGCAATATATATTTCCACGAAAACCATCTTTGACCAATTTCGGCAGATAACCGCTATGGTCAATGTGGGCATGTGTCAGAACTACGCTGTCTATAGAAGATGCAGAAAATGGTAAGCCGGTCCAGTTTTGTAGACGCAATTCTTTTTTCCCCTGAAATAAACCGCAATCGACGAGAATTTTTTTACTTCCCGCCTCCAAAAGATATTTGGATCCGGTAACCGTTTCTGCTGCACCTAAAAATGTGATCTTCATAGCGACCTGATTTCGTGTTTGTAGATTCGGGACATGATTTCAAAGATGAATGCCGTTGTCCAACCAAACAGTAAAAACCCGTTCGCT
>JBEIHF010000027.1:0-23514 GCA_040381535.1 Micavibrio sp. | reverse complement strand
GGCACGGCAGCCCCTCCGGGTCGTTTTTTTATTCCTTCAGTCCGTGCTGCTTTAAAAGCTTTTCCAACGTGCCGTCACGGGTCATGTCTTCAATCACCACATCGATATTGGATTTGAGCGTCGTTGCGCCATCGGGAAAGAACAACCGCACGGATGTGTCGAGCAAGGATTTGTCCGTCACTTGTTTGAGTTTGCCGGGGTTGGCCTTTTCATACGCATTGTAAGCAAGACGCGACAAAATTAAAAAATTAGCCTTCTTCGTGTGCACTTCCATCATCATATTCGAAGGGGTTGCGCCCATCGGCAGAAGATTGAGCTTCGCCTTCGGAAACAGTTTGGGCGCGTATATAGCGCCCAATTCGCCATCCATCCCGACAAACGTGTATTTTTGGTCGTTCAGTTGTTCGAACGATGTGATGCCCGTTAAATCGGCCGTAGCATCAGCATAGATATTTATGGGATCTTCCATGATGAAACGGCCCGGCATACCCTTCATCAACGATGCAGGCAAAACCAGAAGCGGTGCGCACAGCATGTCGTAATGCCCGACATTCAAATCTTCGAACAAGGTCGCGAAACTTGATATCTCGGTGTATTTGATTTTCTTGCCCGTGCGCTCGCCGATTTCATTCATCAGGTCCGTTGTAAATCCGCTCGGCTTTCCTTCCCGATCATAGGAAAAGATCGTGCCCAGCACATAGACGCCGCAATTGATTTCCTGATTTTTGCGAACGCGTTCGGCGACCGCATCCGCGGCCAATACCTGACCCGAAAAAGCGACAAGTGCTAATAGTGCCAATATAAAGCGCATGGTTACTCCGTGATGACTTTGTAGATTTGGCCCGATGTCAGCCAGTTGCCGCCTAGACCGTTCAGAACGGCGAAGCGTTCTTCCTTGTGCGACGGGAACGCCATGCGCGCGGCCGCCTGTGCCAGACTTTCGCTGGCTGCGGTAAAGGTGCGGACTTTCAAAGCGTGGACGGATGCACGTTCGGATTCACTCATCGCGCGGAAAGAGTAAGTCGTGCGTTTCATATTTTCAACAGCCGCCGTGCCCGCGGCTTGAGGGATGGCCATCTGGAAGCGGAAGAATTGCCCCAGTTTCCATTGAATCGCCACGACGCGGATGATAACCGGTGTGCCGTTCGCCGTGCCGGCAAAGGCAGCGGTGGCGGCCGGCATGCCGTTGATCGTGATATTTTCAGCCTGTGCTGAGGATGGTTTGTTTTTCATCCAGTTTTCGGTGAGATAGCGCAAAGGATCGCGCCCCTGATCGTCCCTGCCCGCATCGAGAATGATGATGGAACCGTCTTTGGAGGCCGCTATCAGTTCATTCGGATTGTTCTGGATTTCAAATCCTTGCGGAACACTGAAGGTAAAACCCATTTTCGGATGGTAGAAATTGTTTCCGCGCACGAAGCCCTGAGCTTCGGAATCCCCATATGTAAGCCCGTTGATCATGGACAGATACACATCGCGGTTATTAACCTTCGCGCCGCCGCCATAATTCACAGCCAGTGCCAATGCGTGCGTTACACGATCACCCGTAACAGGGTGGGTCGAGAAATAATTGAATCCCGCGCCTTCGCTGGCGCCTGCAATTTTTTGATCAAGTTTGGTTTGCGCATCCAGAGATTTCAGGAAAGATGCCATCGCGTTCGGATCATATCCCGCCGTTGCTAGATAGCGCACGCCGAGCTCGTCCGCTTGCGTTTCCTGACCGCGTGAATAGGATTTGATGTAAAGATCGGAGCCGACATTCGCGATCTGGCCCACTGCACTGCTGCCGGTTGCCGCGGACAATACCGCCGCGCCCAATCCTGCCAGTACACCATGCGACATACGTTCCGCGGCGTGGCGCGCCGTAATGTGGCCGATTTCATGCGCGATCACGCCTGCCATTTCCGCTTCGGAATTTGCCAAGGATAAAAGCCCACGCGATACATAGATATATCCGCCCGGAATGGCAAAGGCATTCACGATGGGGGAATCGATTACATAGAATTTATATTGAACGTCGGATCTCTCAGTTCCTGCGGCGACCTTCTGGCCGATGCGATTGACGTATTCGGCGATGGGACCCGTGATAAATTGCCCGTAGGTCTGCTGAACCTTTTCATGCTCAGTGGCACCGATAGAGACTTCTTGTCCTGCAGGCAACAAACCCGTAAATTGCTGTTCGCCCGTCGCAGGGTTGGTGGAACAACCGCCGAGCAATAACGCCGCGCCGAGTATCAGGTATTTCCAAAGACCGGTTTTAGGGCTAGAAACGGGAACCATGCGGATACTGCTCCTTATATTGATGTGCCTAGCCTTCATACCACAGGCGCGGGCCGAGGAAAACACCCCCTCGAACACAGAGGAACCCCAAGCGGTTCCGGTGATAAAGGGTGATTTTACGGGCCTCAAGCACACATCCACGAGCCGCGTGGACACGATCATCGATTACCAGACGGTTTTGTTGACGGATGGCAAGATCGTGCGATTGCTCGGGCTGCTCTATGCCGAAGGCGAAGCGAAGTATATGGGCAAAGCGTTGCTCGAAACCCTTCTCCCCAAGAGTACGGAAGTGATGCTCTACCAACGCAAAAATTCCGTGTCGGGTGACAAGACGGGCAAAGTGAACCGTATGGGACACGTGCTCGCCCATCTCGTCAAAAAACAAAACGAAGAATGGATCAGTGGCGTCGTGGTCATCAGCGGTCTTGCCTATGCGTTTACCGACGCCAGCAACCCGCGATGGCGGAACAGTTATACGCGTTTGAAAACAACGCCCGCAATAACAAGCGCGGCGTTTGGAAGGATAGAAGCGTTGAGGGATTATTAAATCCCGATACGGCGATAAAAGGCGCCGCGCAATTTCGCGTGGTCGAAGGCACCGTCAAAAAGGCTGCGAGTTCGAAGAACAATCTCTATTTGAATTTCGGCGACGACATGAAAAAGGATTTCACGGTGATGATGTCGCCATCAATTCGCAAGAAACTTTCCATGCGCGGAATCGACCCTATGGGTTTGAGCGGTAAGAATATCCGCGTGCGCGGCTGGATACGCGAATGGAACGGTCCATTTATGGAACTGGGCACAGCGGAGCGACTCGAAATTTTATCCTCTCTCCCGTCCACACAGCCATCCACAGGGCTATCCACCGAATCATCCACAGAGGCTGTGGAAAAACAGGCCCCTGCACCCGTTTCTGGACAGATCAATCCTTAATTTGTTAAGGTTTGCCATGTCACCCCATCTGGACAAACCAACGCCGCCCGCGACAGAATATCGTTACCGCCGCACCCCGCTGTTGGGATTTTTTCCCGACATCAAACCTTATTCTTCTGCGTTTCTTTCGCTTGGCAACGGCCACGAAATCTATTGGGAACAATCAGGCAATCCGCAGGTCCTGCCTATCGTCCTTCTTCATGGCGGCCCCGGCGGTGGCACATCGCCCATTCAACGTTGTTTCTTCGATCCTGATTACTACCGCATCATTATGTTCGACCAACGCGGCGCGGGAAAATCATCCCCGTTCGGTTCTATCGAAGACAATGTGCGCGGCCTACTGGTTGAAGACATGGAGGCGTTACGCAAGCATCTTTCCATTTCTAAATGGCATTTGTTCGGCGGGTCGTGGGGTTCCACGCTCGCCCTGTCCTATGCTAGCGCCTACCCGCAAAACTGCCTGAGCATGATCTTGAGCGGCATATTTTTGATGGAACGCGAAGAAATCGACTGGTTCTTTTACGGCATCCGCAATGTGTTCCCCGAAGCGTGGGAGCAGTTCGCCAGCATCATTCCCGAAGAAGAACGCGGCGATTTGCTCAACGCCTATCACAAACGCCTGCTTTCCGATGACAAGGATATAGCCATGGAAGCGGCCATCAGATGGTGTTTGTATGAGAGCGCGTGCTCTTCCCTCATTCCCAATTACGAGACTATCACCACGGAAGAACAAAAATCCCAAGTTCTGACCATCGCCCGCATCGAATGCCATTATTTCAAGCATCAGGTTATCGCCCCCGAAAACAGCCTGATCCACCAAGTCGATAAATTCCGCGCCGTGCCGTCGATTATCATCAACGGCCGCTATGACATGCTCTGCCCCATCAAGACCGCTCACCGCCTCCATCTGGCATGGCCGGAGGCCGATTATGTGGTGGTACCCGACGGCGGGCATTCGGAACAGGACCCCGCCATCCGTTCGCGCTTGATCGAGGCCACGGAAAATGCGAAAACGCTGTACAAATTATAGTAATGGAGAGAGTGAATGTCTTTTAAAACGCTGTATGATTTCGACCTCAAGGGTAAGCGTGTTCTGGTCCGCGCCGACCTCAACGTTCCCGCAAAGGACGGCAAGGTTACGGACACCACGCGCATCGACCGCATGAAGCCGACCATCGACCACCTCACCTCCAAAGGCGCGCGCGTTGTCGTTCTCTCCCACTTCGGTCGCCCCAAAGACGGATATGAAGCCGAATTCTCCCAAGAATTCCTCGCGCCAGTTTGCGAAAAAAGCTGGAGCAAGAAAGTGGCCTTCGGCAAAGACTGCATCGGCGAAAAAGCCGCAAAGGCTGTGGCCGCTTTGAATGACGGCGATGTCGTTTTGCTGGAAAATCTGCGTTTCCACAAAGGCGAAGAAAAGAACGACCCCGCCTTTGTCGCAGAACTCGCAAAGCTCGGCGATATCTATGTGAATGACGCCTTCTCCGCTGCACACCGTGCGCACGCATCGACCGAAGGCCTTGCCCACCGTATGCCCACGGCGGCCGGATTCCTGATGGAAGCGGAATTGAACGCACTCAACAACGCGCTGGAATCTCCGGAAAAGCCTGTCATCGCCATCGTCGGCGGTTCCAAAATTTCCACCAAGCTTTCCGTGCTCAACAACCTCGTCAAGAAAGTGGACTATCTTTTCCTCGGCGGCGGTATGGCGAACACGTTCCTCGCCGCGCAAGGCATCGAAGTCGGCAAATCGCTGTGCGAACGCGATATGATCGACCAAGCCAAGACTATCATGGAAACCTGCAAAAAATCGGGATGCGAGCTGCTCCTCCCCGTCGACCGCGTGTGTGTCACGAAATTCGGTGAAAACGCGCCGTTCAAAATCCGCCTGACCGAAAATATGCCAGCCGAAGAAGAAGCCGTGGACGTCGGCCCCAAAACCATCGAAATGCTCGAAGACGTTCTTTCGGGCTGTAAAACAGCCCTTTGGAACGGCCCTATGGGCGTTTTCGAAGTACACCCCTTTGACCGCGGAACTAATGAACTTGCCCGCGCGGTGGCCACATTGACCTCCACAGGCTCGCTCGTGTCCGTCGCCGGCGGCGGCGATACCGTTTCCGCACTGGAAAACGCGGGCACGGCGGATAATTTCACTTACATATCGTCCGCAGGGGGTGCATTCTTGGAGTGGTTGGAAGGCAAAGAGCTTCCCGGCGTAGCAGCACTCAAAGCTTACAAGGCAGCAGCATAATGAATAAAATGAGCAATACGCGTAAAGGCGTCATAACCGCCATCATCGTTCTAGAAGTCACCTTCGCCGTCTGGCTGGTGGTTTACCGTTTGGATCTTAGCAAAAAGATCGATAAAGATAATTTATCCCAGAACACGGTCAAAAACAGCGTGGAGCTTAAAGAAGGCGTCAAGAATATCTACAAAGATACCGTCCAGTCCGCCACAAAGGCCGAATAGAAAATCCAGCTAAAAACATACGGCCCCTTTGCAGGGGCCGTTTTTTTTGTTTTGAAGGAACAAAATTCTTTAATTGCGGCTGTTTTTCAAAATCTGGCGCGCTTCTTCGGGGCTGATTTCATCATACATGGTCATGATGCGGGTCAGTTCCTTGTGGTTCACAACGCGTTTGTGCGCGGCGCGGAAGCGGTCCGTCAAAAGATACAGGCTGACGAAATCCGATTTTAAGACATCGAGTGCGCGGCAGGCCGTGGCCAATGCTTTCCCGTTGTCCTGACGCACCATCGCCTTGACCGTGTTCGAAGGCAAGCCCGTATAAACGGAGAACTGCGCCATAAAGGTCGAATATTGTCCACGGCGCAAAGTCGCCAACATCGTCGGAAATTTAAGTTCGCCGCGGCGTTGTTGATTATGCGCATAAGCAATGCGTTGTTCGTCGTCGCTCGCTTTATGTGCGGGTGTCGTCATTTCAATCGTTATGTCTTCCAGCGCGGCCACTGCGGGCGCAGACCCTATGCCAAAACGTTCGGACAGGTTTTGTTTCAGTTCATCCGATACGAATTGGTACAAACGGCCTGCAATATCCTGCGGCACATCTTCGCGGCTCAACAAAGGGCGCGCCAGTGTTTCGGAGTATTTCGCCATATCGCCGAAAATTCTGTAGGCATGTTGTGTCAACTGCACTCCGTCATTTTCGGCGAGGTTCACAGCGACTTGGAAATCTTTTGTATCGGCCAGCATATTGATGACCGAGGCGGACAAACCGGAACGCTCGGCGATCGGACGGGCATGCTCCACGCCCTTCCCTTGAATGATGTAGCAAAGATCCAGATCCTGAAGAACGGGGCTGTCGCGCAAAACGGCTTCGGCCACATCGATTTCATCGTTGGCGATGGACAGGATCATGCGGAGCGGAACGGTATCCATGGCGGCCAGTCTTTCCGACAGGGCTTTCTTGAGGTCCTTTTGCGCCTGCTTCATGAGAGCCAGAAGCACATCCGTGATCAATTCGCTTTCCTTCTCGGAAAGTTTTATACTTAGAAGGTCAGTCATAATTGTCGTGAGTTCGGAACAGGCGCCGTCGCTTTCGCTGTCTTTGGCGAGTGCGTAAAGATTGTGCGTATCGTAAAGTCTTACGAGCAGCGGTGCAACCTCAGGTGTTTTTTCAAATGCTTCAAAAGCCATAGTTGTATTCCCACACTTTTATAGAAAGCCCGCGGTAGTAAATAGGGGCTTGATTTTGCATTAACTTTTACCCAATTGACGCTCATTCCCTCAAATCAGCGACCGGCGGTTTTCCGCTCTGTCCATTGCTTTTTATGCTAAAAGTATTTAAGCTAAGTTAAGTTCGCTAAGTATTTTCGTAAAATTTGATCTTTTTTTCCCGCCTTAAATCCTAAGAACTTCTTAACCCTCCTCCTGCTACACTGAAAACCTAAGCAATCACTCAGGATTCTCACGATCATGGTATATCCCGTATCCAGTCAGGCCATTCCGGCCTCTAATACTTTCCAACCTGGTGGCACCGCCGAATCCATCGCCCTTAAAAAGCCTGAAGACAACAGACAGGCCGATGTCACAAAACCCGCAGGTACGGAAGCCGCCCGCTCCCAAGCTTCGGAGACCCGCGGCAATTCCCAAGTGGAAAGATCCTTCGTTTCGAGCGACCGTTCGGAAGATTCGGGGCGCATAACCGCTAGCCAATCCCGCGGCACGACCCTGAACATCACGGTTTAATATTTAGAGACGCAAATTGGCAAAGGCGCCGATGGCGCCTTTTTTTACCCTACTGGAAAGCCACTTCGTTGAAGGAGCGCAATTTGCGGGAATGCAAACGCTCGGGGCCAATGCCGCGCAGGATTTCCATGACGCGCAGACCGATTTTCAAATGCTGTTCCACCCGTTCGCGGTAGAAAGAATCCGCCATGCCAGGGAGTTTCAATTGTCCGTGCAACGGTTTGTCGGACACGCACAGCAACGTACCGTACGGCACGCGGAAGCGAAAACCATTCGCGGCCACGGTGCCGGATTCCATGTCCAATGCTATGGCGCGGGATTGTGAAAGCCTTGCGTTCTGACGGATGGCGGGACGCAATTCCCAGTTACGGTCATCCACTGTCGCGACCGTTCCGGTGCGCATAATCTTTTTAAGGTCATAGCCTTTGAAGCCCGTGACTTCGGCCACCGCCTGTTCCAGCGATACCTGAATTTCCGATAGCGCCGGCAGCGGGATCGACGGGTGCAGATCGTGGAAGAGCACGTTGTCTTCGCGCAGATAACCGTGTGCAAGAACGTAATCGCCCAGCGATTGGGAATTTCTTAAACCCGCGCAATGGCCGAGCATCAACCACGCATGCGGGCGAAGCACGGCAACGTGATCCGTAATCGTTTTAGCGTTCGAAGGACCAACGCCGATATTGACCATGGTGATGCCCGAACCGTCGGCGCGTTTCAAATGGTACGCGGGCATTTGCGGCATGCGTTTGAGCATCGCCCCGGCTTCATCCTTTTCATTGCGGCTTGCGGCGTCAATATTTTTGTTCACGGTGATCTTGTCACCCGGCTCCACGAACGCGGTGTATTGTTCGCGCGTGCGACGTAGCGTCGGGTCCGACGTTTCCGTCATCATGTCTGTCGCGATCTTGATAAATTCATCCATGTAGAACTGATAGTTCGTGAACAGAATGTAATTTTGAAAGTGCGAAGCCTTCGTGCCCGTATAATGTTTCAGGCGCATAAGCGACAAATCGCAGCGTGGCGCGGGAAACAGCGCCAGTGGTTTCGGGCTGTGCATCTGCACCTGGTAGGTACCATTGGCTATCTGGTCGTCCATCAATGTCAGATCGGGTTGGTCGAAAATATTCGGTAATGCTTCCATCTGTGCGTGGGTCAGATCGCGCTCAATGTGAAATTCTTCGCCCAGCGCGAAAGGCAGCGGAATGGGTGTTTCGCTGAGCCCCACTTCGATAGGCACCGAATGGTTTTTTAGCAACAGCGTCATCATGCATTTATAATATTCGTCGAAAATATCGGGGCGCGTCACGGTGGTTTCATACGTGCCTTCGCGCGTGACGAAGCCATATGCCAGACGCGTATCTGGGCGTTGACCGCTTTCGGTTTTGATACGGATGAACGGATAAAAACCCCTGACCTTCTTTTCCTTCAAATCGCCTTTGGCGAATGATTTGAACGCATCCTGAAGGCCGCCGACTTGGGCGTCGTATATCTCCTTGATATAGGCGAACGCATCATCAGGGTTCTTGAAGGATTTGGTTTTGAAAGGCTTAAGGAACGACAACATATCCTATCATGCCCCAAAAAGGTTAATAAATCAATGACATAGAGAGGCTTCTCCACGCTGCAATATTGAAAATCCTAGGGGTTTTTAATAACTTATGATAAATTATCCCTAAATAAAAACACTACAAAAGACTACGAACAGGGAGATAAAAGCAATGACCGACCCATCAGGGCCCTTCACAGGGTCCGTGGCGCATACACATTTACCCACGACCGGCGCATGCATCACAGACGACCACGGCAATGTCTGCCCCGTCCTCGACACCCCCCAAATCAGCTTTGAAAATGCAGTCCCCGGCCGAAAGAAAGGCACCACCCGTGTCGTTCGCGCGACAGGCGACGAAGTCACGGCGCAGGAATTCGAAGGGCTTCGCGAAAGCGGTGCCTATATTCCCAAACCGGGCGAAGCCATCTTCATCAACGGACCAAGAGATATTTACGTGCCGAGCCGCGACGGAAAGGGGCGTTTGATGTTCGACGATCTAGAAGAAGCGGGTTACAAGATCGCCTCTTCCGCCACGCCCGACGATGTTCAGGTGAAAAACATTCCCGCAAAACTTCTGGTCGGCGTTGTCGATGCGCGAGTCGTAATTAAAAATGCATGGGGCAACACGGGCCAGATTTCCGATCACCAGTTTTTATCAGCGGGCGCGACGTTGAAACAAGAAGCCAGTGGCCGCGTTACGGGCATGGACAAAGAAGCATTCAAAAAATGGGAAATTGATCCGGCGCTTGGAGTAACCAGCCTAACAGTCCTACCCGAACCTTCGTAAGGTTCACGTAATGCGTTAAGCGGGCATACCTACATTGAATTGCTCGGCAGGAACTAAAACCGTCTGGTGCTTGCCCGATGGATCCTGTCCGCCGCCGCAGATAATGCCGACGACTTCGCCTTTGCGGTTGATTACAATTTTGCCACCATCACCAAGCTTGCCGAAAGGAACAGATTCCCCTGCTGTATTCGTGGCCATTACCATGAACATATCCTTGAAAGTACGCATCGGGGATTTTTCATCTTTGCTCAAACAAGCGGTGGCACCGACGGACGTAACTTTTGCCTTCGTTCCAGCGGGCAGTTCCTCGCCTTCGATAAATACTTCATCTTCGAAATTGACCAAGGGTATGTCGCTACGCATCCAATCAGAGCCGAGGATCTTTCTACCTTCCAGCGCTTTGGGATCGAATTTGCCTTCGACGGCACTAACACCAGGTTCAGCATGCAATTGAAATTCACTCATAACACTCTCTTACTATTGTAGCGGCACTAAATTATACATAATAATAAAACTGTCAAGAAAATGACGGATAGGCTGTACAAGTCATTGAAATTTTAAGATTTGTATATGGATGCCTTGAGATGTTCGATCCTACGGATCAGCTTGAAGACGACATCCCTCAGAACAGCTCCGTTAGGGCTGAATTGAAGTTTATTTTCCGCCCGTACAGCGTTTTGCGCGTCGCCCAACTCCTTGTTTAATTCCCTGATCTTGTTGTCGCGCGTCATAGGTAATATTTTTTCTCTTTTTTTCATTGAACCCCCATCAATGCCCGCGCGAAGTCATTGGCTTCGAAACGGCTTAAATCTTCTATCGCCTCACCCACACCGATCGCGTGAATGGGCAACCCGAATTCTTGCGCGAGGCTTACGACCACGCCGCCTTTGGAAGAACCATCCAGTTTCGTAACGATGAGGCCCGTAAGATTGACTGCCTCTTTAAATATCTTAACCTGTGAATGTGCGTTCTGGCCCGTGGTGGCATCGAGTACGAGCAAAACTGCGTGCGGGATATTTTCATCCTGCTTTTTGAGAACGCGCAAAATCTTTTCCAGTTCCGCCATAAGGTTCGATTTGTTTTGCAGCCTTCCCGCCGTGTCGATCATCAATATCTCGACATTTTCCTTTTTAGCCTTTTCATAAGCTTCGAATGCAACGGCGGCGGCATCCGCCCCGATATCCTTTTTGAACAGCCGCACATGCGCGCGTTGCGCCCAGACATCAAGTTGGTTTACCGCGGCGGCGCGGAATGTGTCTGCCGCGGCGATCATGACGTTACGATGTTCTTTGATATGCCATTGATAAGCGAGTTTGCCGATGGTCGTGGTTTTGCCCGCGCCGTTGACACCGCACACTATAATGACGAAAGGGCCGTTGGCCGGTTTGGTGATTTCCAGCGGCTTGGTGACGCCGTCCAGCATAGCGCTGACGATGATCGCCATTTCACGGCGAACCTCATGCGGTTCGATATCCTTTTCAAATTTCTTCGATGAAAATTCCGCGACGATTTTCGCTGCTGTTTTCGGCCCAAGGTCTGCGGAGATCAAAAGATCTTCCAGATCCTGCAAGCTTTCGGCGTCCAGTTTTCGTTTGGTGAAGATTTCGGAAATGCCCTGCCCCAAACGCCCGGTAGACTTTGAAAGACCGCTGCTCAAACGCGAAAGCCAACCGCCCTCTTGCGTGTGGTCGGCAAGTTCACTCGCCTCTATCGCATCTTCGGTCGGCGTGTGCCGGGGTGTCGGTGTGATTTGCAGATCTTCGAGTATTTCGGTTTCGGTCGGCGCAAGTTCATGGTGCGCGAATTGCGCGAATTCGGAATCTATGTCCGTGTCGTCTTCCGTCGGCTCCAGTTGCGGTTCGCGCGGATGATGCAGAAACTTGTTGTCGCGCTCCTGCTGCCCTTCATTCTTTTGCTTACGCCAGAAAACCATGGTAATCGCCAAATTATTTGTGTGGTAAATTGATATACATTTAACACCTTGTACCACGGCACGGGGGATTTTTGGTATTATACCTCTTAAAATAATTGACATAACTTTTTTTCTTTGCTAACCAATCGGCCATGGATGCGTTTGAACCTAAGCAATATAATGGCTCCCCCTCCGCGTGGCTGGTCCGTGAATACGAGCAAGCGCTGGCTCTGGGTGCCCGCCAGGATGTGAACATTGTTATTTGGGACCGCCCCGCACTGCGCGACGCGCATTTGGCCATGTTCAACGACCCCAAAGCGCTGGATAGCTGGAAAAACGCCACCGGAGGCTATAAGAGAAGCGTCATCCGCGAGGTCGTTCTGGATAAGCACGGCGAACCTGTGAGCCTTAAAGTGGAAAATGAGGAATTTATGAACGCCGCCCGCGCCCAAGCGCCCTCACTGATGTGGGATAATTTCCGCGCAGTTACAGGGCTGGTGTCCACATTAACGGATAAGCCCACGGCCAAAGGTCGCCCCTTCAGACAGACTCCCGGCCAAAACATCAGCGAGTCTTCCTCTTCGACCGTGATCTACCACCACCATTACAGTTCCGACCCTGGCAGTAGCGAACTGACCGCCCATGTGAGCCTTAACGATGCGGGTATCCGTCTTCTTCTGAATAGAACCGCTTTCGATGCCAAGGGGGCATCGGGCAAAAGCAATTTCTTGCCGAATAGCGATATCCCGGCAGATGCCAAATTCTATGATAGCACCGCCGGACAGATCGTTTTATTCAAGCCACATGTCCTACATAAGACGTCTGCCGAAGGCTTACAGTCAGGACGTTATGCGGAAGCAGCCTTTGAGTCCTACAAAGAAGACGTGAAATTTAGTTTTTAGCGACCGCGTTCAGGTAATTATCCCCAACCGATACTGTACTTACGGAAACGAGTGAGCCTGCCGGAAACGTACAATTCAGGTGTACTGGTGCAAAGTGCTCTGTATGTCCAAAATTGTCTTTTTCTACAATGACTTGCCTATTTTGTTTCACGTGAAAATTCAGGAAATCGGTTAATTGTTTCTTACCCTTTTCCCGCAGACGTGCCGCACGTTCCTTACGTACTTCTGGAAAAACCTGTGGCATCTTGGCTGCGGGGGTGCCGGGGCGCTCCGAGTACGGGAAAACATGTAGGAAGGTCAGCCCGCATTGGTCCACAATATTTAGAGTGTTTTGGAACATGTCTTCCGTCTCGGTCGGGAAGCCCGCAATGATGTCTGCCCCGAAGGCCATATCAGGGCGGTACGATCTTGCCCGTTCGCACATGGCGATGGCATCGGCGCGGAGGTGGCGACGTTTCATCCGTTTCAAAATCATGTCATCCCCTGCCTGAAGGCTCATATGCAGGTGGGGCATAAGGCGGAGTTCTTCAGCGATCAGGCGCCACAGATCCTCATCCATCTCTACGGGGTCCAATGAGGACAGTCTTAACCTTGGTAGCTCGGGAACCAGATTCAGAACGCGGCGGATCATCTGGCCCAAGGGCGGCGTTCCCGGCAAATCGGCGCCGTACGAGGTTATATCGACCCCCGTCAGGACAACTTCCTTATACCCCTGCTCCACTAAGAGTCTGACTTGATTGACAATTTCTCCTATGGCGACGGAGCGGGAATTTCCGCGTCCGTACGGGATAATGCAGAACGTACAGCGGTGGTCACAGCCATTTTGGACCTGAATAAAGGCCCGTGCACGCCCCTCGAACCCTTCTACGAGGTGGGAGGCGGTTTCCTTTACGGACATGATATCATTGACCAAAAGCCGTTCTTCACCCTTAAAAATCCATGTTTCGGGCTTTAATTTTAGATCATTGCCTATAATTTTATCAACTTCAGGCATTTCGGCGTATTTTTCGGGAGAAATCTGGGCAGAACAGCCCGTGACAATGATTTTTGCAGCAGGATTGTCCCGTTTTGCGCGTCTAATGGCTTGTTTTGCCTGTCTTTCGGCCTCTTTTGTTACTGCGCACGTATTAAAAATGATGACATCTTCCAAACCCGCCGCTTTAGCATGGCCGCGCATCACCTCGGATTCATAGGTGTTCAGGCGGCAGCCGAAGGTGACGAGTTGAGGGTCTTTGGAAGTCATACGCCTCTATACGGCGCTGGCCTTACGCAATCAAGGACTATCGTTTGTCAAAGCCGGCGGGCGATATTCGGGAATGGTCTGGCCTGCGACGTGGGTGGCTGCTGGGCTTAATTTAAACGTGTCGTAATTGGGGTTCACCAAAACAAAGAAAACCATGGTGGCAGAGCTCGCGAAACCCCCTATAATAGCAGCCATAAAAGTATCTGCAGCCGTAAAAGTATCTTTTGACATATTATTATACTCACCACCTATGAGGGGCAACATTAGTCCAAAATAGGCATTATGTCTATAATTAAAAGCCGAAGCCGACCCCCGTACGGAAGCCGCTGCGGCCACGGCCCCAATAGCCGAAATCATCGAAATCCTGCTCGTAACGGAGCCTTTTGTTCTGGCGGAGGATGTCCATGCAGAAATCCATGGCTTCCGTACCGGGTTTATTGCCCCGTCTAAGGCATTCCTGGTGATAGCGGTCGCAATTAAGACCCCTTCTGGCTACTTCGGCCTCCAGCTTGGTCTCGGCGCGGTAATTGTTCTTGTAGCTGCAAAGCTGGGTGTCATCCATCGCACGCACCTGATCGGGCGTCATCTGGAAGGTGGGTGATGCGCAGGCGGCAAGCCCCAAAACAGCAAGAACGGTCAGATACCTCATACTAGTGATATGTCCCCTTTGAAGCTGTAGACAACCGGCCCCGTCATAAGTACGTGCCCATCGCTTTCCCGCCATTCGATAAAAAGGTCCCCGCCATCGAGCGTGACCCGTACGTTCCGTCCTGTTAAGCCGCGGCGGATGGCGGCTACGGCGGCGGCGCAGGCGCCCGTTCCGCAGGCCTGCGTTTGGCCAGCACCACGCTCCCAAACCCGCATCCTGAGGTGGTCGGGCCCTAGCATACTCACGTATTCAACATTCGTGCGCTCCGGAAACAGTCCGTTTCGTTCTACTTTTGGGCCCAATATATCCACAGCAATCGCGTCCGTATCTTCACAGAAAAATACACAATGCGGGTTGCCCATAGAGACCGCAACAGGGCTCCCATAAATCGGCAAATTCAATGTATTACAATTAGTTGAAAGAGGAACTTCATACCATTTCATAAGAGGAGCGCCCATATCAACAGTAATTTGGTCGTTTTCCATAAGCGTACAGTACAGAAGACCGGCAATTGTCTGCACAACACATACATTTACCCCCGTTTCTTCAGAAATCAGATGAGCTATACAACGGGTGGCATTGCCACAGGCACCTGATTCCGACCCGTTGGGATTATAGATCCGCATGAATACGGATGCATTCGTATCGGTGGGGGTTTCCATGATGATGAGCTGGTCGCAACCCACCCCGCGATGGCGGTCGGCGATGGACCGTACGCGCTCGGGACCGAGTTTCAGAGGGGTCTTGCGGGCGTCAAAAATGACAAAGTCGTTGCCCAGACCGTGCATCTTCAGAAATTCCATGAAAGGAAGATAAAGCTATTTTATGTGTACGCCAAGCCCTGTATAGCGCGGGTCACCCATACCGACGGAGCCGATCATTCTAAACCCGAAATCAGCAACGGCGGATTCAGTAACAGGCCCGTCCAAGAAGGTGGCCTTCTGGGCGTTTATAAGCAGTTCGTACGGCGGGGCGTCCGTATCGCCCAAACGCGGCGGGTAAAACTGGGGAGTCGATTGAATCCTGCGAGAAATCGTCTGATACAGCAGTGCGGAGGCGTATTCAGGCGGTTTGGTAGATTTATCGAACGCATCCGGATAGACATGGGGTCCGTAGAGGACGCATTCATAAAAACGGGCATGACCGCTCTCTTTAACCAAAGCCGTATGAAAAGCCTCGAACGAAGCACGCGCCTCTTCCACCAGCTTTTTGTCATTAAAAGCACCGATCGGCGCCTCCATAATCAGAATGCCGGCGACATTGGTTGCGGTGGCGCGGCTTAAAACACCCAGTACGGTGCTGTTCGGGGAAATGCCGGTCGCGAACAATTGCTTCAGATACTTGTGGTCCTGCCTTAGGACGGCATAACTGTTACCCGCTACATATACTGTGTCTTTGTCGGGAAATTGTTCGGTCAGGGATGGGTTCATGCTGATTTCCTTTAAAACTCACCCTTCCAAGGCAATTTTTATGGTTATGTCTAACAAAATGTCACAATTTCCCACGATTTCGAACGAACTTTAGCCGTATAGGAACGTTAGATATGTATCATGCGACAAAGTTTCAGATTTCCGGAGAACACCCTCTAGGCCCTTCGTAAGAACGGGGTCAGGAAGAATGGCGCCCATACACCCTCCCTCCACGAGGCTTTGCTGGGTTATGAGCCTATCCGGATAGCCGAGCAGGACAATGACACCCCTATGGTCAGCGCAGAAAACCCACAGTTAAACATCATTACATCCCAGACCAATTTTCTGGTGATGGAGCTGGCCTCGGAAGACGCCCCGGAAGCTTGACAGACGGCGTGTTCCCGCCCTATAACCTGCCCTAGCATCTCCTATGATCGGTAATTACGCCGTGTCCAAGGATACACCCCAGCCCGCGAAGTTACGCGCACTGGGGCCAGTTTGTTTTGTCTATCGTCGTCACCCCCGCGCTACGCGCGTGTCGAGCCGATAGAAGAGGTTTTGGGATTTTGAATGTTTGAAAGTTTGAGCGACAAGCTTGGCAGCATCTTCTCCTCTTTAAGAGGCAAGAGCCGTTTGTCCGAAGAGGACGTGAACAACGCCGCGCGCGAAATCCGCGTCGCGCTGCTCGAAGCCGATGTCGCCCTGCCCGTCGTCAAAGACTTTATTGAATCCGTCAAAGCCAAAGCCGTCGGACAAGATGTGATCAAATCCGTCTCCGCATCCCAGATGGTCGTGAAGATCGTTCATGACGCGCTGGTCGAGATGCTGGGCTCGGAAGCAAGCGACCTCACCTTCGGCGCGCCGCCTTCGGTATATTTGATGGTCGGTCTGCAAGGTTCGGGTAAAACGACCTCCACCGCCAAGATCGCGAAATTCCTTTCTGACAAGGCGCGTAAAAAAGTTTTGATGGCCTCGCTGGATACGTCCCGCCCTGCCGCCCAAGACCAGCTCAAAATTCTCGGCGAACAAACCGGTGTCGCCACGCTCGACATTGTAGCGGGACAGACCCCTATTCAAATTACCGAACGCGCCTTGAAAGAAGCCAAGCTCGGCGGGTTCGATGTTTTGATGCTCGACACCGCAGGCCGTTTGTCCATCGACGAAGCGTTGATGAACGAAGTGGCCGCGGTTTCCAAACTTTCCAATCCCGTTGAAAAACTCCTCGTCGCCGATGCGATGACGGGCCAAGACGCGGTGAATGTCGGCAAAGCCTTCGATGAGAAAGTCGGCATCACGGGTATCGTCCTCACAAGAATAGACGGCGATGCACGCGGCGGCGCGGCGCTTTCCATGCGCGCTATCACGGGCAAGCCGATCAAATTGATGGGCGTCGGCGAAAAATGGGACGCGCTCGAACCCTTCCATCCCGACCGTATCGCGAGCCGCATTCTAGGCATGGGCGATGTCGTATCGCTCGTCGAACGCGCGGCGGAATCTGTCGATGCCGAAGATGCACAGCGCATGGCGGAAAAATTCAACGAAGGCAAATTCGATTTCGACGATCTGCTTTCGCAATTCCGCCAGATGTCCAAAATGGGCGGCATCGGCGGCATTGCGAAAATGCTTCCGGGCATAGGGAAGATGGCTGCGCAGCTCGAAGGAAAAATGGATGAAAGCGTGATGAAACGTCAGGAAGCCATCATTCTTTCCATGACGAAAGAAGAACGCGGCAAACCACAATTGATGAACGCATCGCGCCGCCGCCGCATCGCCGAAGGTTCGGGCACGAGCGTGCAGGACGTGAACAAGCTCTGCAAACAACAAGCCGACATGCAGACCATGATGAAGCGCATGAAAAAAATGGGCATGGGCAAAATGATGGGTATGATGAAGGGCATGATGGGCGACAAAGACGCCGCGATGCTCGAAGCCGGTATGGCCGAAGAAGCGGCCGCAGGCGGCGGACTTCCCAATCTTGGCCCCAATCCTTTTGCGGGTGGTCTTCCCAGCCTCGGCGGCGGCATGCCTAATTTCGGAGGAATGCCAGGTATGGCAGGTATGGGCGGCATGGGTTTTCCCCAACGCGGCGGCACGAAGAAAAACCGCAAGAAGAGATAACTAAAAACTTTTAACTAAACTTTAAATTTAAACACCAAGGAGAACTAAAATGGCACTAGCACTGAGACTGTCCCGCGGCGGACGTAAAAACTTGCCGCATTACTCGATCGTAGTAGCCGACAAGCGTTACCCACGCGATGGCCGCTTCCTCGAGAAACTTGGCACCTACAATCCTTTGCTCGGTAAAGACGATGCAAAACGCGTTCAGTTCAATGAAGAGCGCATCAAATACTGGCTGTCCCAAGGCGCACAACCTTCCGATCGCGTTGCTATCTTTTTGGGCAAAGCCGGTGTGATTTTGATGCCGGAACGCAAAAACAATCCGCAAAAAGCCGTTCCTTCCGACAAAACGAAGCAGCGCATTGCCGAAAAAGCGGAAAAAGTGAAAACCCAATCCGAAGCAGCAGAACAAGCAAAATCCGATGCTGAAGAAGCCAAAAAAGCAGCCGAAGCCGCTGCTGCCGAAGCTGCCGCCGCTCCTGCTGAGGAGCCAGCCGCTGAAGCACCGGCTGAAGAAGCCGCAGCAGAAGTTCCTGCTGAAGAGCCAAAAGCCGAGTAATTGCAAAGACACGGACATCCCCGCGCAAGCGGGGATGTTTCTTTGATGACAGATAAAAGAATTTTGATCGGCGAAATTTCCACCGTTCACGGCATCAAGGGCCTTGTGAAGGTGCGTAGCTTTGTCGAAGATGAAACATTGTTCGAAGGCAAAGTCTTTACCGAAGAGAACGGATCCAAAAACATCAAGTTGGTTATCAAGAACGCACTCAAAGGTGACTGGTTGGCCGAAGCGAACGGCATAACGGATCGTAACGAAGCCGAAAAACTGCGCGGTACGCAATTATACGTGGACCGCACCGTCCTGCCCGAAGCCGATGACGGCGAATATTATATCGAAGATCTAAAAGGACTGAAAGTCTTCGACGAAAACGGCAAAGACATTGGCACCGTGCTTTCGATTGAGAATTTCGGCGCATCGGATTTGATCGATATCAAACCGGCGACGGGTTCGAGTTTTTATCTACCTTTCACAGATGACGTGGAAGTTGACATGGAAAAAGGCATTATCTCCGTTCAAATGCCGGAGATAGTGTAATGGGGTTGCACATCAATCTTCTGACATTGTTCCCCGAAATGTTTCCTGCTTTTCTAGGTTATTCGCTGGCAGGACGCGCATTGGAGCGCGGCGATTGGTCTTATGACACCATTCAAATCCGTGATTTCGGCGAAGGCAAACACCAGACGGTGGACGACACACCGTTCGGCGGCGGCGCAGGCATGGTGATGCGCGCGGATATCGTCGATAAGGCGCTTGCTTCCATTCCCACAGCAGGACGCAAAATTTATATGTCGCCGCGTGGTGAGGTTTTGAATCAGGCGCTGGTGAAAGAATTGTCCGCAGAACCCGCGCTCACGATATTGTGCGGACGGTATGAAGGCGTGGACCAACGCGTGCTCGATGCGCACGGCTTCGAAGAGATCAGTGTCGGTGATTACGTGTTATCGGGTGGTGAAGTCGCGGCGCTTGCAATGATGGATGCCTGCATCCGTTTACTTCCAGGTGTGATGGGCAACGAAGCCACACCAGACGCGGAAAGTTTCGGGTCCGAAACAGGCGGCCTTTTGGAATACCCCCATTATACCCGCCCTGCCGAATGGAACGGCATGGCCATACCGGACGTGCTAAAAAGTGGCAATCACGCGGAAATCAACAAATGGCGCAAGGCACAAAGCCTTGAAATTACACAGAAACGCCGTCCCGATCTGATCAAAAAATAGCGAAAAAAGCTTGCCAGCCCTTTGTCTTTGTTATACAAAGCCCCCAACTAACAACACAAAAAACAACATATAGGAACTATACAATGGCAAACGTACTTCAAAAATTTGAAGCCCGTCAGGTAGCTAAACTGGCCGGTAACAAAGAAATTCCCCAATTCTCCGTTGGCGATACCGTCAAAGTGAACATCAAGATCAAAGAAGGTGAACGCGAACGCGTTCAGGCTTACGAAGGTATCTGCATCGCCCGTTTCGGTAGCAACACAAACCAGAATGCCTGCTTCACGGTTCGAAAGATTTCACTAGGCGAAGGCGTAGAACGCGTATTCCCGCTATTCTCCCCGTCCATCGAATCCATCGAACTGGTCCGCCGCGGCTCCGTACGCCGTGCAAAACTTTACTATCTGCGCGATCGTCGCGGCAAATCCGCACGTATCATGGAACGCACGAGCGGCCACGGTCTGGAAGTCGAAGTTCAAGAAGATGACAACCTGACGAAAACGCAAAAAACAGCAAAGAAAAAAGAAGCCAAAAAAGCCTCCGCAGCCAAAGCCCGCAAAGGCCACGAAACAAAAGCCGCAGACAAGAAAGCCGCGAAAGCAGCCGAAAAAGCAGTAGCAGACGCTCCCGACACCCAAGGCGATGCACAAGCATAATTGCTTTTGCAGATATGAAATCAGGAACGGGGCCTGAGAAGGCTCCGTTTTTTTGTTATCCGTTTTTGGGCACAAAAAAAGAGCGGCCCCTTCACTGACCGCTCTCTTGCTCTAAAAAAATGAATTCGTTATTTGCTTTTTGTCACGGACATATTGCCGCATGCACAGCCGCCCGCTCCGTTGTAAACCGGTTCGACAATCTTGCTGTCGTTTGCTTGTGTAGTTATTTTAGTCGCCTTAGCCATCTTGTGGCCCCCTTTCAAATTCTTCTGCCAAAATTCCTATGCAGTCTTGCGTAATATTTTAATCGGCGCGGACAGGGTGAACTCCCTTCCCCCTGCGCCCGAACCTGTCAGACGCACATTCGCCATCCCTTCGAGGTCAGAAGCCAGCATCCCGTTCGGCAAATCACCGATATGATGGTAGGCATTTTCAAAAATAATCCCAATGCTGCGGTGCGACAAGTCGATTAAAACGCTCTCGGAACGAACAAAGGACGAATCTTCATCAAAATCGATGCAAAGCCCACAGGCCTTCAAACAAACATCTGCTTTAACATTCTGATTTTGCATTATAATTGACATACAGAGACACCTTCTTGCACTGCAATAATTCTAACGCAGAGTCGGTTACTAAAGCTCTAAGAACGGGGGATAAATTTTTTGCAAAGCGCAAAAATGTACGGAAATTGCGCAAAAGTTGATTTTCCGCCATTTTTTGACGATATAAGAGTTAATGCTTTAAGGATGACAATGACCAAGCCACGCACCTTATTCGATAAAATCTGGGACGATCACGTGATTGATAAGTCCGAGGACGGAACATGTTTGATTTATATCGACCGCCACCTCGTACATGAAGTCACCTCCCCGCAAGCCTTCGAAGGATTACGCATGGCTAAGCGCAAAGTGCGTCGTCCTGAAAACACGCTCGCCGTTGTCGATCACAACGTCACCACGGGCGATAGATACAAACCCACGGAAGATCCTGAAAGCGCGTTGCAACTCGCGACGCTGACGGAAAACTGCAGCGAATTCGGCGTGCAGTTGTTCGACATTCACGACAAGCGCCAAGGCATCGTTCATATCATCGGACCCGAGCAAGGTTTCACCCTGCCCGGCATGACCATTGTGTGCGGCGATTCCCACACATCGACGCATGGTGCTTTCGGATCATTGGCGTTTGGTATCGGCACCAGTGAGGTCGAGCATGTTCTGGCCACACAGACACTCATTCAAAAACGTGCCAAATCCATGCGCATCACGGTGGACGGCAAACTCGAGCGCGGTGTATACGCCAAAGACATGATCCTTGCGATCATCGGCAAGATAGGTACGGCAGGCGGCACAGGATATGTTATCGAATATGCGGGCGAAGCGGTGCGTGCGCTTTCCATGGAAGGCCGTATGACTATATGCAACATGTCGATCGAAGGCGGTGCGCGCGCAGGTATGGTCGCGCCCGATGAAACGACATACCGTTACATCAAGGGCCGCCCGATGGCGCCGAAAGATGATCTATGGGACAAGGGCGTGAAATACTGGGCCACGCTCGGCAGCGACGAAGGCGCAGTGTATGACCGGGAAGTTGTTTTGAAGGCAGAAGACATTGCACCCACGGTTACATGGGGAACGACACCCGAAGATGTGATGCCGATCACAGGATACGTCCCCTCGCCCGATGAGTTCGATGATGCAGGCAAGAAAGCTTCCGTCGAGCGTATGCTGGATTATATGGGTTTAAAAGCGGGCACTAAGCTGACCAATATTCCGATAGATAAAGTATTTATAGGATCCTGTACTAATGCGCGCATCGAAGATTTGCGTGAAGTCGCCAAAATTGTCGGCGATAAAAAAGTCGCAAGCGGCGTGTATGCGATGGTTGTTCCGGGTTCGGGACTTGTCAAACAAATGGCCGAAGAAGAAGGCATCGCCGCGAAGCTAATAACGGCAGGCTTTGATTGGCGCGAGGCAGGGTGCTCCATGTGCCTTGCTATGAATGCAGACAAACTTCAACCCGGCGAACGTTGTGCGTCTACATCGAATCGCAATTTCGAAGGACGCCAAGGACGCGGCGGACGTACGCATTTGATGTCTCCCGCCATGGCCGCGGCGGCGGCCATCACCGGAAAACTCACCGACGTGCGTGAGATATAAAACGCAGACCCCTTTCCATGTTTCAGAAAAGGGGCTTCTCGTTAATCACAAGAAAAAACGCTAAAAACCTGTAAAGATCTTAGCGGTCTTGCTGGTATGGATTCTTCTTTTGCTCGCGCGAAGATTGATCATCGCGTTGGGGAGCTTTTTTAGGCTGTTGGCTCGGACGTTGTTGGTCTGGTCTGGTAGGACGTTGGTTGTTGTCAGACATAATAGTCTCCTTTTTCATTGTTAAATCGGATTCTTAATCCCAATATGCCTCACCAACAGGCGTATGTTTTTATGATTCCAAAATTGTTTGGAGGATTTTTTATTCCTTTGAAACGTTTATATTTTATTGGAACAGGAAAATAAATTTATGAAAACCAGTGATCTTTTTGTCTCATTCTCTAAAAAAAGTCTCTTACTTTACAGGTGACCCTGCGGCGTTCGTCTCTGCAGTGAGAATCGTTGCCGTGTTGGGATTACCGGACCCATATTCGAATTTAACGATACATGGCAATTGGTCATCAATACTGGCACTACCATTGTCACATTCTTGATGGTTTTTTTGATTCAAAGCACCCAAAACCGTGACACCACGGCCATTCAATTGAAGCTGAATGAGTTAATAAGATTAACCGAAGGAGCCCATCTCGTTTTGATGGATTTAGAAGAACTTAGCGAAAGCGACCTGGGTGATATCCGCGAATACTATGAGGAAATAGCCCGCATTGCCCGAAAAGACATTAAAAAAGGGATAACTGATATAGGGAGTCCTGAGGTCGATATTACGCAAATTTGCTTGCATGAATCCTGGAAATCACGGTATTTAACGCCAAGTTTAATAGGCTCTTAATTGAGGTCTTATATGTTTGTAGATATGAGGATGCATATGAGCGACGCGGCAGACCCAAAGACTTCCCGCATTGATTTGCTGGAGCTTGTCAACAATTGTG
>JBEIHF010000026.1:0-28755 GCA_040381535.1 Micavibrio sp. | reverse complement strand
GATACATCAAAAATAGACGTCAGCAACAGCAAAGCATCATCACGTTCACGTTGGAGCGCGGAATCATCGCTCAATGTCGGTTGCGCGATAACATCAAGATAGGTGACCACACCTTTGTCGTCCAAGATCGGATTAATCCAAAAACCCGGTACCTGCGTGTTACCTGGAAAAGTGGGAAGAGATTGAATCGTTACAGGTTTCTGGCGCTTCGTGCACACGTCGAGCGAATGTGTGATGTGCAGCACGTTTTCATTATCGAGTAGCGCATCAAGAGTTTTTCCGATTATGTCTTTTTCCTCTATCCCAAAAAATTCACATGCCTTTTTATTCATAGACGCGATGAAAAACGCGCCATCACGATGCTCGACAATGATGTTGGGCACCGGCATACGTTCAAAAAAGATCTTGTGATCAATGCCCACAGGCATAAGCGACCCCTATTACAGCTATCCTAGTATTATACTAAGTGGCACCGGTTAATATAAAATTAACCTTGCCCTTACCGAGAATAATTATTATATTTCAATATGTTAATAAATCTAAAGCGTGCCGAACAACCTGTCACCCGCATCACCAAGTCCCGGGATGATATAGGCCGTGTCATTAAGTTTTTCATCGAGTGAGGCCGTATACACGGGAACAGCGCCATAACGCTTTTCGAGTGTTCTGACCCCTTCCGGAGCTGCCACGAGGCACATGAGGATGATGTTTTCGGATTTAACGCCGTGGCGTGTCAGAACATCGAAGGCATATTCGGACGAATTACCCGTGGCAAGCATAGGGTCCGTGACAATGAATTTCGCACCCTCGAGCGGCGTGGGTAATTTTACCAGATATTCAACGGGCGTGTGTTTTTCTTCATCACGATAAAGTCCGATATGGCCGATATGGCAATCAGGGATCAATTCTATCAACCCTTCCGCCATGCCGAGCCCTGCCCGCAAAATCGGCACCACAACGGGCAAAGGCCCATCAAGAAAGGGCGCATCCATTTTTTGCATCGGTGTGCGGATGATCTGCGTGGTCAACGGCAACTTGCGCGTCACTTCATAGCCAAGCAAATACGAGATCTCGCGGAGCAGACGGCGGAACTCCCCCGTCGGACAGGTTTCATCACGCATGCGCGACAATTTGTGCTGGACGAGCGGATGGGAAACTATGTTGAGGTTTTTGAAATCGGGATGTTTGTTCATATACGGCTCCGTCAAATACGAAGTCACTATACTTATTTATCCTTGCCCATGGAATGGATATATCGCTGGAGCGGGCTGATATCATTGTATTGAACAACAGTGCCTTTGGAATCAATGCCGATAAGGTCTTTTTTCATGTTTTCTAGCATGTTTTCAAGGTTTTCGCCCTGTGTGGGTTCGGACACTACGGTCGAAACGGAAATTTGTTCGCTGGCATTGTCTGGCGGCGCTATGCCCGTGGAATTGATGCTCATGTTCAAGCGTGCGATGGCGGCTTGAGAGCCAACTAGATCGGCGTGCTTCAGGCAGAGCAGGAAAAACTCCCCTCCCAGAAAATACGCATCGTCAAAAGAACGCAGACACTCCTTCACCTGATCAGAAACTTGGCGAACCATGGAATAAAACTTATCTTCATCCTCGCGCCACTTTTCCTCAAAGCCATTAATTTTCACCAGAGCTAGCGAGAACGGGTTACCTCGGCGGGCGCGGCGTTCCATTTCACGGCTAACATCATCTTTTAAAAGCTTGACGGAACGAAGGCCGGTTTTTTCATCAAAGCCGCTGTTCTCAGAGGCTTCATCCAATTCCATGCGGCGCATCATCTGGATGAATTCTTCGTAGTGGCGGCTTAGCTCGTTATACTCTTTGAGCGGTGGATTATCCCGCGCGATATATTTGCTCATAAAATCGCGGGCGGCGGCCCACATATCCGCGTGAATACGACTGACACGCCCCGCCATGTTGCTGGAAATGTTGCCTTCGGCTTTCGCCTTTTCCAACCATTCCATGAAGACGGCCGGAGGTTTTTCATCGGAAGGTTTGGCTTCGAAATATGAACGCACCAGACGGCCGTACCAGACAACATATTCGTCCAGTACAGGCATAATGGCCTCAAGCCCGATCTGTGATTTGTATTCCAAAGGCATGGCAAACCTAACCCGCTATTTTTCTTTATTTATTATACATGGAAAAGTTTGAAATCGGTTAATTTTTAGGAAATAAACCGCTAAGGACTTAGTCGGGAAGATACTCTTTTTCGAGCGAATCTAAGGTTCCGGCCTTGATGGAGGAGCGGACTTCCCGCATCAGGCGGTTGATGACGGCCACATTGTGCTGGGACAATATCTGATAGGCGAGCAATTCCCCAGCCTTTAACAAATGGTGAATATAGGCCTTCGAGAAGTCGCAAGAGGATGGAAGGTCAAGTGATTCATCGAGCGGCGTAGGGTCATCTCTGAATTTTGCGTTCAGAAGATTGATGCGTTCGTCCCTTCTGCCTTTCATTAGGGCCATTCCGTGACGGGCGATACGCGTCGGCATAACGCAATCGAACGTGTCGACACCGTGGCGTACGGATTTGAAGATGTCTTTAATTCTGCCGATGCCAAGAAAATGAACGGGACGATCATTTGGCAAATGTGGACGCGTGAACGCGAGAATACCATACATTTCTTCATCCGACCCGCCGAGACATCCGCCGATCGCCGTACCGAAGAACGGACGCGAGGCAACATATTGGGCGGAATCAACACGAAGATCTTCGTAAACACCACCTTGCACCACGCCGTACATGGCCTGTTTACCGTCGTTGGTTTTGTGAAACGCGAGCAAGGAGCGATCACCCCAACGCTTGCTCATCTCCATAGATTTTGCGGTGTATTCTTTCGTCACCTGATAAGATGTACATTCATCCATCTGTACGATCAGATCAGCGCCGAGCTTTCTTTGGATTTCGATGGATATTTCCGGATTGAGGCAGAGCTTTTGTCCGTCGAGATATGATCTGAAATACGCACCGTCTTCGTTGATTTTCAAAAGATTTTCGCGCTGGTTTCTGTTGCGGCCTTTGATTTCATCGGCGCAAGAACCGTTGCCCATAGAGAAAACCTGAAAGCCGCCCGAGTCCGTCAGCATTGGGCCGTTCCAGCCCGTGAATTTGTGCAGACCGCCCATTTTCTCAATCAAATCCGCACCCGGTTGAATCATCAAATGATACGTGTTGGCTAGAATGATATCTGTCTTCGCCTCTTTCATCTGATAGGGCGACAGGTTTTTGATGGAGGCTTTGGTACCGCAAAAAATATAATTCGGCGTTTGTATTGTGCCGTGCGGAGTTTTAAGCTGGCCGACACGCGCGCCGGATTTTTCATCGTAATGCGTGATTTCAAATCCAAAATTGGGGTAATCTATCTGCGTGTCGAAAAACCCGCTCACCGGTTGCGGAGGAGCGGGTTTAATTTTTCGTTTCTTCTGTAAAGAAGCTTCGGCCATTAGGCCTTCTTCTTTGCTTCCAGCTTTTTCTCGATCTGCGCTTTGTAGGGACGCAAGGCGGGATCCAGCTTTGTTTTCGCGGTGCCTTGAATGAAAGCGTCGATGCCGCCTTTTTTCTCCAGCGTGCGCAGGCCGCTAGCCGTTACGCGCAGGGCGATTTTGCGGTTCAGCACTTCGCTGTGTACCGTCGTGTCCTGAACGTTCACTTCGAACGTGCGCTTGGTTTTGTTTTCAGCGTGGGAACGGTTGTTTCCTACCATTCTCATTTTGCCTGTAATCATGCATCTGCGGCTCATGGTCTTATTCCTTATATGCGGCCAGAATCTTTAAAATTGAGCCGGAGAATAAGCGATAAAAACGGCTCAAGTCAAGCAATTCATTAAGAGAAAAAGCCCCGTCCGTGGCCCACAATAGCCACCAAAAAGGCCAAAACCAGCAGGAGGTGAGCCATTACAGTAATATACAGCCCGCGGTGAAGATGTTTGGCCCCCAGCTTGGCCGTGGCCCCTTCGGGACCAGCCCATGCCCTTTGGATGGCGCTGCCGTCCGTATCCTGCGTTGCCCCGCCCAGGCTTACCTTGAGCGCGTAGGCCATAGAGGTAACGGGAGCCCCCCCTTGAAAATAGTCAGAATGGCCGCTTTTTGTGGGAAAAAGGGATAATAAAGAGCGTGTCATGCCCGCCGTCGGGGTCAAAAGCCCCGAAAGAGCGATTAATAGCCCCGAAAATAGGTTTGGAATCATCCCCATAAGCTTTTCCAGATGGTTCGCGGTCAATCCGAACCCCTTCGAGAAGCCTTCTTTGCCAAAACGCCAACTCAGGGCCGCGAGGGTTGCGTATAAATAAGCCGCTGGAAGACCAGCGATCAAATACCACAATACAGGTGCGACGATTCCCTTATCGAGCAGTTTCGCGCCCATTCCGATTCCGACACGCGTGATGGTGAATTCATCGGATCTGGTGAGGTTCGTGCGCGTCGTCGCGGCGATAGCATAGAAAGCCCCCTTCACGCCGCCCTTTCCTTCAACGGCATGATAGAGACGCAAAAGCGCGTACCATCCCGCGCCCGCACTCAAAACCAAAGTCAGGGCGAAGATGTCGACCATCCTGTAGTTCGGATATGTGACCGAGAGCGTCTGGAAAAAATGACCAATCAGGTAGCCTATGATGAGCGCCGTAACCGTGACGATAAAGCCGCGCGTTGCAAGGTCGCCAGATTTGCGTTCGGTTTTATCCAATTTGCCGCCGAGGGGACCAAAGAGGAAATCCACCACACGCCACAAGAGCGGATTGGCGTTGCCGCCCAAAGGTCCGAAGACGAGCCCGCCGAAAACAACAACCAGAATAGCGATGATTGCAACGGGCAACCGCGCGGGGTCGAAAATCTGGTCGTGTATATGTTGGAAAAATACGGCGGGATCGAAGTTCATCAAACACCTTTGCTAATTTTTTTCATGTAAAGGCGTGCACCGAGACCGAATCCTGTATGAATTGCCCCAGAGCATCAAAGCCGCAATCAACGTGCCCACAATTTTTACGGACCAAGACTTCTCGTAAAAAGGCGCAAGCATAAGGACTTGGTCTTTAGGAGAAAGGATGAAATAAGACAAAAATGCAATCGCCGCCATGACAAAAATAATCGCCACAAAACAAATTCCTGCATAACGGTTTTGTTCAGAGACTTCTGGTACACGTGCGTTGTCTTTTGCGAAACGCCTGCCGATAAAATACGCCACGATGGCGATAGCCACGACATTAAAAATGGGCGGTAAAGGTAAAAACGCCAGTACGAACCACACCGGAATAGCAATTGCCATGAAGCTTCCGATATAACGCTTGTTGAAATTATGTTCCATAATATCCCGCTCTGGATTTCTTCTTACAAAAAACGTATCATAAGGCATACGGCAACACCATTGGAGTCCGTGTCCTTCTATGTTCCTTCTTGGTTGATTCCATTCTATAATTTTTGATGCGCGGCAGATGGACTTTAAGAAGTTAACTATTTGGAAACCGTCTGTGTTATAGTTTTCTCATAAAGGCAAAAAATGCTCTATCACTTCTATGATCTCCAACATGCACTCCTGACGCCCGTACGAATCATGGCCGAACTCGTTCGGACCGCGACACAGAATCCGTGGAACCCCCTTTCCTATACCCAAGTGGGCCGCACCATCGCCGCGAACGCCGAAGTATTCGAGCGCGTCACGCGCCGTTTTGGTGAACCGGCATGGGATCTTCCATTCACCGCAATCGACGGCAAAAAAGTTGAGGTCACTGAAGAGATCATCGTTGAAAAACCGTTTTGTCAATTGATCCATTTTAAACGCGCTATCAAACGCCGCGATCCTCGCGTCCTGATTGTCGCACCAATGTCCGGACATTACGCCACGTTATTGCGTGGCACGGTCGAAGCCATGCTGCCGCACCATGATATTTACGTCACCGATTGGACAGACGCGCGTCAGGTGCCGATGAACGTCGGTAAATTCAATCTCGATGATTACATCACATACCTTCGCGAATTCATGTCGCTGCTCGGTCCCAACACGCATTTGATTGCGGTGTGTCAGCCTGCCGTACCCGTATTGGCCGCCGTATCATTGATGGCCGCAGATGAAGACCCGAACCAGCCGCTTTCGATGACATTGATGGGCGGCCCCATTGATACGCGTATTTCAAAAACCGCCGTAAATGTTTTGGCAGAAGAACGCCCAATGTCATGGTTTGAAAACACCGTTATCGATACCGTGCCTGCCTATTACCCCGGCGCGTTCAGGAAAGTGTATCCTGGCTTTACCCAGCTTTCGGGATTTATGTCCATGAATTTGGATCGCCATATCGGATCACATATGAAATTCTACCAACATCTTGTGCGCGGCGATGGCGAGAGCGCCGATTTCCACCGCAAGTTTTATAATGAATATAACGCCGTCATGGACATCACAGCAGAATTCTATTTGCAGACGATCGACACGGTGTTCCAACGCCATTTACTCCCGCGCGGAGAGATGAAATGGCGCGATCCTCTTACGGACAAATTGATCGATGTGAAACCCAAAGCGATCGAAAATACAGCCATCTTTACCATCGAAGGCGAACTGGACGATATTTCATCACGCGGACAAACGACCGCGGCGCACGATCTTTGCTACAATTTGCCCCAGAGAAAGCAATACCACCTGTTCCAGTTGAACACTGGTCATTACGGCATTTTCAACGGCAGCAAGTGGAAGAAAGAAATCATGCCACGCATCCGTCACTTCATGCGCGAATTCGATCCGGATTGCGATCCTATTCCCGCAAAGGATTTAGAGAAAATTCCCGATATAGCACCCGCGCGCTTCAATCGCGATACGCACGGCGTTTCTGCCGTACGCAGATGGTTGAAAGAACGCGACCTCAATAAGAAAGACCATCGCGACGCGCCGCAAGACGCTTAAAGGAATTTCAATTCTTTTTTGGTGGCGGATTTTTTCAATGTATCCATCAGATTCGGCCTCATGGCCATTTGATAGAGGCCGACATATTTTGTGGACATTTTTTCAGAAACGAAAATTCTGTCGAGGTCGGCAATAATCTGCGCTATGCTTTGCTGTCTATTGAAACCTTCCACATTGCCGTCATAAACGCCGCCCGATTTATCTTTCCTTTGAGTTTCCACATTCCAAAAGCCGATAGCGAATCTGGTTTCATGGATTACGATAGCTTTGCCGTTAAAAGATTCAGAATGCGTCATGCCGAAATTATCGGGTACAGGCGTCTTGAAGGATCTGGGTTTGGAAATTGCCGCGTTTAGGGCGTTGGCGGCAGCGGACAGGAATTGTGACAATATTTGATACACCTCTATTTTTCTTTTTTTCTTGTTCGCGCAACCAGGGCCTTATCTTCAATAATGTAAAGAAAAACCTTATGATAATTTTGTGGCACTTACCCACATGCATGCATTGATTCTGCTGCACCGCGCATATCTTCGTAGTTTGTAACTCACTACTCTTTCCCAACCATAGGGGGGACCATGATCGAAGATTACGCAGCCCAACAGGTTTTTGAAAAAGCCTTTCAAAGAGCCTGCAAGCTAGGTGCCCTGAATATGGGCATTGCGACCGCTCAAGCACGCATGTGGGGGTTTGGCCGCCTCAGCTGTGAATTCGATGCGATGGCCTCCTACCTAAAACACAGCGCGCAGACCTTCGGCAAGCCTGCCTTCAATCTTCCCGAAACACAGATCGGCGACAAGCGCGTCGCGGTGACCGAGGAGATCGTCGCAAGCAAAACATTCTGCGATCTTTTGCATTTCAAGCGCGACACCAAGCGCAATGATCCCACCGTGCTTCTCGTCGCTCCGCTCTCCGGGCACTACTCCACGCTCCTGCGCGGCACTGTGGAGTCATTGCTTCCTCACCATGACGTTTACATCACCGATTGGAAAAACGCGCGCGACGTGCCTATGAGCGCCGGAAAGTTCGATCTTGGCGATTACGCGCAGTATGTCGAAGACTTCATTCATCACCTCGGCTCCCAGACCCATGTTATCGCCGTATGCCAGCCGACCGTTCCCGTTCTGGCGGCCGTCGCCCGCATGGCGGCAAGTAATGCGCCCAATCAACCATTGTCCCTGACCCTC
This sequence comes from Micavibrio sp., assembly GCA_040381535.1. GTDB lineage: Bacteria > Pseudomonadota > Alphaproteobacteria > Micavibrionales > Micavibrionaceae > Micavibrio_A. The sequence continues at coordinate 20,665 of JBEIHF010000026.1, read as the reverse complement.
ATGGGTGGGCCGTTAGATACAAGATATGCCAAGGGCGATGTTAACCGGTACGCCGAGGATCATTCGATCGATTGGTTCGAAAGAAACGTGATTTCAGAAGTTCCTAATGGATTCGCAGGGTCGCGCCGACACGTCTATCCGGGGTTCCGCCAATTGACCGCCTTTTTGGGCATGAATCCCGAGCGCCACACCAAGTCCCAATTCGAGATGTTTGAGCATTTACGCCGCGGAGACGGCGAATCAGCTGACAAGATCAAGGCGTTTTATAAGGAATACCTAGCCGTACTCGACATGACGGCGGAATTCTATCTGGACACGGTCAAGGAGGTTTTTATCGATCATTCCCTGCCCAAAGGCGAACTTATAATTTATGGGCAACGGGTTACACCCTCTTCCATACGTAAAACCGCGATTTTCACGGTAGAAGGCGAACGGGATGATATTGCGCCCCCGGGACAGACCATAGCCGCCCATGGAATGGTTAACAGGCTTCCCGCAGAGCAACATTTTCATCATTTGCAGCTCGGAGCTGGACATTATGGCATATTTGAAGGGTCAAAATGGCGTACGGAGGTTTGCCCTAGGGTGACCCATTTTATACGGCAAACGGCTGTGGATAACGGTCTGATAAATAGCAAGATTCCGACGAATACTCGGTCAATACCACCTAATTTATGGCAGAAATCCGATGACGTTAACCACCCTACTCCGGCTGCCTAGAATCGCAATAAATCATTGTAATATCAAATGTTTAATAATTTGTAATTTTCTTACCCAAAATTACAAAAATATTTTTTCATTTGTCACTTGCCAATTAATTTCAATCTGGCTACTTTCGTGTTATTCTATAGTTAAGACTTCAACAGAGGACGGCATGAAGAAGAGGGTTAAACCTTTGAATTCGGAACGTACACGTGCACGTTCCGGCAGAGATCTCTTTACCTTGGAAGAGGAAAGTGGTTGGTACGGCTTGCCGTTCGCCGACATCTCCCCGCGCCTTAAGCTTTCGGTTTCCGAGCGCGCCAAGCGCATGGCTTTGCGCCTTGATCCGCGTTCCCGTCTCGTTCACCTTGTGATCCCTAAACGTTCCAGTATGCGCACAGCCTATTTGTTCGCCGAACAAAACAAGGAATGGATCCGCGAAAAACTACGTGATCTTCCCAAACAGGTTCCTTTCAAGAATGGTGAGTTGCTCCCTATTCTCGGCCGCGACCGTACGATCATTGTTTGTTACAATCCCGCTTTAAAAACGACTGAGATCACACTGAAAAAAGACGAGTTGCTTGTTCTTACTAATAAACCAGATCCGAGTGTACGCATACGCCGTTTCCTGATTGATCTCGCCCGCGAGAAGCTGACCGAGATGGCGCTCGAAAAAGCCGCCCCGCTTCGCCGCCGTATCATGGAAGTTCAAGTAAAAGATACACGCTCCCGTTGGGGCAGCTGTACCGAAGACGGCAGAATCTCTTTTAGCTGGCGTTTGATTTTCGCGCCGGCAAAGGCTTTCGATTACGTCGTGGCTCATGAAGTGGCGCACCTTTGCCACATGGACCACTCCGACAATTTCTGGCGTGTCTGCGAACGCGCTTCCCGTGATTACGAGGAAGGCAAGAGCTGGATGGCTCTGAACGGACATGCCCTCATGCGCTTTGGGAATATTACTTCGTAGCCGAACTTTATTCCCATCTTCTACCCGCGGAAGGAGTTACACGCCCTTCCGCGGGTTTTTATTGACATAAATATTACCACTTGTTAGGAATGCCCTCTAAGAGGGATGTAGAATGTTGCCGTTTTTTAAAAAGAAAAAGAGTGTAATTTTTGACGGCGATATGGGCGGCGACGATCTTTGGGCCATAGGCCTTCTCCTTGCCCACCGCAAACGTTTCGACATCCTAGGTATTTCCACCGTCTTCGGCAATGTCAGCCTTCCGCAAGCGACCAAAATCACTCTTGGATTCCTTGAATGGATGAAAGTTAAAGACATCGAAGTAGCACAAGGCAGTGCGCTTGCCCGCGACAATGTCAGCCCGCTGGGTGATAACGCGTTCGGCGAAGACGGCGTAGGCGGCGTGGTGTTTCCAAAAACGGACATGAAAGCCAATGAAGGCGATATCGCCGGTTGGTACATGGCTAAACTAAATGCATCCAAAGAACCTGTAACGATCATTGCCACAGGCCCCATAACTAACATCGCTTATCTTCTGGCGAAATACCCCGAAGCGAAAAACAAAATCGCGGAAGTCATCTGGATGGGCGCAGCGGATCACCCGCCAGGTAAAAACGGTAAGCCGGTTTTTGTTGCCGACCTGGAGCGCCGCGGCAACATTACATTGAATGCGGAATTTAACGCCTATATCGATCCGCAAGCCATCAACGAAGTCATTCGGAGCGGCGTAAATCTTACCATCATGTCCGCGGATGCAACGCAGCACATGGTTTTTACGGCCAAACGTCAGAAAAAGATTGTAGACTTGCACGACACTTACGGGCCCGATCTGGTGAAGATGATGACGGTGGTAGAAGAACTAGACCGCACCAAATTCGGTGTGAACGGTTCCTTTATTCATGACCCAAATGCCGTGACTTATTTCCTCAAACCAAAACTGTTCAAAGCACGCATGGGAGTCGCAATTTCATTCGAAGAAGCCGCGCCTGACTTTGATGGCACACGCGGCCAAGTCAAAATGGAAGGCGAAGGCAACGTCACATGGGTTTATGGTGTAAAGAGCAAATCAGAAATTTTCAAAACCATCCGTAAAGGACTGGGCAAAATGGTAGACTACGCCATCGGCCTGCATCACGACCTTTAGGGTTTCAGCGTATCAAGCGCACCTTGCAGGACGAGTTGCGCGGCTAATTTATCAACCACCTCCGCCCTGCGTGTTCTAGACATATCCACATCTTCCACCAGGAAGTTTTGCACAGTCGATGTGGATAACCGCTCGTCAAATAAGGCAATCCACAAGTCCGTCCCCTGTTCTATCCCCAGCTCCTGTGGGTAATTTCGCATCTCGTCTATAAACGAGCGCACGCGGTCGCAAGATCCGCTCAGCGATCCATCCATATTAAGCGGCCAACCGAACACAAATCCGCCTATCTCGAACTCCTTAATCACCTCGCCCAAGGCCTTCATATCGTAGGGTAGATTCTTGCGATTGATGGTTTTCAGAGGGGTGGCTACGGAATGTCCCGCATCGCCGATAGCGAGACCAATAGTCTTGGTGCCAAGATCCACACCGAGCAAACGGACTTTTTTCGGGGCGGATGTGGCAATATCTTTTAATAAACCCAAGGGCATGAGCCTCTATGTACCCGCAAGTCGCCTAACTCCGCAAGGACAAGAATTTCCTTGGATTCCGCCATTCACGCAGTTAAAACTAAGATGTTGCAGAAAAAGGACGCCTATGGACCTCAAAACCGTTAAGAAAGTCGCCACTCTGGCCCGTTTGGAAATGAACGACAAGGAACTCGAAGCCGTTCGCGCCAAACTCGGAAATATCATGAAATTCGTCGAACAATTGGGCGAAGTGAACACCGACAAAGTGGAGCCGCTGGCCAATGTCGTGGACATCAAGCTGCGCCTTCGCGAAGACGAAGTCACCGACGGCGGCATACAGGCCAAAATCCTCGCCAATGCGCCCGAAGCCACAGCAGGTTTTTTCGTCGTCCCCAAAGTAGTGGAATAAGAACATGACCAATTTGACCGATCTCTCCCTCGCAGATGCTGTGAAGGGATTAGAGAAAAAAGAATTTTCTTCCGTGGAAATCACCAAAGCCCATTTGAAAGCGATGGAAGAACACCGCCATCTGAATGCGTTTATCGTGGAAACACCTGATGTCGCGCTTAAACAAGCCGTGGAATCCGACAAACGTCGCGCATCTGGCAAAGCGGGCCTTCTCGAAGGCGCGCCCATCGGCGTAAAGGATTTGTTTTGCACCACAGGTGTGCAAACGACCGCTGCCTCCAACATCCTGCGCGGGTTCAAACCGGAATATGAATCCACTGTCACCGGCAAATTGTTCGGCGATGGCGCGGTCATGCTCGGCAAACTCAATCTCGATGAATTCGCGATGGGTTCATCCAATACCACATCCGCGTTCGGCAATGTTATTTCGCCATGGAAACGCAATGATGCCTCCAACGCTGATCTCACACCCGGTGGCTCTTCCGGTGGCTCTGCCGCCGCAGTCTCTGCGCGTTTGTGTTTGGCCGCAACGGGAACGGACACAGGTGGCTCTATCCGCCAGCCTGCAGCCTTCTGCGGTATCGCAGGCATCAAACCCACATATGGCCGTTGTTCGCGTTGGGGTATTGTTGCTTTTGCTTCTTCACTCGATCAAGCAGGTGCTTTCGGACGCAATCTCGAAGACGCATCCATGCTGCTTCGCTCAATGTCGGGTTTTGATCCTAAGGATTCCACGTCCGCCGACAAACCTGTTCCGGATTTCGCTGCGGCGGTAAAAGGCGGCGTCAAAGGATTGAAAGTCGGCATTCCCAAAGAATATCGCCCCGATGGGCTCGATCCCGAAATAGAAAAATTATGGGATGATGGTATCAACTGGCTGAAAGCCGAAGGTGCAGAAATCGTCAACGTCACTCTGCCCCACACGAAATACGGTCTACCCGTTTATTACATAATCGCGCCTGCGGAATGTTCGTCCAACCTCGCACGCTATGACGGCGTGCGCTACGGTTTGCGCGTAGACGGCAAGGATTTGAGCGAAACCTACGAGAAAACACGCGCCGCCGGTTTCGGCGACGAAGTAAAACGACGCATAATGGTCGGCACATATGTTTTGTCTGCCGGCTATTACGATGCTTATTACATCAAGGCGCAAAAAGTCCGCCGTTTGATTTTGAACGACTTCCTAGAAGCGTATAAAAAATGCGATGTGATCATAACTCCTTCTACACCAAGCGCCGCATTTGCGATCGGCGAAAACGAAGATGATCCGATCAAAATGTATCTGAACGACATCTTTACAGTAACAATCAACCTTGCAGGCTTACCCGGGCTTTCCGTTCCCGCAGCACTTAACAAGCAAGGTTTGCCCCTCGGCCTGCAATTGATCGGTCGTCCGTGGGATGAAGAAACCATCATCCGCGCCGGCGGTGCCATCGAACGCGCCGCAAACTTTACCGCCATACCATCATTGCTCAACCTCAAGAAAAAGGCCGCCTAGACATGAAATATCTCGTATTGATGATTGCGTTGTTTTGTATTGCCATTCCCGCATCCGCCCAAACGCCTGTGTCCAAAGACATGGCAGATCAATATCTCGGAAACTGTCTGAAGCAAGCCACACAACCCGGCCTTTCCGCGGACGGACAGAAAACCGTATGCGCCTGCACCGCGGGACGCCTAACGCAATTCTTCACGATGGAAGATTGGAGCGCGATGACGAGCCAAGATCCCGCCATCGCTCGACCCGCGGCCAACAAAATGATGGTTGATGTTTATGCTCCGTGCATGGAAGTACCCACGCGCGAAAAATACTACGCACTGTGCAAAGAAAATCCTTCCGTCAATCAAGACATGTGCAAATGTACAGCAGACTCAATCGCGGCTTACATGAAAACCAACGGCAGCAAAGTGTTCGGCGAAATCCTCGCCAGTAATCCGATGAGCCAAGACCCGATGGCAGAGCTTGAAAAGAATGGCGATTTTGTAGCCTATAAAGAAACCGCGGCGAAAAACTGTATTCGCTAACGCTTAAGGACTGACGATGACGTATTTGTTAAAAGGTGGAACGGGAGATTGGGAAGTCGTGATCGGCATGGAGGTACATGCGCAGATCACCGCCAAATCCAAATTGTTTTCGGGTTCTGCCACTGATTTCGGCGCGGAACCGAACTCCCAAGTTTCTATGGTGGACGCCGCCATGCCCGGCATGCTGCCGGTCCTCAACAAATACTGCGTCGAACAAGCCGTGCGCACGGGTCTGGGATTGAACGCTCAGATCAATAATTTTTCCGTGTTCGAACGCAAAAACTATTTCTATCCCGATCTGCCGCAAGGCTATCAGATTTCACAATTCCTGCACCCGATCGTGGGTAAAGGGGTTATCGAGATCGATCTGCCCGATGGTACGACGAAAGAAATCGGCGTTACACGTCTGCACATGGAACAAGATGCGGGGAAATCCTTGCATGACCAGCACCCGTCCAAATCCTTCGTTGACTTGAATCGTTCCGGTTGTGCGCTGATGGAAATCGTATCCGAACCCGATTTGCGCGGGCCTGAAGAATCCGCAGCCTATCTCTCCAAACTTCGCATGATCCTGCGTTATCTCGGGACGTGCGATGGGAATATGGAAGAAGGCTCTATGCGCGCCGACGTCAATGTGTCAGTGCGCAAACTGGGCGCCGAACTTGGTACGCGCTGTGAAATCAAAAACGTCAACTCGGTGAAAGCCGTGCAACAGGCGATAGATTACGAAGCCAAACGTCAAATAGTAATCATTGAAGGTGGCGGTACCATCAAACAGGAAACCCGTTTGTGGGACCCTGGAAAAATGGAAACCCGTTCAATGCGCTCCAAAGAAGAAGCGCATGATTACCGTTACTTCCCTGATCCCGACCTTCTGCCATTGGAACTGGACGAAGCTTGGGTGCAATCGATCAAACAAACGCTACCCGAACTACCCGACCAGAAAAAGCACCGCTTTATGAAGGATTACGGATTGCCGCTTTATGATGCGACCGTCCTTATCGCCGAACGCTCGCGCGCCGATTATTACGAATCCGCTGCCAATGACCATGATGCGAAACTTGTGGCCAACTGGGTGCTCAACGAATTGCTCGCCCTACTCAACAAAGACAACCGCGATATCACCGAAAGCCCCATCAAGGCGCCACAACTCGGCGGGCTGGTCGCGCTTATTTCCGACAACACAATTTCAGGAAAAATAGCCAAAGAAGTTTTCGCAGTTATGTATGAAACCGGAAACAACGCGGCAAATATCGTAGAATCGAAAGGCCTAAAACAGGTTACGGATATGGGCGCAATCGAAAAAGTTATTGACGCGATCATCGCCGCCAACCCCGATAACGTCGCCGCCTACCGTTCAGGCAAAGACAAACTGTTCGGGTTCTTCGTGGGTCAGGCCATGAAAGAAACAGGCGGCAAAGCCAATCCGAATATCGTCAACGATCTTCTGAAGAAGAAGCTGTCGTAAAGTTAAACAGAGGGAAAATAAAGCATGTTTACGATCAGAACCTACAAGGCCCCCGATCCATATGGAGGCCTTGGCGTGTTCGCAGGGCAAGACATCAAAAAAGGCGATGTCGTTTGGCGTTATGTAGAAGGCATGACGTGGGTATTTACCATCCCCCAATATCACAATATCTGCGTTACCAATGAAGGCTTGGCGTTTTCCTTGAAACGTTACGGGTTTCCGGGTTTCATGGAAGTGGATGATTTGGAGCAGCGCGTTGTGGCGCTAGATCAAGGCGATCCTTGCTTCACCAACCACTGCGATGATGCCAACACAGGTTGGACTGGCGAAGACGGTGTGAATTTTGCCTTGCGCGAGATTAAAATGGGCGACGAAATCACTTATAACTATTTCGATTTCGTGAACGATCTTACCGAATGGAAAGATGTGCAAACCTGCACACAATTCTTAATGGACCAAGGCCGCTTTAAAAAAACCGACCCCATCAAAAAGGCGGCGTAGTGCATATACAGCGTGACGATTTGATTGCGGGCGGAACCAAACGCCGCGCCTTAAAAATTCTTTTACAGAGGATCGACGAACGCTGCATATCTTATGCCGGTACCATAATGGGCCATGGCGCTTTGGCGCTGGCCAAAGCCTGCGAGGATGTTGGCAAGCAAGCGGAGATTTTTTTATGCGCCGACAACGATAACGAGATGGTGCAAAAAATCCGCAAAACTAAGGCGGTCGTCCATTTGGAGCCGCCCACCCCCATCAGCACCTTGCATCAAATCGCGCAAAACAACGGCTACACCTTGCCGCCCGGCTTCGATCTGCCCGAATTTGATTCCGCCTTGGTTGAATCCTTGAAAGATTATGACGTGACGGGGTATAGCGAGATATGGACGTGCTCGGTTTCGGGCACCCTTACCCGCGCTCTCAGAAAAGCCTTCCCACAGAAAATCTTTAAAACCGTGTGCGTGGTTAAATCCGGCAAAGGCGATTTTACCGCGCCCGAAAAATACCATCAGCAAGCAAAGTCCCCTCCGCCTTTTCCATCCTGCCCCTACACGGACGCTAAAATTTGGCAATTCGCACTGGAACATGCTGCGGATGACGCTTTACTATGGAATACGGCGGGTTAAAGCCCTCATAGACGCTTGCCGCGCTCCCTTGCCCGTATTATTATTTCTCTATGACAAAGCGCGAATACAAGGTTGTTTTATATCGTGAAGGAATGCTCGGCTCCCTGTTTCTGGGCAGTTCGAAAGTCGATCCCGAGCGCTTCTCTGAGTTTTTGAACCGCAACGCAGAACAAGGCTGGCGCGTCGTTACCATGGAAAAAGAATCGCGCCGGATGATGCTGTTCTTTGAACGCGAAGCCTTCCTCGTCGTAATGGAAAGGGAAAAGTAATAATTAATATGCACCGCACACTCGTCATAGCACTCATCGGGCTGGTCATGCTCGGCGGGACCATCTCAATTCTTTCGATTTGGGGCGTTGCCATTCCATCGGACACAATATTTAAAATATTGGCCACGGTCGGAATTCTTATCCTTATCGTCGGTTTCCTTCTGGTCGTGCGGATGGATTTTGGCGAACACAAACGCCTTAAAGACAACAACTTCATAGACTGATCCGATTACCATGCCAGATATCAAAAAGCCACTGATGTACACGCAAAGAGCGCGCCACCGTATTTTGGCCGCGCTGAACTGGGACGAACGCGCCAAAAAGACCACCATCGTGGACAAGGTTTTGCGCACCGACCAACAACATGATCTGGATATTTCCTGCTTCATCTATGATACTAACAAGGAATATATCGATTTCGTAGGGCCGATGGCGCAGGATTCTATCGATCAAACGGAAAGCATCTATCACAGCGGAGATGACGCCACCGGTTCGGGCGATACGGACGATGAAGCCATTTCCTGCGAACTCATTGGCCTTCCCGACAGTACGGCGCATTTGATTTTCGTGACCGAAATTCGTTCTGGGCAAAGTTTCAGCCAGATCGACAGTCCGCGTTTCCGCCTAGCCGACGGGATCAATAACCAGAACCTCTTTGTACTCGATATGTCCGCCCCCGAAGGGAAAGATAAGGCCGCCTGTGTTATGGCACGTATTTTTCGTGATAAAACCTCCCCCACCGGCTGGAGCCTGCACGCCATAGCCGATTATCCCGATCTTGCGGAAATCAGCGACTGGGGCGGCCATTTATCACGTTATCTTTAGTTGATCTGCCCCCGAAGTTCTGTTAATTCATGGGCTTGGTTGGAACGGTGGCCGAGAGGCTGAAGGCAACGGTTTGCTAAATCGTCATACGGGCTTATACCCGTATCGAGGGTTCGAATCCCTCCCGTTCCGCCATTTTTTCTTTTAAGGGTTGTTAAAAAAAGCGCCGAAACGATTTTTTCGATCAGCCATTCAGCGTTTACATCTTTGATGGGAACGGGCGGAACCGATATGCCGCGGCACGTCAGTATCAAATTTTTGTTGCCTGCATGATGGGTCAACTTCAAAGACAGCCGGCTCGAGATATGGTCTAAAAATATTTCAAACACGTCGCCGTTAAGGTTGTTTTGCATTTCATGTCTTACAATTTTTCCATATTTTTGCTTGGCGCAGCGGGTGAAATCTTCGACGGCTGGAAAAATCACTTCATTTACAAGGCAAATGAATTCCAGATCGTTCGCGGAATCTGTGGCGCATTGTTCTGAGGCTCGCGCTTCGTCGCTTTACTTCTCGATTTCCTTGAGCCGCGCGTCCAAGGCGTGAAACTTATTCCGTGCAATCATTACTCTCCAAATAGATATTACGCTATCAGAGCCTTCAAGTTATTGTAAACACTGAACGTTAACCTACGAAAGTGGAAAAGGCCCTAAAAACCCAAGATTTCCTGTTTATATTCGGACCTCTATCGTGCAAAATAGTCTCATCACGATCAACAGGTACCTTTTGTCCATATTCAAGAAAAAAGATCTGCCCTATGACCTTTCCAACTTCACGATTTTGGTCGTGGAGGATTCCGAGCATATGCAGAATTTGATGGCGTCGATGCTCAAGGTTTTCGGCGTCGGTGAAATTCTGGCCTGCGCGAACGGTATCGAGGCCATGGACCTTCTTAGGGTTTTACAGGCGAGCAAGAAGAGTAAGTATCTGACGAGCGTTGATATCGTTTTGATGGACTGGCTCATGCCTAGGGGTAATGGCGAACAATTGCTGGCTTGGATCAGGAAGAGCGAGAAAGACGCGATACGGTTTTTGCCGGTGATTGTCGTTAGCGGATACACTACGGAATATATCGCCACCAAATCGCGCGACATGGGCGCGAACGAAACATTGGTGAAACCGATTTCTGGTACCAATCTAGCTAGAAGAATTTGTTCGGTTATTGATCACCCGCGCCCCTTTATCAAATCGTTGGATTATTTTGGCCCCGACCGCAGACGGCAAAACGTCGGTTATAAAGGCAGGGAAAGACGCGCCACGCCCGCAGAGGAAGTAAAGGTAAAGAACAATGTCTGACCGCTTCAAAGTTGAGATGTACAAGATAGCCAACCGCCTGAAGGCTCGTATGGGTGCGCGTTACAAGGATCAGGAAGAAGGCTTTCTAGCGCCCGATGTAATCGAAGAAGCGGACAAGCTGATCGCACAACTATGCGAAATTAGCCCCGATGTAATCGGTAAACATCTTGATAACCTTTCTGCGCTTTGGGAAAGCATGCGGGATACGCCCAATTCCCCCGAGCGAACAGAAACGGCAGAAAAGATTTTCACCCTCTCGCACGAGATCAAAGATATGGGTTCGTTGTGTCATTACGAGCTCATCGCTTATTTTGCGGAAAGCTTGCGCGACTATATCGCCAGAACGGATTTGAACCTCAAAGCGCAAGTGGTCACCATTCAAGCGCACCTTGATGCCATGCAGATTTGCCATCGTAAGGGCTTCAGAACAGACGCGGGGCCCGAGGCCGAAGAACTCAAGAAAATGGTCAAGATGGCCATTGATAAATACCATTGATATGAACGTAGCAATCATAGGCGGCGGACCGGCGGGATTGATAGCGGCGGAGGTACTCACGAATGCGGGTGCGTCGGTTATAGTTTATGATCGCATGCCGTCCTTAGGCCGCAAATTTCTTATAGCAGGACGCGGCGGATTAAACCTCACCCATTCGGAACCTCTCGAAAAATTTCTGCCTCGTTACAACGCAGCACAAAAATTTATGACTCCTTTTATAGAGAAATTCTCCCCCGAAAAACTACGTGGGTGGTGCGAAGAACTGGGGCAGGAAACATTTGTCGGCTCCAGTGGCCGCGTGTTCCCCAAAAGCATGAAAGCCTCGCCATTGCTTCGCGCATGGCTGAGCAGGCTTGACCAAGCAGGCGTGCAATTCAAACTGCAGCGCACTTGGAAAGGCTGGAGCGAAGACGGCGAGCTGATATTCGATACGCAAAACGGCATGGTTAAAACTGCTAAACCCGATGCCATACTGTTGGCGCTTGGTGGGGCCTCATGGCCATCTTTGGGTTCGGACGGAAGCTGGACAAAACTTATCAATGCGCCGATGAATGCTCTGAAACCCTCGAATTGCGGTTTTGTGTGCGGATGGTCCGATTACATGAAAAAATACGCCGGCACGCCGCTAAAAAACATTTCCATCACGTACAACGGCCAAACTGTCAACGGCGAAGCTATCATCGCCCAAAACGGAATGGAAGGCGGCGCAGTTTACGCTCTCTCTGCATCTATTCGCGATAATCTTCCCACGACCGTTACCATTGACCTGCGCCCCAATATCAGCGCGGAAGGCTTACTCAAAAAAATGGATGCGCCGCGAGGTCGGCAATCTTTTTCCACCTTCCTACAAAAAACACTAGGTCTGTCGCCCTTGGCGATTTCACTTTTGCGCGAAGCGGACAAGGATATTCAACATCTCTCACCACAAAATCTCGCAAACCTGATTAAGTCTGTGTCCATCACTTTCACCGCGCCTTTTTCGATCGACCGCGCCATTTCAAGCGCAGGGGGCATTAAAATCGACGCCATAGACGATAATTTTATGATCAAGAACATCCCTTCCGTATTCGCGGCGGGTGAAATGTTGGATTGGGAAGCGCCCACGGGCGGCTATCTCCTACAGGCCTGCTTTGCCACGGGCGTTGCTGCCGCAAACGGCATTATGAATTACCTGCAAACCGCACGCTAATTTGCCTTGGCCCCTTTTGGCAGTTTGTATTTGGTGGCATAATCTGGGCATGAAAACACCCCTGCCCCCCCTGTTCCATTCCCCTTCATCCTACCTGACCGACAAGGACAGCGCGACCGCAATCAAGTTACGTCTTGTTAAAGTATCCGAATTCGAAAACATCAGCGACAAGGCCTCGACGTCATTTTCGCGGCAAATGGATTAGTCGGGATTCACGGGCAAGGACAAACAGGTTTGCATCCTGCGCAACGACCAAGCGGAAATTGCAGAAATTCTTTGCGGTCTGACATTCCCACTAAGTATCTACACTTTTGCCGGGATCGCCGAAAAATTGAAAGCCGAATTTTCCGCCGACTTCCTAAAATCTGCAACGTTCGCGATTGTCGATAGCATATCGCCAGAAGATTCCAACTCCGCTGCTATCGGCTGGGCGCTTGCTTCCTATCGTTTCGATATTTACAAGAAAGACAAAAAGACGGGGGGCCATCCCGTACTTATCTGGCCTGCCGCAGCGGACAAAAAACGCGTGAGCGCCGTGGTTGAGGGTATGTGCCTGATCAAAACTCTAATCAATATTCCCGCGAATGATCTGGGCACGGACGAACTCGCCGAAGCCGCTGCACAAATTGCCAAACAATCCCGCGCCACGTTCCTTAAAATCGTCGATAAGGAATTATTGACCCAGAATTTCCCGATGATCTACGAAGTCGGCAAAGGCTCGGCCCGCCGTCCGCAGATTGCCGAAATCAATTGGGGCAGCGACGATCATCCCCGCGTGACTTTGGTCGGCAAGGGTGTGGTGTTTGATACGGGCGGCCTGGATATCAAGCCGCCGCCGTTTATGCTGCTGATGAAAAAAGATATGGGCGGCGCGGCGCATGTGCTCGGGCTCGCCCACACCATCATGTCGCTCGGCCTACCTGTACGATTGCGGGTTTTGATCGCAATTGCCGAAAACAGCATCGGAGATGATTGTTTCCGTCCCGGCGACGTCATCAAGAGCCGCACAGGTTTGACCGTGGAAGTCAGCGATACGGATGCCGAAGGCCGTCTGGTTGTCGGCGACGCCCTCACCTATGCATCCGAAGGGCCGAAACCGCAACTGATCGTCGATTACACCACGCTGACGGGTTCCGCGCGCGCAGCTTTGGGTTACGACATTCCCGCATTGTTTTCGAACAACGATAAATTGCTTGACGAAGTGAAAGCCATCGCTATGGGATGCGAAGACCCGCTATGGCCCATGCCGTTGTGGCAACCCTATTTGAAGGAAATGAATAGCGCGATTGCCGATATCAACAATATCGGTTCGGGCAAGGCCGGCGCCATTCACGGCGCGTTGTTCTTGCAACAATTCGTAGATAGTTCGCTTGATTGGATTCACATCGATTGTTACGCATGGGAACAAAGCGGCAAAGCTGGACGCCCGCAAGGCGGCGCGGATACAGGCATGCGCGCCATCCTGAAACTTATTGAGAAACGTTTCGCCTAAATAAAATTCAAAATATCTTGCGCGAATTCGGAGAGTGTATCGTCCCGCGCGCCCATAATGACGATCCGGTCACTCGTTTGTGCGTCTTTTAAAATGAGCTCTTTTACCTCTGCACGGCTAGCGGCAATCACGGCATGTTTGCCGGATTTTTGAATGATATCCACCAGAGGGCCGACGCCGAAGGATTTATCGACCGCGCCTCCAAGATAGAGTGGTTCGACGAAATATAAACGATCTTGCTGGGACAAATGACCCGCGAAAGTATTTGCCAGCTCTTCCCAGACGAGTTTCAAAAACCCATAGCCATGAGGCTGAAAGAAAATCAAAAGCCGCCCGTCGAACTCACGCAGAGATGATAGTGTCGCGGCTACCTTATCGGGGTTGTGGCCAAAATCATCTATCACGGTAATATTGTTTTTAGTGCCTACCAGTTCCATGCGGCGTTTGATGCCTTCGAAACCGCCGAGCAATTTCGCGGCTTCTGCATATTCAATACCTGCCGCCTTTGCCGCCGCCATGGCCGCGAGCGCGTTGGATATATTGTGTTTGCCCGGCACCTTCAAACGCAAATAGATGTCGTTAACCATGCAGGAAATTCCGTCCACATGATGTTTGATGTCAGTGGCGACCAGATCCGCGCTCCCGCCAACACTGTAAGTTATAACGCCACCCTCGAAACCTTTAGACACTTCCGCGACATTTGCATCATCGGCGTTCAGCAAGGCAGTTTTCGTGTTTGCCAAAAAGCCTCCGAACATTTTTTTGAGATCAAACATCGGGTGGTGGTCGAGCGTGATGTTGTGGATGATCGCAATGTCGGGCGTAAAGGCGGTTACGGCTTCTATCCCGTCGCTTTCGTCTATTTCGGACACGAACACATCGCCTTTGCCCACGAACGCCGTGGAATAAGGATTTTGGCGCGCATAATTGCGGAAGATACCCCCATTATACACCGTCGGATCGCGCCCCGCCTCTTTCAATAGATAGGCGATCATGCCGGTCGTGGTAGTTTTGCCCGATGTGCCCGAAACGGCAATTCGCGTTTTCGCGGCGTTGAAGTTTTCTATCAACACATCGACGCGCATCAAAACGGGAATGTTCTTTTCCTTGGCGGTGCGGATATCGGGAATGGTGTCTTCGACCGCTTTGGAAATAACCACGGCGGCCAAATTATCCGTCACGCCCGAACCGTCCTGTGGATGAATTTTTATGCCCTGCGCTTCAATCCATTTGAATTTTTCGGGCGTGCGGCCTTGATCGTAGGATCGGTCGGAGCCCGAGACTTCATACCCTATCCCTTTTAAAATGACTGCAAGCGGCAACATACCGCTGCCGCCGATACCGCAGATGAAATAATGCAAAGGTTTTGCGGACACGTTACTTATCGCCGAACACAGTTGGGTTCATGGCGCGGTTCAGGCTTTCGGCATCCTTACCCCAAACAGCCGGCGCGCCGGATGTCGTGGTGGTGGCGGTCGTCGTTGTGGATGTCGTTTTCGCGGCTGCGCCTTCTGCCGTAGGCGTCATGGCCGGAACATTTTCCGCTGTAGGCGCCGCGTCAGTTGTTGCAAAAGGATTCATGTCTTTGCCACCTTCACGTTTTTTTATGCCGCGTTGCAGATTGTTCTTTTCGCTACTCGGAGCCTTAGGCGTGGAAGGCCCCAAATCTTCGATGGATTGTTTGTATGGGTTTGGCGCATCGTTCAAATGGTAATCAGGCAAATCGAAGCCGGTTGTCGGCACGCCGACAAAATCCACCGTGATGACGTCAGGATATTTATAAAGCGCGCCTGAATAATGGTCGTATACAAAGCCCACACCGGCCGTGGCGATGTTGCCCATGGCCCAATTACTGTCCACACTTTCGATTATAACCTGTTTATAGCGATTGCCGGTGGCGTAACATTCAACGCTTAAAGATAAGCGCGATTTTTGAATATTCAATGTCTGGCCCGTGCGGCCGATATAACGAATACCGTTGTTAAGAGTGCATTCCGCTTCGTATGCGCCTGGCGTTTCAAGACGAACTTCCTGCGTTGCACTTTCCATTACGGCGCTGCACGCGGGCAAAAAAGCCGCAAGGGAAAGGACGAACATCGTTTTTAGTTTTTGCATGGCGGACATTTCATTAGGTTTTGCCCAAACGGGCAAGAATCAAAGACCATACCAAATTACCGTAAAGCAGGCCGAGTGGCAAACGCTTAGCCTATTATCAGGCCGCCGCGCGGGCCTTAACGCCAGGCGGTGTGACCGTAAAGTTTAACGAATCGCCCTTCACCCCCACATTCACCCGCGAACCGTCCTCTATTTTGCCTTCGAGGATGAGTTCGGCGAGCTTGTTCTGGAGTTCGCTTTGAATCACGCGTTTTAACGGACGCGCGCCATAAGTGGGATCATATCCCTTCTCGGCCAGCCATTTTTTGGCCGACGCATCGACTTCGAGCGTAATTTGTCGCCCCGCCAGAAGTTTGTACAAATAGCCGAGTTGGATTTCCACGATGCCTGTCATCTGTTCGCGACCCAAACGCTGGAATAACAAAATCTCGTCAAGGCGGTTGAGAAATTCTGGACGGAACGCTTTGCGCACTACATCCATTACTTCTTCGCGCACATCATCCACTTTCAAATTGTCGGGAAGATTGACGAGGAATTCCGCGCCGAGGTTCGACGTCATGATCAAGACCGTGTTCGTGAAATCGACCGTGCGGCCCTGACCATCAGTCAAGCGGCCATCGTCGAGAACCTGTAGTAAAATATTGAATACATCGGGATGCGCTTTTTCGACTTCATCAAACAACACAACTTGATAAGGCCTGCGGCGGACGGCTTCGGTCAACGCGCCTCCTTCTTCATACCCTACATAGCCTGGGGGCGCGCCGATCAATCGCGCTACCGAGTGTTTTTCCATGTATTCGGACATATCCATGCGGACCATCGCGGTGTCGTCATCGAACATGAATTCAGCCAACGCCTTTGTCAGTTCGGTTTTGCCGACGCCTGTAGGGCCGAGGAACAAGAATGACCCTATGGGGCGGTTCGGGGATTGCAATCCGGCGCGGGAACGGCGCACAGCATTGGCGACAGATTTGACCGCAGCCTCTTGTCCCACCACACGGGCTTTTAATTTGCCTTCCATTTGCAGGAGTTTTTCGCGCTCACCTGCCAACATCTTATCCACAGGGATACCCGTCCACTTACTCACAACAGCGGCAATGTCGCTCTCGGTGACTTCTTCGTTGATCATGCTTGCGCCGTGAACTTTGGAGGCCTCAAAAAGGCGGCGCTCCAATTCCGGGATTTTGGCATATTTCAGTTCGGATGCCTTGCCCCAATCGGAGCTGCGTTCGGCCTGTTCGAGTTCGATCCGTGCACGGTCCAATTCTTCGGTCACCTTCTGGGAAGAATTCAGCTTCTCTTTTTCGGCGGTCCACTGACCGGTCAGGTCGGCCGATTTTTTTTCCAAAACCTTTAACTCTTCATCGATCTTCATCAAACGATCTTTACTTGCTGAGTCCGTTTCGCGGGTCAGGGCTTCGCGTTCGATTTTCATCTGTACGATACGGCGGTCGATCTCGTCGATCTCTTCCGGTTTGGAATCGACCTGCATACGCAGGCGCGAACCCGCCTCGTCGATCAGATCGATGGCCTTATCGGGTAGAAATCGATCTGTGATATAGCGGTTTGACATAGTCGCCGCGGAAACAATCGCCGCATCGGTGATGCGTACGCCGTGATGCATTTCGTATTTCTCTTTAAGGCCGCGCAATATCGAAATTGTATCCTCCACCGTCGGCTCGGGAACGAACACCGGTTGGAAGCGTCGCGCGAGCGCCGCGTCCTTTTCGATGTGCTTTCTGTACTCCTCCAAAGTCGTCGCGCCGACCATGTGAAGCTCTCCGCGCGCCAAAGCGGGCTTCAACATGTTGCCCGCATCCATAGATCCTTCAGCTTTTCCTGCGCCTACCAGAGTATGCAGCTCGTCTAGGAAAAGGATCACTTCCCCCGCCGCCGCCTTGATTTCATCCAGTACGGCCTTGAGTCTTTCCTCGAACTCACCACGGAACTTCGCGCCCGCGATCATGGAGCCGAGATCGAGGGATAAGAGTTTCTTTCCCTTGAGAGATTCAGGCACATCGCCGTTAATGATCCGAAGAGCCAATCCTTCGATAATAGCCGTTTTGCCCACTCCGGGCTCACCTATCAAAACAGGGTTGTTTTTCGTACGGCGGGAGAGGATCTGAATGGTACGGCGGATCTCTTCGTCACGCCCTATGATGGGGTCAAGCTTGCCTTCACGGGCATCCTTGGTGAGGTCGCGGGCATATTTGGCCAGGGCTTCGAATTGATCTTCGGACGTGGCGCTGTCCGCCGTGCGCCCTTTACGCATGGTGTTGATCGCTTGATTTACAGAAGTTGGGTTGATCCCGCTGTCTGCCACAATATCACCGATTGCAGACGTGGCGCGGGACATGACCATGGATTGGAATATGCGTTCGATGGTGACGTACTTATCACCCGCTTTTTCAGCCATTTGCAATGCGTTATCTACCGTCTTTGCCAAATCGGTTGAAATACGCAAACCGCCTGAACCAGACCCTGTAACTGTTGGCAATTTGGCCAAAGCGACCTCGGTTGCCTTTTTCATGGCAGGAGGATTACCTCCCGCGGCATGTATGAGGCGTTCGGTCAGCCCATCATCGTCCTCAAGCATGACTTTGAGTAAGTGTTCGGGTTCCAAAGACTGGTGGCCGGAACGCATAGCCAGTGTCTGGGCTTTTTGAAGAACGGCTTTAGATTTTTCTGTAAAACGTTCAAAATCCATCGTGCTGAAATCTCTCTAACTGTACTTATACTATCTATGCGGGATTGCCTTGCAAAAACGAGGCCGAAACAGGATTAGAATACCCTATTTCTTCCTACCTTTTAAGAACTAACATTCCCTTGCCAAAGTTCAAGATCCGCCTTCTATCAAGTATTTTTTTGGACGTTTCGACAGACATACCAAAGTATGAGACCCCTATTCCACCCTAAACGAAAAAAGCGGCGCTTCCTGCACCGCTTTTACCATATTAATCATACCCTTACTAAGTAAACTTGAGGTAATTATGCAGTTTCGAGCATAGCGGCAGGCTCATAGGATTCGACGCGTACATTTTCTTCATTTTTAGGTTTAATATCACCACCCAATATACTGATCGGCAGAGATAAATCGTCTACGACAGTATTACCGTCTACGGGCTGCGTGGCAGCCGGACGGGCAAAGGAGCCAAACTCCTCATTCCACGTGTTGATAATGCGTTGGTAATGCTCGGCGTGTTGCAGATAGCTTTCGGCGAGAACGATGTCGCCGACTGAAGATGCGTCTTTGGCCAAAGCGAGGTATTTCTCGCAAACTTGGTGCGCCGTGCCGCGAATTCGTACGTCGGGCCCGTTGCTGTCAAAGATCTGGTTACGATTGTGTGGTGCTCCACCACGGCGTTGTCCGTTATTGTTCGGCTGTTGCTGGCCCCCGTTATGGCCCCGGCTACGCTGGCGTCTGTTTTGTGATCCATGTCTCATGTTCTGTATTCCTTAACTTCTTCTTTTTCCCTAGTTTTTTCTTATTATCAACAGAATCATACACAAGTACAACCATACCTGATTTGCGTACAGATTGTAAAACGATTAAGTCGAATTTTTAAAAACAGGCTGTCCTAGTTTCCTACCGTTACAGTCAGGCTCCGCGACCGACAGCAAATTGTTTTAAGCATGAATTGACCTTACGCCCTCGCTTCGATTCTGCTCAATCCCCCCAAGCAAGTTATTTTTACTTTTCCCCATGGGAGATTTCTACAACCCGCAGAATACCGCCGAGGTCACGGTATGAGTCGTATACATACATATTAGATTCGTCCACGAGTCGTGCAAGGGCTTTCTCTTGTCCCTGGCCTATTTCGAATAGTGCACGGCCGCCACAAACAAGACATTTTTTCAGGTCTTTCAGAATGATTTTATAGGCGTCCAGACCGTCCACCCCCCCCGAAAGGGCCAGAATCGGGTCGTGATTCCGCACTTCCACGGCCAGAGATTCTATTTCGGCCGCCGGAATGTAAGGGGGATTCGAGACTATGAGGTCGTACGATTCCCCCTCTTGTACCCCTTCCCACCACGATCCGCGGCGGAATTCGGCGCGGCCAGCCACACCCAAGGTTTCCGAGTTTTCACGTGAAATTGAAAGCGCGCCCGCGCTTATGTCGATTCCGACCCCCGTCGCATGGGTAAGTTCAGACAAAAGGGTAATGAGAATGCAGCCCGAGCCCGTGCCCAGATCGAGAATGCGCAGTGGTTTGTCACCCTGTTTTCGCGCCCATTTCAGGGCGGCCTCCACCAGCGTTTCTGTATCGGGCCGCGGGTCCAGAGTTTCGGGTGAAATTTTGTAGCTCAAACCCCAGAATTCACGCCCCCCCGATAGCCTTGAAACGGGTTCGCCCGCAATTCTGCGGGAGGATAATTTTATTATATTTTCAATTATTTGTGCCAATAGGGGGGCTTCGCCGCCCGCAATCAGGTCGGAATCCGTGAAATTACCCCCCTGCCGCACGATCAAACGCGCATCGAGGGCGGCATTTTCGATGCCTGCGGCCTCAAAAGCCTTGCGGGTTTTGACGAGGATTTCATGGAGTTTCATAAGGCGTGTTTCTAGCACAAACGGCTTTAACGCAAAGGGGTTTTCACATGCATTTTTCAACGGCGAAGTCGGCCTTCATAAGCCGTAGCGCACAACTTTGCGCCCTGAATACAGCAATCCATTCTTTG
>JBEIHF010000025.1:0-34462 GCA_040381535.1 Micavibrio sp. | reverse complement strand
GGAAAACATGACGTTGTCCCCCCATGCCATATATTTGCGTTCCGGCACCAAAATGGGAAATGCCGAAATGACGGATACGATGATTTCGGATGGTTTGTGGGACGTATACAACAACTACCATATGGGCATTACCGCGGAGAATATCGCCGAGAAGTTCGGTATTTCGCGCCAAACCCAAGACGAGTTCGCGGCAGGCTCGCAACAAAAGACCGAAGCCGCCACCAAGGCCGGCAAGTTCAAGGCCGAGATTTCGCCTGTAACCGTGAAGGTCAAAAAAGAAGACGTCGTTATCGAAAAAGACGAATTCCCGCGCGAGGGTGTCACGGCCGAAGGTCTAGCCAAACTCAAACCCGCTTTCAAAGGTGACGGCACGGTTACCGCCGCCAACGCATCAGGTTTGAACGATGGTGCGGCTGTGGTTCTTTTGATGCGCGAATCCGAAGCCAAAAAACGCGGTCTGAAGCCATTTGCACGAATCAAGTCATGGGCCACAGCAGGGGTTGACCCTGCCATTATGGGTACGGGACCAATTTCAGCATCCAAAGTCGCCCTCGAAAAAGCAGGGTGGAGCGTCGGCGATCTAGATTTGGTGGAATCGAATGAAGCCTTCGCGGCACAGGCGTGCTGTGTGGTGAAAGAGCTGGGACTCGATGCAGCAAAGGTGAATGTAAACGGCGGGGCTATTGCTATCGGCCACCCAATTGGCGCTTCGGGTGCGCGCGTTCTGGTGACGCTGCTACACGAAATGGCCAGAAGTAAAGCCAAAAAAGGTTTGGCCACTTTGTGCATCGGCGGGGGTATGGGTATTGCGTTGTGCCTCGAACGTGACAATGCGGGCGCTTGGAAAGAGGTTGCTTAAAAATGTCTAAAGGTGTGGCTATTGTTACAGGCGGAACCCGTGGGATCGGTCTTGAAATTTCCAAGGGTTTGATCGACGAAGGATATAGGGTTGCGGCCACGTATCATGGCAATGAAGACGCAGCAAAAATCTGCGAAAAAGACACCGGCGCTAAGGCTTACAAATTCGACGTGTCCGATTTCGACGCCTGCCAAAATGGCTGCGCGGATATTGAAAAAGAGCTTGGCGCGGTCACGGTCCTTGTTAACAATGCGGGTATGACCAAGGATGGCGTGATGCACAAAATGACCGCCGAAGTCTGGCATCAGGTTGTTGATACAAACCTTACTTCTTGTTTTTCCATGTCGCGTGGCGTGATCAATGGCATGCGCGAACGCGGCTTCGGACGAATCATCAATATTAGTTCCATTAACGGGCAAAAGGGCCAGTTCGGCCAGACGAATTATTCCGCCGCCAAGGCAGGTATTCTTGGTTTTACCAAAGCCCTCGCTCTAGAAAGTGCGGCAAAAGGTATCACGGTCAACGCGATATGCCCCGGCTATATAGCCACCGACATGACCGCATCGATGAAGCAGGATGTTTTGGATTCCATCATCCGCCAGATTCCCGTGGCCCGTATGGGCACACCCAAGGAAGTCGCCGATATCGTCGTCTTCCTCGCATCCGACAAAGCGGGGTTCATTAACGGCGCGACCATCACCGCCAACGGCGGGCAATATCTCGTTTGACGGGATTCCTATTCAGGGTACAATTGCGTCATGAAGAATCCTCATGGCACAGTCGTCCTAGAGCGCCGTTTCGTTCCCAAAGATCAAGTCATCATCAAAGAAGGTGAGTTCGGCCAGCGAGCCTACTTGATCCAGTCAGGCGAGGTTTCAGTATTCATCAGCAAAGATGGTAAAGACGTGGAGCTATGCCGTCTGGAAGCAGGCCAGATCGTCGGTGAAATGGCCATTATTTTCGATGGCCCGCGCACAGCAAGCGTCAAGGCGCTGGTGGACTGCAATCTCATCGTTATCAGCCGCCACCATTTTGAAGCGAAGCTGAAAAATTCAGACCCCACAGTGCGTGCCATCGTTCAGATGCTCTCCAAACGGATTGTTGATTCCAACAATACGGTTCTGAACAAACGTAGCGATATAATGGATTTAAAGGATACTGCGCGTGTCATATATCAGAATATCGCCGTGAAACTTACCCAGAACCAGCAACGAAATTTCCAAAATACGGTTCTGCCTCATCTTGAGGCGTTATTAGAATCGCTCGAGACCTTCAAGGACCGCTACGGCCAAGAAGAAGCGCTCTAAATTTTCATACATCGTTGTCTGCTGTTTGAGATCAGTCTTATTCAGGCTATATATAAGCGCACATATTTTGAGCTGCTTTTAGTTCCGTTCGGAGAATTACATGAAACGCGCCTTGCCCATTACCGTATCCATTGTCGCCTTAGTCGCCGCAGGCGTTTTGATCGGGCCATCGCTTATGGATTGGAACAAATACAAGCCGCAGATAATCGAACAAGCCAAGAGCGCAGCAGGATATGTCATAACGATTGACGGTGATATTGGCCTCTCGATTCTGCCTATGCCCCAACTCAAAATCGAGGGACTTACGGTACGGGCCCCCCGCGGCAAAGAAGCCAATCTTTTGACCATGAAACGCGCCGATGTCTCGATAGAGATAATTCCCTTGATTTCCGGCAATATTCAACTCAATACGGTGCGTCTCGTAAGTCCCGATATCAAGGCCGAAAAACTCGTAGACGGAAGCCATTCATGGATGTCCGACAAGCTCCTTGCGGATGCCCAAGAACCCCCCGTATCGGAAGGTGGTGCGCCACGGTCCTCTGCACCCAAAAAGGTCATTTCACTCGGCAAACTCGTGATTGAGGGCGGCCGTGTCAGCTATACCGACCGTCAAACGGGCAAGGTGCAATTGGCCGAGTCGATCAATCTTGACCTCAAGGCCGGCGCGCTCGCCAGTGGTCCTTACGAGGCCGGTGGTTCATTGACCTATGGCGGCAAGGTCATCGAAGTCGACATCAAAACTGGCAAGCTGGGCGGCGCAAAAAAAGAGATCCCTGCGGACATCAAAATCAGCCTGCCTGAGGGCGGCGCTTATGTTGCGTTTGATGGCATCATAGCCAGCAACCCGATGCAACTTCAGGGCAAGTTGGAGATCAACGCCGACAATCTGGGTAGTGTTCTAGCGCTCGGAGGCGGCGAACCTTCCGCGGCGTTATCGCAAAAACTGGCCTTTGCGGGACTAGTTACGGCGGATGATAATAAGCTTAGCGCTGACGAGATGAAAGTCACATTCGGCAGCGCCGATGGAAAGGGCAAATTCTCGGCCGTGGGCCTCAAGGAAAAGAACCCTGTGACTGTGTCGGGTGATGTGGTCTTTAACGGCGTGCTCGACCTCGACAAGATCGCCCCCGCTAGCGGCAAGTCGAAGGACACTAGCGTCGAGGAGAAGGTGGCCAAAGGGCAGAAGCTTTCGCCTGTTTCCGGCATCCTGCCCGAGAGCCTGAGCCTGCCGTTTCCCATCAATGGTACGGTCAATATAGCCGCTGACGGCATCCAGAGCGGCGGCAAAACCTTCAAGGGCGTATCCCTTCGCGTGGTCAAATTGGACTACGTTGTCGAGGTCCACGGTGAGGCCCGCGACATCCCCGGCAAGGGGCGCGTAAACATCGATGCCAAGATGATGTTTGGTACATCCAGCAAGTCGGGCGAGACGGGTATCACCTATGTCGATCCGTCCCTAAATTTTGCCATGCAGGGTTCCGCTGAACAACTGCCCACCATGCTGCGCGCTTTTGCGCCTGAGCAGGCCGACAACAAAGCGCTTGAAATCTGGAAAATCGGGCAGTTCAATCTGATTGGCTCCATCGACGGAGATTTCATCGCTTTGAAAGACAGCACATTGAAGCTGGACCAATCCACTTTTGCGCTAGCGGGTTCATATAAACCCAACGGCCAAGGCGGGCGCCCAGACATCATGGTCGACCTCACCACCGATACGGTGGACATCGATTATATCAAGGCCAGAATGAACGGTCAGAACAAGGCGGCGGTGCAAAAAGATGCTTCAGCAAAAGCCGATATGAAGAGGGCTTTGGAACCTGTCCGTGCGTTCAATGTGCCCATGAATTTGACGTTTGATGTGAGCGCACAAAAAGCGGTTTTAAATGAGCAGCAAATCACTGGTATTCGCATCAAGGGCAAGGCCGCTGGTCAGTCGCTTAACCTCGAAAACGCCTCCGCTCAAGACTATATGGGCGCGGTAGCCAGCCTCAAGGGAAGCGTGGGCAATATGGCCGATCTGTCGGGCGTGGATTTGAAGTTCTACGGCAAGACGTCGGACGTCAAAGCCCTCATGACCGCCTTTGAAATGGATACCTCCAAATTGCCCGCATCCATCAGCGCGGCGGAGGCGAATATTGCTGCAAAAGGAAAGGCTGAAGAGCTGGATTTTGATGCACAAATTATTGCGCTCGACGGGTCTCTTTCGGCCAAAGGAACGGCGACGGGCTTTCTCGATAAACCCGCTTTCAGCAACATCACGGTGGGCGCGAAGCACCCCAATCTGGTCAAGGCCATACAGATCATGAATCCGAAATTCTCAGGTGGCCCTGGGTTAGAGCAGCCTTTCACTTTCGAAACCAAAGCCGTGAATACGGGCAAGGTTTATGACCTGACGGGCATGTCAGCCTCCATCGGCAAGGCCGCCTTCAACGGTAATCTTAAGGTCGACGCAAACGCAGCAAAGCCATCCGTAACGGGCGATCTAAACGGCGGCAATATCCCGCTGGACGATCTTCTGGGTGAACGCAATGTTGCGGTTGGTTCGGGCAGGGACGGAAGCCCTGCTGCACCATCGGGCGGCAAATGGTCGCGTGAAACTCTCGAGACCGGATGGATGCATTCCGTGGATTTGTCCCTTAATTTGAGTGCACAATCCATGACCTATAACGGGTGGAATTTCATTAACCCTAAAACCAAAATCAGCCTCAAAGACGGCAGCTTGAATGTTACGGATTTGAATGCTGGCTTGTTCGGTGGAACGGCCAATCTGGACGCCAAGATTATCGACCCTGTGGACGCCAAACAACCACTCTCTCTAGCGGTCCAAAGCAAGATGATCAACGTCAATCTTGAGCCACTGATGTTCGCTCTTTCAGGTTCCAACCGCATGAAGGCGGCGGGGGATGTTTCTCTTGATATGGATGTGAAATCTTCCGGCCTGTCCCCCCATGCCCTGGTCAGCGGGCTTAGAGGTAACGCGATCGTGAACGGCAAAGATGTGGTTATGGAGGGGTTCGACCTTGCACAAATCGGTCTGGCTTTTGTGGATACGGGCAAACCGTTGGACCGTCTTTCCTCCATTCTTACGGGCGCGACATCGGGCGGCGAAACCCGCTTTGATACGATCGTCGGGGATTACCCGATTCAAGGCGGTGTCGTGACCATTTCAAACATGGTGATGGACGGCCCTTCGGCCAACATCAAATCGACCGGTTCGGCGAACCTGCCGCTATGGACCGTCGATACAGTCCACGCAATTACGTTAAAACAGGCCAAAGAGGCAGGGACTTTCAACGTGGCCATAAAGGGTCCTTTGAACGCACCCGCCAACACTTTTGGTAAAGGATTGTTCAACGATCTTTTGACGCGCCGCGCGCAACAAAAACTGCAGGAAAAGGTTCAGGATAAATTGCCAGACCTTCTGGGTAAGGACCTTGGCGGCAAGTTGCAGGATTTGGGCATATTGCCATCGAAGACCAAAGCGCCAGTCGCAGTCCCCGCGCCAACGCCTGTCCTAGCCCCGACACCGGCTCCGTCGGCCCCTTCAATTCCGGCGCCTGCCGCGGCTCCCACGCCGATTACGCCTACACCAGAGCCTGTGGTCCCAGCGCCCGGACCAGAACCTGTTCCGCAGAAATCATTGCAGGAACAAGTGGAAGATGACCCCGCCGCGGCCATGCAGAATATCCTAAACAGTTTGGGTGACTAGGGTTATTTTTGCTGCAGATGTTCCAGCGCGTAAAGGCGCAGCGCGCTCGATAAATTCGTGCCTCGGCGCTCATCCACATCTGCAATAAGGGCCGCCAAGGAGCGGCGCTCTTTCTTGGCGATTTTCTGCAGCACATTCCAGAAGGGTTCTTCGATAGATACGGATGTCGTATGCCCCGCGATAGACACGGAGCGCTTGACCACTTTGCTGGAGAGGATGTCCGCCAAAGGATCAGCCATTGGGTTTGATCATGTCTTCGGGTTTGACCCACTGATCGTATTGCTCAGAGGTAAGCAGGCTAAGTTGGATGCCTGCTTCACGCAATGAGAGACCTTCCTTGTTCGCCTTTTTGGCGATCTTGGCGGCGTTGTCATACCCTATATGCGGGTTCAGAGCGGTCACAAGCATGAGCGAGTTTTCCATCAGGTATTTGATGCGCTCAATGTTTGGTTCGATGCCCACCAGGCAGCGGTCCGTGAACGAGCGGCAGGCGCCCGCAATGAGGTCGATTGACTGGATCACATTGTGGATGATGACGGGTTTGAAGACATTCAATTCGAAGTGGCCGTTGGAGCCCGCGATGGTTACCGCAACATGGTTGCCCATGATTTGTGCGCAGACCATGGTCATTGCTTCGCATTGGGTCGGGTTGACCTTGCCGGGCATGATGGAAGAGCCAGGTTCGTTTTCGGGGAGTAGGAGCTCGCCGATGCCCGAGCGCGGGCCTGATCCCATCAGGCGGATGTCGTTTGCGATCTTCATCAAGGAAACGGCCAGTACGTTCAGAGCCCCCGACAATTCTACCAGAGCGTCATGGCAAGCTAGAGCCTCAAACTTGTTCTCAGCGGTGATGAAATCCAGCCCTGTGATGTTTGAGACTTCCGCAGCAAATTTCTTGTCGAAGCCGACCTTGCAATTGATACCTGTGCCGACGGCCGTGCCGCCTTGGGCCAGCATCATAACGCGGGGAAGGGCGGCCTTGATGCGCAACAAACCGAAATGAATTTGTGCGGCATAGCCGGAGAATTCCTGTCCCAGCGTAAGAGGGGTTGCGTCTTGCAAATGCGTGCGGCCGTTTTTGACAATCTTGGCAAATTCTTTAGCTTTTGCATCCAACGCGGATTGCAGAGTTTCGAGAGAGGGCAGCAGCTCATGGTGCACCATTTCCGCCGCAGCAATGTGCATGACGGTGGGGAATGAATCGTTCGAGGATTGCCCCATATTTACATGGTCGTTGGGGTGAACGGGCGTCTTGCCGCCGCGATTGCCCGAAAGTATTTCATTGGCGCGCCCCGCAATAACCTCGTTCGCATTCATATTGGTCTGGGTGCCCGAACCCGTCTGCCAGACAGAAAGGGGGAATTGGCCTTCCAGCGTACCGTCGATAACTTCGTCGGCGGCTTGCACAATGGCAGCGCCCATCTTGGCATCCATCATGCCAAGTGCGATATTGGCCACCGCCGAAGCCTTCTTTTGCACGCCTAAAGCACGCACCACAGATGCCGGCATTTTCTCGGTTCCTATGTCAAAATTCACTAGAGAACGCTGGGTTTGAGCGCCCCAATAGGCGTCTGCGGGAACTTCAATTTCCCCGAAAGAGTCTGTTTCAATGCGAATGGGAGCGTCTTTGGTCATTTTTGCGGCTTTCATGTCTTTATTTCTCGGGATTTGTTAGGGGAGTTAAGAGGTTGACGTGACCCATTTTGCGGCCATCGCGCGCCTCTGTCTTACCATAGAGATGCACTCGGGCGTTGTCCATGGAGAGGAACTCGGACAGGCGTTTCACGTCATCTCCGATAATGTTGATCATGGTGACATCCGAATGACGCACGGGCTTTAAGACCGGCAGGCCGCAGACGGCCCGCACATGTTGATCGAACTGTGACACGGTGCATGCATCCATCGTCCAGTGACCGGAATTATGAGTCCGTGGCGCAATTTCGTTTGCCAGCAGGTCGCCCTGTTTCGTAACGAACAATTCAAGCGCCAGGACGCCCACAAGGCCCACCGCGTCAGCGATGCTCACCGCTACGGCATGTGCCTCAGTACTTATCGTATCGGAAATAGAGATGTGAGGAACTATGCTTTTTGAGAGTATGTGGTTGCTGTGTTCATTGAATGTCACGGGAAAGACTTCAGATTTTCCGAAAGTGTCCCTTGCTACTATTATAGAACATTCAAAATCAAAGTCGATTATGCCCTCTAGAATAGCCTCATTGGTGTTGAGTTTTGACCAGCTTTCTTGAGAAGATGACTTATCATCATGTTTTATCTGGCCTTTTCCATCATATCCGAAACGTGCCGTCTTGAGTATGCATTTTGGGCTCTTGAAGTTTCGAATCGCTTCATCAATATCTGTGGATTTATAAGCTGGCACCCATGGTGCTGTGCGGATACCAATATCATTTAGAAATTTCTTTTCTTTCAATCGGTTCTGCGAAACTTCCAACAATTTTTCGTCCGGATAGACGGGTTTGAACCCTTGCAAATAGCGAACGGTTTCAATGGGGATGTTCTCGAATTCATAAGTAATGACATCAACGCTATCCGCGAAGGCTTTGAGCGCACTCTCATCTTCGTATTCAGCGCAGGTGAATAGGTCCGTTACCTGGGAAGCAGGGCAGTTTTTCTCCGGACAGAAGATATTGGCACGGATGCCGAGATTGGCGGCGGCGAGTGCAGACATACGCCCGAGTTGACCGCCGCCTAAGATACCGAGAGTTTTAATTTCCATTTTCATTGGAAGATGTTAGCCCCTTAGTTTCACGTGAAAATTTAATCTGTGTGGCAATACATTACTTACCCACATTACCCTGTGGAAAAGTAACCCACATACCCACAGGTTCAAAGAAGCTTTTTTGCGCCCTTTCGCTTCACTGAACCTTTAATTGTTTTATGAAATTACCCTAGTCTTTGGGTGTTTCGCTCACGGCGTCCGATGCCTGCTTGCGGTAGGCTTCCACGCGGGCAAGAACCGCGGCGTCGTGCACACCTAATATGGATGCGGCCATCATGGCGGCGTTTTTGGCGCCCGCTTCGCCGATCGCAAAGGTTCCGACAGGTACGCCGCCCGGCATTTGCACTATAGAAAGCAAGGAGTCCATGCCTTTGAGTGCTTTGGATTTCACCGGAACCCCCAAAACAGGGATCGAGGTGAGGGAGGCTACCATACCCGGCAGGTGGGCGGCGCCGCCTGCCCCCGCGATGATCACTTTTAGTCCGCGACCCTTGGCCGACCCCGCATAGTCGAACATGCGCTGGGGTGTGCGATGCGCTGACACGATTTTGACTTCGTGAGGAATTTTAAGATCAACCAGTAACTCATGGGCAACTTTCATGGTTTCCCAATCAGACTGGGAGCCCATGATTACGCCGATGAGTGGGTTTGGATCGCTGTGCGGCATTGTGAACCTTCTTTGCTACGGGGCTTGGATCAGGCGATGATGTCTGGAAGAATGGAGCTGCGGACCCTTTGTATCTGGTCTTTCAAGGCGAGCTTTTGTTTTTTGAGGCGTTGAAGCTGCAAAAGATCAACCGGCGGTGTGTTCACCAGCCGGTCAATATCCAGGTCAAGTTGCCTGTGCTCGCTCTCCAGATCGGCGAGTTTATCTTCTAGATCTTCTATGTCTTCCATCTAAATCAAAGGCTAACCGTGTGATTATGAGTTTTTTAGTATACCAGCGTTTTTAGAATTTGGTAAGAGAAAGTAGCCCATCAACCCAAAAAATCCTTTTGGCATTGGGTTTTAGATAGTCTAAAACAATTAAAATTCTTTTAAAAAATCCAAGGAAATCCATGAGCAAGAAGATAGGTATTCTGACGAGCGGCGGCGATTGTGCCGGATTGAACGCTGTTATCCGCGCGGCTGTATACAAGGCCGATCTGCTGGGGTGGCAGGTTTACGGAATTTTGGACGGCACGGCCGGCCTGCTCGAAAAAGAGCCACAATATAAAATTCTGACTCCCGCGGAGATGGACACGAATGTCCTGCGTATGGGCGGCACGATCCTCGGCACTACCAACAAAGGCAACCCGTTTTCCTTCCCGATGCCCGACGGCACGACAAAGGACCGCAGCGGCGAGATTGTCGCTAATTTCAAAAAACTGGGCCTTGAGGGCGTGATCGGAATTGGCGGCGACGGATCGTTCGCTATTCTGCGTCGTCTTGCACAGCAAGGCGGAATCAAAATGGTGGGCATTCCAAAAACCATTGACAACGACCTCGGCAAAACCGAACGTGCTGTCGGGTTCGACACGGCGGTGTCGGTTGCGACCGAAGCGCTGGACCGTTTGCAACCTACGGCGGCTTCCCATGACCGCGTGATGATTTTGGAAGTGATGGGTCGCGATGCAGGCCACATTGCATTGTCCTCAGGTATTGCGGGCGGCGCGGATGTTATTTTGATTCCCGAATTGAAATATACCATTGAAAATGTTGCCGCGAAAATCCAGCGCGTGAAAGACGGCGGACGTAACTTTGCGCTCATCATCGTGTCCGAAGCGGTAAAAACACCCAACGGCGAAAAATTTGAAATCACCTATCACAACGGCGAAAAACGTTATGGCGGGATCGGGAACTATCTGGCCGGAAAAATTTCCGAAGTCACCGGTTTCGAATCCCGTGTGACGGTGCTCGGCCACGTTCAGCGCGGCGCTCCACCCACCTATAACGACCGACTTCTGGCATCGGCATTCGGCGTGCGCGCCGTGGACCTGATTGCTGAAGGCAAGTTCGATCGTATGGTAGCATGGCAGAACCGCAAATTGGTGGACTACCCCATCGAGGAATGTATCGCGGCCTATGAAGCCATAGACGTTAATGATACCCTTGTGCATACGGCGCGTGGCCTTGGAATTTCCCTCGGCGACCAGTAATATGGAACAATAAATATGGATTATATCCGTCAGTCTTTGGGAGAGGATGAAGAATTGGTCCATGTGGCCCGTTTCCACTGGATGTATACCGTATCCGCGCTGTTCAACATTGTGTTCAGCCTTTTACTGGCCATTGGCGTGATCATCGGTTCGTTGTTTGTGCAGCCATGGCTCCCCGAATTCCTGCGCGTTGAAATTCCGGTTGAGGCGACATGGATCGACATGGTGCGCGCTGTTCACCCCAGCATCAAAATTCTTGCCTTTCTAGTCCTTGTGATGGGTTTGTTTAAATACGCACACATGATGATCGTTAAGGCGACGACGGAAATCGCTGTTACGAACCGCCGTCTTGTATATAAGCGTGGCCTTATTGCGCGTTATGTGGGCGAAATTAACATCGACCGTATTGAAGGCGTCAACGTCCTCCAGGGCGTATGGGGTCGCATTTTCAATTTCGGCCGCGTGATGGTGCGCGGGATGGGGGTGGGCGAAGTCGTTTTGCCGCCGATTGAAGATCCGATCAAGTTCCGCAGAGCCATCGAAAAAGCCAGAAGTGTTTAGAAGGAGAACGGCAATGACCAAATCATCTTTCGCCAAACCCGCCAAAAACCCGTTGGAAGTTTTGACCCTTGCGGGCATCACGCTCATCGAGGATGAGAAAATGGTCGAGGCCGTGACTATCCACCCCGCCATTTACTGGAAGGGTGTGGCTGTGGCCATCATCGGCGCGCTTATAGCCATCGGCATATCTGTAAATCTGGGAGGATTTTTGATAGTGGTGGGCCTCATCATGGTCATCATCGCGCATTTGACGCGCCATTTTTTGATTTTGGCAGCAACAACCAAACGTATTTTCGTTCGTAGCGGGATTTTATACGCAGATATGATCGAGCTTCGTTATTCACAGATCGAGAGTATCGAACTCGGCATAACTCCGATTGGACAGTTGTTCAAATACGCCGCCGTGATCCTCACGGGTACGGGTCAAAAACGTATTATGGTGCCATTCGTTGCCAATGCGATCCCGTTCCGATCCAAAGTAAACGAAATTCTCGTCAACAAATAGGGAGCCGTGGGCTCTTGCAAAAGCGGGTTCGCCCGCCTAAAACTTTTGTCTTAATACAAGGAGCACATCATGACGGTAGATACGATCATTCGCCCCGCGACCAAAGACGATTGCGCGCTCATCGTGCAGTTCATCAAAAAACTCGCCATTTACGAAAAGCTCGAGCATGACGCGAAAGCGACCCCGAAAGACATCGAAACGGCCTTGTTTGCGCCTCGTCCGAAGGCATTCTGTGCTATCGCTGAAGTAAACGGGAAGCCCGCCGGCTTCGCGCTGTGCTTTTACAATTTCTCCACATTCATGGGGAAGGCGGGCATTTACCTGGAAGATTTGTTCGTGATTCCGGAATTCCGTGGCAACGGCATCGGCAAAAAGTTTTTCCAATATCTGGCCCAGCGTGCGCTTCAAGAGAACTGCGGCCGCGTCGAATTTTCGGTTCTTAATTGGAACGCGCCATCGATAGAATTTTACAAAGCGCTCGGCGCGAAGGCCATGGATGAATGGACGGTTTACCGTCTCGAAGGGCAGGCCATCGTGGATGTGGCGCAAGCCCAAAAGAAAGCAGCCTGAAGTCATGACACGCAAATCACCCTATAAAGACGGCAAATGGGACAAAACCAATCTAGTGTCCCGTTACGTGACGGAAGGTCCTAAATCCGCGCCGCACCGAGCTTTTTATTATGCGATGGGGATGACGGATGAGGAAATACACCAGCCTTTGGTCGGCGTTGCCACCTGTTGGAACGAAGCTGCGCCTTGTAACATCGCATTATCACGTCAGGCACAGGCCGTGAAAAAAGGCGTGAAAGAGGGACAAGGCTCCCCGCGCGAATTTACAACGATAACCGTCACCGACGGGATTGCGATGGGGCATGAAGGCATGCGTTCATCTTTGCCGTCCCGCGAAGCGATTGCCGATACGGTGGAATTAACGATCCGCGGTCATTGTTATGACGCGTTGGTGGGGCTGGCGGGTTGTGATAAATCTCTCCCCGGCATGATGATGGCGATGATCCGCCTCAATGTTCCGTCCGTCTTTATGTATGGAGGATCGATCCTGCCCGGCAAATTCCGCGGGCGTGACGTGACCATCATCGATGTGTTCGAGGGCGTCGGCAAACACGCGACGGGCGAATTTTCAGATGCGGATCTGCATGAAATGGAATGCATGGCGTGCCCATCCGCCGGCGCATGTGGGGGTCAATTCACGGCCAACACCATGGCCTGTGTGAGTGAGGCAATTGGATTGGCGTTGCCCGGATCTGCGGGGGCCCCAGCACCCTACACGACCCGCGACGAGTATGCAGCGGCCAGCGGCAAAGCCGTGATGGAATTGATAAAAATCGGTTTGCGTCCACGCGATATTGTGACCCGCAAGGCGCTCGAAAATGCGGCTATGGTCGTGGCTGCAACAGGCGGTTCGACGAACGCGGCGTTGCATCTTCCGGCTATGGCCCATGAAGCAGGGATCGAATTTGACCTCTTCGATGTGTGTGACATCATGCGCAAAACACCCTATATCGCCGACATGAAACCGGGCGGCAAATACGTCGCCAAAGACATGTTTGATGTGGGCGGTGTTTCCGTGGTTTTGAAAGAGCTTTTGAAGGGCGGATACTTGCATGGCGATTGTATAACGGTTACGGGCAAGACCATCGAACAGAACCTGAGTGATACCATTTTGACACCCGATCAGGATGTCATCGTTTCGATATCCACACCTTTATCCACAACCGGCGGCGTCGTTGGCATGAAGGGAAATCTGGCGCCCGACGGCGCGATCGTGAAAATCGCGGGCATGAATGAGCTTAAATTCACCGGCGCGGCGCGTGTCTTTGACTCCGAGCAGGAATGTCTCGAAGCGGTTCTCGCCAAACAATACAAAGAGGGTGAAGTTCTGGTCATCCGTTACGAAGGACCCAAGGGTGGGCCGGGGATGCGCGAGATGTTGTCGACCACCGCGGCCCTCTATGGTCAAGGAATGGGCGGCAAGGTTGCGCTTATCACTGACGGACGGTTCTCCGGTGGCACGCGCGGATTTTGCATCGGGCATGTCGGACCCGAAGCCGCGGTCGGCGGCCCCATCGGGTTGTTGGTAAACGGCGATGTTATCCACATAGATGCAGAGAAGGGTTCACTCGAAGTTCAGCTCTCTGAGTCTGAACTCGCTGAACGGAAGAAAAACTGGAAGCCGCGCGAGCACCGTTATGGCGCGGGGGCTATCTGGAAGTTCGCCCAACAAGTGGGTCCTGCGAGAACGGGCGCCACGACTCATCCGGGCGGAAAAGGCGAGAGGCACGTGTTCGTGGATCTGTAATTTTCCGAAACAGGCGACTTTCTTGAAAAAAGCGGGGATTTTTCCCCGTTTTTTATGTTATTCTGAATTTCCAAAACGAACTTCCCACCGTCTTCAAACATTTTTAATATATAGGGTCGATAATCTAGTCGGGGGGCACTTCTCACGGCGTTTTTTACCATGGCAAACAATTATTTAAATCGATTAGGCCGATTCAAATTTTTGCCCATCGCAGCTTTGCTGGTCGGGGCAGCCCTTGCTTCGCCTGTTTTCTCGCAGCCTCAGGCTTTGACAGGCGGGTTGCCCGGCGCCGAGCGGATTTACAACAAAGACGTCCTAACCGTTCATTACATGAACCGCGATATGCGCCCGATCTGGGTACGCGGCAGCGGTTCGTTCCAGCCGCGCGTGGCGGGAATCCTGAACATTCTTGAAGAGTCATGGACCCATGGCCTGAACCCCGAACGCTACCATATCGAAGATATCCGCAAACTTGCCGCGGATATGGGTGGGGACAATCAATTGGAGCTCGACCTGCTGATTTCGGATGCGGTCGTGCGCTATGCCCATGACCTTACCGGTATGCGCGATGCGGGGATGGGCGATAAGGCCGCGAAATACTGGCGCGAGCCCGTGAAATCAGATGCGCTGTTGCAGGACGTGAGTGATGTCGCCGACCCTGTAACGTTGATCCGCAATCTGGAGCCTGCGCATAATCTCTATGGCGCGCTCCGCAAAGAACTCATTGAGCTCGCAGCGCAGCCCGAAGAGCATTTCAAACCGATCAAGATAGGCAAATCCATCAAACCCGGCAAATCTTCGCCAGCGATCCCCGCGATCCGCGAACGTCTTGGTCTGCCTGCGATGGAAGCGAACGCCGAAGTTTATGATGAGCCGCTTGCCGTCGCCGTGATGAAGGTTCAAAAAGATTACGGGTTGGATACGAACGGTGTGATCGATACCAATGCCATGCGCATCATCAACCGCACATCTGAAGATAAAATTTGGCAGATTGTCGCCAACATGGAGCGTCTGCGTTGGATCGGGGAGGGCCGTCCCGAACGTTACGTGATCGTCAATATTCCGTCCGCGAATTTGTGGGCCGTGGAAGGCGGCGCGGTGAAACTGGAAATGCCGGTCATAGTAGGCAAACAGGCGCGCCCTACCTACAGCTTCAAAACCGAAATCACCGGCGTGCGTTTGAACCCTAACTGGTCCGTTCCGCCGACCATCAAGCGCGAGGATTTCCTGCCGGCGTTGCAGGCTGACCCTTATTCACTTACCAAACGCGGCATAAAGTTGACCGTGGGACGCAACGAGATCGACCCCGGCAAGGTGGACTGGACGAAAGTTACGAACAAAGATTTGGCTGTGCTCCGCATGACGCAGCCACCCGGGGATCAAAATCCGCTCGGTAAAGTGCGCGTCATCATGGAAAATCCTTACAACATTTACCTCCATGACACGAACCACCGAGAATTGTTCGAGGGCAAGGAACGCAATTTGAGTTCAGGTTGCATCCGTGTTTCCAAACCCGAAGAACTTGCGGCCTTTATTTTGGGTGAGAACAAAGATTACACCATTGATGGCATGAACAAGATGATCAATTCGGGCAGCATGCGCGATGTGCTGACCGACAAAGGCATTCCTGTTTATGTGACATATCAAACCGTGTGGCTGAACGCGGACGGCAAACTTGTCTACGGACAAGATGTGTACGGACAAGATGCGAAGCTCGCCGAAATTTTGAAAGCGGCGAAAGCGGTCAAAATTCCGCGTCCCACAACGACTCCTGAAATCTAACGACACAAAAACACGCGTTTATGGGATTCTATGTCATAACTCTTGTGTCTTAAGAGGTTAATACGCATAGGGCAAGTTTTTGAAAAACAATATAATTTCATTTTATTGTAAGAAGTTGAATGAATATGCGCACAGGAGTATATTGGTTAAACCAATTTTCGACTTGGACGCAGTATACAAATTTGCTAATAACCCAGTCTCCTGAAGGTTCCCTTCAATATACAAACCATACAGAGGATTTATGACTTCCAAGCTTAATGGCGATAAAGCCTGTTCTACCACTCGTCGTAATTTTTTGGGCCTCGGCGCTATCGTACTAGGCGCCGCCGCTGCTTCCTCCATCGTTCCCGTGAAAGCGTCCGCCGCGATCTTTTCGCGCGGCAGCCAATTTGGCGGCGCACGCAAAATCACGTTCCGCAATTCGCACACGGGCGAAACATTCTCCGGCGTTTACCGCGTCGGTGATAAATATCTGCCCGATGCTTTTGACCGTATTAACATCGTTCTGCGTGATTTCAGATCGAACGAATTGTTCCCGATCGATCCGCGCGTGATCGATATCATCTATTCGGTGCATGAACTTTCCGGCCGCACCGAGCCTTACGAAATTCTGTCCGGTTATCGTTGCCCGAAAACGAATGCGGGTTTGCGCTCTAACTCCGAAGGCGTGGCCAAGAATTCACTTCACATGACGGGTCAGGCCATTGACCTACGCATGCCTAACTTCGACACCAGCCAGATCAAGAAACTGGCCGTGTCCTTGAAGGCCGGTGGCGTGGGCTATTACCCCAAGAGCAACTTCGTGCATATGGATTCTGGGGACGTCCGCACGTGGTAATGGCGTAGCGTTAGTATAGCGTTTATCGCAAAACACCTTTATAAAAGGGCCTGAGCAATCAGGCTCTTTGTTATTGAGTAAAGTGAACCGCATATGATCCTCGTGGCCCTTGGCGCGAACCTTCCCAGCCGTTTCGGCACGCCTTCGCAAAC
The DNA here is from genome assembly GCA_040381535.1 of Micavibrio sp. Classification (GTDB taxonomy): domain Bacteria; phylum Pseudomonadota; class Alphaproteobacteria; order Micavibrionales; family Micavibrionaceae; genus Micavibrio_A. Next base: position 17,557 of record JBEIHF010000025.1, on the reverse strand, counting down.
GCTTTATGCGGCGTTGAAGCTGATGATGCAGGTGGGCATCAAACCTACGCAGATTTCACGTATCTGGAAAACCGCGCCATGGCCCTACAGCGAAACCGATCCGTGGTTTCATAACGCGGTGTGCGAAGTGGACACGGATATGGAGCCGATGGAATTGCTCCATGCGCTTTTGAAAATCGAAGAAGAATTCGGCCGTGTCCGCACGGTTAGGAACGCGCCGCGTTTGCTGGATCTCGATGTAATTGCCTATGACGATGAAATCATCCGCGAAGGCGAAAAATTGATCGTCCCGCATCCGCGGATGCAGGACCGGTCTTTCGTGTTGATGCCGATGTCGGATGTGGTCGATGAATGGGTGCATCCCGAAAGCAAGAAGACTTTGGAACAGCTGATCGAAGCACTTCCCAAAACGAAGGAACATGAAGCCTTGCCGATCGAGGATGGTTGGGATGAATAACCCGTTCCTGAATGCCGATGGCCCGATTTTGATGGGCATCGTGAATGTCACGCCCGACAGTTTTTCGGATGGCGGGCAATTCTTTACCACCGAGCGTGCCATCGCCCACGGGCTGAAACTAGCAAAGGAAGGCGCGCATATCCTCGATATCGGCGGGGAATCGACTCGCCCCGGTGCCGAGCCTGTTTCGGTGGAAGAAGAGCTACGCCGCGTAATCCCTGTGATAGAGGGGCTTAAAGACAGCGGCGTCATGCTTTCCGTGGATACACGCCATGCGGCGGTCATGCGGGATGCGATCAAGGCAGGAGCGGCGATGGTGAACGATGTAAGCGCTCTCACCCATGATCCGGAATCCATGAAGGTTGTGGCTGAAAGTGGTGTTTATGCCTGCCTGATGCATATGAAAGGCGACCCACGCACGATGCAGGATGCGCCGTATTATGACGATGTTTTTGCGGAGGTTTACGGGTATCTAATGAGTCGTATCGGTGCATGCAGAACCAATGATATACCAATGAACCGTATCATCACGGACCCGGGCATCGGTTTCGGGAAAAACTTAGAACACAACATCACGCTATTGAATCGTTTGCACGAATTCGAATCACTCGGCGTTCCGATAATGTGCGCTGTTTCCCGCAAAAGGTTCATAGGCGCAATCATGGGTGGCGCGGATGCGGACCAGCGTTTGGCAGGATCTATTGCCGCGGCTATTGCGGGATATGAACGGGGCGCGCGCGTATTCCGCGTTCACGATGTCGTGGAAACGAGACAGGCTTTGGCTGTATATTCTAAAATTTCCTGACCGACCACGGAAATGTCTCGTGTTTAGTGGGTTCAAAGTAATGGAGCGAGCAATTATGCACGCCCGTCATGTTCGTGCCGTGCATTGCGCCTATCGCGCGAAACACACCCCCATGGCAGACAAACAGAACTGGGCCTTTGTGTCCGTTCACGTATTTGGTGATGGCCGTTTTGACCCGCTCATGGAACGAGGAGTGGGTTTCACCTTTGGGTGGATCGACGGCATCGCGGATTAGCTGGCGGGTTACTTCCCACGAAACACCTTCCCATTCGCCGAAAAACTGCTCGGCTATAATCGGGTCTTCGATCATCGGGATGCCAAGCCCTTCATTGATAATTTCTGCGGTTTTCTTGGCGCGCTGCAGATGGCTATGAATAATGACCGTCGGTTTAAGTTCCAACTGCGCCGCAATTTTCGCGGCATGGCGGGCCTGCTGTAAACCTTTTTCCGTCAATTCGACATCGACATGGCCGGAGGTGTATTGACCCAGATTTGCGACGCTTTCGCCGTGGCGGATAACATAAAAAGGTATGGCGGGTAACATAAACGTCCTTTTTTAAAAAATGGTGAGATTGGCGCGGCGTTTTTTCAAAGTTGCGATGATGGAGTAGGCGGCCTGCATGCTGCTCTTTGGATTGACAGGGTCCGGCATATTTTCGATTTTGGAACGGATGACGCTCGATGGACCGGAAACGACGATTTCATGCGCGTTGGTTTTCACCGTGGGGTCCGCCCAGATTTCTGCCGTGGTTTTATCAAAGCCTATGCCGGCGAGGGCGAGGGAGGCCGCGACATTGACGTTGGCTGGGAAATGCTTTGCCGCTTCATTCACCGTTCCTGAAAAAATCATAGTCGGCGTTTTGATATCATCGATGTTTATTTTCTTTTCAGAAAGATAGGCGTTGTTCTTAAAACCGGCGGGGGGTTTGGTAGAAATTATTTTTGCGTCGGTTATGCTCTGGGTCGCGAGGCCTGTTACGGCATCAAGGCCCGACAACGCGCCGCTCGGAACCAGAATTTTTCCTTTGCCTTCCGTAGCCATTTTTTGAATATTGGGAAATAAAACGAGTGCGGCGGCTGTTATCATAACCAATGTTTTGCCTTCATCGAGAACCGCTTTTACAAGGTCAGGAACGGCGGCTGCGGGCAGGCATTCCACGATCACATCGCATTCTTTGGCGAGTGTTTTGAAATCTACATTAGGCACGCCGAAATCCGTTTTGGGTGCATGGTCCGATATTGCGTGCAGTGTGTAGCCGTTCAGCCCATTTTTGAGAGCGTTTGCAACTATTCCGCCCAAAGAACCCGCGCCTGCAATCCCGACCTTTTCAATATTAGCATTCATGGGGTATACATATTTCATGGAGAGCTGGACGGATCAAGGATTTATATTAAGTGTGCGCCCCCACGGCGAGGGCGGCGCGGTTGTCGGTCTGCTCACGGAAAAAAACGGCCGTCACGCGGGCTATGTGCATGGCGCGCAATCCACCAAAAAGCGCGGGTTGCTAGAGGCGGGGACGCTCGTCGCTGTGCAATGGAAAAGCCGTGTTTCAGACCAGCTCGGCTCGATGACATTGGATCAGGAATCGGGATTGCCGCACGGCGTGCTGGACGATCCGCTCAAACTCGGCGCTTTGCTTTCAGCTTGTTCTTTGTGTGACGCGGCTTTACCCGAACGCGAAGGGCATGCGGGGTTGTTTCACGGTTTTAAAACCATGATGGAGATGATGGACGGCGAAATATGGATGGCGGCGTATATTTTCTGGGAAATTTCCTTGCTCAAGGAACTAGGCTTCGGTTTGGACCTGACCAAATGCGCCGCGGGCGGAGATGTCACGCAGCTGGCCTATGTATCCCCGAAATCAGGACGTGCGGTGAGCCTCCACGCGGCAGGACCCTATAAAGAGAGATTGCTGGAAATGCCCGCGTTTTTAAAACCCGGCGGCGGAGCCTATGACCCCGAAGAAATTTACAAAGGCCTGCGCATGACGGGGCATTTCCTAGAGCATTGGGTTTTCTCACACCATACCAAAGGCGTACCCGAAGCGCGGTTGCGGTTCGAAGCGCGGTACGAAAAATCGCTGGCCGATATTAAGAAGTCCGCCTCCGGTCATTGAGCCAGAAGCAGATTGTCAGCACGACTATGGCCCCGAAAGTCGTCATGACGAGGATGTCGGCCATGTTGGATGGAAGATGGATGCCGATTTTTTGCAAATTGTAATCTATATAAGAAACGGGCAGGTCTTTTTCCCCGCGGAGTTTTTTTATGCGCCAGTGCCAATCGGTGGCGGGGCAATATCCCAGTTTGCCGACGAACGTGCCCACCACAATCCACAAAAACGATGTGACGGAGACCGCGATTCTGTGCAGGGGGCGAGACTTAACCCATATCCACCCGAAGGTCAGAAACAGCACGATAACCAGATGGAAAATGTTTAACGCGTGGTCCGCTATTAACAATTGCGTATCGGTCATGGGCAGATTATGCCAGCTTTTAAAGCCTTATAACACGCAGAAATGCCCAAAAGGCGGCTTGATTGAAGCGGGAATGGCCTGTAAATAAGCACTTATGGTCAAAAAGACTCCTACCAAAGTTGTTGAATCCAAAATCGTAGATGAAGGGATTACCAAGATCCTGTCCGAGCGCTACCTGTCCTATGCGCTCTCTACCATTATGTCTCGATCCTTGCCCGATGTCCGCGACGGTTTGAAACCTGTTCACCGCCGCGTTTTATACGCGATGTATCAATTACAATTGAACCCTACGACCCCGCCGAAAAAATCAGCCCGTGTGGTCGGCGATGTCATCGGTAAATATCACCCGCACGGAGATTCTTCCGTTTACGACGCGATGGTACGTTTGGCGCAGGACTTCTCCGTCCGCTATCCGTTGGTTGATGGTCAGGGCAATTTTGGTAATATAGACGGCGATAACGCGGCCGCGATGCGTTACACAGAAGCGCGCATGACGGCGGTTGCCGCACTTCTGCTCGACGGCCTCGAAGAAAACGCGGTTGATTTCCGCCCTACATATGATGGTTCGGAAAACGAGCCGATCGTGATGCCGGGCGGTTTCCCGAATTTGCTGGCGAACGGTTCATCCGGTATTGCCGTGGGTATGGCGACCAATATTCCGCCTTTCAACGTTGCGGAACTTTGCGATGCGATGAGTGCAATGCTCGATGGTCCGCTTACCGACAAAGAGCTGGTGAAATATATTCCCGGCCCGGATTTCCCGACGGGCGGAATCATGGTTGAGAGCAAGGAAAGCGTTTCCGAGTCTTTCCGCATGGGTAAGGGCTCTTTCCGCCTGCGCGCTAAATGGGAAAAGGAAGAACTCAAAGGCGGATCGTACCAGATCATCGTCACCGAAATTCCTTATCAGGTGCAAAAATCCAAACTGATCGAGCGTTTGGCCGAATTGATTACCGAGAAGAAGGTTGCGCAGCTCGACGATGTGCGCGACGAATCCACCGAAGACATCCGCATCGTGCTGGTGCCGAAATCGCGCACTATTGAGCCCGAACTCCTCATGGAGATGCTCTTCCGTAATTCGGATTTAGAGACCAAATTTTCCATGAACATGAATGTTCTTGATGGCGGGCTTGTGCCCAAGGTCATGCCGCTGCGCGATGTTTTGCAATGCTGGCTCAACCACCAGCAGGAAGTTCTGGTCCGTAGATCGCAGCACCGTCTCGATAAAGTCATTCACCGTCTGGAAGTTCTCGCTGGTTACCTGATCGTATTCCTTAACATCGACGAGGTTATCAAGATCATCCGCAATTCTGACGAGCCTAAGCCTGCGTTGATCAAGAAATTCAAACTGACGGAAATTCAGGCCGAAGCGATTTTGAATATACGTTTGCGTTCTTTGGCGCGGCTCGAGGAAATCGAGATCAAGCGCGAGAACGATAAGCTAGCGGGAGAAAAGGACGATTTGGAAAAGCTCATCAAATCCGAAGCGCGCCAGTGGACTAGAATCAAAAAGCAGATCGATAATATTCAAACGCTGTTTGGCAAGGGCACGCCGCTTGGCAAACGCCGCACGATTGTCGGTAAGGCCGCTATCGCGCCCGTCATCGAAAACCTCGAAGAGATGCTGGTCGAAAAAGAACCGATCACGGTTATCTGCTCCGCCAAGGGCTGGATCCGCGCCATGAAAGGCCACGAGATCGATGCAAAGGAATTGAAATATAAGGATGGCGATAGCGGGCTGTTCGTGTTCCCGGCGATGACGAACGACAAGATTTTAATATTCGGCACGAACGGTGTCTTCTACACGATTGGCGGCGATAAACTTCCGCCCGGCCGCGGTTTTGGCGAACCTTTGCGCTTGCTGGTCGATCTGCCGAACGATGCCGACATTGTGGACATGGAAGTGTTCAAGCCCGATGTCAAAATGATCGTGGTGTCCGATACGGGCCGCGGATTCATCGTGAAGATGGATGATGTTCTAGCGCAGACCAAAAAGGGCAAACAGGTTTTGAATGTGGATGGTAAAGACGAAGCAAAGCTTTGCCGCATCGTCGGCGCTAACCATGACCACATTGCGGTCATTGGTCGCAACCGCAAATTCCTTGTGTTCCCGCTAGATGGTCTTCCCGAAATGGCGCGTGGCAAGGGCGTGGCATTGCAAAAATACAAAGACGGCGGATTATCAGATTTGAAAACCTTCAACTGGAAAGAAGGTCTGACCTTCAAATACGGCGCCGGTGAAACCTCAGTCGGCAATATCAAGGAGTGGAAAGGTAACCGTGCGGACGCGGGTAAATTGCCACCGAACGGATTCCCTAAGAGCAATAAATTTTCCTGATAGATGAGGCTTACCCTTAGGGGAAGTCGACAGAGCCGGATGAGCGGCGGTAAAGCGGGTCTTTGGCGGCGCGTTCTTGTTCCTGAACTGCCTTCGTGCTCATATTCGCGCCTACCTGCGTGACGAGTTCTTCGCGCAAAAGGATAATACTGATACGGCGGTTTTGCGCATCGGTTGGTTTTTCGGTGATCAAGTGATCCTTATCCGCTTTTCCTAGCACGTTGTTGACCTTATCTTCTGGGAATCCTGCGCCCACAAGCACACGGCGCGAGGCGTTGGCGCGGTCGGCCGATAATTCCCAGTTGGTGTAATCATTGCCTTTGGAATAAGGCACGCCGTCGGTGTGGCCACGGACGGAAATTTCGTTCGGCATCTTGCGGATGACTTCGGATACTTTTTGCAGCAGTTTTTGCGTGCGTTCATACATGGCGGATGAACCAGACGGAAACATCGGTTTGCCGTCTTGATCGACGATTTGAATGCGCAGACCTTCGGGCGTCATATCCATCTTTAGGTTTTTCTCAAGTTCCTTGAGTTCCTGCGTTGATTGCATGGCGGCCTTGATGGCGGTTTCGGCTTTCTTAAAATTCTCTTCTTCGCGCTTTTTCTGTTCTTCCTTGAACTGCTCGTCCGTGATTTTTTGTTCGGAACCGGGGCGCAACGCGGCTTCCGTTGTCGGCAGGGGCTGGATCGGTTGTCTATCTGTGACCATCGCTCCCTCGGGGGAGACGGTCAGGCCGCCCAGCATGCCGCCCGCGCCGCTGACGTTTTCGGAAATTTTTGGGGTGGGATCGAAATAGTCGGCGATGCCGGCTTTTTGTTCTTCGGTCGTGACGTTCAAAAGCCAGAGCAAAAGAAAGAACGCCATCATGGCGGTCACGAAGTCGGCGTAAGCTACTTTCCAAGCGCCACCATGGTGGCCGCCCGCGACTTTTTTTACCTTCTTGACGATGATCGGTCTGAGTTCGTCCTGTTTGCCGCCGCCCTTTGCCATAGAATGTTATCCTTATGCGGACGGGCTGGGCAGGGCGTTCAGTTTTTCTTCGAGCTCAAGGAAGGTCGGCTGCACGTCGTGCGGTAGGAATTTACGCGAAAATTCTACGGCGACCTGCGGAGCACAACCGTTCAGGAATGCGATAACACCGACTTTGAGTGATTTGTAATACATGACTTCGGTTTTGGCGTACTCGCTCATAGCGCCCGCGATAGGGCCGATCATGGTGTAGCCGAGCCATACGCCGAGGAATGTTCCGACCAAAGCGCCGCCGATCATCTTGCCCAGAATTTCGGGCGGTTCGCTAATGGACGACATAGTTTTGATAACGCCCAAAACGGCAGCCACGATGCCCAAAGCGGGAATACCGTCCGCCATGGTTTGCAGCGCGTGGCCCGGATGGCTTTCGTGCGCGTTGATGGTTTCGATCTCTTCATCCATCAAGGCTTCGATGGTCAGCGGGTTTTCGTTGCCGAGCGAGATGATACGCAAATAATCGCAAAGGAAAGTCTGGGCGTGGTGATTGTTGTAGAAGCTGGGGAATTGTTTGAACAATTCGCTCTCATGCGGGTTTTCGATGTGTTGTTCCATCGCAAGCCAGCCTTTGGTGCGGGCCAGTTTGAACACCGTGTAAAGCATCGAAAGCATTTCGATGTAGTCTTCTTTGGTATAGGCGGTGCCCCTTTTGAGCGCTTTGAAATAGCTGAGCGTGTGTTTGACCGCAGCCGGCGAGTTGGAAATGATAAAGGCGCAGACGGCGCAGCCTAAAATGATCATGATCTCGCCCGGCAAGGCAGGTAAGATTGCGTGGGTGATCAATTTGATACCCTTGTCCACGCCTGCGGCGACCATAAGACCGCCGAACGTACAAACAAAGACCAGGGCTAGACCCGCGTATTTCATAGCGTTGGAAATTCCTTAAAATAAGAGGGGTACTTCAGAAGAATAGAATACACGAAAAGTGGTAAACAGAACGTTACCGCGCCACCAATTGTCGCCGTTTTCCCCTGAAGTATCAAGCCTTAGAAGGGCCCAAGGCGGAAAAGGAAAGGGACGAATCGAATTAAAGGGAGAAGGGTGTGCCGTTCTTGACGTAACGTGCCACTTCCGCACCCGCATAGGTCAGAATCATATCCGCCCCTGCGCGTTTGAAAGCCAGCAGTGATTCCATCATGGCATCCTGCCAGTTCAGCGCGCCGGCCTGCGCCGCAAAGCGAAGCATGGCGTATTCACCGCTTACTTGATAAACGGCGAGGGGAAGATCGGATTGTTCGCGGAGTTTTGCGAGGATGTCCAAATATGCCATGCCGGGTTTTACCATCAGCATGTCCGCGCCTTCGCGTTCATCGAGCATGGCATCGCGCAAAGCTTCGCGCGTGTTCGCCGGATCCAGTTGATACGATTTACGGTCAGTGCGGACGTTCGGGGTTTTGCCGAGAGCGCAGCCAGCGGCATCACGGAACGGGCCGTAGAAGCAAGAGGCGAATTTCGCGGCATAAGCCATGATCGGCGTGTTTGAAAAGCCCGTAACATCGAGCGCATGACGTATGGCGGAAACTTGTCCATCCATCATGCCGGATGGTGCAATCATATCGGCACCTGCCTCGCAGGCAATCACGGATTGCATGGCGATATTTTCTACCGTGCGGTCATTGTCTACATCGCCTTTGGCGCAAAGCGGGCCGCAATGGCCGTGGTCCGTGTATTCGCAAAAACAAACATCGGCGATGACGGATAATTCCGGTGCGGCGTTTTTCGCTCGGGAAATCATGCGGGCCAGCAAACCGTTCGGGTCCATCGAGTCAGAACCGATATGGTCTTTATTATGAGACACGCCGAACAGCATGATGCCTTTTACACCCGAAGCCGCGATATCTTTCACGCGTGCTTCCAAAGATTTTTCGCTTTCGCGGAACAGGCCCGGCATGGAAGCGAGCGGCGTTCTTTCGGTGATATCTTCTTCAACGAAAATCGGAACGATCAAATCATTCGCCTGAACCGTGTTTTCGCGCACGAGGTCGCGGATGCCGTCGTTGGTGCGAAGGCGGCGCATGCGCACATGGGGAAAGCGATCGGAGGAAAGGCTGTGGAGCTTCATCTTGTCGAAATGGGTGTGGCCGTGTTCAGGCGCGGTTTCGACGATGGAATCTTTGAGGTCTTTGATGATCTTTGAATCGCTCATAGGTGTAGTGCTCCGTTTTTTGTCTTGGTATGCCCATTTGTCTGAAATGTAAACAGTTTCTGGGATGTTGAGAGTCGTTATTAGTGGGGAAGAAAGTACAATCAGGAGTAAGGGTTGCGACATCCGCAAGGATTGTTTAATCTTTAGCGGGTAGCCTGAGTATAGGCGCTCGCCTATCATATTGTCATAATTGGAGAATCCCGTGTCTACACCGTATTTTGATGCCATTCAGCTGATCGAACGCCTGCACCGTTACTTCTTGGACGTGGTGAAGGTGGAACTAGACCGTAAAGGTATTCAGGATATCAACAACGTGCAGGCCATGATCCTTTACAACATCGGTCACGATGAAATGACGGTCGGGGAATTGACGCTGCGCGGTTATTACCTCGGCTCCAACGTTTCCTACAACGTGAAGAAGATGGGTGAGAACGACTATATCGAGCAGGAACGCTCGGTGCACGACAAACGCTCCATCCGCGTGAAGCTCTCTGCCAAAGGCAAAGAGACCTACAAGCTTCTGGCCGACATGTTCCACAAACATGAAGACAAGATTAAAGGCACCGAATTGTCCGACGAGCGCATGAACGAAAGCATCAAAACGATGAAGATGTTCGAGCGTTTCTGGTCTTCCCAGTCTCAGTTTACAGGCCTTGCCTCGCTGGATGATGAAGAATAGAATTCATTGACATATTTAATAGATTTGGCTACAACCACCCTTAATAGGAAAACTAGGGTGTGAAATGTCGTTATCTGATGAAAACAAAGTCAAGCTATTGGCTCATGTCAACACATTTGGGTTCAGGACCAATGTGCTTAGCGCGTTGTTTGAGCAGCATGTTTTTAACGTAGTGCAGGCTTTGGCCGTCAGCGCTTGCGATCTAAAAGCGGCGAAAAGAGGTATCGGCAGGGTATTCTGCGATGATTTCGAAAAAGGCATCGTCCGCTCAGGTTTTTAATTCTTGGCGTTGCGGGATCATAAGGCTTTGCTCGTGGATGACTTTAAAATCGCGGCGGTTCCTGCGCATAAGGTGCAGGAAACTTTGAAAGACTATTTGGCTAGTCCTTTGCTCTCTATGGCGATTGACTTGAAGTTGAATGTGTAATTACTTTGTTTAAAGGGTTAAAGCATGCCTGTACCAAATCCCGAATATAATCCCGATTGGGAAAAAGAATATGAGTTACATAATGCAGAGCGGTTTCGCCTGCAAGAATTGGTTACGGCCAAATACCGCGCCAATGATTTCGGCGATGAATACAAAAAACTGGATGCGGCAGCAAAGGAACATAATCTTGCCTGCAATCACACTTTTGTATCCAGACACAAAACCATACAAGATTATGCGGAGTGGATGTTCAAAGCGCACCCTCCGCAGACGGGGATTCTAAAACCCGTTCCCGTACATATTCCGGATTTCGAGACGTTTAAAACTATCAATGAGGTCGCTGAGGCATGGTCAGCGGCACTTAATGATGCAGAGCAAGGCTACGCGGATTCTTTTGGAAAAAAGGAAGCAGGGCAGCCAAGCGGCATGAAGGCGTTTTCGGATTCATCAGTCGACGGTTTATTCAGCTATTGGAGGGAATTTACCGAGCAGGAATTTTACCCCAACGCACAATTTTATCGCGGTGTTACGACGAGCGCCTTGGTAACCGTGGACCAAAGACAGGAGGACGGACTTCATATATGTTTTATGTATGATCCCAAGCATGTCGGGGCGAGCGTCATAAATGAAATTGAAAACCTTGCTACTGTGATATTTCGCGAGGCGAAGCAGGTTGAAGCAGAGCAAAAGAAGACAGAAAAACCATCTTTTGTGAAAAAATTGATGAAGCCGTTTTCTTTAGAGGCCGATAACAAAGAATTATCGCCGCAAAGCTTTCATTTTTATACTCATGTGCCGCCAAGAGGCGGTGCATTCGGGGAAGAAAGCTTTGCCAAGGTTGAGATGGAGTTTAAGGGCGGCAGCTATCATTCCCCGAAATGGACGCATTACGATGTCGTTCCCGAGGCTCTTCAAAAGGCACGGTTTGAGGCCATGCAAAGACCACAGCCCGCAGACGTGCCTAACCTCATGCGTTTGGGTTTTTACGAGTAATCAGCCAAACGCCTGATGGCCAGTCTGGGCTTTGCCTAAGATAAGCGCGTGGATGTCGTGTGTGCCTTCATAGGTGTTCACGGCTTCCAAATTCATCATATGACGGATCACATGATATTCATCGGCGATGCCGTTGCCGCCGAGCATGTCACGCGCTTGCCGTGCGATATCGAGCGCTTTGCCGCAATTGTTGCGTTTCATCAACGAGATTGCCTCGGGCGCGGCGCGATCTTCATCGCGCAATTTGCCGAGGCGCCATGCCGAAATAAGCCCCAACGTGATTTCGGTTTGCATGTCGGCGAGTTTCTTTTGGATCAATTGTTGAGCTGCAAGCGGTTTGCCGAAGATGACACGATCCATCGTGTATTGACGCGCTTGATGCCAGCATGCTTCGGCTGCGCCCATTACGCCCCAACTAATCCCGTATCGCGCGGAATTGAGGCACATCATAGGAGATTTCAATCCTTTTGAGGCCATAAGCACGTTTTCATCGGGAACCATGACCTCATCCATCGTAATTCCGCCCGTTACAGACGCACGCAGCGAGAATTTGCCTTCGATCTTGGGTGCCGAGAGGCCTTTCATGCCTTTTTCGAGGATAAAGCCGCGGATATCGCCGCCATCCTCTTTCGCCCACACGACCATCACATCAGCGAGCGGGGAGTTTGTGATCCATTGTTTGGAACCGGAAAGTTTGTAGCCACCCTGAACCTTCTTTGCGTGCGTGCGCATCGCGGATGGATCGGAGCCGCCATCAGGTTCAGTTAATCCGAAACATCCGATTTTTTTACCAAGCGCCAGATCGGGCAAATATTTCTGGCGTTGTTCTTCTGACCCGAAGGAATAGATCGGGTACATCACCAATGACGATTGAACGGAGAGTGCGGAACGGTATCCGGAATCCACGCGTTCCATTTCGCGCGCGATGAGGCCGTAGGAGATTTGGGAGACACCCGGGCAGCCGTAACCATTGATAGTTGCGCCGAGCAGGCCGAGTTTGCCCATTTCTTTCATGATTTCGGGATCGAATTTTTCGTGGCGGTTGGCCTCGATGATGCCGGGCATCAGGCGGCTTTGCGCGAAGTCGTGGGCAGAATCCCGCACCATACGTTCCTCGTCGGTGAGCAGCTCATTGAGGAGAAGGGGGTCTTGCCAGTCGAAAGGCGCGCGGTCGGCCATGGAAAAGCTCCTTGGATTTTTTCGTTCTTCGCCTATTATACCCACAAATGTCTGAAGAACCTTTAAAAAATCGCGAAGTCATATTCGAAATGTACACTTTGGGAAACGCCGTGAAAGTCACGGCCATAGACGTACAAACCATGACGGAAGCCGTTTTTCAGGGGCCTGCAAGCACGCCCGACAAGCTATTGAAGCGCGAGGCGCTCAAAAAGCTGGAATTCGTTATGCGGAAAAAAGGGCTAATACCATAATGGCTGCAAGACGGCCGAGGTACAGCCTCATCTCTTTTGCGATGCGTTCGAGTTTCAACGGGTTGCAGAATTTGCAGATAAAGGTCTGCGCCGTTTTGCGTTTGTATTCGTCGCGCAAAACTTCCCGGAATACGCCAAACCTTGAATACAACGTCCCGCCGCCGACGGTCGCCCCATCGACATCCAGAACCATGTTCAGTTCCGCGGACCGTCTCATCGTTTCGACCACAAGCATTTTGAGAGCGTGTTTGTGCGGGGCATGCGGGATAACGCCCGTGCCTTCGCCGGAGTAGGTGATGCGCATCAGTTTGTAATAACCATCCTTGCCGATGCCACAGCATATGGCGGCTTCGATCGGGTAGGGGGTCCCGTCTTCTCTCAAGCCTTTGCGGCGCGCTGCAGTGACTTCAACATTTTTCGCGCCTTTTTTTATTGTGACTTCGTCAATATTTAAAAAGAAGTGTGGTTCCTTGTTATCGGCGATAAGGTTGTCATTATAGAATTTGAAGAATGCATCAAGTGACATGGTGGTAAGTTCCATGTCACGGCGGGCTGAATTCACTTTTGTGCGCGAATCGGATTTGATTTTCTTGATAGGGTCGCCTTCCGAAGCATCTCCGAAATACAGGAACGTCTTGTTACGGATATTGCTGAAGCCTGCTCTCTTGAATGCGGCGCGCACCACGTCACCATCTTGCAGATCGGGACTGACTTTGAATGCAAAGGAAACGTTGCCGGGAAGCTGGGCCAGTATGCGGCAAAGTTTTTTGTATTTTTGGTCATTGCTGACAAAGGGGTTGCAGACATTCTGGAGATAATCCCAGTGCAGGTTACCGCCGCGCAGAATGCCTTGGTCATCTCTTCCCACGAAGTAGTCAAGCTTATCGATGTTGGAGATGAATGTGGTGGTTTCGCCGACATTGTAAACTGCAGCGCGGTGGGACAATTTATTCCAGTGAAATTTAATAGAGCCCAACACGGCTTCATAAAGGGCCGCGATCGCTGTTCTTTCGTAAAAGTCGGGAACGAGTTGCCCCATTATGGAACTGTCGTATTTTACCAGGGCGTTTACATCCGGAACGCGCGAAGACATTGTCATTGTACTCACCTTATACTTGTTAAACTTATGAAAACTAATGTATTTCTATAACCTTAGTAACAAGTCTGTCAATGAGCTAAAGAATTTGGCGGTAAAAAGGTTTCTGCGCTGTGATAAAGATTGATTATCTTCGGCCAAACCGCCTATATCCTACGTATGTTGTGGTCGAATCCTCTGTCTAAAAAACTTCCTGATTATGGAATCATCTCCAATTTGGAAGAAAAAAAAGCGGTTGCCTTAAAACTGTCTCAAGAAGTCAGGGATGGGCAGGTTATTGGTGTGGGGTCAGGTTCGACATCCTTTTTGGCTCTGCAGGCGATTGCCCAGATAGCCAAGGATAAAAGTTTCAATTGCCGCTTTATCCCCTCGTCCCGTGAAATTCATATGACCTGTTTGGCGTTGGGGCTGAAGGTTGCGTCTTTGTTAGATGCGAGACCTGATTGGTATTTCGATGGCGCGGATGAAGTAGATGCCCGAGGAAATATGATAAAGGGTCGCGGTGGTGCGATGACCCGCGAAAAGATGGTCATGGTGGCTGCGCCGAAGACATTTATCTTGGTAGATAAAACCAAATTTGTTGAAAAGTTGGGCCAGAAATTTCCTGTTCCCGTGGAAATCGTGCAGGAAAGCACCAATTATGTTGAAGAGAAACTTTTGGAACTTGGTGCAAAGGAAGCTGTGGTGCGTCCAGCCAAAGGCAAAGACGGTGCGATAGTTACCGAATCCGGGCATTTCATTTTGGACGCATGGTTCGATAATATCGGTTCTGATCTGGAGAAGCGGATCAAAGGCATCACGGGTGTGATCGAAAGCGGATTGTTCTGGGGCTACGCTCCGGAAGTTTTAACGAGTTAAGGAGCAGACAGATGGGTAACACAGCGGAGAAGGTGAATATGAGCGACAATGGATTTTTCAGTGTGGAGTTGAAGGACGCGGATCCGGAAGTTCTCAAAGCTATGAATGCAGAACTGGGCCGCCAGCAAGACCAGATAGAACTCATCGCTTCGGAAAACATCGTCTCGAAAGCGGTTCTTCAGGCGCAAGGTTCGGTTCTCACCAACAAATATGCCGAAGGTTATCCGGGCAAACGCTACTATCAAGGTAGCGAGCATGTAGATGTTACCGAACAACTGGCGATCGACCGTCTGAACAAATTGTTCGGATGTAAATTCTCCAACGTACAACCTCACTCTGGTGCCAATGCAAACCAAGCGGTGTTCATGGCTGTGATGAAGCCGGGCGAAACATTCCTCGGCATGGATCTTAGCCATGGCGGTCACTTGACCCACGGATGCCCCGTGAATTTTTCGGGCAAATGGTTCAACGCCATCACCTATGGCATCAACGAGCAAGGCGTGATCGATTATGATCAAGTTGAAAAGCTTGCTATTGAGCACAAACCGAAAATGATTGTGGCGGGTGCATCGGCCTATGCGCGGGTCATCGACTTTAAAAAATTCCGTGAAATCGCTGATAAGGTTGGCGCTGTTCTGTTGGCAGACGTGGCGCACTATGCGGGTCTTATTGTCGGCGGCGCGTATCCCAATGCTTTCCCACATGCGCATGTTGTGACGACGACAACACACAAAACGCTTCGCGGTCCTCGCGGCGGCGTGATCATGACGAACGATGAAGACCTTGCGAAGAAACTCGACTCCGCCGTGTTCCCAGGTTTGCAAGGCGGACCACTGGAGCATGTCATCGCGGCGAAAGCGGTGGCGTTCGCTGAAGCATTGAAACCCGAATTCAAAACCTACGCGCAGAATGTCGTGGCGAATGCCCGCATCTTCGCCGAAACTTTGAAGGCCGGCGGCCTGGATATCGTGTCGGGCGGAACGGATTGCCACATGATGCTGGTTGATCTGCGCCCGAAAGGTTTGACGGGTAAGGCAACGGACCTTGCGTTGGAGCATGCGGGTATCACCTGCAACAAGAACGCTGTGCCGAATGACCCCGAAAAACCGATGGTGACGTCGGGTATTCGTTTGGGCACACCCGCAGGGACGACCCGCGGTTTTGGTCCCGTCGAATGGAAAGAAATCGGCAAGCTTATCCTCGAAGTGCTAGATGGTTTGAAAGCCAACGGCCCCGAAGGCAATGCCGCCGTTGAACAAGCCGTGAAGGTCAAAGTGAAAGCACTGTGCGATCGTTTCCCGATCTACTCGGATGCAGTCTCGGTTTAATGAATGCGCTGCCCGTTTTGTGGACATGAAGAAACGCAAGTGAAGGACAGCCGCCCGTCTGATGATGGCGGTTCCATCCGTCGTCGGCGTTCCTGCGAGTCCTGCGGCGGGCGGTTCACGACCTTCGAACGTATCCAATTGCGCGATCTCGTTGTGGTGAAGTCAGGCGACAGACGCCAGCCGTTCGACCGCGAGAAAATCATCCGTTCCATGAACATCGCTTTACGCAAACGCCCGCTGGATGCCGAGCGCGTGGAAAAAGCCGTAAACGGTATCGTGCGCCAACTCGAAAGCTACGGTGAGCCTGAAATCCCCGCGACTGAAATCGGCGCGTTGGTGATGAAGGCCTTGGTGGAGCTCGATATCGTCGGTTACATCCGCTATGCATCCGTTTACAAAGATTTCCGTGAACCTGAAGATTTCAATGCCTTCGTGCAGGAAATTCAGGCGCTCCAGACCGAAAAGAAAAAACGCGTGGTGGAATAATGTTTACGGGCATCATCACGCTTGTCGGTACTATCGATCATATTGATAAATCCGGTGGCGACTGGCGCATCTTCATCCAATCTAAACTCAATTTGAAACCCATAGCCATCGGCGCGTCGGTTGCATGCTCGGGTTGTTGCCTGACCGTCATCAAAAAAGAAAACGACCGCATGGCGTTCGACGTGTCGGCCGAGACGCTTTCCAAAACTATTATCGGTTCATGGAAAGAGGGGTCAAAGGTCAATCTTGAAACATCCATGAAGATCGGCGATGAAATCGGCGGCCATATCGTGAGCGGTCATGTGGATGGATTGGCTACCGTCGAGAGTATCACGCCCGAAGGCGATTCCCATCGTTTGAAAATCAAGGTGCCTGACAATCTTGCGCTTTTCGTTGCGCCTAAGGGATCAGTATCGCTGGACGGCATATCGCTCACGGTCAACGAGGTCGAAGGCAGTGTGTTTGGAATCAATATCATCCCCCATACATGGATCCAGACGACCCTCGGTGAGAGACGCGTTGGCGATAAACTCAACATGGAGGCCGACATACTGGCCCGTTATGTGGCCCGGCAACTCGGCAAACTCTAGACTTCTCCATCCAATATACTTATATATAGGTCAGTTCTCAGGGCGGGGCGCAATTCCCCACCGGCGGTATATGCAGTGATGCATGAGCCCGCGAGCGGCTCTTGCAAAAGAGTGTCAGCAGATCCGGTGAGATGCCGGGGCCGACGGTATAGTCCGGATGAAAGAGAATGTGAATGATGTCCCCCGCGTTTCACACGCGGGTTAGGTCGCTCATGTTTTCCCTGATTTTGTGAAAACCAAAACCAAGGAAGAACCAAAAATGACTAACTTTAACAACGAACGCATCGCGTTTATTCAGGCCGGCTGGCACACCGACATTACTGACCAGGGCAAAAAGACTTTTGTCGAGGACATGGTGAAAGCGGGTTTCCCCGAAAAAAATATCGACTTGTTTGAAACACCGGGCTCTCTTGAGATTC
>JBEIHF010000024.1:0-35052 GCA_040381535.1 Micavibrio sp. | reverse complement strand
GTCCAAGGATCGGTTTCAGCAAAACCCCATGACGCGATTTTCTTTCTGATATCCTGCTGTGTTTTGGCAAAATTCTCGCTGACTTCGCCCAATGCATAGCCAAAGAAATGAAGAGGTCGTTGCGCGGTGATGGAAGAATCCAGCTGGCGCACACTCCCCGCCGCGGCGTTACGCGGATTGGCGAAGATTTGCTTTCCCGCTTCTTCCTGTTTTTTGTTAAGCCTTACAAAATCATCACGGCGGATATATATTTCGCCGCGCACTTCCAAAATATCTGGCACATCCTTTGGCAATAATTTGGGAATATCCGTAACATGCTGGACGTTCGCCGTTATATCCTCGCCTTCCGATCCGTCCCCGCGTGTAGCGGCTTGGATTAGCTTTCCTTTTTCGTAGCGTAGAGAACAGGAAAGCCCGTCTATTTTCGGCTCCGCAACCAAAGCGATATCATCGGAGATGTTAAGAAAACGTTGGAGCTTTTCGATAAAATCACCGAGGTCTTCCTCACTGAAGATGTTCGAGAGCGAGAGCATAGGAATGGAATGTCGGACTTTTTTAAAGCCTTTGGACGGTGCAGCACCAACCTTCTGGCTTTGTTCACTTATAAGCTCAGGAAATTCGGCTTCGATCTTTTCCAGTTCTTGGCGAAGCTTATCATACTCGGCATCCGATATCTCGGGATTGTCCTTACCATGATACAGTTCATCATGCTGGGCGATTTCTTTGAGCAGTTTTTTGTGACGCGCACGGGCATCATCGGCGGACAGATCTAAGAGAGCTTTAGCCATTATGCAGCACTCTTTTCAAGAAGCTTGGCTGCCTGTGCGCGCGCTTCCTTGGTTATTTCCGCGCCCGAAAGCATACGCGCGATTTCTTCGGTGCGTTCGTTTGAATTGGAGAGCGGCAAAACTTTCGTCGTGGGGTTGGTTTTGCCCGTTTTGACAACAATGGCGTGGTAGTTAGATTTCGCGGCGACCTGCGGCGAATGGGTCACCACCAATATCTGACGTTTCTTGGCCAGCCTCGCGAGGCGTTCACCCACAGCATCCGCCGTGGCCCCGCCGATTCCAGAATCCACTTCATCGAATACCAATGTTTGCGCCGTGCCGGTTTCGGCTAGAACGACTTTGAGCGCCAGCATAAACCGCGCCATCTCTCCGCCCGATGCGATCTTGTTGAGCGGCCCTGGGTTCGAGCCAGGATTGGTCGCAACGAGGAATTGCACGCGGTCCATGCCCTCGGGATTCCACTCATTTTCGGCCATCAGCAAGACTTCTGTTTCAAAGCGCGCTTTGTCGAGTTTTAACGGGCCCAATTCTTTGGCAACGAGTTTGTCCAAATTCTTGGCGGCATCTTTGCGTTTCTTGGATAAAGCCTGCGCCCTATCTATATATAACTTCTTCGCTTTCGAAACATTCTTTTCGAGTTCGGCCAGCGTATCTTCCTGATGCGCGATGCCTTTGAGCAGATCGGCGATCTCGTCGCGTTTTGCGGGCAAATCATCGATCCTGCATGCATGTTTACGCGCCTGACCTTTGAGCGCAAACAAACGGTCATCGATTTCGGAAAGCGAATATTCGGAAGCCTCCAATGACGCCGTGAGGGATTCAATACCGCCCGAAACTTCCTGTAGTTCTGCCATGGCGCGGTCTAGCGCTTTAGCCATATCGCTGCCACCCTCACCCGCTTTTTCCAATGCTTTCCAAACCGCGTTCAGGTCAGACAAAGCTTTGTCTGTGGTTCTATGGGCTGTTGAATAATTTTCGATATTTTTTTCGCGTTTCATCAGGCGGGAACGCAAAAGAGTAAGCGTTTCTTCTTCCCCATTTTTAGGATCTAGGTCGTTGAGCTGTTCCAGCGCGGCTTGGAGATAATCTTCCTCACCCTTGGCACGCGCCATGGCTTCTTTCTTGGCAAGCAAGGCTTGCGCGGCTTCTTTCCATTCGCTCCAGACATTGGCGACTTCGCCGATATTACTGCCTGCATATTCATCAAGCAGGCCTTTGTGAACACGTGGATTCAAAAGCGTCTGAGTGTCGAACTGGCCGTGAATTTCGACGAGTTGCTCACCCACATGTTTCATCAAAGCGACACTCACGGGGTGATCGTTCACGAAAGCCCGGGATTTTCCGTCCGCACTGACGGAACGGCGCAGGATAATCGGCGATTCAATTTCTATGCCTTGGTCTTTTAAAAATGCGAATACGGGATGGGATAATGCCACATCGAATTCCGCGCTGACATTGGCGGTTTGTTCGCCTTTGCGCACCAATCCGCTTTCGGAACGCGCGCCGAGCGCGAGGCCGAGTGAATCCAACAAGATGGATTTACCCGCGCCGGTTTCACCCGTAAGCGCGCACAAGCCTTTGTCAAACTGGATGAGCAGATGGTCTATCAGCACCACGTTCTTGATTGTTAGGCCGGCGAGCATGGTGTCACCGATCCTTTCTTAATCAGCCCGGAAAAGGGAGTCGATGGTTTTGTCCCACGTAGAGCGGCCTTCGAACACTTCGTTGCGTCGCGCGGGATCGATGATCTTGTAGGTATCCTGATACCAACTGGAGCCCGGATAGTTGTATCCGAGAACTGCGGCTACGCGCTCCGCTTCCGTGTGCAGACCAAGCGAGAGATAGCATTCGACAAGGCGGTGCAACGCTTCGGGCGTGTGCGTTGTGGTCTGGTAATCCTTTACCACCATGCGGAAGCGGTTGATGGCGGCGTTGGTTTCGCCGCGGTTCAGATAGTAGCGGCCGATTTCCATTTGCTTGCCTGCCAAGTGGTCGTTGGTTAGGTCCATTTTCATTTTGGCATCGCGGGTGTATTTGGAATCGGGGAAACGTTGCACCAGAGTGTTGAACGCTTCGAGCGCCTGTTGCGTTATTCCCTGATCGCGGGCGACGTCAGAGATTTGTTCATAATATGCGAGCGCCTTCAAATAATAAGCGTAATCAATATCGCCCGAGCCTGGGTGCAGTTCGATAAAGCGGTCCAGCGCAAGAATGGCGTCGTCATAGTTGTCGCCTTCATAGGCGGAATACGCGGCCATCAATTGCGCCTTCGTCGCCCATTGTGAATACGGGTGCTGGCGTTCCACTTCCTCGAACAGGCGCGTAGCCTCGTCATATTCCTTCGCCTTCAACGCGGCTTGTGCGTTGTTGTACAATTCTTCGACGGGTGTTTCGACTTGGGCGTTTAAGTCCTTGTCATCCGAAGAGCACGCCGGAAGCGACAGGGCCAGAACGGCGCAAACGAGATATGGGAGGGTCTTGTTTAGCATAGGGAAAACATAGCGTTTAACCCCTTCCCTGAAAAGGGGAAAACGGCGATTTTCCGCTAGTTTATGGTCTTACCGTAAGCGCGGTCTGCGGGGGTGAAGCTGACAATTTCGGAGTCGTCGATTTCACCGTGCAGATCGACCGGCATCCATGCGGAATCATCGGCGAACAAGGCATGAAGAATCGCATTGTTAAGGGCGTGTCCCGCCTTGTGGCCTTCATAGGTGCCCAGAATGGTGGTGCCCGCAAGGGCCAGATCGCCGACAGCGTCGAGAATTTTGTGGCGGATGAATTCATCGGTGCAGCGCAAACCTTCGGGGTTCATCACGCCATATTCATCCAAGATGATCGCGTTTTCGAGCGAGCCGCCGAGACCCAGACCCGCGGCACGAAGCATTTCGGCCTCTTTCAAGAAACCAAACGTTCGGCAATCTGCCACGTCATGACGAAAGTTGCCGTTGATGAGTTTCAAGGCATATTCTTGGACACCAATGTCAGCGTGTGCAAATTCGATGCGGCCTTTATAAACCGGAATGGTTGAAGGCGAGAGGCGCACCCATTTGTTGCCGTCCTGTACCGTGATGTCTTTCAAAATCTTGATCGCGCGGCGCGCGGCCTTTTGTTCTTTAATCCCGGTGGCATCTATCGCCTGCACGAATACGATGGAAGAACCATCCATGACGGGCACTTCGGCCGCGTCGATTTCGACCAGCACGTTATCAACACCGCAACCGCGCAATGCCGCCATCAAATGTTCGATCGTGCCAACATTGGCGCCGTGTTCGTTGGTGATCATCGTGCAAAGGCGCGTGTCGGTGACAAGGTCATGTTTTGCGGGAATAAGATTCTTCCCCTCTTCCTTGTCGATCCGTTTGAAAACGATTCCGTGGTCGACATCGGCGGGAACGAGGCGCATGGAAACGGTGCGGCCGGAGTGAAGCCCGATGCCACTCAATTCAATAATGTTGTTCAACGTGTTTTGCATGCGCGTGTATATCCTTAGGATGAATATAGAACCCGCAGTTTCCTGCGGGAAATCACCTATTGTTGCGCGATGTAACATGGGCTCATCCAATAGTTAGTTCGTCGTTTTTTTAAATGAGAAAACTACCCTTTGTTTTTCGTAATATTGAATTGTTCAGTTTGTTCTTCGTATTTTTTTGCGTGGCAGGCGCCAAAAGTTAATCTTGGTGGACTAAGTCCACATTTTTTCGTCGGCAGATGTGGGGCGACATTAACGATTTGGTTTATGTCGCGGTGGATGTTCTCGGTGAGGAAAAGCATCTATGATTATGTGATTTTATTCCTATTATATTCACAAAAAAAGGACCCCGTGAGGGGCCCTAGTGATGCTTTTTCTGGAGGACACTCAGAAAAAACTAAACCTTTAATTCGCCTTTTAGTTGGCTTGGCGACGCAAGAATGCCGGAATATCTAGTTCTTCTTCGGACTTCGCGCGGGAAGCGCTTGGTGCGTCGATATTCAATTGACCCTGCACCGCAGAAAGTTCGCCGATGCGGGGCGTGGCGCGCAGAGCGGAGTGGAAACCACCCGTGCCAGTTGCTTGTTGTTGTCCGCCCGTATGGTCAAGATCTTCCACGACTTCTTCGCGTGCGGCATGGGCCGCGTTGCGAACACCCGAAGTGATGCGTTCAAACAATGACGGCGGTTTTTTCGCCGACGCAGCCGACTGAGCATGAGCCGAAGCACCCGGAACCGGAGGATTCAGATTGTAACCTTTGTTGCCGCCCTGCAGAGGGAATCCGCCTCCATAAGACGAAGCGGGTTCTTGTTGTTCGGCGTACAAAGGTTTTGGCGGAATAAAGTGACCGTCATGCAATGTACCGCGCAGACCTGCGGCTTGCTGTTGATAGGCCGATTGTTGCGCCTGTTGTTGTGCGTAGGATTGAACGGCGGCATGTTCGGTTTGAGCGGGAACGAATTCCTGCTGTTCGAACATGTCGCGTTCGGGTTCATCATAAGACGTGCGCGGCGTGTTGGGCAGCGACGTCATCGGTTTCGCAGGTATCGCGGCGCGTTGTGCCACGGTTGCCGTTTGAATCGGGTTCGTCGGCAAAGTCGCCTGCGGTCTTGCGCGCTCAAAGATAGGCTTGGTTTCAGTGGACGCTAGCGGCTTTCCCACGACGGTTACACGCACGCCGCCCGTTCCGCCCGTCGTTTGACGTGCTTCACCGGCATCGATACCTGTTGCCACAACGGAAACGCGCATACGGCCTTCCATGCGATCATCGAACGTAGAACCGAAAATGATGTTTGCGTTTGGGTCAACCTCATCGCGGATGCGATTGCAGGCTTCATCGACTTCGAACAATGTCATGTCAGGTCCGCCCGTGACGTTGATGATGACGCCGCGTGCGCCTTTCATCGAGATGTCGTCGAGTAGCGGGTTGCTGATCGCGGCTTCGGCAGATTCCAATGCTCTGCGTTCGCCTTCAGCTTCGCCCGTACCCATCATAGCCTTGCCCATTTCGAGCATGGCGGAGCGGATGTCGGAGAAGTCGAGATTGATGAGACCTTCTTTGGTGATCAAATCCGTCACGCCGCGCACGCCCGATTGCAGAACCGAGTCCGCCATGCGGAAAGCATCTGCAAAGGTGGTGCGTTCGTTGGCAACACGGAAAAGATTTTGGTTCGGGATGACGATCAACGTGTCGACCCAGTCCTGCATCTGCAAGATACCCGCTTCGGCCTGACGCATTCTGTGCGTGCCTTCGAAGTGGAAAGGTTTCGTGACAACGCCGACGGTCAGGATGCCCGCATCGCGGCAAGCGCGTGCGATGATCGGCGCAGCGCCCGTACCCGTGCCGCCACCCATACCCGCGGTGATGAACACCATGTTGGAGCCTTGGAGATATTCCATCACTTCGTTGATGGACTCTTCCGCCGCCTTACAACCCATTTCGGGTTTTGCGCCTGCGCCCAAACCGGCCGTGACATGCACGCCGAGCTGGATGCGGTTTTCGCAGAGCGAGCCTTCCAAAGCCTGTGCATCCGTATTCGTGACGAGGAATTCGCAGCCCTCGAGCCCCGATGAAATCATATTGTTAACGGCATTACCTCCGGCGCCACCTACGCCGATTACGTGGATTCTGGGAGACAATCTTTGTACCTCTGGTGCTTGAATTCTTAAGTTGATCATAATTTTTAGGACCTCCGTGAAGGACTTTTGGTTGTGTCGTGATTCTAGACTTGTTCTCACACAAACGGAATCTTGAATTTCCGATGATGCGCAAAAAACGGCGGGAAATAAGTACTCCTTAAGAACGCCACCCCATCATGGCGCGTGAATAATATGGGCTAAGAGACTCATATGACTCATGTTTCAGAAGTGTGTCATAGAGCCGTGAAAACCCCAAGAGAAGCGTGGCATTTAACTGTGGATAACTTGGGGAGTAATTGAGGAATTTTCAAGGATTTCAACAAGAAAAAGCCGGAATATATTCCGGTCAGTTATACAATTTCCTGCAATTTTGGGATCTTACCAGTTTTCTTTCCACCAGTACTTTACGCGCTCCCACATCGAACCCGGCTCGACCGTCGCCATAATCTCGGCTGGCATTTCATCGTGGCGTTCAGAGATATAAGTCAAAAGTCCTGCGGTGGTTGCGAATGCGGGGCCGGAAACTCCATCAGGCAGAGAGCTGAGTCTTATTGGTCGGCCGAGGCGGATTTGTTTGTCGAGAATCGTTTGGGCAAGATCGCGCATGCCGGGCATTTGACTTGCCCCACCCGTCAACACCACGCGTCGGCCGACAGTGTTGCCCAAACCGGAATCACGAATACGCCCGCGGACGATTTCGAGAATCTCTTCCAAGCGCGGCTGGATGATACCGATCAATAGAGAGCGCGGAATGTGGTTGGGGGTGTGGCGGTCGGTTTCGCCGAGCTGCGGCACTTCGATCAATTCGGATTCATCCGAAGAGGTCATCATGGCCGAGCCATATAATGTCTTCAAACGTTCGGCATCCGAACCCGCGCAGGTAAGACCCTTGGCGATGTCGTTCGTCACATGCGCGCCGCCTGCGGGAATGGCATCGCCGTAAATCATATGGCCGCCCTGAAACACGGCGAAGGATGTAACCCCCGCGCCCATATCAATGACGGTGCAGCCCAGATCCATTTCATCTTCGACGAGGCAGGATAATCCCGCCGCATAGGGCGAAGAGCCGAGCGCGACAATATCGAGATGCGAGCGTTCGATGCAGGACGCGATATTTTGCAGTGGCCCCAAATCAGCCGTGACCATATGTATGCCGACATCGAGTTGCTGGCCGACCATACCGCGCGGATCACGGATACCTTCTTGCCCATCAATACGGTAACCGATCGGGATGGTGTGAATGAGTTCGTAATCTGCGGAGAGAACTTGGTCTTGCGCCTTTGCTAATGCGCGGCGGACATCGTTGCCCGTGATCGCGTGGCCCGCGACTTGAATGGATGCGGAAAGAATGTTGGAGTGCGCGTACGTTCCCGGCACGTTGATGATGACTTCGCGAAGCGGATAGCCCTTCATCGCTTCGGCAGCCATGTTTTCGGCGGCGTGCACGGTAGAGCGGATGGCGTTTTCGGCGAGATCGATATCGATCACCGCGCCGCCTTTAATTCCCTTTGATGCCTGATAGCCGACGCCCAGAACTTCTATCGCACCTTCGTCATCGACGATGCGCCCTATGAAACACGCGATCTTGTGCGAGCCGATGTCCAGCGCGGCCAGAATAGAGCCTTTGGGTTTGAGTTTGTGTTTCATATTATATCGGGCTGCCCGAGGCGGGGGTTATGGCGGCGTTAAAGTCCTTCCCAAATTCTTGGGCGCTACCAGGTTTTGTTCTTACCGTTATACGGCCCTCTTCCCGAACGTCAATGCTCACCACGTCTTTATCCAATAAAGCCTCTTCTTCGTGGTTTACGGCGAGTTTTCGGAGTGCCAAACCTAGCTCCTCTTCGGGCAATTTCACATCGGCGCCCGATTTTAGCTTCAGATCCCATCTGCGGCCCGAAATCAGCGTCGCGGCCTCGACCCGTTTGGCGATCACAGGTTCGACGGCGAGCATTTCCAGCAGGCCTGCGGCCTGTTTGGGCGCTTCATCTCCGACAACTATAAGAAAGTTTTGGAACGGTACGAGGTTTTGGTCCGTCAGTACAACGCCGTCTTCATCGATCAGCGAGAGTTTTTGATTGCGTTGCCACAGCGCCATCGGCGTACGTTCAGTGATTTTGATGTAGATGGTGTCGGGCAGACGGCGTTCGACATGCGCCTTTTTCACCCATGACAATTTTTCGATCATGGCTTTGGCTTCGGTGGGATGGAACGCGAAAATCGGATCGCCCTTTTCCATCGCGATCATAGCCTTCAACGCATCAACATCCGTGTGCGCGCGCCCGTCGACCATGATGTTTTTGACTTCGAAACCCCAAGAGGCGGTTTTATCGAGAACGGCGTTTTCAATGCGGTGTCCCGTTTGCGCGGCGAACCCCGACATGACAACCCATGATCCGACCCAGAAAACGAACGTCGCACCCGCTATGATCAATCCGAATCTTTTGACGAAAAGGATCAGGCGCTCCGTGCCACTGGCGCGCCGTTTGAGGATGGAAGATCTTCTTGTACCTTGCCGTGACATGATGCGGTTTCGACCAGATGGGAACAAAGTTGAACGTAAGACATACCATTATGTTCCGGCTGGATCACGGCGATGGATCCGGGGGACAGGCCGGGCATAGTGTTTATCTCTAAAAAGCATACCCCATCTCCATCCGGTTTGGAATCATCATAACGCATGTCGACACGGGCAATTCCTTCGCATCCGAGCACTTCGTAAACGCGTTCGGCATAATCCATGGCGGTTTTCGCCACTATTTCCGAAATATCGGCGGGGGTTACGAGTTCGGTGGAGGTGTCGGAGTATTTGGCTTCGTAATCGAAAAAGCGATGGCCGTGGACTATGATCTCCGTCACGCCCTGCGCCTTGCCATCCAAAACAGCGACATGGATTTCGCGGCCTGGAACATATTTTTCGACAAGCGCGGATTCACCGAAATACCATGTCGATTCATCGATAGGTTTTTGATTTTCGCCTTCAAGAATGATGCGTACCCCCACGGAAGAACCTTCATTAATCGGCTTTACGACATAGGGGCGCAGCATAACGGTTTCTGCCATGATTTCATCCTTGCCCGCGACGATGCCGATGGAGGTGCGCACGCCCATATTTTCAGCGAGTTTTTTCGTCATGACCTTGTCCATGCCGATGGCGGAAGCGGCGACACCCGAATGTGTGTAAGGAAGACCGAGCATTTCGAGCACAGCCTGAATCGTTCCGTCTTCGCCGCCGCGGCCATAAAGATTGTTGAAGACGACATCGGGTTTTGCCGCGTCCAGCGCCTTCACCAGTTTTTGAATATCGCGCGATACATCTATGGTTTTAACGGAATATCCGGATTCCTTCAGCGCGGCCTCGATATGCACGCCTTTCATAAGGGAGACTTCACGCTCCGAGCTCCAGCCGCCAACCAAAAGGGCCACATTTTTCTTCATGCCGATAATCCTACTCGTTTGATTTCCCACCGTAGGGTGATTCCGAATTTATCGGAAACCCTTTTGCGTAATTCTTCCCCCAGAGATTCGAGGTCCGCCGCCGAGGCGTCGCCTTCGTTGATCATAAAATTGCAGTGTTTTTCGGACATAACCGCGCCGCCGACTTTAAGCCCGCGGCCGCCGACCGCATCAATCAATTCCCACACTTTTTTATCAGGGGGGTTGGCGAAGGTGGATCCGCCAGTCTTTTCACGGATGGGTTGGGACGCTTCACGTTTTACTTTAATCTCAGCTATGCGTTCCAAGACATTATCTGCATTCTCTTTTTGACCTTTGAATGTTGCTGAAACGAAAATGAAATCTTCGGGTACTTCGACATGGCGATAGGTCATGTGCATATGTGCAGGGTTCAGCGTATGGATATTTCCGTTGCGGTCAATCGCCTCGCACCGCACCAGAACATCTTTGGTCTCGGTGCCATAACAGCCAGCGTTCATGCGCAGCGCGCCTCCTATCGTTCCCGGAATGCCGCTGAAAAATTCCAGACCGCCTATTCCCGCCTCCGCCGCAACTTGTGCCACGTTGGCATCGAGGGCCAAGGCTCCAGCCTTTACCGTTTCGCCGTTGGTTTCGATTCCCGCAAATTCGCGGCCGAGTCTTATTGTGACGCCCGAAAGACCGCCATCTCGAATGATGGTGTTCGAAAGCGCGCCGAAAATATGGACGGGGATTTCGCGGGGAGTTTTTTTCAGGAAATTTTGAAGATCCAAAAGATCGGCGGGTTTGAAAAGCACTTCGGCCTTACCGCCGCATTTGAACCAGCCCGATTCACCCAGCGGGAAGTTATCCGTGTAACGGCCGCGGACGGACGGCAATTCCGCCGATTTGATTTGAGTTTGAGTCATTTACGCCCGTTGTTTGCGCGTTGACGCGAAAATTTCTTCGAGTTGCGCGGGAAGCGCATAACCCCATTTGGTGATGTCGCCCGCGCCGAGGCAAATGACGAAGTCCCCTGCGCGCGCCTGATCCGCTACCATGGTGGCCAGAGCATCAGCATTGGGCAGCGTTGTTACATTTTTATGGCCGCAACCCGTCAAACCGTTGGCAAGCGAGTCCTTATCCGCGCCTTTGATGGGGTTTTCGCCCGCGGCATAAACATCAGCCACGATTACGGAATCAGCATCGTTGAAGCAGGTGCAGAAATCATCAAATAGCGAGGACAAGCGCGTGTAGCGGTGCGGCTGGACCACGGCGATGACTTTGCCCGATGTTCCCTCCACCGCCTGACGCGCGGCCTTGAGCACCGCCGTGATTTCCACGGGGTGGTGTCCGTAATCATCGATGATCGTGATGCCGCCCACTTCGCCCGTTTTGGTGAAGCGGCGTTTGACGCCGGAAAAGTTTTTAAGCGCGGTTTTCATGGAGGCTGCGGGAATATTCATGCGGCGCGCGATAGCAAGAGCCGCCAGAGAGTTTTGCACGTTGTGCTGGCCCAGCATCGGTAGGAAGACGTCTTTGAGCGTCAGGGTTTCGCCGTTGACGTTTTCGGCGAAGGTAACATCGAAGATACTGCCGTCACTTTGCTGACGGATATTGGTAGCCTGAACATCGGCCTGCGGGTTGAATCCATAGGTCACCACAATGCGGTCCGACAAATCGGGGATCATCGCCTGCACAGCAGGGTGATCCGTGCAGAGCACGGCAAAGCCATAGAACGGGATGTTTTCTATGAAATGGCGGAACGCCGCTTTGATAGAATCATAATCGCCGTAATGATCGAGATGTTCGGGATCTATGTTCGTGACCACCGCGACCGTTGCGGGAAGTTTGGTGAAGGTGCCGTCGGACTCATCCGCCTCGACCACCATCCATTCGGATGCCCCCATCCGCGTGTTGGTGCCGTATTTGTGGACGATGCCGCCATTGATGACGGTGGGATCGAAATTGCCCTCTTCCAACATCGCGCCGACCATCGAGGTGGTAGTCGTCTTGCCGTGCGTACCCGCAATCGCGATCGCCATTTTTAGGCGCATCAATTCGGCGAGCATTTCGGCGCGGCGGACGACGGGAAGTTTTTGCATCCGTGCGGCGATCAATTCGGGATTGTCGGATTTGATTGCGGAGGAAACGACGACGATGGCCGCGCCTTCGACATTTTCGGATTTGTGACCAACGAAAACTTCGATGCCTTTTTTGTGCAGGCGCTCGATATTGTAGCCGTCCGCGATATCGGAGCCTTGGACCTTGTAGCCGAGCGCGTGCAGAACTTCGGCGATGCCGGACATACCGATGCCGCCGATGCCGATGAAATGCAATGTGCCAACGCTTTGCGGGACTATTCTCATAGCCCACAAACTAGCGGTTTGCCGCCAAAATTACAAGATTTAGCCTTGTGGGTGTTTGTCCCAGCCCGAAGCCATAGCCATGACGATATTTCCGAGCTTTCGGGCTGCATCGGGACGTCCGCAGGAACGGGCATTTTCGGCGGCGCGGAAGAGCGTTTCCGGGTTTTGCAGGAAGGTTTCTAGACGCGCCAAAAGCGCCTCGGGCGTAAAGCCGTTTTGTGTCATCACCCACGCGCCGCCCGCATCGGCGACGGCATCGGCATTGCGTTTTTGTTGCTGGTCGGCGTGGTGTGGATAGGGCACGAAAATCGCAGGGCGTCCCGCCGTGGTAACTTCGGAAACGGTGCCTGCGCCCGAACGCGCGATAACTAGATGGCATTTTTCTAGCTGCAACGCCATGTCTTTGAAGAACGGGCGCAGATCGCATTTGATATGCGCGTCATCGTAAATACGCTGCACTTTTTCAATGTCTTCGTCGCGGCATTGCTGGACGATTTCCAATCTTGTGCGGTGATGCGCGGGCAAACGCGCGAGCGCGAGCGGCATCACATCCGAGAACACGGAGGCGCCTTGAGAGCCGCCAGTAATGAAGATGCGCAAAGTGCCATCCTGTTCTATCGTCGGGTACGGTTTGTTGTAAAGGCCCGAGATATCGGGGCGGACGGGATTGCCCGTGACGACCGCGCGCGCTTCATCGGAGCTTTCGAGACCTTCAACATGCGCCCACGCGACAGCGATTTTTTCGGCCTTGGGCGCAAGGAATACATTCGCGCGGCCCAGAATGGCGTTTTGTTCGTGGATGATGGTGGGGATTTTCATCTTCTGCGCGGCATAGACGGCAGGCACGGATGGATAGCCGCCGAAGCCGATCACAACGGCGGGTTTTAAATCGGATAATAATTTGCGCGCCTGAAAATACCCCACGCCGAGCGAGACAACCGATTTTACTTTGCGGAATAGTCCTGCGCCTATAGTGCCTGATTTCAAAACATGGATGGGAATGCCGCCCGCGAAGGGTTCGAATCTTTTACCGCGTATGTCGGTGGCAAGCGCGACGCGGTAGCCGCGCGAGAGCAAATCCTGCGCCAATGCATCGGCGGGGAACATGTGCCCGCCCGTTCCGCCCGCTGAGAGAAGAATTAGTTTCGGTGCAGATTTTATACCGTCATTCATACTCATTTTACATTTCCTCCGATGGGGCGGATGGATAATCCGCCGCGGGCGATACCGGAACGCCCCTGCCGCCGCGTTAGGGCGAGCAACATACCCATGCCAAGCCCCGATGATAACAAGGATGAACCGCCATAACTGATAAACGGCAGGGTCATGCCTTTCGTGGGCAGAAGATGGATGCTGGAGCCCATATTTATAAGCGCCTGTAAGCCGAATAGCGTCAGAATGCCGCCCGATGCCAGAATGACAAATACATTGTCGGTATCCATGATCCTGTTGTACCCGCGCACGATGACATATCCGTAAAGCCCCACGAGAAGAACGGTCATAAGCATGCCAAGCTCCTCACCCGCCACCGCGAAAATGAAATCCGCGTGCGCATCGGGGATGGTCATCTTTACCGTCCCCTGCCCCGCGCCCGTGCCGAGCAAGCCTCCATGATGGAATGCCTGAAGCGAGCGCGAAATCTGATACGTATCTCCCGTTTCGGGATTTAAGAAACGATCCACGCGGCTTTGTACGTGATCGAAGGAGAAATACACCAGAACCGACGCACCGACGCCAAGCGCAGAGAGCAAGATGATGTAACGGAACGGCATCCCCGCCAGAAACACGATGGTGAAGAACGTCGCGGTGACGATAAACGTCATACCCATATCGGGTTGCAGCACCAAAAGCAGAACGACAAGGCCATATAATCCGAAGGCAAACCATGTGCCTTTGAATTCAGGTTTTTCTTTTTGCCGCGCGATCAGCCATGCCGCGACGACGAGGAAAGCGGGTTTAACGAGTTCGCTCGGCTGGATCGATAACGGACCCACACCCAACCAGCGCTGTGCGCCCTTCACTTCGTCACCAAAGATCGGCACCAGCACCATCATAAAGAGTGAAAGGCCCAGTACAACCAAAGCGGCGCGCCAGACATATTGCAAATTCGCCATAGAAATCCCGATGAGCAATGCAATGGAAGGAACAAGATAGATAATATGGCGGATAATGAAATGGTTCGGAGAAGCATCGATGCGCTCCGCCACCGAAGGCGAAGCCGCCGTCACCAGCACCACACCGAAAATGCAGATGGTCAAAAGAATAGCGAGCGTGACGCGGTCTACGGTCCACCACCATTTTCCCAGAAAGGATTTGTCGGTGCGGGCGAAAAAATTCATGCGTTTGTATCCTCGGATAAGGAATTGACCAAAGACATGAACACATCGCCCCTGTGTTCGAAGTTTTTAAATTGATCCCACGACGCGCAGGCGGGAGAAAGCAGGACACATCCCGCGCCGCCCGGCTGGCCACGTTTTGATTGCGCCATATAATGTGCTTCGAGTACCGCGACATCGAGAGAGAAGCTTTTCGTATGCGGCACGCCCATTTTAGCGCACCAGTTCGCAAAATCATCCATCGCCTCGCCCAGCAATAACACATGGCGGATGCGGTCCACATATTGTTCCAGACCGCTCAGTCCGCCCGTCTTGGGACGACCGCCTGCAATAAGATAAATGTTGTGGTAGCAGGCGAGCGCTTTGCTGGTCGCTTCGGCGTTGGTTGCCTTACTGTCGTTGATATAGGAAACGCCGTTGATGATGCGGGACAAAAACTGTCTGTGCTGGAGCCCCGCGAAACTGCGCGTATGCTTTAGAATCTCATCCGCCTCCATCCCCATCGAACGGCAGGCGGCATAAGCGGCGCAAATATTCTGTGCGTTGTGGATACCAGGTAGCGTTGGGATATTGTTGATCGGCCCAGCATCCACGGGTTTTTCACTGATATTGTCGATCAGATGGCCGTCTTTTATATATATGCCGCCAGAAACTTCCTTTTTCACAGAAACTGGAATGGCTTTGCGTAAGCCCGCCTTCACGACCTTATCCAGCATGGCGGCGGAATAACTATCATCCACGCCACAGACCGCAACGCCCAGCCCCTCGAAGATGCGTGCTTTGGACGCCGCGTATTCTTCCATCGTGCCGTGGCGGTCGAGATGGTCGGGCGTTACATTTATATGTATTGCAATATCGGGGTGAAAGGTCGGGCACAGATCAATCTGGTACGAGGACATTTCCAGCACAAACACGCCGTTGAATTTAGGCATGGTCAGATCGAGCACAGGCCTACCGATATTGCCGCCCAGCACGGCATCGAAACCCGTTTCTTTTAATATGTGATGGATGAGCGCGGTGGTGGTGGATTTTCCGTTCGTGCCCGTGATGCCGATAGTTTTTTTGCCGTGGTCGCAGCGGTGCAAAATTTCCATATCACCCAGAACTTCTACGGCATAGCCGCGCGCCTGTATGATCGCCTTATGCGGCTCGGGATAATGTAACGGAACGCCGGGTGCGGGAATGAGTGCGCCATAGCCTTCCATGCCGCCGAAAACAAAATCGAAAACGGGAATGCCTTCGCGTTCCGCATTCATACGCGTTTCCTCGCTATCGTCCCACGCGACCACGCGGGCCTTTGCCGACAAGAGCGAACGCGCCGTCGCCATACCTGAAAGCCCGAGGCCAAAAATGGCGACGGGCTTGTCTTTCAAGGTTCTGACGAAGGGCGCGGTGTTTATCATCTGAGTTTCAACGTCGCCAAACCGATCAGCGCCAATATCATCGCGATAATCCAGAATCGGATGACGATGGTGGGTTCGGACCAGCCTTTCTTTTCAAAATGGTGATGCAGCGGCGCCATGGCAAAAACGCGCTTGCCCGTGAGTTTAAAGGATACCACTTGAATGATGACGGAAATGGTTTCTAAAACGAACAAGCCGCCGATGACGCACAGAACGATTTCATGTTTGACGACCATGGCGGTTGCGCCCAAGCCAGCGCCCATCGCCAAGGAACCCGTATCACCCATAAAAACCATCGCAGGCGGTGCGTTGAACCACAAGAACCCCATCCCCGCACCGATAAGCGCGCCGCAGATAATAGCGAGTTCACCTGTGCCTTGGATAAAGGTGATGCCCAGATATGGCGCATAAACCGCGTTACCGACGAAGTACGCGATCAGGCCAAAACAGGCGGCGGCGATCATGACAGGCACGATAGCAAGACCATCGAGTCCATCCGTCAAGTTCACCGCGTTCGATGCGCCGACGATGACCAGCATGGCAAAAGGAATGAAAAGAATGCCGAGCGGCACGAGATAATCTTTCAAGAATGGTATCGCCAAGCCCGTATCGATATTGTTGGGCGTGAAATGCAAATATGCGGCGATGGCGCAACTTGCTATGCCAAATTCAAATAGCAGGCGCACTTTTCCGGGAATGCCGTGATGGGAGCGTTTGGTGAGCTTCGCGTAATCGTCCGCCGCTCCGATAAGGCCGAAACCGATGATAACGCCCGCGACGATCCACACATACGGATTGGAAAGATCGGACCAGAGCAAAACGGAAATGCCCGCAGAAATCAAAATCATCAAACCGCCCATGGTGGGTGTGCCGGCCTTTTTCAAATGGCCTTCAGGACCGTCACTACGGATGGGTTGGCCTTCTTTTTGTTTTTTCTTGAGCCAGTTGATGGTCGGTTTGCCGATGAAGAAACATATAACCAGTGCCGTCATAACCGCCGCGCCCGTCCTGAAGGTCAGATAGCGTATAAGGTTGAATAGAATAAAATCATCCGCGTAGGGAGCGAGGAGATTGTAGAGCATTTAAGCGCCAATACCTTTCTTCTTCAGTTTTTCGGGTAACGTGCGCAGGGCTTCGACAACCAGTTGCATACGCGGCTTTTCGCCGCCCCCGCGTGAGCCTTTTACCATTACCACATCGCCCGGAACCAGTACATCGGGCACAATTTTTGCCAATTCCCTTGTGTCGTCGACATGTGCGCCGCGTTTGTCCTGCGGGAGTGCATCGTACAGATTTTTCATCAAAGGACCGCTGGTATAAACAAGATGTACGCCTGCGGCTTCCAAAGGCACTACGAGATCACGGTGGATGCGCGCACCGTCCGAGCCTTGTTCGTACATATCGCCCAGCACGGCGATGCGGCGGCCGCCCCTGCCCGGATCAACCATCGCAAGCACGCGGAATGCGGCCTTCATCGCGACGGGCGATGCGTTGTAGCTTTCATCGATCAGGATGACTGGATTGTTTTTATCACCGATATCCAGATATTCATGTTTACCGCGGCCTGCGAGTGGTTCGATCTTGCCGAGTGCCTTAGTTGTTTTGCTCAGATTTCCGCCGGAGATTTTGATGGCCGCCAGAACCGAGAGCGCGTTCATGGCCAGATGTTTGCCCGTCGATTGCATGGTGAAGGAAATTTTATCACCCATGATGTCGGCTTCGATGCGGCTTCCGTTCGCGGCGACGATAAAATTCGTCAACTTTACATCGGCGGAATCTTTTTCCCCGAAGGAGATAACTTTCAGACCTTTGGCGATTGCTTTATCGGATAGGCGTTGAAACCATTTGTTGTCGGCATTGAGTATAGCGACTCCGCCTTCTTTCATGCCATCGAATATTTCACCTTTCGCATCGGCGATTCCTTCTTCGCCGTTATCGAAGTTCGCGATATGCACGGCTTCGACCGTGGTGATGATTGCAATATCGGGCGCGATCATTTGCGAGAGCGGTGTGATTTCATCGGCATGGTTCATTCCCACTTCGAAAATGCCGAAATCGGAACCCGCATGCATGGATGAGAGCGAATACGGTACGCCCCAGTGGTTGTTGTAGCTTTTGATGCTCGCATGGGTTTGACCTTGCGCGCCAAAAGCGGCGGCGAGCATTTCTTTCGTACCCGTCTTACCTACGCTGCCCGTGATCGCGATGGTTTTTGCGCCCGTGCGTGCACGCGACGCATAGCCCAGCGCTTGCAAGGCTTTAAACGTGTCGGCGACGATGAGGATTTTATCTTCGGGAATACCATCGACATGGTGCGACACGATGGCACCTACCGCGCCCTTGTTAATTGCATCGGCAACATAGGCATGACCATCGCCATTTTCACCCGTAAGCGCGATAAACAGATCACCGGCTTTTACAGTGCGGGAATCAATCGAAACGCCCGTAGCCGCCCAGCTTCCGGTCGTAAGACCATCCGTGGCAATTGCCGCTTCCTTTGCGCTCCACAATGTGTTTGATCCGCTCATACTGCTTTCCTGTCTGTCTTCATGTGTTTGATAGTTTTCTTGGCCACTTCGACATCGTCGAACGGTTCGGCGATATCTCCGATAATCTGTCCTTGTTCGTGCCCCTTGCCCGCGATCACGAGCACGTCCCCTTTTTTCAATTGGGAAATGCCCCATTCGATGGCTTCTTTGCGATCGGCGATTTCCGTGGCACCATGCGCGCCTTCGAGAATATCGGCGCGGATGGAGGCGGCGTCTTCGTAGCGCGGGTTGTCATCCGTCACGATGACAAGATCGGACAAACCCGTCGCGATGCGCCCCATGATCGGGCGTTTGCCTTTGTCGCGGTTGCCTCCGCAGCCGAGAATCGTAATCAAACGTCCTTCGGTATGCGGGCGCAGCGTGTTCAGCACAGCCTCAACCGCCGCTGGCTTGTGGGCGTAATCAACATAGACGGCGGCGCCTTTGGGATGACCCTGCACCAATTGCAAACGGCCTGGTACGCCTTCGAGTTTGGCCAGCAGCGGTGTGATGATTTGAGAATCGCCATCGCCTGCGAGCACGAGGCCGAGCGCGCAGAGCGCATTCATCACCTGAAAATGTCCGACCAGCGGTAAGGTGAGATCATATTTGTTGCCCATGACTTCGAGCGTAATGTCTTGCCCCAATGGTTTGGGCATGCGTTTGAAAAGGCAGATATCTTTGCCCTTTTCGCCGTATGTCAGATATCTGTGACCTGCTTTTTTGCAGATTTCCTGCAGCTTTTCGCAATATTCGTCATCGGCGTTCAACACGGCCGTGCCCTGACGTTCCAGTACATCCGAAAAAAGACGTGCTTTGGATGCAAAATATTTTTCAATCGTTTCGTGGTAGTCGAGATGATCGCGTGAAAGATTGGTGTAGCCAGCGACCGTTACGTGCACGCCGTCCAGCCTGTATTGATCCAGACCGTGGCTGGAAGCTTCCATCGCCAAATGTGTAATACCCACAGCCGCGAGATCGGCAAGTTCTGCATGAAGCGAAACCGTATCGGGCGTGGTGAGGGAACCCGAGCGCGTTACGCCGTTCGTTACTACGCCAAGCGTGCCGAGAGAAGCAGAATTGGAGATGCCGAACAAATTCCAGAGTTGCTGCGTGAAAGAAACCGTAGATGTCTTACCGCTCGTCCCCGTTACCGCCGCGATGACATCGGGCTGGAGTTCGTAGAAACAGGACGCGATGCGGGAGAGTTCTTTTCTGGGGTTTTCTACTTCGAGCAAGACAGCATCGCTGCCTTCGGGGAGTTTTGTGCCTTTGGGCGCAATGATCGCGATGGCGCCATGCATGACGGCGTCCTCGACGAATTTCGAGCCGTCGAGTTTATTTCCTGGAATGGCCGCGAACAAATATCCCTTTTTAACCTGACGTGAATCCGCGGTGATGCCAGTGATCTCCATATCGCGTGGAGTATTAGTGAGCTGCGAGAGCTGCAAGCTGCTTCTCCTTTGCTATCTGTTCTTTAGTTTTCACGTAAGCATCGAGCGTACCGCCGAGTTCGTCGCTGTCCTGCGGCTTGATACCTTCGATCGCTACAATGGATTCAATGACTTTTTTAACAGCCGGCGCGGCAACCCAGCCCGCCGTGGCGTAACCGTAGCTTTCCTTGTTGCCTTTGGGTTCATCCACCAGAATGTAAACCGCGTATTTGGGATTTTCCGCGGGGAAGAACGCCATGAAGCTTGAGCGCAGTTTGTTTTGATCGTATTTGCCGCCAGAATCTTTTTCGGCCGTGCCGGTTTTGCCCGCGACGTTGTAACCCGCGACGTCGGCATTGCCGCCCGTGCCACCCGTAACAACAAGGCGCATTAGCTGGCGCATACGGTGTGCAGTTTTTTCAGAGACGACGCGAATAGAATTGCCTTTGTCTTTTTTGAGCGTTTTATCCAATACCAAAGTGGGTTTCACCAAAATGCCACCGTTCATAATCGAGCTTGAGGCGGTGACAAGCTGCAACGGCGATACGGCAATACCATGGCCGAAAGCCGCCGTCATTGTGTTGATTTCTTTCCATGGCTTGGGAATAAGCGGCGCGCCGACTTCGGGGATTTCGATATCGGGGGCTTTGAACAGGCCGAGATCGGACAGGAAATTCTGGAATTGTTCGGTGCCCACCTGTTGCGCCATTTTGACGGAGCCGATATTAGAAGAATGCATGAAGACTTCAGGCAATGTCATGACGCGTTTTTCGGCGTGGTAATCGCTGATCGTGAAACGGCCGACCTTTAAAGGCTTTGTGGCATCATAAGTTGCGCCCATGCCCGCGCCTGCGTTTTCGATGGCGGCGGCGGTGGTAAAGATTTTAAACGTGGATCCCGGTTCGAATACGCCGAGCGTCAAACGGTTGAACATCGTGTTCTTGTCTTTGTCATTCACCTTGTGCGGATCAAAATCAGGTAGCGAAACCGCGGCAAGAATTTCGCCCGTGTTGACATCCATCACCACACCCGCGCCTGCGACCGCGTTGAATTTTTTGATGGCGTTGGCGGTTTCACGGCGAAGCGCGTGTTGAACGCGCACATCGATGGTGGTCATCAACGGCTCGCCGCTTTCCATCAGAAGCTTGTCGAAACCTGCTTCGAGACCAGCGAGGCCGCGATCATCCGTGTTCGTGAAGCCTACAATGTGGGAGGCCAAGGGCCCTTGCGGATACAAACGGCGTTCCTCTTCCATGAACGAAAGACCCGGATGGCCGAGATACAAAATTTTGTATTGATCGTCCGGCGTCATATTGCGTTTTATCCATACGAAACGGCGAGGTTCCTGCAGTTTTTTGAGCGTTTCGCCGTAGGTGAGTTCGGGAAAGATTTTGATGAGGTCTTTGGCAACGATTTGTTTGTCGGGGATCAGTTCGGGGTCTGCGGCAAGTGATGCAGTTTTCAAAGAGCGTGCGAGGATGATGCCATTGCGGTCCAGAATATCGGCGCGGTGTGCGATTTTCTTTTGCACCGGTTCGGCTTCCAGCATCGATACCGTTTCTTCACCCTTTTTCATTTCTCCCTGAATGATGGTGAGGTCAAAGATGCGCGCGGCTATAACGATATAGGTGATTATAAAGAATAATGAAAGCAGCATCAGGCGCGAGCGCGCCATATCGAGCACGGAGCGTTTTTGTCCCGAAACCTGAATTTTGGCGCGGTTGAAATTATTCATCCGTGCCTCCATCCAAGCTCTGAATCAGTTTATCAAAGCTTTGTTTGTCGGCCTTCGAAGGCGAAATGGTTTCAGCCTTTAGCGGTATGGATTTTTGCTGGGGCGGTTTTGCGGGGACTTGCGCCGATACTTCCTGCGCCAATTCGGGATTGTAGGGAATGATCAGCGGGCTTGGTTCAGGAATATCCTTAACCTGCTTGACGACTTCGGTGGCGGAGGGCAATTCCATGCCCAGATGCTCGACCGCCATTTTTTCAAGGCGCTGCGGACGGTTCAGATAATCCCATTCCACGCCGAGCACGCGCACGGTTTCAGTTTCCTGCGCGAGGTTATTTTTCAGTTCACCCAGTTGATCTTCTTTTTGCTGAACCGCTTGCGATGTCCAGAACAACAGCACGCCGAACGCGGTGGCGACAACGAGCGAGAGAAAATTGGAAATGCGGAATAATCTCATGCGTCCCCTCTTCTAACTGCACCGCGGAGGCGTGCGGAACGGGAACGTGGATTTTGGGAGGTTTCGGATTCTGAAGGATCGAGGGGTTTTTTCGGATAGAGGGTGAAAGTGCGCGGGGAATTGTCTTGCGCAAGAGGGAGGTATTTGGAAACGTTTGGCGTTTTACCGGTGCGTTCGTAGAGAAACGATTTGACGATGCCGTCTTCGAGGGAGTGGAAGGAGACGACGACGAGACGGCCGCCCTCTTTCAAAAGTTTTTCGGCGGCAACAAGGCCGCGTTCGAGTTCGCCTAGTTCATCGTTGACGGCGATGCGCAGCGCCTGAAACGTGCGCGTGGCGGGGTCTATCTTGTCCTTGGGGGATTTAAAAACGACTTCGCGGATGAGATCGGCCAGCTGCAACGTGGTGGTGATGGGGCGTCTTTCCACCACGGCGCGGGCGATATAGCGGGATTTGCGTTCATCGCCGTATTTGTAAATGAGATTTGCGAGGTCTTCTTCTTCCATCGTGTTGACGAGATCGGCGGCGGTATCGCCCAAAGACGTGTCCATACGCATATCGAGCGGCGCATCGAAGCGGAAGGAGAAGCCGCGTTGGGCTTCGTCGAATTGCATGCTTGATACACCGACATCGAGGACGAAACCATCGACCTGTTCGTAGCCTGCAGCCTTGACCAGCTCCAGCGCGTCGCCGAAGCGTCCGTGGATGAAAATTAAACGTTCTCCGAATTCATCCTTCATCGCATTGGCGCGGGAAATGGCGGCGGGGTCGCGGTCGATTGCAATCACCGTGCCATCTGCAGATTCCAAAAACGCGCGGGTGTAACCCCCTGCCCCAAACGTGCCGTCGACATAGACTTCGCCGTCTTTGGGAGACAGAGTCGCCAATACTTCGGGCAGCATCACGGGGAAGTGATTCATGCGGCTTCCCCTTTCGGCAGTGTCAGGTTTTTGTCGCGCACATTGCGGCGCGCT
The DNA here is from genome assembly GCA_040381535.1 of Micavibrio sp. Taxonomy (GTDB): domain Bacteria; phylum Pseudomonadota; class Alphaproteobacteria; order Micavibrionales; family Micavibrionaceae; genus Micavibrio_A. Next base: position 12,013 of record JBEIHF010000024.1, on the reverse strand, counting down.
TCGGTGCGGCGTTTTTCGAGTTCTGCGGCATCCCAGATTTGAAACTTGTTTCCCAAACCTACGAACGCTGCCTGTTCGACGACGCCCGCGAATCGCATCAGATCGACCGGCAATACAACACGGCCTTCGCCATCGAATGCGAGTTGCACGGACTCACCGAACACGGTGGTGGCGAGATCATCCTGCTCTGCGGAGAACAGATCGAAATTTTCAAGGCGGCGGGAGATTTCCTCCATGTAGGACCATGCGAAACCTTCGAGCGCTGGATGCGCGTGGGAGCGGAATAGAACGATTCCCTGAAACGCTTCGGCCGACAATTGATCGCGGAATTGGGCAGGCACGGAGACGCGTCCCTTCTTATCGACCTTATTGATATGCGTTGACAGAAACAGTGCCATGCAGCGTGCGGAAGTCCTTGGAAACCGATGTGTGAGAAAACCTTAGGAGCCCACACCGTTCCTTATTGGTATAGCATGGATATTTATGGGATAGCATGGGTTTTGGGGGTTGAGCAACGGCGCGTAGCGATTTCCACAGACTCCTCCACAGGAAATACGCATATCTGTGGATATCTTTGTTTGTTCCTGTGTTATAAACAAGCTTATTATAATATGATATTTTATATATATTTCAATTAGTTATAAGAAAAAATAATTATTTATGAAAAAAACCTTGCCCGTTATAAATTGTTATGGTAACTCTATGCTCACTTAGCAACTTAATACTCAATGTGTGTGTGGGGAGTATAACTAATGCTTATGATACTGATCGTCATGGCGCTTGCCGTGAGTGGTGGACTGTATGTGGGAACTATCGCTTTTTCTGCCTACCAATCCGCTGAACTCGACAAAGCCATATCGCTGTTTCAAAAAGCAGGTTTCATAAACCTGGCCTAAGAAACAAAGACTTATGAAAGTAAAACAGCCCGTCCCGGAAATTGGTGCGGGCTGTTTTATTTGGATTTACAAAAGTAAGAAACGGGCATAATTTCCCGCTTCTATAAACAATAAGAATAAGACGGGTGTGAGAGATATGTCTAAAATTACCGAAGAGGCGCCTTTAAACGCCTTCATGCAAAGAAATGTGCCCATTGATGAATGCGGAGCGGAACTGAGCCGATTGGTTGCGGCATATGGGGAAGATCTGTGCCTGCGCACAGCGTGCAAACATCTGCGTGCAGGAATTGCATCCCAGCTCATCAACGCGTATGCGGATGCCCATCAGGAAGTCACCTTCGCCGTCAAAGACGGCGTTATGAAGGGAAGCCTTGTGGACCTCGCCATTGAAAGCGCACGCCAGCGCGGCGAAGAATTCCCCACAGGTCTGGTGGAACTTTTGCTAGCCCGCGGCGTCAAGGCACATCCTGATTGCGACAATGAAATCGTCTTGCGTTTTCGCACCATCGATGCCCTTGCACCGAAATTCGATCAAACGGCGGAAGGCAAAACAGTGGTTGAGATGCTGAAAGATTTTGGCGCCAAGGCCGCGGCGGTTGCGTTTCGCACCGTCGGCATGGCCAGCCCGTTCGCAAAAAGCAATGATTTGAAACTATAATCGATAAATAAAAACTAGCCGGAAGGCCTATAAGCCGGGTTTTGTAATGGCTTGCGCCACCGACGACCATTCCTCTGCGATGTTTGTTGCCAAACACCTGTAGCAACCTACCCGAATAACGACCCCGGAAACGCGGGCATATGTCATTCCTATTTGGTCTTGCTTCCGGTGGGGTTTGCCATGCCGTCCTTGTTACCAAGTCCGCGGTGCGCTCTTACCGCACCGTTTCGCCCTTACCTGATCAAGCCATATTGCTATGGCGAGCCATCGGCGGTTTGTTTTTCTGTTGCACTTTCCATCGGGTTGCCCCGTCCGGACGTTATCCGGCACCGTATTTCCGTGAAGCCCGGACTTTCCTCGGCAAACGCCGCGGCCGTCCAGCCTTCCGGCCAGTAGCGGGCGTTGTATCACTTATTGAGATCGGGTTCAAGAAAATGCCCTGCAAGCAAGGCGTAGAGCCGGATTTTGGTAACAGAATCAGCCTCTCCCGCATGGCCGTTGACGAAGGCTTCGGGCACGAAATGGCGTTGAAAGGCCGTGATATTCTCACGCAGTTTCACCCGCGGATCATACCCAAAATCAAGCAGCGCGCGTTCGATATTGATGCCGCCCGCCCTCACCACATCGTCATCGGACGGGTCAGGCCACGCGCCAATGCCGTGGCGCGCCAGTTCATGCCACGGGAAATATTCGCCGGGGTCTTGTTTGCGCGAAGGCGCGATATCGGAATGGCCCAGCACGTTTTCGAATTCGATTTCGTTGCGGACCATGATATCCAAGCAAAGTTCGTTCAAGCTTTTCATCTGGTGCCCTGTGAACGGACGATATCCCCATTCATGTCCAGGGTTCACAAGTTCGATGCCGATGGAATGCGCGTTGATGTCGTTTTGTCCGCGCCAGAAAGAATGGCCAGCGTGCCATGCGCGCATGCTCTCATCCACATGCTGATAGACCGTACCGTCTTCATCGACCGTGTAATGCGCGCTGACTTTCGATTCGGGATCTATCAGGCGTTTCAATGCGGCTTTCGCTTCTTCCATGCCTGTGTAATGCAGGATAATCAGTGAGGGCGTTACGCCTTTGCGGTCATCGAAATTCGGGGAAAGTTTGGGTTTAATCGTCACGGCGCTCCTCCACCCATGTCAAAAGTCCCAGACCCAAAATCCAGAACAGTATAATTGAAAACATGCCCGCTTGCTGCAGGCCGTAATAATGCGTGGCGGCGGCATAGGCCAAAGGCCCCATGAAGGCTACCGATTTGCCCGTGAAGGCATATAAACCATATGTCTGTGCGACCATGCCTGCGGGGGCAAGACGACCTGCGAGTGTTCTGGATGCAGCCTGTACCGGCCCCATGAATAGGCCGAGCAGCAAAGCCAGACCGGTGAAAACAAGTTTGTCATGGGACATAAGCACAGCCGAACCCGCGATAATCAAACCGATCAGCGAAATAACGATGGTGCGTTTGGAGCCGATCTTGTCATCGAGATGCGCGAACAAAAACGCGCCGACACCCGCCGTGACGTTAAGCCCGATGCCAAAGAAAAGAATTTCGATGAAATCCATTTTGTAGACGCCCGCTGCATACAAACCACCGACGGTGAAAAGCGTGTTCAGCCCGTCGCGGTACACAGCAGAAGCCACCAGAAATTGCGCGAGGTTTTTATGGTGTTTGACTTCGCGCAATGTGCGGCCGAGTTGCTTGAAGCCCAAGCGGATGGCTTCGCCCATCGGCAACGGCGAGCGTTCGATATCATGCGTCCACAAGAACATCGGGATCATGAATACGAGGAACCATATCGCGGCCAGAGGGCCCGTGGCGCGAACGTTCGCGGAATCCTGCCCGCTTACGCCGAACCATGGCTCCATATCGCCCACGCCCATGAGGCCGAACAAAGCCAGCGCCAGCGCGAGAAGCCCTCCGAGATAACCCAAACCCCACGCCCATCCCGACACGCGGCCTATAAGATGTTTGGGCGCCACATGTGTGAGCATGGAGTTGTAGAACACGATGCCGAGTTCGTAGCCGATATTGGCGACGATCACGCAGCCCAGAATGAAGATGATGTTGACATTGCTCGCCACCGGCTGCGCGAACCAGAGCAAGCCCGTTCCGATGATGCAAAGAATGGACAACCAAAAGATCCATGTCTTGCGGCGGCCGGAATGGTCTGCAATCGCTCCGAAGACGGGGCCGAGGATGGCGATGGCGATACCGGATATGGCAACCGCGTAGCTCCACATCTGCGCGCCTTGCGTTTCATCGCCCACCATGCCGCGCGCGAAAAACACGGAAAACACGAAGGTGATGACGACGGTCGAAAACGCCGAGTTCGCCCAATCATACAAGCACCACGCAAAGATGGATCTTTTCGCGCCTTGGGGGGCTATTTCTTGCGCAATTGCAGCATCGGCCATGTCTTGAAAGACTCCTTGAATAACACCATATTAGATCAAGACATGATGATCGCAAGCACCATCCTCCCCCAACTCCCTGAAAACGCGCCCTTTGCTTCATTTGCGGGCGGGTGTTTTTGGTGCATCGAATCGGAATTCAGGCGGATTGAGGGCGTTCTCTACACAAGATCGGGTTACGAGGGCGGTCATGTCGCAAACCCCACCGACCGCGATATTTATGGCGGCAAAAGCGGCCATGCCGAAACCACCGAAATCTATTATGATCCCAATAAGATTTCTTACGCTGAGTTACTCCTGCATTTCCTCACTCTCGCGCACGACCCCACCGATGCGGGCGGGCAATGGGTAGATCGCGGCGATCATTACAGATCGGTGATTTTTTATCACGATGCGGAACAAAAGGAGCAGGCCGAGCGGATGATCGAAGCCGTGGAAAATCAGAAATACTGGAAAAAACCTATCGTCACAACGGTAGAGCAGCACGGCAAATTCTGGCCCGCCGAAGCCCATCACCAGCTGTTTTACGAGAAATACGAGCAAAAGCATGGCGTTCCGCACATACGTGCCCAGTATAAACTGCAGAAATGGGCCAAACAGACGTGAAGAATTCTTTGCAAAAACAGCCGTTTTTCTATAAAACCGCCGCATGACGAACCTGTCCTACACGCCCGAAGTGGCACGCGCCACCGCCCCCATCTGGAACATACTGAAAAACCAGTATGACGAAACTTATTGGGAAGCTGTCGCGCCGATCATCTTCGAGATCAACCGCCTGAAAAAAGAAAAGAACGCAGTTATCCTCGCCCACAACTACATGACGCCCGACATCTTCCACGGCATTGCCGATATCGTCGGCGATTCTTTGGCGTTGGCGCGCGAAGCCGCGAAAACTGAAGCCGATATTATCGTCCAATGCGGTGTGAAATTCATGGCGGAGACTTCCAAGGTTTTATGCATGAACAAAAAGGTTCTGATCGCGGATATGAAAGCCGGCTGCTCCCTTTCCGAAAGCATCACCGCCGCCGACGTACGTTTGATCCGAGAGAAATATCCCAATGTTCCGATTGCGGCGTATGTGAATACTTCCGCCGAAGTGAAAGCAGAATCCGATATATGCGTGACAAGCGGCAACGCCATAAAAATCATCAACGCGATGGATTCCGACACAGTTTTCATGCTGCCCGATCAGTACCTCGCGGCGTACACGCAGACACAAACGAAAAAGAAAATCCTGACATGGCAGGGCAGTTGTATCGTCCATGAAAAATTCACGGTTGCCGACATAGAAGCCGCGCGCAAAAAATATCCGGGCGTGGTCGTACTCGCCCACCCTGAATGCCCCGCCGACGTTATCAACGCAGCGGATCATGCGGGTTCCACCCAGCAGATGATCGATTACGTCGAAGGTCAAAAGCCCCCCCGCGTGATGTTGATCACCGAATGTTCTATGTCCGACAACATCCAAGCCGCGCACCCAGAAATGGAATTGGTGCGCCCGTGCCAGCTTTGCCCGCATATGAAGCGCATCACCTTGCCGAAAATTCTGGAATGCCTGCAGAATGAAACGCCAGAGATTTTCGTCGATCCCACGATTGCAGCCCGCGCCATCATCCCCATTCAACGCATGCTGGACCTTAGCAAATGATTTCCGCTTTGGTACTTGAAGACATCGTTCGTGCCGCCCTGAAAGAAGATCTGGGCCATCGCCACGACATCACGACGGAATGCGTGGTACCGCTAGACAAAGACGCGCGCGCCGTTATCAATTCGCGTGTGGATGGACGTCTGGCAGGCGTGGTGGTGGGTTTGGCCGCCTTTACCCTTACCGACCCCGATTGCGAGATCGAAGTCCTGAAAATGGACGGCGAAGACGTGAAAGCGGGCGAAGATATCGCAATCATCACGGGTTCCGCCCGTTCCATCCTCACGGCAGAGCGCACGGCGCTCAATTTCATCCAGCATTTGTCGGGCGTGGCGACGCTCACCCGTTCTTACGTGAACGCAATCGAAGATACGGGCGCAAAGATCGCGGATACGAGAAAGACCATCCCCGGCCTGCGCAGCCTTCAAAAGCGGGCCGTGCGTCTGGGCGGCGGTATGAACCACCGTTTTGGTCTGGACGACGCCATTTTGATCAAAGACAACCACATCGCACTGGCGGGCGGTATTTATCCCGCCCTGCAGATGGCGCGCGAAAACGCGGGCCTTATGGTGAAGATCGAAATCGAAGTTGATTCTATTGCGCAACTGGAAGATGTTCTCGAACATGGCGGCGCGGATATCATCATGCTGGACAATTTCAACACCGCCGACATGGCGAAAGCCGTAAAGCTTATCAACGGGCGCGCCGTTATCGAGGCATCGGGCGGTGTGAATTTAAAGACCGTCAAGGCGATAGCCGAAACCGGCGTCCACATCATATCAGTAGGGGCGCTTACTCATAGCGCCCCCGCATTGGATATCGGTCTGGATATAGAAGCTCTGGACTAGAGCCACTTCATTTCAAGAAAAACAATGTGTACGGCGGCGAAGATATAATATCCGCCAAGTTGGTGTGATGTTTCTATCGCCATCGCTTCGAACGGGTAGCCCGTATGCAGCGAGCTCATCAGCGTACCCGGCATGGCGAATGCAACCCACAGCAAACAGGACAGGGCGAAATATCCCGCCGCCGAATCAACACCCAAAAAGCTTGCGAGGAATGCGTAGAAACAGGCCGCGAGCATCCATAAGAAAAAAGATGCGATAAGAGGAAGCGGCGATGTGCTCATTGCCGTAGCACTAGCGCCGCGCACTTCGCGCCAACGTCCACCCATGATTTTCGGGTGATACCAGATGAGCCCCAGTAAAAATGCAAGAAGTCCTGAAATCGCGAAAGCAGAAAAATTGATATCGATGTTGCTGAGCATAGTCCTGACCTTTGGAAAAGTTTTAATACCTAGAAAACAGTAAAGTGATTTGCGTAACCTTCCAAAATAATTGTCAAAAATCATCAACAGGCCAGTGTTTTAGAGCGTTTTAGCGGGTTTTGATTTACTTTTGGGGGTTTTTTAGTAATCTTAAGGCAATAAAAAAGTTAAAAAACGACACCAGGGAGATACGACAATGCAAGGCTTTCTTATGAAAGCGTTCACGGCCGCGCATGACGCTGTGGGCGCCGTTTTCCAAAAAACTACAGAACTGTTTGACTGCGCCAATTTCATCGGCTTTCGCCTGATGATGGACAGCAATTTTATGCGTATAGATCCGCACACGCCCAAGGGTTCGTTGCAAAAAGGCGCATGGGTTGCCTACGAGATCGGGCGGCGCAGCGCCCTTGATAAAGTCAGCGGTACCTTTAAAGAAGCGATCAATAATCCGCACGGGGCACCCAAGGTAAGCCTGAAAAGTCTTTTGAAAGATGCGGCGGAAGCAGCCCTTCCCTATCTTACGAAACCTAACGTGCTTGTGCCGCTCGTGGTGGCGGCATCCGCAACGGTTTTGGGCTTGATGATGTACACATCGGCCACGGGGCATTTACCGCATATGATCGATGACATCCTTGCACCGTTTTTGGGTAATGGTTCGGGCAATGCGTTGCGCGGAACGGGTAGAACACCGACTCCGCTTTATCCGTGAACGGATCAAGCCTTGCGTTCGACCATGAGTTTTTTGATTTCGGCGATGGCCTTGGCGGGGTTAAGGCCCTTCGGGCAGCTTTCCGTGCAATTCATGATCGTGTGGCAACGATACAGCTTGAAAGGGTCTTCGAGCTGATCGAGACGATCGCCCGCCGCTTCGTCGCGCGAATCGGCAATCCAGCGCCAAGCGTTGAGCAGGATCGCGGGGCCCAAGAATTTTTCGGCGTTCCACCAATAGCTGGGGCATGAGGTGGAGCAGCAAAAACACAGAATGCAGGCGGAGGGCCCTCTTCCGTCATCGCCGTTCAGTTTGTTCGCATCTTCGGGCGATTGTAGGCGTTCGCGGCTTGGCGCCTGCGTGTCGGTTTTCAACCACGGTTCGATGGAATTGTATTGCGCATACACATGCGTCAGATCGGGCACGAGGTCCTTCACCACGGGCATGTGCGGCAACGGCGTGATTTTGATATCGCCGGAATGACCCGCGATGGGCTCCAAACAGGCCAGACGGTTGCGCCCGTCGATATTCATGGCGCAGGAACCGCAAATCCCTTCGCGGCAGGAGCGACGGAAAGCGAGTGTAGAATCGACATCGTTCTTGATGTGGATGATCGCATCCAGAATCATTGGCCCGCAATTGTCGAGATCGATGGTGAATTCATCGAGTTTCGGGTTTTCGCCCGTGTCGGGATCATACCGATAAATCTTGAAGGTCTTTTTACGCTTTGCGTCTTTTTCAGCCGCATCGACTTTTTTGCCGGGCTTAACCTTAGAATTTTTTGGTAACGTGAATTCGGCCATGAGAACCTTAGAGAGAACCTTGTGGGGGGGATAGTAAAATTAATAGCCTAAAATATACCCCTTTCCATGGCCCCTGAAAAGGGCCGCCACGCCATATTATGTGCCAGAACCCGGCTGCGCCGTGGGCTTTTCAGCCGTATTGGCCGCGATAATTTCCGTATCGATCTCCTCATCCAGTTTTCGCTCTATTTCGAGCTTCAAATCTTCCATTTGTTGCGGAGTGAGGCCCGCCGTGGCGCTCACGGGGCGCTCCGCCACCAAGGCATGTTCGTCCACGTTGTAAGTATGGGGAGTTTCGGCGACCGCGAAATCATCTTTCATTTTGTCGGCCAGAAATCCTTCATCAGGCTTGAGCGCATCCTGCCCCGCGGGCGGCGGGGGCAAAGGTTCGGGTTCGGGCGCGGCGACAAGATTGCTTTGCCCCTTGGGTTCGAACGCAGTAGGTTCGGTTTGTGAAGGTAGCAATTCACCTTTGGGTATTTCGGTGCTATTGGGTGGGATTTGCAAACCATTCACGCCAGTATATAGGACGGCGTCTTCGGCATACTTGTCTTCATCTTCAGGATTGTTGGGATCGCGGTTATCGTTTTCGCGTTTTTTTTCGTCTTGTTCTTTTTTAACCTGATCCTCAATTTCGATGGTTTCATAGATTGCAACAGCAATGAACATACCGTTCGATTCCCGTATATCTATATTGATCAGGCGCACATTCTTTTTTTCGCTGGCCATTTGCGTGAGCATATAGGCCACCTGCGATCTTGCCAGATCCTCGTTCACGCAAGGCATGCTTTGAAAAGATGATGTTTGCATTATAGTCTCACTTGCAATAAACGCGGAGAAACAGCCAAAAGTTCCCCTTTGAAAACCGTAATTTATTCGGGTTCCGGCTCCAATTGCTCGTAAATTTTATGGCGCAACTGCTCGACCTGTAGCAACAGTCTTCTCATTTCCGGTTCTGACGCGGCGGCAAATTCGTAATTAGGTAGCTTTAAATCCTGCAAAGGACTGTTAGGCATTTCGCCAGCCAGTGCGGCGTTGGAAAAACGAAAAGCGGCAGGCGGTGAATCATGACGCATTCCGATGGGGCGCCATTCATTGGGATTACCAGATTTTGCGTGTTCGGGGTTTTCCATTTCTAAGCGTAAGCCCGGATCATTCAAACTCCTGTGCTTTACACCTTGCGAGTGACTTTCTTCCTTTAACGCCATCACGCGTATATGTGCATCCCACATATGGCCCGAAGATTCCAGATTTTCTAGTTGAACGACAAGGGAAGGATTGTCTGTCAAAAGCAATGCACATTCTTCCAGAGCTTTTGCGATCGCTTTTTGCGGTGTTGATTCGTGCCCCTTGAAGTACGCAATGTGCGGCATGAAGTTCTAATAGACCCGCTTTTTGGGCGGAATCGCCTCCACATCCTTGGTCAGCGTGTGAAGTATTACAGGGCGGTAATCCATTTTGGTTTTTCCCTTTTCATCGACGCGGATGATGGAATGTTTCATCCATTTGTCATCGTTACGGTCGGGGAAATCTTCCCGTGCGTGCGCGCCGCGGGATTCTTCGCGGTTTACGCCGGAATACAATGTCGCCACCGCCTGCCCCAAAAGATTTTCGAGTTCGAGCGCTTCGACCAAATCCGTATTGAAAATTAACGAGCGGTCGGAGATTCCTATATCGGATTTTTTGTCGAAGGCAGCAGAGATAAGATCGCAGCCCTCTTTTAGCGTTTCGCCCGTGCGGAACACGGCGGCGTGGTTTTGCATGATGCGCTGCATTTTCGCGCGAAGGACGGACGGTTTCGTGCCGCCCGTGGAATTTCTGATGCGATCGAAATGCGCGAGCGCCTTATCGCCCGTATCCTTGCCCATCGGTTTGTGCGGCAATGAGGGGGAAACCGTTTCGGCGGCGCGTATCGCGGCGGCGCGTCCGAACACTACGAGATCGAGCAGAGAGTTGGAACCCAAACGGTTCGCGCCGTGCACAGAAACGCATGCGGCCTCGCCGATCGCCATCAAACCCGGAACGACTTTGTTCGGATCTTTCGTAGTAGAGTTCAACACTTCGGTTCTGAAGTTGGTCGGTATACCGCCCATGTTGTAATGTACGGTCGGCAAAACGGGGATCGGTTCTTTCGTCACATCGACGCCTGCGAAAATGCGTGCGGATTCGGCAATGCCTGGCAGACGCGAATGGATGACATCGGGCGGCAGGTGCATCAGGTTCAAATGGATATGGTCTTTATTTTTGCCGACACCGCGGCCTTCGCGGATTTCGACGGTCATCGAACGCGAGACAACATCCCGGGACGCAAGGTCTTTCGCGGAAGGCGCGTAGCGTTCCATGAAGCGTTCGCCTTCGGAGTTGGTGAGATAACCGCCTTCTCCGCGCGAGCCTTCGGTGATCAAACAGCCCGATCCGTAAATGCCCGTGGGGTGGAATTGCACGAATTCCATGTCCTGCAACGGCAAGCCCGCACGTAAAACCATCCCGCCGCCATCGCCAGTGCAGGTGTGCGCGGATGTGCAGGAGAAATACGATCTACCATAACCGCCCGTGGCGAGAATGGTTTGGTGGGAGCGGAATCTGTGAATGGTACCATCGTTCAAATTCCACGCCATGACGCCAAGACATTCACCCGCATCGGACATGATGAGATCGAGCGCGAAATATTCAATAAAAAATTCCGCTTTGTGTTTCAACGCCTGTTGATAGAGCGTGTGCAAGATTGCGTGGCCCGTTCTGTCAGCGGCGGCACATGTTCTTTGCGCGGTGCCTTTGCCGTAGTGGGTCGTCATACCGCCGAAAGGACGTTGATAGATTTTTCCGTCTGCGGTGCGCGAGAAAGGAACACCGTAGTGTTCGAGTTCGATGATCGCGGGAATGGCTTCGCGGCACATATATTCGATCGCGTCCTGATCGCCGAGCCAGTCGGAGCCTTTGATGGTGTCGTAAAAATGGAAGCGCCAATCATCTTCACCCATATTGCCCAACGCCGCAGAAATACCGCCCTGTGCCGCTACGGTGTGAGAGCGCGTCGGGAATACTTTGGAAATCAGTGCAGTTTTAAGGCCTTTTTCCGCGCATCCGAAACCGGCGCGCAAACCAGCGCCGCCTGCGCCGACAACGACGACATCATATTCATGGTCAATGATCTGGTAGCTTTGGGTCATGGTCTACAGTGCAATCTTCATAATGGAAACGATGGAGGCGATGCCCATGAACGCGAACACGATTTTCACGGCGATGATGAGCAATAATTTTTTGGCGTGTGAGGATATGTAATCTTCGATCACGACCTGAAGGCCCATAATCGAATGCCAGAACACGCCGATGATGAACATGATCAGCAGGGCGGCGTTCCAAGGCAGGGTAAGCCATTGCGTGAATTCCCAGTAGGATTTTCCGCGCAGTTCGATCATCGACCAGATAAGCCAGAACACCAGCGGTGTAATGGCGATAGAGGTTACGCGTTCCATCAGCCAATGATGCGCGCCTTCACCCGTAGAACCGAGGCCGCGTGCCTTACCGAGGGGAGATTGAAATTTCTTGTTTGCTTCGCTCATATCAGGTCCCTTAATAAATCGACGCTAAATACCATGTCGCGGCGGTGAGCGCGGCGG
>JBEIHF010000023.1:0-36949 GCA_040381535.1 Micavibrio sp. | reverse complement strand
GGCCAGAAGATCGACGGCGATCAGATCATGGCGCTACTTGCCGTGAATTTCAAAGAGCGCGGCACGCTCTCCAAAGACACGCTGGTCGCGACCGTGATGTCCAATCTGGGCCTTGAAAGATTTTTGGATTCCAAAAAAATCAAACTGGAACGTGCACCCGTGGGCGATCGTTACGTCGTGGAAAAAATGCGCGACGGCGGCTTTAATCTTGGCGGCGAACAATCGGGCCATATCGTGATGTCGGATTTCGGCACGACAGGCGATGGTTTGTTCGCGGCGATGCAGGTCCTCTCGATCATTCAAAAATCGAAAAAGAAAACATCGGAAGTGTGTAACCTGTTCAAGCCGTTGCCGCAAATCCTGCAAAATGTGCGCTACATGGCTGGGGCGAAGCCGCTCGATGATGTGAAGGTGAAAGATGCAATCTCGGGTGCGGAAGACACCCTGTCCAAAAACGGTCGACTCCTGATTAGAAAATCAGGAACGGAGCCTCTTATCCGCGTTATGGCGGAAGGGGATGATGAAAAGAAGATTCAGAAAATCGTCGGCGATTTGTGTGCCGTTATCGAGAAGGCGGCGGGATGAGCAAGGTAAAGGGGGCAGGGTTCGGTGTACGGTTTTACCGCCGCGCCGTATCGGGTAGACAGATGACGGACAGACGGGGCGATAAACCAACGAAATCCAAAGACACACCGCCGCAGGAAATAACGGAGCCGTTTCCGCGCCGCGAGATGCAACCCGTAATCGATGTGCCCGATCAATTGATGAAAATGGAATTGTTTGAAAGCTGGCCACCCGTGAACGCGGCGACGAAGCTGGCGAACGAGATTCAAAAAGCCAAGCAGATTTTGAAAAAGCCTTTCGAACTGGAATTGTTCCCCGAAGAACCTGTAGCCTCAAAAATATCGGTGCAGCAAGCGTTCGTAGCGGTGCAACAGGTTGCCTATAAAAAACCTCCCGCGCTGCAAGCCGCATTGGATAAGGTAAAAGCCAAAGCGGAAGCAAAAAAGCATGCCGAGCAAAAAATCGAGCAAAAGCCGGAACAAAAACCCGCATCCAAAAAATCCTTCGCGACAGATATCACGAAAGAAACAGCGTTGTGGGTGGCGGCGCAGAACGGCGATTGCCACAAGATACGTCTTCTAGTGCTGGAAGGCGCGGATCTCGATGTGCGTGATTCCTATGGCCGCACGGCCATCAATATCGCCATGCAATACAATCAAAAGGACGCTATCAAAACGCTGATGGCGGCCAAGGAAATGCGCAAAATGGCCAAAGACGGCGCTTTGCCGAACATGAATTTCTTTCGCAAGCTCACGCACGAAAAAACGGGTACGTAAAATATGAATGCGAAAAACCATCCATCGCTGCTGCCAAACGGCCTCCTCGATCTTCTCGCGCCCACGGCTGAGAATGAAAGCCGTTTGATCGAAGTGTTCATGAAAAATTTTTCCGCGTTCGGGTATGACCGCGTTAAACCACCGCTGGTGGAGTTTGAGGATTCATTGCTCGGCGAAGGGCCGGGGCAGGCCATGGCGCGCCAGACATTTCGCATGATGGACCCTGTATCGGGCCGCATGATGGGTGTGCGCGCCGATGTTACATCCCAAATCGCCCGCATCGCCACATCGCGCCTTGGCGATAACAAACGTCCGCTGCGTTTGTCCTACGCCGCCGATGTGTTGCGCGTGAACGGCTCACAACTCCGCCCCGAACGGCAATTTTGTCAGGTGGGGTGTGAGCTGATCGGCGTAGATTCTATCACCGCCGATGTTGAAATGCCGCTGATCGCCGCCATCGCGCTTTCGAAGGCGGGTGTGCAAAATATTTCCATCGACCTTACTGTCCCTACGCTAACCAAGCATCTTTACGATGAAATGAAAGTCGGCGCCGACGAAATTGAAGCGCTCAACGACCTCATCGAAAAACGCGACCGCGACGGTGTCGCCGCGCTTAAAACAAAAACATCAGCGCTGGCCGTAGAATTGATGGATCACGATAATCTGCTACAAATCGTGCTGCCGAAAAAAGCCAAGGCTGATATCGACAAGCTGTTGAAACTGCAAACTGAGTTGCGCGCCGCGCTTGATATCTATGGATTGCAGGATGTGCAGATCACCATTGACCCGCTGGAGCGTCGCGGTTTCGAATATCAAACCGGCGCGAGCTTTACGTTATTCTCCCAAGGCGCGCGCGGCGAACTGGGCCGCGGCGGCCGCTATGATGTGATCGTGGCGGGAAAATCTCCCGAAACCGCGACGGGTTTCACCTTGTATATGGACTCCGTCTTGCGCATCGCGCCCGCCTTTTCCCCCGCCGTGCGCGAGGAAATCAAGGGCGATGCCAATTGGAAGGCCTTAAAATCCCTTCAAGACCAAGGGGTTGAGGTTGTTCGCAAGGCGTAAAAAACGCCTTGGCAAACGCTCTGTCTTCGCCTAAACCATCAAAAGAAAAACAACAGGGTTTTTCGAACAGGTTTCGAAGGGGTATTTTCATGGCAAATGTCGCGGTGGTCGGCTCTCAATGGGGTGACGAGGGCAAGGGTAAGATCGTCGATTGGCTTTCTTCGCGCGCCGATGTCGTCGTCCGTTTCCAAGGCGGCCACAATGCCGGCCACACGCTGGTCATCGACGGCGTCACCTACAAACTCTCTTTACTTCCTTCGGGCATCGTCCGCAAAGGCAAACTTTCCATCCTCGGCAACGGCGTCGTCATCGACCCTTGGGCTTTCTTGACCGAGATCGAAAAAGTGCGCGGACAGGGCGTGGAAATTTCACCGAAGAATTTGATGATCGCGGAAAACGCCGCATTGATTCTTTCCGTGCACGGACAAATTGACCGCGCCATGGAAGAAGCACGCGGCGAAAAAAAAATTGGTACTACGGGCCGCGGTATCGGCCCCGCATACCAAGATAAAGTCGCCCGCCGCGGGCTTCGTGTCTGCGATCTAGAACATTCCCACATCGTCAAAGAAAAGCTTGAAACGCTGGTAAATTACAACAACGCGTTGATGCGCGGTTTCGGCTGGCCTGAAATGAACGCGCTTGATATCTATGATTCCATAATGAAAATCGCGGATGATGTTCTGGCCTATAAAGGCGTTGTCTGGAAACGCCTCGATGAAGCGAAATACAAAAACGAAAAAGTTTTGTTCGAAGGCGCGCAAGGGCACATGCTCGATGTCGATCATGGGACATATCCTTACGTCACGTCCTCCAACATCGTTGCGGCGCAGGCCGCCGTCGGTGCGGGCGTCGGTCCGAAATCGGTCGGTTATGTTTTGGGAATTACGAAGGCCTATACCACCCGCGTTGGTTCGGGCCCTTTCCCGACGGAATTATTCGATGCCATCGGCGAAAAAATAGGCGAGACGGGCCGTGAGTTCGGCACCGTCACGGGACGTAAACGTCGTTGCGGCTGGTTCGATGCCGTGGCCGTACGCCAAGCTGTGAAGACGGGCGGTATCGATGGTATCGCGCTGACGAAACTCGACGTGCTCGACGGGTTTGAAGAATTGAAAATATGCACGGGCTATGAAATCGACGGCAACACGGTAGATTATTTCCCCGCATCCCAGGTCCACCAAGCCAACGCCAAGCCGATCTATAAAACCGTTCCCGGCTGGAAGGAAACCACCTATGGCGCCCGCAGCTGGGCGGACCTGCCGTCCCGCGCGGTAAAATACATAAAACTGGTAGAAGAGCTGATCGAAGCGCCCGTAACCCTGCTTTCCACCAGTCCCGACCGCGACGACACAATCCTTATGCAAGATCCGTTCTTCGGCTAATGGTACTTGAGGTCTAAAACCGCTCGGTATTATGGACTTTTGCCGTAATGCGTTTATTATAGGTTAAGCCTGTTCAGGCATTCTTATAATAACAACTTACGCGCTAGGTCAGAACTACCCATGGCAGATGTAACGGCTCAGGATGAGACGGCGAAAACAACGGAATTGACCGCAGAGGAAAAGGCGAATCTCCCTCAGGATTCGCAAAATAGCGGTGCGCTTACGGCGTCTGTCGCCGCTAAGGCCATGCAGACCGAAACAACGAAAGTCGCGCTTTCGGGTGAAGCCGCCTTCAATGCTTCCATCACCGTATATTCCGGAAACCGTATTCCGCATTATGACCGCGGACCGGCCAAAGCGTATATCGCCAAAGGAACGGATAAGGCACCGTCTTATTTGTTTGCGCTGGTGTGCGAAGATCATCTATCGCCGCGCACGACCAAGGCTTTGAACTATGCCGCGATCATCAACCCGTCTTTGGTGCGCCTTGTCGCGTCGGGAGCGATGTATTGGCCACCATCGGGCAAGGAAAAATATTGCTTCATTTACGAGAATACACTTGGCAAACCCTTGATGGAAAATGACACGCATGGCGGTCTTGGCATGAAGGCCGAAACCGTGATGAACGCCATCATAAAACCGATGATCGGCGTGTTAGCCGATATGCGGGATAAGGATTTGGTGCATGGGAATATCCGACCTAGCAACATGTTCGATGGCGGGAGCCGCAATGTGGAGCGTGTCGTTCTTGGCGAATGTCTCTCCCTGCCAATCGGGTATCAACAACCTGTTTTGTTTGAAACCATCGACCGTTCTATGGCGTCCACGACGGGTAAAGGTACGGGCGGTCTGCATGACGACATCTATGCGTTTGGGGTTTCGATGGCTTTGCTTTTGCGCCATTTCGACCCGATGGAAGGCCTGACCGATGAACAGATCATTGAAAAGAAAATGGAAGAGGGCACATATAACGCGCTGCTCAACCGCGACCGTTTTTCGGGCTCGATTCTAGAACTTCTACGCGGCCTGTTGCAAGACGATAATAACCAGCGCTGGACCATCGATGAAGTTATACAATGGCAGGACGGCCGCCGCCTTTCACCAAAACAGGCTGAGCGCAGATCAAAAGCCAACCGCCCGCTCAACTTCAACGACGGAAAATATATTCGTCCCGAACTTCTGGCGGGTGCGCTCAGCAGGAACATTACCGAAGCCAAGCAATTGATCGAAAGCGGAGAGGTGGAACAATGGCTCACGCGTGCGCTTGAAGACAAAGCCGCACTGGCACGTTACAAGGCAGGTTTATTGCTCGCCGAAGAAGGCGGGCGCGTCGGGGGATATGTAGAACGTCTGGTGACGCGGACAGCGATTGCGCTTCATCCCGAAGGGCCGATCAGATATAAAACAATTTCGGTTATGCCAGATGGCATCGGCGCCGCCCTAACCGAATCCTTCGTGATGCGCCGCGATATTCAAACCTACTATGAGTTCTTTTTGGCGTATTTTATCACGCAGTGGATCGACGCACAGTCGGGAACCGTGTCAGATATTAGCGGATTGATTTCAAAATTTGATGCGGCGCGTGCCTATTTGCGTCAAAAGGTTTTCGGCGGTGGCATAGAAAAAGTGCTTTATTCATTGAATCCCGAGGTTCACTGCCTTTCGGAAAATTTCGAAAAACACCATGTCCGTTCCCCCGAAGACATGATGTTCGCATTCGAACAAATTTCGAAGCTTCCCAATCGTCCCTACATGTTCTTTGATCGCCACAGCATCGCGTTTTTGTCTGTGAAAGACCGCAAAAACGTCGATCCGTATTTGAATGATCTCAATGCTCCAGAAACATACCGCCGCATTCTGGCAGAAATGAAAATTCTGGCGACCGTTCAAAAGCGATCCCAAATGGAAAAATTCCCCGGCATCGCCTCATGGATGGCTGATAATATGGAGCCTATCTATGAGCGTTTCCATGACCGTGAACTGCGCGCCGACCTCAAGAAAAAAGTCGATCACTTGAAAGGTACGGGCGATCTTGCCAAAATCTTGGTGATGTTCGATACGCCCGAAACATATCAAGAAGACAATGTGAATTTCCGCCGTGCGATGCGCAATTTCTATGACCTGGAACGGGAAGTAGCAGATATAGAACGCGAAATGAAGGATGAATCCTTGTACGGGCGTGAGGCCGGCCACATAGTTGCCGCCGTGGTTGCGGGTGTTCTTGCGGCCATCATCATCTTGGCCAGTGCCTTTATGGCGTTTAATGGCGGCGGGACAGGATTCTAAATGGTCGTAAAAAGAAAAAAACGCCGCAAAAGAGGATGGAAGTTTCAAGTAGTCTTTATTGTATCGGTTATTACCAGCGTTGTGTTCTCCGCTATCGCCATTATTTTGGCCGTCGGGATGGTTCCGACGGTTGTGGCGGCCATCGTCGATAAAACCGAAGGCAAAATGCGTACCATGACGGTGGGCGCGATCAATTTTGCGGGCTGTTCGCCTTTCATGATCGATGTTTTCAAGCAAGGTAACAGCATCGAAACGGCCATTACCTATATCGTCCAGCCGCAAACCATCGTCGTGATATATTTCGCGGCGGGCATGGGATATACGATCGATTGGGCGGTTACGGGCATCGTATCTTCCATAATGAATAAAAAAGGTAAGAAACGCCGCAAAGATATCATCAAGGCGCAAAAAGACCTTGTGGACCGCTGGGGTGCCGAGGTGACAGGCACACTGACGCTCGATGAATACGGTTTCCCTATAGACAGTGTCGCGATTCAGAAAACCGAAGAGTGAGTTAAGATGGCACTCTTACTTAATCTTTCTTTAATACGGCGACGTGTATAATTAAGTTAAATGAAAGCATGTCGATCAGGGAAAGGTCGTCATGCTTTTCGTGCATTTTGGGGTTACTTAAAATTATATTCAAATAAGAATAAAAAGACATGCGCGCTTTCATAACGAAATGGCTGAAAAACAACAAGGGGACCACCGCGGTGGAATTCGCTCTTGTCGGCGTGCCGTTCGTTATCATGTCTATCGGCACCATTGAAATGGCATTGATGTTCACATCCCAAAGCGTTTTGCAGGAAGCCACGTTTGCCGCCGCGCGCGTTATCCGCACGGGTCAGGTGCAAAAAGCGGGCGGTACGGAGGAATTGTTCCGTGAGGAAGTGTGTGATTTCGCCGAGCTTTTGATTCCTTGCGATCAGATACAATTCCAAGTGCAAAACCTACCTTCTTTCCAGGACGCACAGGATGATCCGGGTCCGACATTCGATGATGATGGGAATCTGGAAGATCAGGGTTTCGATCCGGGCGGCGAGAGCGATATTGTCATGATCCGCGTGGTTTATAATTATCCCGTTCGCACGCCGCTTTTACAGGCTTCGCTGTCCAACACCACGGGTGGAAAACGCACTATGCTTTCGACCATGGTTTTAAAAACTGAACCATACGAATAAGAGATTATGATGGAAACGATCCTAAAAAAAATAACCGATCGTTTTTCTTTCTGCAGATATGCGGCGGAAGAAGACGCCACCGCTTTGATCGAAACGGTTATCCTGATGCCCGTGATGATTTCTCTTTTGATGGGGTGTTTTGATTTGGGTCAAGGCATTTTGATGAACCAGAAAACTATCGGCGCTTCGCAGATCATCGGTGATTTGATTACGCGCGACAAAACCGTCACGATGGGACGCTTGGAAGATATGATTACCGCTGGCGAGATGGCGTTCGAGCCCTATTCCACGGCGACGTTCGGTTACGATATAGCATCGGTGGAATTTGATGAAGATGGTGAACCGGTTGTGTTGTGGCGCGTGACGGAAAACATGGAACCCAACGATGATGCCGTGGCAAGCACAGAAATTATTGGTGAGCCTGGCGCCGGTGTTGTAGTCGTGACATCCATTTATAAATATACACCGTTCTTTTCCCATTTCGTCGTCGATGAGATAAATATGAAAGAAGTCGCGTTTTTGCGCGGTCGGCTAAGCGCGACAGTCGCCTGTAACGATTGTCCTGAAGGTTAAGAATAAGAGAGGTGTGCCATGAATAACGGACACAATATATGGAAGTTCATACGAGGAACAGCAGGCGTTGCCGCCGTGTGGTTCGGTATGACCGTGCCATTGATCGTGACTTCGGTAGGCTTGTCCGTGGATCTGGGGCAGAGTTATCTTGTGCGCGAGCGCTTGTCCCATGCGCTGGACGCCGCTGCACTGGCCGCCACCGCTTCCGCATCGGACGATGACGCATACATCGAAACCAAGGTCAATGATTTTATCGACGCCAATTATCCACCAGATGTTATAGGCTACAAGCTGGATGTGACGGTTGATAACAGCGCCGATACTTTATTTGTAAGCGCCACGGCGCGCCTCGATACGTCTTTCATGAAGGCGTTCGGCATGGAAACAGTGGACGTGAAAGTGGACAGCGAAGTCACGCGTATTATTGGAAATAATATTGAACTTGCGCTGGTTCTTGATCTTTCTGGTTCCATGAACAGCAACAATAAGATCAACGATTTGAAAGCGGCGGCAGAATCTTTGGTTGATATTGTGGTGTATGAAGATCAGGAAGATTATTACTCTAAGGTCGCCATCGTGCCTTATGGCGTTGCCGTCAATGTCGGCAGCTACGCCACTGCGGTGCGCGGTCCGATCACGGCGCCCAGAACCATTACGGGGGCGACACGCGCCAACCCGGTCGTAATCACATCCGCTGCCCATGGCTTTGTCAACGGGCAGAGGGTTTATATCAACGGCGTTTCCGGCATGACCCAGATCAACAACAGGTCATTCATCGTGGCGGGAAGAACAGCCAACACATTCCAGTTACAAGGCATTAACGGCTCAACTTATTCGGCCTTCAGTGGCACCGCCAATGCCCATTGTACGAGCGCGGGTTGCAGTTACTTTTATTTCCAAAGCCCATCTGGAAACTGGAACACATTCCCGAGCAGCAACTGCGTTTCCGAACGCACGGGTGCCAACCGCTACACCGATGTTCCACCGAGCACCACCTTGGTCGGACGCAACTATGCATCGCCGACCAACAACCCCTGCCTTGCAAGTGAAATCACACCCTTGACCAGTGATAGAGATACTTTGTTTGCAAGAATCAACGCCCTTACTGCCGGCGGTTCGACCGGAGGACAAGTGGGCGTGGGTTGGGGATTGTATATGTTGGCGCCGGACTGGGGCTATCTCTGGCCGGCTGACAGCGCGCCGGCAGAATATGGCGATGAAGACTTGCACAAAATCGTCGTTTTGATGACAGACGGGGAATATAACAGCCCGTATTGTAACGGCGTTATTGCCGCGGATGCCACCACCGGTTCCGGTGCTACGGCGGACCACATTAATTGTAACGCAACCAATGGCGGAACGTCCTATACCCAGGCCGAAGCCATGTGCGATGCCATGAAGGCGGATGGTAAGGAAATTGAAATCTATACGGTCGGTTTCCGAGTCGACGCTTACCCGCGCGGGGAGGACTTGATGGAATATTGCGCAACCGATGCCGCGCACTTCTTCACGGCCGATAACGGCGCAGAATTACAAGAGGCTTTTGAAGAGATCGCACGGAACGTTAAGTCGATGTATCTGTCCAAATAACCAAGCATTGGTATAGACCAAACAAAAGCGGGAGATAGATTAAGTATTTTCCGCTTTTGTTTGAGTCGAAATTTAATCTTTTTGGCGTTTGACTCAGGTATTACTAAGGCATTTCAAAGTAGATTGAAGTAATACTTTGGTCTTCACGAGAATAATAAAAGTATAGATGTAATAAAAACACTTTGTATAAAAATTGAAATAAATTCTTTCATTATAAAACTGCATATTTTTATGACTATTGATATGGCTTTACCAGTAAAACCCGTTTTTTTTAACTACTTTTTAAAAAGTTATGGTATATTCTATACATGACGGTTGGTGCGTCGAAGTTCACTTGATGCATCTCAAAAAAACCAAAAAGCTTAACTTGTTGGAAACAAAACGAAGGAGACTACAATCATGTTCATCAAATTGCTTGCTCTTAAAAATGCTTATATCAACAACGAAGACGGCGCGACCGCTATTGAATACGCTTTGATCGCCGCTGGTATCTCTTTGGCTGTTGTTGCATCCGTATTCGCATTCGGCGACGAACTGGAAAACCTGTTTGGCACGCTGACGGGTCACCTGTCGGGCGACTAATAGTCGAAGCCTGATGGCTTAAGTTTAAGGCCCGCCGGATTAAACGCATCGGCGGGCCTTTTCTCGAAGTACAATCCCACATTCATTACCTTGGGGACACGCCATGATTCTATTTCTGGTCGTATTTTGCATGTTGGTTGCGATAGGTTTCGGTATCGCATCTGCGGTCTCCGATTTTAAATCCATGACCATTCCCAATATTTATGCGGGCCTTATCGTGCTTGCTTTCATTCCTGCCTATGCCGCCGATGCTTTGTCGGGCGGGGGCGTTGAATTTTTCGGTTCGTGGAAAATGCACTTGATCGCGGGTGTTATCGTCTTCGCCATCACGTTTGTCCTGTTCTCTTTCCGCTTTATCGGCGCGGGCGATTCCAAGCTGTGCAGCGCGTTTGCGCTCTGGGTAGGAACTTCAGGTCTTGCCGCGTTGCTCTTTTATATGGCCATCTTCGGGGCGGTGCTGGGCATCATGACGAAGCTCATGAACAAACATAAACTGGTAGAGGCTCCCGCCGAAGGAAGCTGGATCGCCAAAAGCCAAGCCGGTAATATGGGCGTGCCTTATGGAATAGCGATCATCTTTGGCGCGATCATTGCATTCTATCAGTTGGGTTACTTCTCTCCGGAAAAACTTGCCCTCTTGGCTGGTTATACGGAAAATATGCCGGAATAAAAGCCTCATTAAAAAGGGGCGGCGTAACGACGAACAAGCGGGGGCTTGTGCCTTTCAGGTTTTCTTAACCAAAAGGCGATACGGTTAGGGTGTTTAGTCTGTACTTCTTCTGTGTTTTCTCACCTTTAATCCTGCCGAAAAAGCCCCTAGGTCCGCTAAACGCGGTCATGGGTTTTGAACAACGGAGTCTAGAATGAATAAAAACGTAATGATCGTTCTCGCCGGTGGTTTCATCATCGCTATTCTTGTAGCGGTGCTCGTGCAGGCGTCTTTGGGCGGCAAAAAATCCGATGACGGCGGTGAGAAAGTGCAAGTTCTGGTCGCAGCGAAGGATCTGGGCATAGGCTCCGAACTCGGCGAAGGCGATCTGAAATGGCAGACATGGCCCGGGAATGCGTTCCAAGGCGCCATTACCAAAAAGAAAGAAGATGACAAGGCCGCAGAAGCCCTCAAAGGCCGTTTGATCGCGAAAGTGTCCTCGGGTCAACCCGTTTTGCAAAGCTATGTATTCAAAGAAGGCAAAGGCAATGTTGTCGCGGCGACGCTCGATAAGGGCATGCGCGCCGTTGCCATTCCTGTGAAGGCCGACACGATGGCGGGCGGTTTCGTATCGCCCGGTGATTTTGTGGATGTAATTTTGACTTATAAAGTTGAAGTGTCACGCGAAGATCAAACCATGGAAACGAATTCCTTCGTGCGCAACCATGCGTCCGAAACCATTTTGAAAAACGTTAAGGTTCTGGCGGTTGACCAAGAATCTTCGCGTGACGAGGACAAAGCCAAGATCGCGCGCACCGTGACCTTGGCCGTTGATACCAAAGGCGCCGAAAAAGTAGCACTCGCATCCGAAATGGGCGATCTTATCCTTACCCTGCGCGGTATCGGCGATGACAAGGACGACAACACGGCCGCCATGACGACCGACATCGAAGTTTCAAAAGTCATGCAAAATATCGACAATCTGAAAACGGGTGGCGGTGGGCCGGTGCGCATCTATAACGGTGCGGCTATGCAAGAAGTGCGCCCACGCGGCTCTGTATCGCAAATCAAATTCGAAAATGAACTGGAAGAAAGCTCTGAAGAGGTCGAAGTGCCCGTATTGAGCGAGCCCACAGAAGGGGAAACAGAATGAGGACCAATATTTTCAAGCAATGCGCGCTTGTGCTATCCGCCATCATTATGGTCGGTGTGTTCACCGTATCGCATGCCATGGCGGAAAAGGGCGACCTTTCCATCACGGAATTAAAAGGCGATCCCGTTGTCGATATCATGCTCGGCAAGGCCGAAATGATTTCGCTCAAGGGCAATGTTTCCGACGTTCTGGTAGCAAACCCGTCCATCGTCGATGTCATGGCGATCAAATCCGATAAACTCTACCTCGTCGGCAGCAATCTCGGCGACACGAACATTATGATTTTGGATGAAGAAGGCAACGTCATCAAAAAAATCAACGTCCATGTCCAAATGGACATTGAAAAACTGCAAAGCACGATCGACGAGCTTTATCCGAATGAAGATGTCAAAATCAAAGCTCTGACGGATCAGGTTGTCATTACGGGCCATGTCTCCACGCCTGCCATGGCGAACTCGATTGCAAATCTCGTCGGCCAGTATGCAGGCGAAATTCAGGAAATGGACAACCGTCCGATCGATGAAGTCGTCGTGAACATGCTCACCGTGGCGGGCGAACAGCAGGTTATGCTGAAAGTCAAAATCATCGAAGCTTCGCGCAGCGCGCTCAAAGACCTTGGTATCGAAACCGAAGCCAACGGCGCAATCGGCGCTGTCGGAACGGCTTTGTCCGCTGCTGCAGGTCTTGGTTTGACGGCGCCCGCACAGCTTGGCGTTCTCGCGCTTAATTATACATCCGGTTCTTTCGGTCCTCTTTCTTTCCTTGCACGCGCTTTGGAAGAAGAAGGCATCGTCAACACGCTGGCCGAACCGAACCTGACCGCCATCTCCGGCGAACAGGCAGGATTCTTGGCTGGCGGCGAAGTGCCAATCCCGACCGAAATCGACCGCAACGGAAACCTTGTCTATGAATTCCGTCCGTTCGGTGTGAGTTTGAACTTCCGTCCGACCGTGATGAGTCCAAACCGCATCAGCATGGAGATGACGACCGAAGTATCCTCCGCAACTTATGACGATAACCTCCAACTGCAAGGCATTACGGTTCCCACGTTCAACGTGCGCCGTGCCGACACGACTGTCGAGCTTCCTTCGGGCGGTACGCTGATGATCGCGGGTCTGTTGCAATCTGATACGGTATCATCGCTCACGAGCATTCCGGGCGTAAACAAGGTTCCGGTTGTGGGCGATCTGCTCAAATCCGATTCGTTCCAACGCAACGAAACCGAACTCGTCGTGATGATCACGCCATACCTCGTAAAACCGTTTGCGGAAAACAAAACGCAATCCGGCATGGATGCGCAAAAGCTTTCTAACAAAGGCACGGACGACAATCTTGGTGAAGTTCCGCGCTTGAGCATGGCGGATCTGGAAGATATGCCCGAAGAAGGTGATGATGCGAATTTTGCAAGCAAAATGGCACCTCCTACGGGTCTTTCCCAGGAACCGATGATGGATCAATCACCGCTGGTCGCTCAAAAGGCTGCGCCAGAGCGTGAGAAAAGCGCGCTGTCTCGCGTGTTCGAAACCAATATCAAACGCACCTATGGTTCGAAGAAGGTCGATTCCGTCATGAAAGACGTCGGCACCTTCGGCTACATGATGGATTAAAGGAAGATGAGCATGAACAAGAATTTCGGTCTTTTGCTTTTGATGTCTGGTGCGCTTGTCGTTACAGCCTGCGCTCCCCAGAGTACGCCTTCCATGATGAACACGTCGCGCGTGTCCGTCGTTCCTGAAACTCATCTTTTGCAGGTTCCGGTTGCGGAAGTAACGGATGGTTATCTTTACCGCGTGTCCACTGATTATGAACGCTTCGGCGCTAGTACGATACAAATGTCGCTGGGTTACGATCCCGCAAATAAAAAATACGGCGCGATGCAGGCTTTTAATGATCTTTCCAAATTCAAAGGCCGTCTGAACAAGCTGGGCATTCAAAATGTTTCCGCCGAAACCGTGAAATCTGAAGGCGCGACGCCTACCTTGATGATCTCTTATGACACTGTAAGCGCGGTCGGGCCCGCAGGATGCCGCAACATGCCAGGATTCGATGATGGTCTGACGACCGCCGAAATCGGCGATTACAAATTCGGCTGCTCCACGGAAACCATGCTGGCCAAACAAATCTACCGTCCCGCCGATCTTCTGGGCAACGCTGCTTCGGACCCTGGTGATGGCCGCCGTTCCGCTAACAACGTTGAATACTACAGACAAGTTGATGCGGATGAGGCCGAGGGCGACCTTAACCGCATAGAACGATCCGACATTCAAGAATAATTTTACGTGATATAACCTTCGAGGGTGAATTGAAACCGTGTCTACTGAAACATCAATACTTCTTCCAACCGCAACGGTTGATCTGTTCCTAAGGGACAGAGAAACGATAGAAGCCGCAAAATCCCTGCAGCATGATTGGCGTTTCGCGCGTGTTTCCGTGCGCGTGCATGACGGTGATGTCGAATCCGCGATCCGCATGTACGAAAATGCCAAATCCGCCGACATCATCATGGTGGAAACGGATACAACTGAAAAAGCCTTTATAGACCGTCTTGGTGTTTTGTCGGCCAGTTGCGATGAAGGCACGAGCGCTATCGTCATCGGTCCCGTCAACGACGTCAATCTTTACCGCTCACTGACCGCCATGGGCGTATCCGATTATCTGGTGCGTCCGGTTCCCGTAGAAACGCTCTCCGAAGTTATTGCCGGAACGCTGATTGAGAAGCTCGGCGCATCGGGCAGCCGCTTGATAAGTGTCATCGGCTCCAAAGGCGGTGTAGGCGTTACGGCCATTTCACAAATGCTCGCCAGTCTTTCTTCGGAGACATTATCGCAAAAAACGCTTTTGATCGACGCCGCGGGCGGATGGTCTTCGATGGGTGTGGGCATGGGGTTTGAGCCTGTCGCAAGCACGACCGAAGCCATAAAAGCCGTTGTCGGAAAGGATGCGGATTCATTGCGCCGCATGCTCTATCAGGCGAACGATAAACTTGCGATTCTCGCAACAGGTATGGAACCGCTTTTGGAAGTCAGCCCGCAAATCGCGCAATTTGAAGAAATTTTGAACACCACGATGTCGAGTTATCCTGTAGTGATCGTCGATTTATCGGGTGCAGGTCCCTCTTTGAAGAAATCCATTCTCACGCGCAGCCACGAAATCATGATCGTATCTACCCCGACGCTGGCTTCTTTACGTTCCGCGCGTTCCTTGATGACCGAAGTAAAAAAATTACAAGGCGGCAAGGGCGATCATATCGATCTGATCGTCAATATGGCGGGTATCGCGCCGGGTAAGGAAGTACCAAAAGGTGATATCAAATCCGCGCTCGATCATGAACCGGAAGCCGTCATTCCGTTTGATTCCAAAGTATTCATCGGCACTGAAAATGAAGGCCGCAAAGTATCTGCAGATAAAACCGGTGCGGAAATTGCGATGAAACTAATGCCGCTTTTGCAAAAAGCGACTGGCTTGCGCCATGAATCCAACGAAGATGCGTCGCAAGGTGGCGCGCTCGGCTCTTTGATGAGCAAACTCAAAGCAAAAAAATAGAAGCAGGGAAAGGAGGTCATCATGTTCGGTAAAAAGCAAGGCGGATCAAACGATATATCCCTGATGGCAGCACCACCGAAACCTGCTGTCGTTGAAACAACCAAAGCGGAACCTGTCAAACAGGAAGAAAAACCCACAGCCGCGCCTGCGCCCACATCATCGGACGATAAAAAAGCCGTCAAGTCGATGAGCGAAGGTGAAATGGAATTATACCAAGAGGCAAGCGAAGATTTAAGCTCCGCCCAGAACATGGACAATCTGCGCCTGCAACGTGCGCGCAACCGCATCTGGCTTGATTTGCGGGATGGTATCGATTTGAAGGCGCTCGCCCGCATGAAGTCGGATGAGGCGCGTGTCGAGGTTAATTCCGCTGTCGAAGAGATCTCCCGCTTTCGTAATTTGGACATCACTCCTGCTGAATTGGCCGCCATTGCCAAGGAATGCACCAACGATATGTTGGGTTTTGGCCCGCTCGAAGAATTGCTGGAACGCGACGACATCGCCGATATCATGATCAACGGACCCGATACGACCTATATCGAGGTCAGCGGTAAAATCGAACGTGCTAAAATCAAATTCCGGGACAACCAACATTTGACGACGATCTGTCAGCGTATCGTTGGTGCCATCGGCCGCCGCGTCGATGAAAGCTCGCCGATATGCGACGCGCGTTTGCCGGACGGTTCCCGTGTGAACGTTATTATTCCCCCGCTCGCCGTGGACGGCGCATGCATGACCATTCGTAAATTCAAAAAAGACAAACTTACGCTCGATAAACTGCTCGAATACGGCGCGATGACGCCTTCAGCTGCCAAACTCATCATGGCAATCGGAAGATGCCGGGTGAATATTCTGATTTCCGGCGGTACGGGTTCGGGTAAAACCACCATGCTGAACTGCGTGACGCGTTATATCGAGGCCGGTGAGCGTATAATCACCTGCGAAGATGCCTGCGAATTGCAATTGCAACAGCCGCACGTGGTGCGTCTTGAAACACGCCCCGCCAACCTTGAAGGCGTCGGCGAAATCACCATGCGTGACCTCGTGAAAAACTGTCTGCGTATGCGTCCCGAACGTATTATCGTGGGCGAGGTGCGCGGTCCCGAAGCGTTCGATTTGCTTTCGGCTATGAACACAGGCCACGACGGTTCCATGGGCACGGTCCACGCCAACAATCCCCGCGAAGCAATTTCGCGTATGGAAAACATGATCGCCATGGGTTCTTTGAACTTGCCTACCAGCGCCGTGCGCGAACAGATTGCATCGGCTATCAACGTCATCATTCAGGTGCAACGTCTGCGCGACGGTTCGCGTAAAGTCACCCACATATCGGAGATCACGGGCATGGAAGGCGAAGTTGTCACCATGCAGGACCTCTTTAAAATCGAATTTATTGGCGAAGATGAAAAAGGCAAATTGATTACCGAGCTGAAATCATCCGGCATGCGTCCAAAATTTTGGGACAAGGCCCGCCAGTTCAATGTCGAGAAACTCGTACTCGATGCCATGGAAGAAGCCTATGGATAATACCATTGTTATTACCGTCGTTGCGCTTTTGCTCGTGCTGGTCGTAACCGGCATGATTGCGTATATGCTTTCGAATGCGAAATCCACGCAAAAGAAACGCATGATGAAGGTTATCCGCGGCGAACATATTGCAGACAGCGCGAAGAGGAAAAATCCCGAAGTGGCGCGCCGCGAAGCGCTCGCCCGCAAACTCAAAGACAACGCCGATCCCGAACAAGAGGCCAGAAAAGCCACGCTGTCCATGAAGCTCATGCAGGCGGGCCTCACCATGTC
This sequence comes from Micavibrio sp., assembly GCA_040381535.1. Classification (GTDB taxonomy): domain Bacteria; phylum Pseudomonadota; class Alphaproteobacteria; order Micavibrionales; family Micavibrionaceae; genus Micavibrio_A. The sequence goes on along the minus strand of JBEIHF010000023.1, from coordinate 19,805 downwards.
GCCCAAACAATTCTGGTTGATCTCGGTCATCCTTGGAATCGTCTGCCCGTTTTTGGCCTATGCGGCGGGTAAGGGTATCATGGTCATTATTTTTGCCGCGATCATCGGATTTATGGGTCTGCCGCGCTACATCCTGAAACGTCTTATCAAACGCCGCCAGAAAAAATTCCTTTCCGAACTCGCAGATGCGCTCGAAGCTATGACGCGTTTGCTCCGTGCCGGTATGCCCGTATCTGAAGCCATCAAAATGGTGGGCCGCGAATATCAAGGGCCGATCGGCGATGAAATGGGCCGTATTTTCGATCAACAAAAAATCGGTGTGTCGCTGCCAGAGGCCGTACAGGATTGCGCCCGCCGCATGCCGCTGGCTGAAGTGCAGATGTTTGCCACCGCCGTGACGATCCAATCGCAAACGGGTTCCTCGCTTTCTGAAATTCTCGAAGGCCTTGCAAAAGTGATACGTGCGCGTTTCCGTCTGCGCCGCAAAGTGCAGGCTCTGTCATCCGAAGCCAAATCTTCGGCCATGATTATCGGCGCTCTTCCCATATTCGTCGCGACGGCGATGTATTTTATCAATCCTGATTATATCGGGCTGTTATTTTACGATCCCACAGGCAAATGGCTTTTGGGCGGTGCTATTTTCTGGATGCTATGCGGGATTCTTTGCATGAAACAAATGATCAACTTTAAGGTGTAACATTTTGCCTAATCTAACCTCGGATCTTTTGATTATCGTAATAAGCGCAATGGCTGCGGCGATGTCGTTTGCCGCATTCGCGCTGCCGATGCTCAATCGGGGTGAGAAAAAAGAGCGTTACAAAAGCGTCATCGAGAAAAAACGCAAAGCCTTGTTCGAGCAGACCAAGGAAGAACTGAATCGTAAGGGTCAAAAAACCGTTACGGCGAAAGATTCTCTAGAGTCGTTCTTCAAAATGAAAAGCTTTGCCGGCGAATACGGTGAAAAGGTCCGCATCATGTTGATGCAGGCAGGGAATAGAAACCCCGCCGCACCGATGAAATACATTATTACCCAGATTGTATTGCCTATTTTCCTTGTTCTGTTCGCCATGATGATTATGGCCAAAGCGGACAAGGATCTCGAGCCTTGGATGGAAATGAGCATTTTGCTTATATGCGCTCTTGCGGGATTTTTCCTGCCCCGTATTCTGGTCAAAAACACTGCCATCAAACGTATTGAAGATTTGAGTCTGGAATTTCCCGATGCGCTCGACATGATGTTGATCTGCGTGCAGGGCGGTATCGGACTTGAGCAGACTGTTGATCGCGTGGCGCAGGAAGTGGCGGAGCATTCACCTACGCTTGCGGAAGAGCTTGGCATTTTGAGCGCCGAGATGGCGATGTTGAACGATCGGCGCGGCGCACTTTCAGAATTCGGTAAGCGCGTCGGCGGTCACGGAAAATCCTTTGCCACAGCGCTGATACAGGCCGAGCAATACGGTACGTCAGTGTCGCAGGCTTTGCGCGTTCTGGCGGATGAATTGCGCGATATCCGTATGGCGAACGCCGAACAAAAGGCGGCATCCCTGCCGCCCAAACTCACCGTGCCGATGATCTTGTTCTTCTTGCCGGCGCTGTTCATCGTGATCCTTGGTCCAGCCGGAATCCAGATGTCGCGGACATTTTAATCAGCTGATTAGTCGTTACCGATGGAATTTTTGGCGGAATTAAAATTCTGCTTGCTGCCGCGCGCGTTGGTAGAAGACGCAGAAGGCTCTACTTTTTCCACCTTCACTTCGGTTTTTGTGACGGTTTTCGAAGGTGTCTTCACGGCTTCTTTTTTCACCGTAACTTTCGGCGCTATTTCTTTTTTGTCCGGTGTGATTTTCACGGGCTCAGAATTTTTTGCCTGTTCGTTTTCGACTTTTACCGGAGCGATGGCGGCTTCTTTTTTCACGCCTTCGGGTTTGGCCGGTTTCTGGTTTTGTTTGGTGTAGAAATCATCTGCCCCTTCTTTCAGGGTCGTGATGATGCGCATGTTGCGCTCCAGCTCCATGCGGCCCGGCGAAATTGCCTTGGCTTTTTGCAGCATGTCGATCGCCTGATCGAGTTTGTTTTGCGAAGCGAGGTTAAGCGCGAGGTTGTTCATGATGGGCGCGGGGTCGCCTTGCCACAGATCAATGCCTTTGCGGAAAGCGACTTCGGCTTGCTCGTGATAGTTCTGCGCATCCAGCGCGGTGCCCAATGCCAGATAGGCGCGGCCCTGATTGGAATCAAGTTCTACGGAACGGCGCGCCGTGAGTTCGGCTTCTTTGTATTGGCCCAATGCCAGTTGCACCATAGATAGTTCGGTCACGGCGTCTGGATAGGCATTTTTGCCTTGGGTGTAGGGGGACAAAACCTGACGGGCGGTGTTGAGTTGTTCATCATCGCGCAAAGCCTGACCGTATGCGGTGGCGACGCCGGCATCATTGGGGTTGCGGGCATAGATTTGTTCGAGCAGCGCTACGGTTTGCGTTTTATCGCCGCTGGCTTTGGCTTCGCGCGCCGCGCGTTCCAATATCTGGTCTACGCGGCTGGCGGAGGATTTGTCACTGACATTACTTCCCGTCGAGGAACAGGCGCCGAGTGCTAGGACGGAGACAGATAGAGACGCAAGAAGAATTCCGCGGAAGACCGGTGTCATGAAAATACCCTAAATAAGTTCGAGGTAATGTTACTCGGTTGCGGTGGTGGGCACCGACGTGTCTGAGCCGCCGCCTTCTTCACCGTTTCCCGAACCTATTTCATGGCACATATCGGGGCAGAAATAAACACTGGTCGCTTGGCAGTTCGCGTCATCGGGCGAATTGGCGCAGGAGCGGCGGACGCGGACATAGTTCTTCTTGGCGGCGCCAACAACCACATGGCGTTGCATTATGACATTGCCATCTTTGTCCAGCACCGTGAAGTAGGTGGCGCCCGATGCGCGCGGAATAACCACGGCGAGGCGCGGGGAATCCAAGAGCACGGTGATGTGCGAAGGGTTACCGACTATGACGGAGCTGGCTTCCTTCTCGAGGCGGACCAATTCCGATTTATCGGGGGAAACATTGAGCGGCGGGTGGGTTTCACCATCGAGCGGGGGGAGCGGCTGTACGGCGGCAGATGTCGTTGCGGGCGGCATAAGATCAGCGGTGGGTTGGCTTGGGGTTTGCGCAAAGGCCGCAAAGGAAAAGACCATACCTGCCAGTATGATAGAGATAAAAAGCGAAGATGTATGTTTCATTGTGTGCCTGTAACGCAAAGGGGTTCTGGAAAAGGAGAGGTGCTTGAGGTCAAAAAGAACTGACGCTGGTCTATTTTTAGTATAACTTTTTAGCAGGTTTTTCGCACGTTTTTTCTCTTCAAATTTTCATAAAATTGTCTTGATTTTGAAGCACTTGGCGCGCGCAAATCCGGTTTTTCTCTCGGGCGCCTCCTGCGCTGTTTCTCTTACCTTTTTGAATATTTGATAAAATTTTAGGAAATATTAACTGGAAAAATGGTTAAATAGTAAGTGGGGCAGACTATATGTTGCGGGAAGACATGACAAAAATGCGTAAAGTTTACGGATGTCGTAAGTCAGAGGGCGGATTCTCTTTGGTCGAACTCGCCATTGTCATGATCATCATCGGTGTTATTACCGTCCCCATTCTCCAAATGTATAAAATTTATGAAGAAGAAAAGAAAAAGGGTAATACCCTTGCCGCCCAGCTTGAAGTCAGCGGCGCGGCGTCCAACGTTTGGGGTGTTCAAAAACATTATCCTTGTCCGTCCGATCGTTCCATTCCCTTTGGTACGGTAGGACACGGTGTGTCCGCTTGTGCGATGGTCATTGCACTGGGTCCGAATTCTTGCAGCCCTAATGATGGTGTTTGCAAAGCCGTTCAAGCCGGCCGCGAAGTTTTCATCGGCGGTGTTCCCTATGTCACGATGGGTATTCCGTATCACGACACGCTGGATGGTTGGGGGCGTGGTTTGACATATGCTGTATCAGGCGCACAGGCCGATCCTGCTATCACATTCGATCCCAATAACGGTGCTATCCAGATTACCAATGAAAACGGTCTTCTCAGTACAACACTTTATCACGGTGTTGTGGTATCGCATGGCCCGAACGGCGCTGGGGCTTTCAACATCAATGGCCAACAGTTGCCTTGCGTGATGAATTATGTTGAAGCCGAGAACTGTGACAATGACGGTTTGTTTATGAACGGTCTTCTTTCGCTGGGCGAAAACGACAATTACTTTGACGATCTTATTAATTTCAATGGGTGGACCCAATCCGCTATCTGGGAATATACGACTGTGGAAGACGTCAAGAGCGCGAACACCGGGAATGTCGGTGTGGGCACGACAACCCCGACGGCCAAACTGGATGTCGCCGGTGATTTGAAAGCGGACAATGTCCGTAGCGGCCAGATATGTGATCAAAACGGGCAAAACTGTTTCCCCTCGAAACTGATTGCAGGCCAAGAAGCGGTTATGAGATGCCCGCCCGGCAGGGTCTTGGTAGGCATTGCGAACAATGCCGCCATTTGTGAAAATATTTCAATCTCGGTCACGGGCAATTGTCCCCCCGGACAATTTGTTGTCCGTATTACAGCTGGAGGTGTCCAATGTGCGGCTCCGTAAAATCATTGTTCAAAAAATTCAAACGTCCGTCCAAATCGCAAGGCGGTTTTACACTTATAGAGATAGCGATCGTTATGTTGGTGGTCGGTATCGGGCTAGCCTCGTTTTTGCAAGGCTATAGTGTTTATGTCACGCAAAAGCGCATCGACAACACGGAAGTCAACCGCAAGCTGGTAACGCTTTCGCTGGATGAATTCAAACGCCGTTTCGGACGTTATCCGTGCCCCGCGCGTCTTGATGCCGACCGCGATGATCCCGACTACGGCAAAGAAGGAAACTGCGAAGATGTTTCTGTGGCGCCCGGACTTTGCCAAGATGGTATCTGTATTGAGGAAAGCGAACGCGAAATTACTCTGAAAGACGGCACGGTTTTCAAGCCGCGCGTGCGCCGCGGTGCCATTCCGTTCCGTGACATGTATCTGTCCGAAGAAAACAGCTATGATAAATATAGAGGGCGTTTTAGCTATGCCGTGACGGAACGTCTGGCATCTACGGAGACGTTCGATGTAAGGCACGGCGGTATTTCCGTTTTGGACGATCATGAGCCCGATTCATATTCCTTGGTAGAACCCGAAGGTTCCGCGTTGTATTTCGTTTTCAGCCATGGCCCCGACAATGTGGGCGCTTACAATCTGGCGGGTCAGCTGATTCATCCTTGCGATGGCACCATGCATGACAGTGAAAACTGCAATACCAGCGCCACGCATTATCAGGCAAAATATCGTCATAAGCCTGCCAGCACCGTTCCTATCGATACGGTGACAGCTTCTACCAGTGGTCCGCCCACGGGTGGTGGCAGCGTATCGGTCGATGTGAACAGACACTACGACGATTTTGCTTCTTTTGTCGCCAATGAAGAAAAATCGCTTTGGAAATACAGTGAAGAGCCGGGAAACGAGGAAAATGTTCATGACCTTTTACAAGACGGTGAAGTTCTTGAAATAGGCGCGCCCGCGCCCGTGACAGATCTCGATCTGCTCCAAGACCTAAAGGTCAATGTGGGAGGTGATGCGAAGGCGACAGAAAAAGTCAGCGCGGAAAATCTTTGCGGTGCCGATAATACAGAATGTACACAAGCCTACCGCATCGGCGGTACGGGCATGAATTGCGACAATGCAGGCGAAGCCGGCGTGGGCGTGGCCCTCAACGATATTGTCTGCGGCGCGAAAACCACATTGGTTGCAAGCTGTCCCTCCGGCGAATTCATGACGGGTATCGATGGTTCGGGCAAGCCCTTATGCCAAGGAATTTCAAAACCCCAACCTTGCGCGGCCACGACGAAAAAACTTTGCGGTGTAAACAAACCGCTGAATGAATCTCCCAAAGACACGGCTGTGACTTTAACAGCTGGTGCTTCATTTACGCAAGTTTGGACCTGCCAGGGGAATAAAAACCCTCAATGGAAAAAAACTTCCGAAAGCGGTGTTTGTACCTGTACGGCAAGCACTGTCCAAGAAGGCAATATTCCTTGCGGTCAGGGCTTTGGCAACACGGTGTTCAACCGCACGACCACAACGGTTTGCCCGTCCGGTCAAACCACGGTAAACGACACGGCGGCACAGACTTGCGTTTGTACACCCTTCGTGGAAAATGGCACCACGAATTGTCCGGGCAATTTCACGGGACAGATTCCTAGAACGCGTCCTTGGACCTGTTTAAGCAACAAGCCCAAGCCGGGCACATGGACCAACACTCCTGGCAATTTCTGTACCTGTAACCTGCCTGCGGACGATGTTAAGGAGAATGCCTGCCCGAACCTGCAAGACGGCGTCATCAAAACCACGAGAACGCTGAATGCCACGACCTGTACCTATGGTGCGCCAACGGTCACGAATATGTGTACCTGTACCGAGAGGGCTCCGCAGCAGAAAAATGTTGGCTGCCCTGCGCCTACGACGGGTATCTACCAGCAGCAAAGAAGCTTCCAATGCCCTGCGGGCACATGGTCGGCCTATACGGATTTGCCCAACAGCAAGGAAACCAACTGTAAGTGTATCGCGCAAATACAGACACGCGATGTGAACTCGTGCACGGCTCCCTACACGGGCGGCCACAAAGAGGAAAGAACCGTTGATTGTAATGGCAACCCCGTATCGGGCACCGCCGGCCAGTGGCAAATGGTGGGCACACAGCAATGCACCCCGCCGCCACCGGTAAAAGTTTGTAAGTTGACCGCCACGTCTTCGGCTGTCGGACCCGCAGGTAGCAGTCCGAACCAGCCTAGAGTTAAAAGCGACTGTGCGTGCGGTTCTGCAAATGTTATATGTTACACAAACGTTGGTTTAAACGTGTACCAAGGTTACGATTGTAGCTGCGGCGGATCATAAAGAATGCAAAAGGACGCTCATTGCAGCGTCCTTTTTCTTTTTTATGCTTTGAGGGTTTTTTCTATTTCTGAGATGACGGCGCCAAGGTGAAACGGCTTTGATATGATTTTTGCCGGCGCTTGGGTCGATGAATCATTCGCCGCCATCGCGGCAAACCCCGTGATCATCATGACCTTGATGGCGGGCATGACTTTGCGCGCGCGGGCGGAAAGCTCTATCCCATCCATGCCGGGCATCACTATGTCGGTGAGAAGGAGATCGAAAGCCTTGCCTTTGGCGAGCGCGGTCGCGAGCTCCTGCGCGGCCTCCAATCCGTCGGCGCAGGCAATGACATCGTGCCCCGCCTTGGCAATCGCCGCCGCCAGAAACTGGCGGGTCGAGGTGTCGTCTTCGGCGAGGAGGATGTGGGCCATAGACAAAGAGTACGGGGGTCAATCCGCTTTGTCCATGGAAAACCAAGGAGTTACGAAGTAATATTATTCATAACAAATAACTTATGTTATAAGATTTTCAAGCAATAAGAAGAGGGTGTGATGTCAGAAGTCGAAGGCTCGGGGCGCCATAAAATAATCGATCACGCCACGCGTCTTGCGGACGCGGACATGGAGCTTTTTAAAAAGCAAATTGCGCCGCGCCTGTGCGCGTTTTTCGCGTATATGAAAGATTGCGGATATATAGGACACACAAAGCGTTCCGAATTTCCGGAGTGTACGACTGAGGCATCAGGCAGCCCCAGTTTTGACGAGAGTCCGCTTTTTAAGTTATGGGCACAAGATCACAAAATCTTGGTAGGCAAACGTATACACAACGAAAGTGTGAATGCCAATAATCTTTTAATGAAGCATTTGGTGATGATGCATGAGCGCGACAGCGGCGAAGCATTCACCCAATTGGCAATCGAGCGCGGCACACAAATAAACCAGCAGGAGCGGATGGAGCAAGTCCGCCATCAATTCTTGATTGCCACTGCGCAAAAAGTAGCTGGTATCCAAAAGGAATTGGGGATTCTAAAACCATTCACGAATGCGCGCGGTAGGCTGGAAAATATCGAGAGCGAATTGCGCGGTCAGGACATACGCCCGTCTGAAGTGTTCGAGAATCCCCAAAAGGCTATCAGGGACAATACCGCCGCATTGCGCAAGATCAACGGCGGATTGCCGATCCCTCTCTATGAAATCAAACCGCTTTAAGCGCGCGGTCGTGCAGCTTTGAGAGCGTTATCATCGCCGTAATCGCGCCGATGCCGCACCACATCATATCTTTTTGCGTATCCCACACATCGCCTTGGCTGCCCAGGAACTCTTTCGCGCTTCCACCGTAAATAATGGCTGCGGTCCATTCAACCAATTCATAAATCGCGCTGATGCCGAGGCTGCATAGTACAACAATAGCGAAAAGCCATTTGCCGGATTTGAGCGGCGAGGTGCGGATCAGCAATTCACGCGCGCCCATGGCAGGGATAAATCCTTGCGCGAAATGTCCGATCTTGTCGTAGTTGTTACGGCCTTCGCCCAGAATTTCCATGAACGGAACGCGCGCGTACGTATAATGGCCGCCGACCATGAGGATGATCGCATGTACCGCCACCAGCGCGTAGAGCAAATCGCTCAAGCGGAATTTACGGTATGTCGGGATCAAAATAACCCATACGATCAAAACGGGTGCGACCTCCATCCACCATGTCAGGCGGTCATGCGGACTGATACCCGACCAGATCATGACGAGGATGCTGATAAAAAGGCAGGCAAAGGGAATGCGGTTTATTTGGGCCATGGCTTAAGCATAAGACGGTTTTAGCCCCGTGACTACAGAGATGCTGGCATCGTGCGGAGAAGGCCATGTGCGGCGGATGGAGGATTTGAGTTTTTCCGTCATGGGGCGGTATCTATACGCCTCGGCCTGCACGATCACTGGTTCGATATCGCCGTTGTAAAAGGGCAACATTGGTTCGGGCGGAGGCGGCGCCTCGTAACTCCAATCCAGCAGGCTAAGCTTACCCGAAATGGATTCCACGATGGCGGTTTTCCCGTTTTTTAACCACGCGCCGCAATTCGCATAGGTGATATTGCCGATTTTTTTAAAGGAGGGGATGTGTGTGTGGCCGCAGATAATGCCCTCAACATCGCTGTGCTTGGCTTCGCGGCACAGCGCGGTTTCGTAATTGTTGAGGATGTTGAGGGCGACCTGACCGTGATAGGAGAGGAATTTCGAAAGCGAAAATCTTTTGACCTTACCGTCAATTTCAATGTTGAGCGGTTCGCGTTTGTGCAGTTTGTCGGCGATGAAATCGAATAAGCGATCACCCCAGCGCGAGACGGGGCCACGCAACAAAACGCGGTCGAACTGGTCACCGTGCAGGACTAGATAGCTGTGTCCGTTTATGGTTTTATGTACGACGCGGTTTCTGATCTGTATGTTCAAACGCTGGGCGTAACGGTGGCGTTTCAAAAGCGAAAGGCCGCGCACCGCTTCGTCATGGTTGCCGGTGATGTAGATAATTTTCGTGCCCTCATATGCTTTGCGGAACAATTCATCAAAAATCTGACTAACCTCTTCGGTCCAATACCATCGCTTATTCAATTTCCATCCGTCAATGATATCGCCGACGAGGTAGAGCGTGTGCGATTCAGTATTGCGCAAAAAATCGAGCAAGGCGGAAGCATTGAATGTTTTCGCCCCGATGTGAAAATCGGAAAGGAAGATGGATTGAAAAATTTGCGGCGCGGTGTGCGTCATGGACGGCAGGAGAGCCCTGTAGGCGTTGCGAATCTTCTCTAAAAAATTATAGGGGATTTTTGCACTGCCGCAAAGCTCAATCCGTTTCCAAAAACTGCGTCGTGGCCTTACGCCAGCTGTAGTTTTCGCGTGCATGTTTTGCTCGTATTTCAGGGCCTTCGGTGATTTCCAAAGCACGTCTTGCGGCTTTCCCAAGATCGGAATCTAGTACCCCCAAAAACGGCTTGGATACGATGTCGATCGGACCTGTAACCATATAGGCTGCGATGGGCAGGCCGCAGGCCATAGCCTCGACCAACACCATGCCGAAAGTGTCGGTTTTAGACGGAAAGACGAAAAGATCGGCGGATCTGTAATGGTCGGCAAGGTCTTTGCCCTTTTTCACGCCTATGAAATGTGCCCACGGATATTTGTTTTTGAGTGCGGTAAAATCGGGGCCGTCCCCGACCAGTACTTTCGATCCCGCCCATTCCATTTTCAAAAATTCTTCGATGTTCTTTTCGACGGCGATACGGCCGACAAAGAGCGCAACGGGTTTTTTTAGCTCTGAAAACAAATTCTTTTCGCCTGTGAAGAAAACGGAATGATCTATGCCGCGCGTCATGCGTTTGATCGGTGCGGTGAATCCCCATACTTTGAGCGTATCTTCGAGGCTCTGCGTTGCGGCGAACACGCAAGAGGAGATCGAATGGAATTTTTTGACGTAATTGATGCCGAGCTTGTGCACGAAAGGCTGTAAAAATTTGGGTGCGCGTTTGGCGGCATAGTCGGGGAAATGTGTGTGGTAACAGGATGTGAATTCCACGCCGTAATTTTCGCAATATTTGCGCGCCGCCATGCCAAGCGGGCCTTCGGTGGCGATATGGATCAATCCTGCATCGAATTCCTTTATCATGCGACGCAGGCGCGTATAGGGAAACAGCACCAATTGTATTTCGGCGTAGCCAGGCATGGAAAAACAATGCGGGAAATCTGAAGGGCCGATCACTTTGACGCAGTAGCCCATTTCTTGTAACTCGGCGCATAGATATTCATAAGTCCGCACCACGCCGTTCAATTGCGGGTGCCATGCATCGGTGACGATCAAAATTTTCATGGCAACCCGTTTACCTGCGTGACTTTTTGTTATGGCGACTTTACACTTCTTTCTTATGAGAATGAAGACCTTGTTATTCATCTGTGCACTGGCCCTTTTGCCCGTTCCTGCCTTTGCGCTGGATGCTGAATGCGCCATGAATCCTTCGGAAATCACGAGCCTGCGAGAGCCTGAATTTTCCACCTCCAGCGTCTGGGACATTCTTTATGCCGAAGACGGAATGGATGTGTTTTCTGATTTTGTGCCGCTGGGGAACAATGAATTCGTGGCCGCCGGCGCTTTCACCAAAGATAAGGACGATGAAATCTATCACCCACTTCTGGTGAAATTCGACGAGCGTTTGAAAGAGACATGGGCAGTGCGCGAGCAAACCAAAGAGCAGCGCACCATCCACCGTATGATAAAAACCAAAGACGGATTCACTGTTCTGGGTGATTTATCGGATTCCAAACGCGGTAACGGCATTTATATCGCGTCGTATGATTTTGATGGCAAAGTGCGCGGCACGCCGATGCCTATCTTTGAAACCAGAGGCGATCTGGATGCCAAGGCATTCGTGGCATCGCAAGATGGCGATGGTTATCTGGTCGCGGCGCAATTCATCGACGGTAAGGATCAGGAAAAACAAAACGGCATTCTGTATAAAATCACCAAGGGCGGCAAAGTCGCCTGGAAACGCACCTACACCACAGGGCAGAGCACCGTGTTCAACAATATCCAGACCGCTCTGGACGGATCTTACATCGTCACGGGACAGATGGTTTTAGATAACCGCGTCTCGAGCGCTTGGCTTTTGCGTGTGGACGGTAACGGTGCGATCAAATGGCAACGCAATTATCCTCGCGGGGGCGCCGCGACGTTCGAAGCCGCCACTCAAACCAAAGAAGGCGAATTCATCGTGGTGGGAAAGGCCCGTCCGCTCAACTATGACGGCAAAGGTTTGACCGCATGGGTGATGAAAACGGATTCATCGGGGAATCCTATGTGGCAAAGATATTTCCAAGGACCCTATGACTACGAGGCGTCCGATCTGATCACCTATGAAGACGGGCGCTCGAGCGTGCTCATAAATGCCGCTGCCTTGGATGCCGATCACCGTTCGCATTCGCGTCTCATAACGTTTTCGCCGCAAGGCCGCATCCATCATATCGAAGACTTTACGGATGGCCAGAATTCCGCCGCACATAATCTGGTATCTGGCGTGGAAGGAGAGCGTGTGATCGTGGGTTATGCCCAGACAACCTTTGGCGAGGATCAGGCCTCCAACGAAGCCGCCGCCGCGCCCGCCTACACCTTCGATGCGTGGCTGGTGGCCGCAACCCCCTTGGATGTGTTTGAGGATCCTTGCGCAAACCCTCAGGATTTAAGCCCCATATTGCGGTGACATATAGCCCGTAAATGTGATAGAAACCCGCCCATGAGCGAAACAAACGGCGATACGGATGATTCCGATGACAGCGTTTCCACCGTTACGGTAGAAAACGGCGGACGCCTCGATAAGGTTCTTGCGGACCTGATCGCCAACGTCTCGCGTTCGCGTTTGAAAGTGCTTATCGAAGACGGACAGGTTACCGTGAACGGCAAAATGTTCGATGACGCCTCGGGCAAAGTGTCCACGGGCGATGTCATTGGGCTCACGGTGCCTGAAGCGATCGAGGCTTTGCCCCAACCCGAAAATATCCCGCTCGATGTTATTTATGAAGACGATGATCTTCTGGTCCTCAACAAACCCGTCGGCATGGTGGTGCACCCGGGTGCGGGTAATCAAAACGGTACATTGGTCTCCGCGCTGCTCTACCATTGCGGCGATACGCTTTCCGGCATCGGCGGCGTAAAACGCCCTGGCATCGTGCACAGGCTGGATAAAGACACATCGGGGCTTATGGTCGTTGCAAAAAACGACATCGCGCATAATGGCCTTGCTTCGCAATTGGTGGATAGATCGCTATCTCGCATCTATCAAACGCTGGTCTGGAAAGAACCCACGCCGATCAAGGGCACGATCAACGTGCCGATCGGACGTGATCAAAAGGCGCGTGTGAAAATGGGGGTGCGTTCCCACAAAATGGGGCGCGAAGCCATCACACATTATCTGCGCCAACAAACTTTCAACGCCATCGCGTCTTTGGTGAGGTGTCAGTTGCAAACGGGCAGGACGCACCAAATCCGCGTCCACATGCAACATCTGGGGCATCCTTTGTTGGGCGACCAGCTCTACGGTCTGCCCCCTCAGGAGCAGCGTAGCCTTATGAACCGCGGCGGGTATTCGGAAGAGGCGAGAGAGGCCGTTTTGGCCTTCCCGCGTCAGGCCCTCCATGCTGCCGAAATCCACTTCATCCACCCCGTAACGGGCGAAGAAATGGAACTTACGAGCGATTTGCCGGAAGACCTGAGAAACTTAATTTTAATATTAAATCAATAGGTTAGTTGCCGATCCCGCCCCAAATTTGCATATTACATACAATTTTACATAATATAATATTATAAGGTATAACGATATAGTCATGCGGGGATGCAGGCTAAGAGGACGAAGGAATTATTTAGGAATTTAGGTCTCCACCTACACAAGTTTTTTTCTTAACCGATCTGGTACCCATGAACTTTACCGCTCCCTTTAAAAAGGAGCGGTTTTTTCATTGTCGTTTTTTTATGGCCTTCAGGAAAAACCCTATAAGCTGATACAAATTCCAACTTCAAAAAAACCGAATTAATTTCATGAACATTGTCGCCGCGCTGGTAAGTTTGTTTCTTGTGTCTTTTGCCGCGGCCACCATTTTCCCCGCGCAATCCGAAGGCGTGTTGGCCACGCTTATTTTGAAAACCGATATTCATGCTTTTATCTTGGTTGCCGTCGCAAGCGTGGCCAATATTCTGGGTGCCTGCCTCAACTGGTTTTTGGGTGTTTACGTTGAAACTTTAAAAAACCGAAAATGGTTTCCCGTGAAGGAAAAATCTTTGGAAAGGGCGAAGGCCTTCTATAAAAAATACGGGCGCTGGTCGCTGTTATTGTGTTGGGTTCCCTTTATCGGTGATCCTCTGACGGTCATGGCCGGTGTCATGAAAGAACGCTTCCTCGTTTTTTTGTTGCTGGTATCGGTCGCAAAAATCGGGCGCTACATTGCGCTCGCATTGTTAGTGCTCAAAACTGCGCCCGTTTGATCTTGCTATATTAGGCATAAAATCCTATAGTTGCTGATGAAATTTTTTTACACCGCCGAACTTCACCACCATCCTTGCGAGCGTAGCGAAGCAATCCGGCTTGGATTGCCGTTTTTTGTGAATGTCGGTTCACATTCCGCGCCGAAAAAATGTGGACTTAGTCCACCAACATTAACCTTCCCGTGCGAAAAATCTGCAAAACGAACGGATAGATCGGACTTCGGAATCAAAAAACACGCAAAACGAACGGAACAAAAATTAATGTGGCCACGCCTTTCGGGCCAAAAACGGTTGATCTGCCCGCCCCAAACCCCTTACAAGGGGACATTACACAAGAAGAAGGGTGGATCATGATTTTCAAGGACGTCGATAAAGGCCAGTTGGAGCAAAACGTCTCCTTCGACCATCACGAAACGGTGCGCCGCATTCTGCTCGGCCCCGATACCAATCTGATCGCCCTCATTGCGGTTCACAACACCAATCTCGGCCCGTCCTTGGGCGGTTTGCGCATGCTCCGCTATCCCACGGAAGAACATGCTTTGACGGACGTCTTGCGTCTCTCGCGTGGCATGACCTATAAAAACGCTATGGCTGGCTTACCGCTTGGCGGCGGTAAATCCGTCATCATCGGTGATTTCAGAAAAGACAAAACCGAAGAGATCATGGAAGACATGGGCGAAGCGGTCGAAACCTTCGAAGGCAAATACATCACGGCCGAAGATTCCGGTTCTACCGAAGAAGACATGCTCGCCATTTCCAAATATACCGAACATGTCACGGGCCTGCCGCCCGAATATTTCCGCGGCAAAGATTTTGGTGAACTCGGCGGCAATCCATCGCCGCTCACCGCGCTTGGCTGTTATCACGGTATCCGCTCGGCGGTAAAACACCGTTATGGCGGCGAAACGCTTTCGGGCTTGAAGGTTGCCGTACAAGGCATCGGTGCGGTGGGGCTGGAGCTGTGCAAGCTTTTGCGCCAAGACGGCGTGGAAGTTTTCATTACCGATATCGACGAGGCGCGTTTGAAAGCGGCGAAAGAAGAACTCGGCGGCGGTTATATTGTGGGCGCGGATGAAATCTATGAAGTCGAAGCCGAAGTTTTTGCACCTTGCGCCATGGGCGGCGTTTTGAATGACGACACCATTCCGAAATTAAAGGCGCATATCGTTGCTGGCGCGGCCAACAACCAGCTTTTGAAAGCACACCACGACATTCAATTGATGGACAAGAAAATCCTCTACGTTCCCGATTACGTTATCAACGCGGGCGGGGTGATTTGTGTGGGGTATGAATACTTCCGTAAGTCAGGTTACAACCCGATGGATCTGACCATTAGCCGCCAGAGTATGGTTGCCCATGTCGAACGCATAGGCCAGACCGTGACGGATGTTTTGTCTTACGCCACCGCGCATCATCTGGGCACGGGCGAAGCGGCGGACAAACTCGCGGAAGAAAAATTCATGGGCGGCAAACCGCTCGTCAATTCTGAACCGCCTGCAAGTTTTGGCCAAGGTGGCGATACGTCCTTGGTTCAGTAGTTTCGTAAAGCGGGACGGCGATCAAAAAATCCTTGATAGAAGCGCGTAATTATGGCGTTGACGGCTATATCCGAAAGCCTTCTACGCCCTTGCAAATGAAAGCGAAATTGCGTCACGTGGCGCAAAAAGCACTAGCAGCATAATGGCGCATAATCTGTGTAAAACGCCCTGTCATCCCTTCGTTCCCTTGGGAAATTAAGCTAACCTAATATATCTTTTTCAGGTATATGGGCATGAAACCGGATTACGATCTGTGCATCATCGGCGGCGGTATCAATGGCGCGGGGATTGCGCGTGAAGCCGCGGGCCGCGGACTTTCGGTTTTGCTCGTCGAGGCACAAGACCTCGCGCAAGGCACATCGTCCGCATCCACCAAATTGATCCATGGCGGTTTGCGTTATCTCGAAATGGGTGAATTTAAGCTCGTGCGCGAATCCTTGAAGGAACGCGAGATACTGCTTTGTAATGCACCGCATGTCATAAAACCGATGGAATTCGTTTTGCCCCATGTAAAGGGCCTACGCCCGAAATGGATAATCTCGCTCGGTCTGTTTTTGTATGATCATTTGGCAGGGCGCAGAAAATTATCATCCTCCAGCGCTATAAGTTTGCATGATTCCTTGTTGGGCGAACCGTTGTCTTATGATTACCGCGACGGTTTTAAATATTCCGATTGCTGGGCGGATGATTCTCGCCTTGTCGTGCTCAACGCCATGGATGCGAAGGCACGGGGCGCGGAGATTCTGACACGTACGGCCTGTATGCAGATTGTAAGATCGCCCGACACGCCGCACTGGCATGTGCATTTAAAAGATTTCAAGGGCGCGGGCGACGAATTCCAGATTTCGGCAGGGATGATTATCAATGCGAGCGGCCCTTGGGTGCGCGGCGTTTTGGAATCTTCCAATCTTGTCACGGCGGACACGCCTAAGGTACGTTTGGTAAAAGGAAGTCATTTGATTGTTCCTCGTTTGTATGATGGCGATCATGCATATATTCTGCAACAGCCCGATAAACGTATTGTTTTTGTCATACCATACGAAAAAGAATTTTCATTGGTGGGGACAACGGACGAAGCGTTCGAAGGTGATGCGGCGAAGCCAATCATAAGCGATGCGGAAAAAGAATATCTTTGCGCCGCCGTGAACCGTTTTTTTGAAAAACAAATTACGCCCGAAGATGCACCGTGGACTTATAGCGGTGTGCGTGCCTTGTTCGATGACGGGCAGGGATCAGATCAGAAAGTCACGCGCGATTACCGCCTTGATATGGATACATCGCACGGCGCACCGCTTCTGTCCGTTTTTGGTGGAAAGCTGACGACTTACCGCACGCTGGCCCAACACGCGGTAGATAAAATCACGGGCTCTCCCAAAAATTCAGGTTGGACCAAACGCGTGCCTCTTCCCGGCGGTGACATAGAAAATGCCGATTTCGGCGCGTTTTTCGAGAAGCTGTCCAAATCCTATCCGTTCTTGCCGACCGAAGTTTTGCACCGCTACGCCCGTCAATACGGTACGCGGGTACACAATCTTCTGGACGGCATCGAGCATGTAAAGGATATGGGGCGTGATTTTGGCGGGGGATTGTATGAGGCGGAGATATTTTATCTCATTCAAAATGAATTAGCATTGTCCGCCGAAGATATTTTATATCGCCGTACCAAGCTCGGCCTTCATGTCGAAAAGAAAACCTCCCTTGCGCTGGAAGCCGCACTGCCGTATTACCTGAAGGAACGGAAAATTGCATCATGACGGCTATTCTCGCCATCGACCAAGGCACGACGAGCAGTCGCGCGATTTTGTTTTCATCGGACGCTAAAATCATCGATGTGCGGCAAAAGGAATTGAAACTCCATATGCCCAATAACGGGTGGGTCGAACAAAATCCTGAAGATATATGGAATGATACGCTGTGGTGCGTGCAAGGTTTGCTCAAAGACCATCATGAGAATATTTCATCTATCGGCATCACCAACCAGCGCGAGACGACGATTGTCTGGGACCGAAAAACCGGCAAGCCTTTGTACAACGCCATCGTATGGCAGGACCGCCGCACGTCTGAATATTGCGCGGGGTTGAAATCCAAGAACCTTGAAAAAACCATCGCATCCAAAACGGGCTTACTGCTTGACCCGTATTTTTCAGCAACCAAAATAGCGTGGATATTGGACAATGTCGACGGCGCGCGTAAAAAAGCCGAAGCAGGAAATCTGGCGTTTGGTACTGTGGATTGCTTTTTGCTCTGGCGTCTAAGCGGAGGCAAAATCCACGCGACGGATGTCACCAATGCTTCGCGTACCATGATCTACAACATCGTCGAGAACAAATGGGACGACGAGCTTTTAAAAATCTTCAACATCCCAAAAGGCCTTTTGCCCGAAGTCAAAGACAATGTGGCATCGTTCGGTAATACCGATGCAAGCCTACTCGGTAAGTCTTATGCGGTTGGCGGTATGGCTGGGGATCAACAGGCTGCGTTATTCGGGCAAGCCTGTTTCAAAGAGGGTATGGTCAAATCCACTTATGGCACAGGATGTTTCGCGCTGATGAATATCGGCAGCACGTTCAAGCAATCGCAAAACAAACTGCTCACCACCACCGCTTACCGATTGAACGGTAAAACGACTTACGCGATTGAAGGTGCAATTTTTGTAGCGGGCGCCGCCGTGCAATGGCTACGCGATGGCCTGCATCTTTTCAAAAATGCATCCGAGACTCAAGCTATCGCGGAATCGGTTAAAGACACGGACGGGGTTTATTTTGTGCCTGCCTTCACGGGGCTAGGCGCACCCTATTGGGACCCGAACGCCCGCGGTATGATTTCAGGAATTACGCGTGCCACAACATCGGCGCATATTGTTCGGGCGGCATTGGAGGCACAGGCCTATCAGACCAAGGACCTGATGAAGGCATTTGTTGCCGATAGCGGATTTGATCCCAAGGTTATTCGCGCCGATGGTGGATTGGTCGCGAATGAGTTTGTCTGCAAATTTCTGGCGTCCATGCTCGGCAAACCCGTTGAAATTCCCGAAGTCTCGGAGACCACGGCTCTTGGTGCCGCTTATATGGCAGGGCTTTCATCAGGGGTTTATAAAGATCTCGAAGATATCGCCGCTAAATGGAAATGTGCACGGCGCTATGAGCCGGAACCCGCTTTGCAAGACCACACAATGCTGTATGATGGATGGCAGAATGCCGTACGAAAAGTATTGTCACAATCTGTTAAGTCAGTACTGATATCAGGGTAGTGCGGGTTGTTCGGTAACCCCCGGCCATGTATAGATAATTTTACGCGTTCGTTTATTATCACATCAAGTAGTTACGATGGTTTGGTCCCCTATGAGACTGAAACGATATCTACTGATGGCTTTCGCATTCGGAGGCCTTTTTTTATTCGCACGGGGTGTTCGCGCAAGTTGATCTTCCGGGCGCCGCAGATCCGTCGCGCGCGTTCGAGGAAATGGAACGCCGCAAAACGCTCGACCAATCCCTCGAACAATCCGAAGAAACAAAAAAAATTGTCGCAGCTGCGCCCGAGGGTATGGAAAATCTGCGTTTCGTTTTGAACGAAATATATGTGGATGGCATGACTGCCTATGAATACGGCGATGTCGCGCCCTTATACAACCAGTATGTCGGCAAGGAAATTTCTGTCGCCACGCTGTTCGAAATTATGGCGGCCATTCAGCAAAAATATCTTGATGATGGGTACGCGTTGACCAAGGCCGTCATTCCCAACCAGAATATAGTTGAAGGCAATGTCCATCTGGCTGTGATCGAAGGCCAAGTGGTCGAGGTGGAGCTTGATCCCAATATTCGCCCATCGCCCGTGATCGATGATGCCGCGGAGCGTATCGCCAGAATGCGTCCGCTCAATGTCCGCAAGCTCGAGCGTATCATGCTGATCCTCAACGATTTGCCTGATTCCAATGTATCTGCCATTCTTGCTACGCCAAGAACGGCGCAGCCGACTTCGGGCGAAGTGCGTTTGATCATCCAGAGGAACGAAGAAAAGGAACAAATCGCCAGCCTTGCGATCGACAATCATGGTTCCGTCTTTGCAGGACCGTTGCAGATGAAAGCCGGAGCGCGCGCGTTCCACTTGGGCCCGAATTATTACGAATTGTCCGCGAACATCACGGTGGCGGTTCCGATCGACGAGCAGAAATCGGGGTCGCTTTCCTACAAGGTGCCCATCTTCGGTGTATCGGGCACAGATATTACGGTCAGTTTATCCCGCGCGCATACGGAGCCAGGGTCGAATTTGTCCTTACTCGATATCAAGGGCGTGTCGCAAAGCTATGGCGCTTCGGTTTCCTATCCCATCATCCGT
>JBEIHF010000022.1:0-36981 GCA_040381535.1 Micavibrio sp. | reverse complement strand
GGAACGAAACTGCTTAAAGAGTTGGAAGCGCAGGGTAACACTTGCGTCAATATAGATCTGAAAGAAGCGAACGATATTCTTGATCTTCCAAAGCTCACGACGCTGATGCAAGGCTGCGATTGCGTCTATCATTTGGCTGCTGAGCATCGTGATGATGTTTTTCCCCGTTCCCGCTATTACGATGTTAATGTGCAGGGCATGAAAAATGTTCTGGCCGCGATGGATGCCAACAATATCGGGCATATAATCTTTACCAGCAGTTTTGCGGTGTATGGCCTGGATGCGCAAACCCCCGATGAAACCTCCAAACCTGCGCCCTTCAACGATTACGGGCAAAGCAAGCTGGAAGGCGAAGAAGTCCTGATGGCATGGGCCGCGAAGAACGAAAAGGCCAACGCCATCATAGTCCGCCCCGTCGTCGTGTTCGGAGAAAAAAACCGTGGCAATGTTCACACGCTTGTCAATCAGGTCGCAAAGAACAAGTTTTTGATGATCGGTGATGGGTCCAATAAGAAATCTATCGCCTATGTCGGCAATGTTACGGCGTTCCTACGCCATTGCCTGAACGATCAGAGCGCGCTGCAGATTTACAACTATGCGGACGGTCCCGATTTCACGATGAAACAATTGATGAATGTCATCTGCGACAAACTCGGCAAACCCAAACCGGCCTTTGCCTTGCCGTTCGCGGCGGGATTGGGCGCAGGTTACGTGTTCGATGGGTTGGCGCGTATCACGGGCAAGAACTTCCCGATCAGCGCGGTCCGTATCAGAAAGTTTTGCGCTGACACAACGAGCAGCGCGGACAAGGCGCGCCGCAGCGGTTTCAACCCGCCCTTTACCTTGGAAGAAGGCATCGAGCGCATGATAAACCATGATTTTGCGCAAGTGAAAAAAGCCGCATGAGCCACAAGCCCAAATTTTTACTGGTCGTAAACGATATGGCGTGGTTCTGGTCACATCGATTGCCGCTCGCCAAAGCAATATTGGCCGAAGGATACGATCTGCACCTCGCCACCAACGGCGCGGAAGGCAACCGCGAAATATCCGCGCTCGGTATCAAGGGGCATGATCTTCCCGAACATACGGGCGGGTTTAACCCGATCGCCCAAGCCAAAATCGCCTATGCGATCTATCAAACATTGCATCTGGTACGTCCCGATATCGTTCATGCCATCACTCTTCGCCATGCTTTTTATACCGGCATATGCGCGCGCATTTTGAAAACACCGCGTGCAGTGTTCACGATTGCAGGTGTTGGTTTGTTGTTTTCCAAGGATGATCCGAAGATGCAGGCGATACGCGCCGCTATCGTTCCGCTGTTCAAATTCGCGTTTGGCGGCAAAGGCCGCGCCGCGATCTTCCAAAACCCCGATGATGCACGTGCGCTCGTCAAATGCGGCGCGATTGAAAAAGAACGCGCGACCGTCATCAAAGGCTCGGGTGTAGACCCTGTGCAATTTCCGTTCGTCACGCTGCCCAAAGACGAAAAGCCCATTGTGCTGTTTTGTTCACGCCTTTTGAAGGCCAAGGGCATCGGTGAATTTGTCCATGCCGCACGTATTCTGCGTTCCAAAAACATCAAGGCGCGCTTTCAGGTAGCAGGTGATATATATGAAGGCAATCCCGCATCGGTCACGCGCGATGACGTCAAACACTGGGCCGATGAAGGCTCCATCGAATTTCTGGGACAGAGGAAAGACATGCCGGCATTGATGGCAGCGGCAACCATTGTTACGCTGCCTTCATACTACGGTGAAGGCGTTCCCAAAGTTTTGCTCGAAGCCGCCGCGACGGGAAGGCCGATCGTCACGACCGATATGCCGGGTTGCCGCGAATGTGTGGATGAAGGCGGCAACGGTTATCTGGTCGAAGCGCGCAACGCATGGGCGCTCGCCGACGCGCTCGAAAAACTTCTCGCCGATCCGGTCATGTGCGAACGCATGGGTAAGACGGGCCGTTCAAAAATTGAAAATGGATTCACCGTCGATATCGTCAACGCAAAAACTGTCGCGCTCTATCAGAAACTTTTCCCGCAAAAAGAAGAGGCGGCCCTTAGCAAGGCCGCCTGATCAATCCGTTTCTCGCATCTGTGTGGGGAGGAGAATGGTTTTATGAAACTTGTTATGCCGCTTTTTGGTACAAAGAGGCCGTGTAGGATTGCGTCGGGCACAGACGCTCCAGATAGCTTTCGTACAATCCGTGATACAGGCGTTTGGCGTCTTTATAGAGGGCGATCGCCTCGCTCGTCTGGCGCTCGAGGAACATCAGCTCTTTTTTGCGGATGATGGAAAGTACAGGGGCGGCTTTGGCGGCGCCGCGGCTCTGTTTCAGCTTCCAGATCAGCATCATGGATTCCGCACGGAAGCGCTCGGTGTATTCGCTGGCTTCCTTTACGTCCATATAGCTGAATTCGCTACGGCCATAGTTGGAAGTATATGAAACTCCTTGGTTTTCTTCATTTTTAAACATCGGCGCGGTCATCGTTTTTTTATTCCTATTTCTCTATTAGTTTCCGTATGGACAAGATTTGTATAGCAAAAGGATTAAAAAACTCTTAATAAGATGATAATATATCTTTATAGAGATAGAAAATATCATTTAGGTGGCTAAATTGTCAAATTTTGTTGTTACCCCTACGCAGTGCAGAATGGCACGCGCCCTTTTAGATTGGACGCAGCCCGAGTTAGCGGAGCGTTGTGATTTGGCCGTTATGACCATATCCAAATTCGAAAAAGGGGATTTGGGCGCCAAGGCGGAAACCAGAACCTTAAACCGGATTGCATCAGTCTTCGAAATTGCGGGCGTGGCCTTTACAGAAGCCGGAGGTGTCGAGCCCAAAGAAAACCTTGTCACTATTCTGGAAGGCGAGGACGTCAACTACAGAATCTTGGATGACATCTATCATACTTTAAAAGGCAAGAAACACGCCGAGGTCCTAATCGCAGGTCTTACCGAAGTTGATCCAAATGCAGACAAAGAAAAATATGATTTTCTTATTGCCCACCTTCAAAGATTGAAACAGGCAGGAATTACTGAACGTATTCTCATACAAGAAGGCGATAAAAATCTTGTGGCACCTGCCGAATGGTATCGCTATCTGCCCAAAAATAAATTCAGCAATACGCCTTTCCAAATTTACGGCAATAAAATTGTCATGAAAGAATTTGGTAAGAACCAGAGAATGATAATTATCGAACATACAAGATTCGCAGAAACCTTGAGAAATCTTTTCGATTTGGTCTGGGATAATGCCGATTTGGTAGTTGAAGGCAAATCATAATGAACGCCCAGCTAGACTTACTTAAACCGGATCTAAAAGGTTTTGAATTACCCAATTTGATGGAATTGGGTCCCAGAGAACTGCCCTTGTTACAACGAATTCTCTTTCTTACAAAAAAATGTGATCCTTTTATGAGATCGGCGGGTTATTTTGCCATGACGGGAAGAAATGGGTTGTGGTTTTACGGATCGGATCAATCAGGCATGGTTATATCCCGACATCCCAACAGAGATCACACTGTTTTGTTCTTTCCTCCTTTTGGAAGAAATTCTTTCAATCTTTTTAAAATGGCCATGTCCGATAAAAGAATAGCCCCATTCAAAAAAATTCAAATCGCGCGCCTAAGTAGCGATGACAGCGATTTTGCCAAAAATCTTCTGGATATCGGGTATCCAGCGCACAGCGAAGATGTTCTGGACTGGACATATCCCATCCACATTGTTTCGGTTGAGAAAACCATTGAACGCAAAGGTCTCGCTTTCAACAATTTCAGAAGTTATTTGAACAAGGCAAATAAAATGGGTTATTCCGCAGAACCTTTGAATGTTTCAGAACACAAGGATATGATCGCCCATATCTTGAGAAAATGGGCCAGTGACGGAAAAAAAGAAAATTTCACGTACGAAGATCTGACAACCCCCACCAAAAGCCTTCTGGATTTAATGGAATCCAAAACCCTCTCTTTGAACGGTGTGCTGGTTAAATCACCCTCGGAGCCTGCAGGTTTTTGGATATGGGACGAGGGCGATAAAATAAACAAAACCGCAATGTCTTTGGCGCGTGTATCGGTTGGCGGACGCGGCGCGGCAGAATTCGCCGGATTGAAAATGGCGGAATCTTTGGCGACCAGAGGATTTATACATATTTGTCTGGGCGGTTCCGAAACCGAAAGTCTGGATAAATTTAAAAGAAAATTCGTTCCTATCAATTCTATTGAATTGAAGACCGTCACAATTCGATAATCGAATTCATTCCGGTCCATAGGAACACACAAGTTTCATAAGGAAGAAAAGGCCGCTCTAGAACAGAGCGGCCTTTTTCTTGGTCATTTGGAGCGGGTGAAGGGATTCGAACCCTCGGCCCTAACCTTGGCAAGGTTATGCTCTACCCCTGAGCTACACCCGCGCGCCAAACGAACAGGGCGTATTTATAAGGATTACGGATTAAAAATCAAGTCCTCAATTCCTCCAAAGGATTCAAGGGGGTTAGGGGCGGAAAATCGGGGTTCAAACCCCGATTTGGATGAGCGGAACCGTATAGCCGTAGGGGCTTGAGCTACCGTCTTTCGACCCCGGCAATGCAATCACCATGATATTGGGGCTGTACCGTACGACGTGGTCCGTCTTTTCCGTGAGCTCGCAGGGCATGAGGGAAGTTTCCTCATCCTCCGTTTCGAACACGAGGTTGAAAAGCCGTTGATCTCTGTAATATTCGACATGTTTTATATCGGCGGGAAAAGGCTGGTTGGAGCCCAGTATAAGCCTGCCGTCCAGTGCGTATCCAAGTGTTATCATAGCGCGGGCCCCCAATAAGTATTCTTATCCAGTGTGGGATCTACGTATGTTTTTGGAAGGCGTGGATTGGATAACCCGCATTCCGTAAGGCTGAAACGCTCACCGCCCGGGTCGAGGTCTTGCAATTTTACAAATTCTATACCGTCTAAAGGTGTTCTCATTCCCATGTTTTATTCCCCGTTTTGAAGTCTTTTTATTTGTTAACCCAATAGTGCCATATCGATACGCCCCCGCACAAATTGCAGACGGTGATATACAGCTAGCACTTGCAAAGATTGGCATTTTTGGCCATAGCTAGAAAATGACCCAAAACGCTAACTTGGCCGAATCACAAGAAATGCCGACTTCGCCCGACGCGTTGATGGACTATTTACGCGCCCTTGGCGTGGAGTTTACGCTCCATCACCATGTGCCTGTTTTCACCGTGGCCGAAAGCCAGAGCGTGGACGCCGACATTCCGGGCACGCATTGCAGAAACCTGTTCCTGCGCGACAAGAAAAAATCGAATTTCCTCGTCTGTTTGCAAAATGCGACCGACGTGGACATGAGAAAACTTCCCGACCTTATCGGTTCGTATCAAAATTTGTCTTTCGGGTCCGCCGAACGGTTGTGGGAATATCTGGGTGTGCGCCCGGGGTCCGTTTGCCCTTATTCGATTATTAATGACACGGGGCATCTGGTGAAGATTTGCCTCGACAAATCTATGATGGAAACGGATATCGTGAATTTTCACCCTTTGTTAAACAGCATGACCATCGGGGTAAAACCGCAAGAGCTCATTACCTTCATTGAAAGTTGCGCACATGTGCCCCATATTGTTGACTTCGGGAGCGCAAAGCCAGATAACGCGCCCGACCAGAAATAGAAGAGAGTAGAAATGGGCCTGTTTGGATTGATACCTGATAAGAAACCCGAACCGACGCAAAGTGACAGCGGCGCCGTGTATGATGTCACAAGCGCGGAATTCGAAGAACGCGTTTTGAAGGCGTCGATGCAGGTGCCGATCCTCGTCGATTTCTGGGCGCCGTGGTGCGGCCCTTGCAAGCAATTGATGCCGGTCCTAGAGGCCGAAGTCGAAGCCGCGAACGCCGAAGTTCTGCTCGCCAAAGTCAATATCGATGACAACCCCGATCTGGCGCAGGCTTTGCGTATTCAATCTGTCCCCACCGTCATGGCGTTTTTTCAAGGCCAGCCAGTGACGGGTTTTACCGGTGTGCGCCCAGCAAGCGAAATCAAGAAACTTGTTGCGCAGTTGATAAAACTTTCCTGTTCCGCCAAACCCGATGCGGTGGATATTCCCACGCTGCTCAAACAAGCCGCCGACGCCATGGCGATAGGCGAAGAGCGCTTCGCCCAAGAAGCCTATATCCAAATCCTGCAGCAAGACCCCAACCATATTGAAGCCTATAACGGCATGGTGCGCGCGCTGATTTCCGCAGGCGCGGTCGAACATGCCGAACATTACATCGAGCAAGCGCCCGAAGGCATCACAAAGAACCCAAATTTTTCGCAAGCCAAAACCGCGTATGAACTGGCGGTGAAGGCAAAAGAGCAGGCAAAAACGTTGCCCGCGCGTTTAAAGAAAGTCGAGAAGACGCCTGACGATTATCAGGCACGTTTTGACCTCGCGCAGGCGCAATTCGCGAGCGGCCAAAAAGCGGAAGCCATAGACAATTTATTGGAACTGATCCGCCGCGATCGCGCATGGAACGAAGAGGCCCCGCGCAAGGAATTGTTAAGGTTCTTCGAGGCTTTGGGCTTTGCCGATCCGCTGGCTGCGGAGGGTCGTAAAAAACTCTCCCGCCTCCTGTTTTCCTAATAATTGCGGCTTATATTAAACCACATGATCCACACAACCCCGAAATATACGCTTGAAACCCTACCTGAG
This sequence comes from Micavibrio sp., assembly GCA_040381535.1. Classification (GTDB taxonomy): domain Bacteria; phylum Pseudomonadota; class Alphaproteobacteria; order Micavibrionales; family Micavibrionaceae; genus Micavibrio_A. Next base: position 30,296 of record JBEIHF010000022.1, on the reverse strand, counting down.
GAGTTGCCGATTTTTCCTCTGACGGGCGTGTTGCTTCTTCCCCGTGGGCAACTCCCCTTGAACATATTCGAACCGCGCTATATCGCGATGGTGGATGAAGCCATGAGTTCCAATCGTTTGATCGGCATGATGCAGACACGCGAAGACGGAAATTTATATGATCTGGGTTGCGCGGGCCGCATCGTCAGCTATCACGAAACCAATGACGGCCGGTATGAAATCGTTTTGAACGGCGTGTGCCGTTTTAAAATTGAAAAGGAACTGGCGCAACGTGCCGGGTTTCGCCGCGTGAAAGCGGAATGGAAAAATTACGCAACCGATCTGCAGCCGATGGACTGTCTCGATATGGACCGCGGCAAATTAAAAGAGCTCCTCAAGAACTATTTTCAAAAACAGGATCTGACCTGCAGCTGGGAGGCGGTTGACGGGGCAGGGGATGAAAAACTCATAACCTCTCTCGCCATGATCTGCCCGTTTGATGCCAAGGAAAAACAGGCTCTGCTGGAAACGCCCTGCTGCAAGTATCGCGCCAAATTATTCATGACCTTGCTGGAGATGGAATGCAAAGGCGATTACGGTTGCCGGCATTGATAGGTCCATCGTCGTCAACTGTCGCTACGCTCCACCTAGCCCGCTAAGTCGAGTATGTGGACGCGCCCCGAAAAATCTTCTATAAATATCCCATGGCCGCGATAGACCCCAAACTTCTTGAGATTCTGGTATGCCCCTTGACCAAGGTGCCGCTGCGCTATGATTCGGCAAAACAGGAATTGATTTCCGATCAGGCGGGTCTGGCCTACCCCATCCGCGACGGCATTCCGATCATGCTGATCGACGAAGCCCGCAAGATTTAAGCAGCTTCAAACTTAACGACATTCACGTTGAAAAGCTTTGGATCGGCATCAACCCGTTTTCCGTTTTGAACGAAAAATTCACCTGTCTGGATCTGGGCCGCAAAACCGAACAGATCACCGACGGCATTATGGCGCTCGTGACCGTAACCACGTGCGTATCTTTCAGACGTTCCGTCGGAAATTTTTACTTCATTGGCAAACCATGCGGTTTCGTGATCTTCGGTAAAACTGAATTTTCGTACCGCGCCGAATTTTTCGGTAAGCCACGCGGTTTGTTCAGCGTTCGCTGTATATTTTTCCATGATGACCCTCTATTTTTTTTTGTAGTTCACACCTGCCCAGACTATAAAATCCGGCGATATAAACGTCAAACAAAATATTGACATAATATAAATCAAGCTGTTAAAAACTTTTATGCTTCAACAAAGGAGTCCCATGGGCGGGAAGTTATTTGGAATTCACGTTATGGCGGACCAGTTGCCGACAGCGAACCCGATGGCTTTGTTGCCCATACGGTTTGAGGAGGGCAGAGAACCCCAAATCAAAGGGCAGGATGGCGATTGCGCACTGTTTGTCGGGATTCATGACGAACTGGACGGCACCGAATTCGTGAGCTTCAAGCTGTTAAATTACGACACGAAACTGACGGACACCAAATTGTCTCCCGTACATCCGCTTTTTTCCCATGCCTATTTGCGGGATCAGGCGGCAAAAATGACGTAACAGGGAACACCGCTTGTTCATCAGGGACTTGAGCCTCAGGAAGCTTTGATTAAATTCAAGGAATTCTTGTCTCCATGGTTTGAAATGAAAGACGGTGGTCTGTTGTTTTTGCTGGGCAGGATAAGCGCCGGTATTTCCAGGCGGTATGGCCATGTTCCACTTCACAGACTCCGCGAACAAGAGGGCGTATATGCATTACGCATCAAGGGACCGGATGAAACCTAATCAAACGAATTGGTTTAAAACGTAAAAAAATCCCCGCGTCTCGCGGGGATTTTTGTTAATTCATGATGTGCTTTAATATGAGCGTTTTCGTATCGAGCGCGAAACGCTTTTCTGCCTTTTCACCTAGCACCAGTTGCTGATCCGGTTTTACGCCCATCACTATGCCGTAAAAATCACGGATGCTCTGTTCCGCTGTTTTGCCGTCGCCTTCGATCCTACGGAGCAAGCGACCGTCCGAGATGCGTAGATTTTCTTTGGCGGTCGTTACAAAAACGCCCGGACCTTCTTCTTCGACTTTCAATCCTCCGAAATTTTCTGTCAGCCAGCGTTTCATTTCGGCAGGGTTTTCCAATATTCTCATTGCCTTGGCCATGTTTTTGTCCTCACACAGTTTTTCAATATTCCACGGCCCAAAACCAGCCTTGTGTTGTCATAATGTCAAGAATTGTAATGCCCTGTATTTCCGCCATTTTTCTTTGACTCTATGGCTTCGTCTTCGTATGACTAAGGCCATGGTTAAACAAACCGCGACTCTTTTGCTTCTGGCTCTCCTCCTTAATCGCCCCTGATCGGGCATGAGGCGTTAAACGCCTGCGTTCAGGGGACAATCAAAACATCACAAACAAAATTTGATTTGAAGGACGATGGGCCATGACCCCCAAAACAACAACTGAATCCAAAGACTCCAAAAAAGACCGCGTTATTATTTTCGACACCACATTGAGGGACGGCGAACAATCGCCCGGCTGCTCTATGAACCTCGAAGAAAAACTGCGTATGGCAAAACTGCTCGATGAGATGGGCGTTGATGTCATCGAGGCTGGATTCCCCATCGCATCCCCCGGCGATTTCGAAGCCGTGAACGAAATTGCCAAGGTTATAAAGAACGCAACCGTATGCGGATTATCCCGCGCCATCGAACGCGATATCGACGTGGCGGGCGAGGCGTTGAAGCCATCGCAAAACCGCCGCATCCATACATTCATTTCGACATCGCCGCAACATATGCGCTACCAGCTGCAGATGGACGAGGAACAGGTTCTAGAATCCGTTGCGGCATCCGTCACGCGTGCGAGGAAATACACCGACAATGTCGAATGGTCCGCGATGGATGCGACAAGATCGGATTGGGAATTCTTGTGCCGTGCCATCGACACCGCTATACGTTCGGGCGCGACGACCATCAATATTCCAGACACGGTGGGCTATGCCATTCCCGCCGAATTCGGTGAATTGCTAACCTATATCCGCAACAAAGTCACGAACATCGACAAATGCGTTATCTCGACGCACTGTCACAATGATCTGGGTTTGGCGGTTGCAAACTCTCTCGCAGGCGTCGCCGCGGGCGCGCGCCAGATAGAATGCACGATCAACGGAATTGGCGAGCGCGCAGGCAATGCCGCGTTAGAAGAGATCGTTATGGCGCTAAAAACGCGTAATGATAAATTGCCTTATCAATGCGGCGTGGATACAACGATGATCACGAAAGCTTCACGCACGTTGGCCGCGACGATCGGATTCTCGGTACAGCCAAACAAGGCCATCGTGGGCGCGAATGCGTTTGCGCATGAAAGTGGTATCCATCAGGACGGTGTTTTGAAGAATGCCTCTACCTACGAAATCATGACGCCGGAATCTGTCGGCCTCACACGCTCCGAATTGGTCCTGGGCAAACATTCGGGACGCCATGCGTTGAAATCCCGCGTAACAGAACTGGGATACGAGATCGGCGACAATGCTCTGAACGAATTGTTCAAACGCTTTAAAAATCTCGCCGACAAAAAGAAACAGGTGTTCGACGACGACATCATCGCTCTGATCGAAGATGAGATCGGCACCGAAGGCGATGCCATCCGCTTCCAGACTTTGCAGGTTGTCGCGGGTTCCAAAGGTCCGCAGACGGCGGAAATAGAACTCACCGTCAACGGCGCCCTCAAAACCGTGAAGGTGGAAGGCAACGGCCCAGTCGATGCGATCTTCAAAGCCATCCGCGCTATCATTCCGCACGACGATGCGACGCTGCAGCTTTATCAGGTGCACGCGGTAACGGGCGGTACCGACGCGCAGGCTGAAGTCACCGTGCGTTTGCAAGAAAACGGTAAGACCGTGAACGGGCAGGGGACGGACGCCGACACATTGGTCGCCTCGGCACGCGCCTATGTACATGCACTCAACAAGCTCGTGACCAAACGCGCCAAAACCAAACCGGCCGAAAACGCGGGGAAGGTTTATACATAATCAAATAAAAGCTGGCCCCATGATTGATGCAGGCCGGTTTTTTTACATGCACAACCCGTGGGGTATTGCGAAATGGTTAATATTTAGTCATATTTTAACCAATTAATATTAACCTTTCCTAACATCTCATAAACAAGAAAAATTTTGCAGGACGCGAAGCTATGGTCGGTGCTTTTAGAAAACTGAAAATCTCCAAAAAACTGCCCTTCATCATGATCGTCCTGACCGCGATCAACGTGTTTACCGTAACGATACTCCAAGAAAATCTGATGGAGAAAAACACGCAGCGCAACACCCAAGAATTTCTCACCACAATAGAGCGCACCAAAAAAAGCCAGATTGAATCCTACCTAAAATCCATCGATGAAGATTTGTCAATCATGGCGTCGAGCGGCGAAATCAAAAACGCATTGCGTGACCTTTCCGCCGGATGGCAGGCCTTGGGCTCGGAAGCCACGCAACCCTTACAAAAACTATACATCATGGAAAACCCCCATCCCGCAGGCGAGAAACTCAAACTCGATGACGCGCAGGACGGATCACTCTATTCCATGGCACATGCCAAATATCATCCTTGGATCCGCCACTTCCTGCAATCACGCGAATATTATGATATATTCTTGTTTGATCTGGACGGCAATCTGGTTTACTCGGTATTCAAGGAAGTCGATTTCGCCACGAATTTGATATCGGGGCACTATAAAGCCACAGGTTTGGGCAGAGTGTTTCAGGCCGCGCGCTTCAGTGAAAACCCCGATTTTATTGCCTTTGATGACTTCAAACCCTATCCGCCAAGCAATGATGCGCCCGCAGGTTTTATTTCCCGCGCAGTTTTCGACAACGGTCAGCCCATCGGCGTCATCGCCTTCAAGATGCCTGTCGCGCGTTTGAACAACACGGTGAACAATGCCGAAGGTTTGGGGAAAACGGGTGCGGCCTATTTGGTAGGAGCGGACAAACTGTTGCGCACCGATTACCGTTTTGACAATGAATCCGCGATCCTGAAAAGATCGGTTGATTCAGAAAGCGTGGAGCGAGCGCTGAGCGGACTAAACGGCATTAACCGTACCAAAGATTTCGATGGCAAAGACGTGTATATGGCGTATGCGCCCGTTCAGTATCATGGTATGAACTGGGCTTTGGTGACAGAAAAAGAAGTCGAAGAAACACTGATTGCTTTTAAGGAAATCAAGAAAATTTCCATCACGACATCCTTGCTGGTTCTATTGGTGATTGCCTTTATCAGCGTCTGGTATTCCAAAGCATTGACGGATCAAATCAATCGCATGGTGGAAACCATGAAGAAGCTCGCCGACGGCGACAACAAGGTATCTGTGCCTTCGCTGGAACGTCAGGACGAGATCGGCGATATGGCCAAAGCCGTGCAGGTATTTAAAGAGAATGCGCTGGAGATGGAGCGCATGGAAGCCGAAGCCGAGAAACTCAAGATCCGCACTGAAGAAGACAAGAAAGCGGCCATGCATAAACTAGCGGACGATTTCGACGGGCGCACCGCATCCATCATCATGGCGCTGACGGCCGCCGCCACCCAGATGCAATCCACCGCCACGCAAATGAATTCAGCATCGGAACGCACATCGGAAATTTCGAGTGCGGTTGCCGCCGCCGCGACGCAAGCTGACGCCAACGTAAAAACGGTTGCTGCCGCTGCGGAAGAATTATCCGCATCGGCGTCCGAGATTTCACAGCAAATCAACATGGTCGCCAACATGGCGGGTAATGCCGCCAATGAGGCCGAAAACACCAGCAAGGAAGTTAAAAACCTGCAAGAGATGGCCGTATCTATAGGTGAAGTCGTCGGCGCGATCAAAGAGATTGCCGAACAAACCAATCTGCTGGCATTGAACGCCACCATCGAAGCTGCACGTGCAGGCGAGGCGGGCAAAGGCTTTGCGGTTGTTGCAGATGAAGTGAAAAAACTCGCCAACGAAACGGCACAAAAAACCGAAGAAATCAAAGAACGCGTCACACGCATTCAGGGCGCGATCAATTCTTCCGTGCAGGCGATGGACAAGATAATCAAGAACGTCAAAAGCATCGACGAAGCCACGACGTCCGTCACCGCCGCCGTCGAAGAGCAAAACGCCGCTACGGGCGAAATCGGACGCAATGTTTCCCAGGCTTCTACAGGCACGCAGCAGGTTTCGCACAATATCGTTACGGTGCAAGAAAATGCCTATCAAACAGGTGAATCTTCCAAGACCGTTTTGCAGGCCGCCGAAGAACTTTCTAATCTCTCCAACGATCTGCGCGATCAGGTGAGAAGTTTCTTGAATGAAATACGTAGAGGATCCCAACAAAAGGGCCCTTCTGAATACAAGATAGCGGCGGAATAATACCTTCACATCTGCATGCGAAAAAAGCCCGCTTTATGCGGGCTTTTTTTCAATTTTTGTTCAATGGGTATGGCTGGCGGGATGATCCCCGTCATCGACGGGCGGTGCTGCTTCCCGATGCCCGCCGCCGTCACGCTCTATCTCCGTGCGCAAAGTTTCGAGATCGAGGAAGTAATCGGCCTGACGACGCAATTCATCGGCCACCATCGGCGGGTTGGATTTGATGGTGCTCACCACGGTCACGCGCACGCCTTTGCGCTGCACGGCTTCGATCAATCTTCTGAAATCGCCATCGCCCGAAAAAAGAATGATATGATCGACGTTATCCGCCATCTCCATCACGTCTATCGCAAGTTCGATATCCATGTTGCCTTTGATTTTGCGGCGGCCCTGTGAATCCACAAATTCCTTCGTGGGCTTGGTGACCATCGTATAGCCGTTGTAATCAAGCCAGTCCACCAGAGGACGTATCGGTGAATAATCCGCATCTTCAATCAACGCTGTGTAATAAAAAGCACGCACCAGACGTCCGCACGATGCGCCCCATGCCAGAAGCTTTCTATAATCTATATCAAAATCAAGGCTTTTGGCGGCGGCATATAAATTCGACCCGTCAATGAACATGGCGACTTTGTCCTCGGGGTAGAAAAGTTGCGCGATGTTTTTTTTGCTTTTTGGCATAATGAGTTGTCCTATATTTTTTTTTGTAAGTTTTTTGTGGCCTAAGTAACATTAGCATTGTCTTATGTATAAGTATAAATCCTGTCTATGCTTTGCCAATGGCCCATAGGGGTGGAAGTTCCCGAAATCCCACAAAAATCTTGCGTGGTGGGCTGAAACTGCCTATATCTTCGCACTCAGACATATATACCGAACAAGAGGAATTTCCATGGCCCGCGTTACCGTTGAAGACTGCGTAGAAAAACTACCGAACCGTTTTGAACTCGTGATGGTCGCCGCCCAGCGCGCCCGCAAAATTGGCTCCGGCGCAGCCCTTACACTGGACCGCGACAACGACAAAAACCCCGTTGTGGCTTTGCGCGAAATCGCGGAAGAGACCGTAAACATTGAAGAACTGAAGGAAGAAATCATTCGCGGAAAACAACGTATCATCGCGATGGATGACGACGGCGAAGATGTTGTCGATTCCATGGAAGGCGAAGAAGAATGGAAAGCCATGGCGCGCGGCGCAGGCACCATCGATATGAATTCCGATGAAGATGAAGAAGAAGACGCCGAGCCCGATCTGAAAGACATGGCCGGCGCGGAAGCTCACGCAGAGGAATAAGCTTTATCGCAGAATTTTAAAAGGCCGGATTTTCCGGCCTTTTTTACATCTATTCCCGCGCCATTTTAATGAAATATTTGTGATTTTGGGGTCATATCATGGTATATTACTAAGAAAATCAACCCCTTAAGGAAAGATTATCAAACCGTCATGTCCGTGGCGCCCGAACTTCTCGCTCAGGTGAAAACCTACAATCCCGATTTCGATGGCTCCGTCATCGAGACGGCGGCGCAGTTCGCGAAAACCATGCATGAAGGTCAGACCCGCGCGACGGGGGAGCCTTATTATACCCATCCGTTGGAGGTTGCAGGAATTCTAGCCGATATGAAGATGGATCCCGCGACCATCCTCACCGCCATTTTGCACGATACACTCGAAGACACGCCCGCGACCTACAAAGAATTGTCATCGAAATTCGGCAAGGAAGTCGCCGACCTTGTAAACGGTGTTTCCAAACTGACTAAAATCGAAAGCCAGACGGTCGAAGGTAAGCAGGCGGAAAATTTTCGCAAACTTGTTCTGGCGATGTCCGAAGACATTCGCGTGCTCCTCGTCAAACTCGCAGACCGTTTGCACAACATGCGCACGCTGGGCGGTTTCGATAAGCCGGAAAAACAACGCCGCATTGCGCGCGAAACGATTGATATCTATGCACCCCTCGCCGAACGCATCGGCATGCACAAGATCAAAGAAGAGTTGGAGGATTTATCGTTCAGCTATCTGAACCCAGAAGCGCGTGAATCCATCGCGGCACGTCAGAATTTCTTGCGCAAAGAAGGTAACGACATCGTCAAAAAGATCATCGAGACGCTGCAACGATTGATGAAAGATGCCAGCATCGAGGCCGAAGTCACGGGGCGCGAAAAGACGCGTTATTCCATCTGGAAGAAGATGCAGCGTAAAAACGTCGCCTTCGAACAGCTGTCCGATATCATGGCGTTCCGCGTGGTCGTGAAGTCTTTGGAAGAATGTTATCACGTGCTCGGCATCGTCCATTCGAGCTTCCCTGTCGTTCCAGGGCGTTTTAAGGATTTTATCTCTACACCAAAGCCCAACGGTTATCGCTCCATTCACACCACCGTGATTGGCCCCGAAAACCAGCGCATCGAAATCCAGATACGCACCGCAGACATGCATTACGAAGCCGATATGGGCGTCGCCGCGCACTGGTCTTATAAGGAAGGCGCGAACGGCGCAGACTTTAAAGACATGAAAAAATTCCGCTGGCTCCGTGAATTGCTCGAAATTATGGATCAGGAATCCAAACCTGAAGATTTCCTCGAAAACACCAAACTCGAATTGTTCGCGGATCAGGTTTACGTCTTCTCGCCCAAAGGCGATTTGATCGAACTCCCCAACGGCGCGACGCCAGTCGATTTTGCCTATGCCGTGCACTCGGGGGTCGGCGACAAATGCGTGGGTTCCAAAATCAACGGACGCATTGCGCCGCTGAACACGAAACTGAACAACGGCGATCAGGTGGAAATCATCACCTCGAAAACCCAGACGCCTTCCCCGACATGGGAGCGCTTTGTGGTGACGGGCAAGGCACGATCGCACATCCGCCGTTATATCCGCCTGCAACAGCGCACCGAATACATCACGTTGGGTCAGGCGATGCTTAAGAAAATCTTCCAGCAGGAAGGCTACGATTATACGGATAAAGCGGTTGTAGGCATCGTCCAGCAAATGCGCGTCGAGGAAGTCGACGATATCTTTGCCAATATAGGTTCCGGCCATTTTGTGGCGAAAGACGTGTTCCGCACAATCTTTCCCGCGCACAAAACCGAAGCCGCCGTTGCATCCGCCTCCCTACAAAACGATCCAGACAAAGTCGCGTACGCGAAACGCCCCTCGGATGGCAAACCGATGCCAATCAAGGGACTCATTCCCGGCATGGCGGTGCACTTCGCGCGTTGTTGCCACCCGTTGCCCGGCGACCGCATCGTCGGTATCGTGACGACGGGCAAGGGCGTGACCATCCACACGATCGATTGCGAGACTCTTGAAACATTCGCAGACACGCCAGAACGCTGGATTGACGTGTCGTGGGGCGAGGGGCCTGATTCACCCGAAGCGCATGTCGGGCGTTTGGAAGTTACCATCACGAACGAGAATGGCGCATTGGCAGCATTAACCACCGTCATCGGCAAAAACGGCGGCAATATCACCAACCTGAAAATCACCAACCGCACGATGGATTTCTGGGACATGCTGCTGGATGTCTATGTTCACGATACGCGTCACCTCAGCAACATCATCGCCGCCTTGCGCGCCACGCCGCAGATTGCGTCGGTCGATAGAGCCCGCGGCCGTTAAAAGCCTTTAAAATGTCATTTTTGAAAGGTTGCCAAGGCGCGCAGGGACCGTTATATCTTTGTCTCAATTTTTATTATGTCCGTGAATATATAAATGCTTTTCAAACGCCGCTTGCCGCAATCCTACTGGCAAAAAATCGGAAATATTGTCTGGCCGAAAATGGGCCTGAAGCGGCTCGCCAATTATTATAAGCACAGAACCATACGTATTCCCGCAGGCGAACATTCCATTGCCGCGGGTCTCGCATTCGGTTGCGCCGTTTCATGGACGCCGACTTTCGGCACGCATCTTTTGCAATGCGCATTGTTTTGCTGGATCACGCGCACGAACTGGATCGCGTCTTTCATCGGTTCCGGTTTTGGCAATCCGTGGACGACGCCGATGATGATGCTCATCGCCTATCATGTCGGCAAGGCATTGTTTGTTGCGACGGGGTACGGCGATATGGTTTTGCACACGAACGATCCGATCACACTCGAACTTTTGATGAACGAAAAAATGAAGATTTTCTTGCCCACCCTTTTGGGCGGCTATGTCATGGGGGCCGCCACGTTCCCGCTCCTTTATTATCCATTTTACTATATGGTAAAGGGAGCACGGCTTGCACGCAAAGCCCGTATCCAGCGCATCGTTCACAAAGAGGCGATTGAAGTAACGGGTCAAACCAGATGATCATGGGCACGGGATCGGACGTTCTCGACATCAACCGTCTAGGCAAAGTTCTGGAACGTCATGGTGAGCGTTTCATCAAACGCTGCTTCACCGAAACCGAACGTGCTAAGGCTGAAAGAAGACGCGGCGCGGGAACGCATATCGCGACCTACGCCAAACGTTTTGCCGCCAAGGAAGCTTGCTCCAAGGCTTTGGGAACGGGTTTCGCACAAGGCGTATATTTAAAGGATATCGGCGTGGTGAACGACGCAGCGGGAAAGCCTTCCATCGTTTTGAGCGGCGGGGCGCTGGCCAAACTCAAATCCCTGACCCCCCAAGGGCAGACCGCGCTGATCCACCTGTCCTTGACCGACGAGCCGCCCATGGTTCATGCCAATGTGATCATTGAATCCGTATAGAAAACCCCCATTCCCGCTCTGGTAATTTACCCTAAGACCCGCTAAAACAAGCTGTTATTGAAGGATCAGCCCGTGAGCGAACAACAACAGCAAGAAGAAGACATTTTGAAAAAGCACCGTCCTGCGAAGGAGCATAAGGTGCATGAGGAAGAATCCGCGGGTGAATTTTTCAAAACTGCGGTGCTTGCGGTTTTGTTCGCGCTTTTCATCAGGACATTCTTTTTTGAGCCTTTCAACATTCCATCGGGTTCTATGTTGCCGACGCTGCAGATCGGCGATTATTTATTCGTATCCAAAACATCCTACGGCTATTCTAAATATTCATTCCCATTCGGTTTTGCAGATTTCGAAGGGCGCATGCTGGACGAAAAACCTAAACGCGGCGATGTCATTGTTTTCAAATTTCCGCCAGATCCATCGATCGATTACATCAAACGTCTGGTCGGTTTGCCGGGTGATCGCATTCAGGTGAATCAGGGACGTCTTTATATCAATGGTGAAATGGTGGACCGCGAGCCGGTGGGCATGAAGCGCGTACCCAAACCAGAAGGCGGCCACGAAAACATCATGGAATATATCGAAACATTGCCGGGCGGCATCATGCACCAGATTTACGAAGAATCGGATTCCGAAGCGCTCGACGACACGCAGGAATTCTTGGTACCTGACGGTCATTATTTCCTGATGGGCGATAACCGTGACAATTCCCAAGACAGCCGTGTGCAAAACATGGTCGGTTATGTTTCGGAAGACAAACTGGTCGGCCGCGCTGATATTCTTTTCTTTTCCATCGATGAAACCGCGAATATTTTCCGTCCGTGGACATGGCCGGGTGCCATCCGTTATTCGCGCATCGGCGATGGCATAGGACCCGTCCGCCCTGCAGGCGGCGAAGAAGAAGTACCTGAGGTAAAGTTGTGAGCAAGCAACCCGATCTCTCGTCTCTAGAAGCGAAACTGGGCTACAGCTTTAAAAACCGCGCCTTTTTGCAACAGGCCCTGACACATTCCAGCAAAGGGGGCTCCGCTAACAATGAACGCATCGAATTTCTGGGCGACCGCGTTCTGAACCTCGTCATAGCCGAAAATCTTTTCAGAACGCTACCCGAAGAAAACGAAGGCGGCCTTGCCAAACGCCATTCCGGGCTAGTGCAGGGCCGCATGCTTTTTTTTATAGGGGGCATTTTGAACATAGGTGATTACGTAAACATGTCGGAATCCGAACGCCAAGGCGGCGGGGCGGAAAACGAAAACATCATTTCCGACGCCACCGAGGCGACGTTGGGTGCCATATTCTTGGACGGCGGATTGGATGGCGCCCGCGAGGTGATTTTGCGTCTGTGGGGCGACAATACTCAAACGCTTTCTGACGCCCATCAGGACCCCAAAACCGAATTACAGGAATGGGTGCAGGCGCGGGGGCTTCCCCTGCCCGAATATGAAATCGTCCACCGTTCAGGGCCCGACCACGCGCCGTTATTTGAAGTCGAAGTGCGCGTGAAGGGTTATGATTCCATCTCATCTGAAGGCGCGTCGCGCAGCAAGGCGGAAAAATCCGCGGCGATGCGTATGCTCGCCAGATTGAAGAACACACCATGACCGACCAAGAAAAAGACGCAGCCACGAAATGCGGGTTCGCAACGATCATCGGCGCGCCGAACGCGGGCAAATCCACGCTCATCAACGCCATCGTTGGTGAAAAAATTTCCATCGTATCCAGCAAAGTCCAGACGACCAGAACACGCGTTCTGGGGATCGTGATCGTGGACGACACACAAATCATTTTCATCGACACACCCGGTCTTTTTAAACCCGGTAATGACCGCATGGAAAAATCCATCGTCAACGCGGCGTGGGAAGGGGTGCGGGAATCCGACCTCGTATTGTTCGTCGTGGATTCCACTAAAGGCATGTCACGCCCAGTGCGCACGATCATGGACCGTTTGAAAGACATCACGGGTAAAAAATATATTCTGGTCTTGAATAAGGTGGACGATATTGCGCGTCCGAAGCTGTTGGAAATTGCAACTGTGATGAATCAGGCGATGGAATTCGAAGCCACGTTTATGGTTTCGGCAAAGCATGATGACGGCGTAAAAGACCTTGTCAAATATGTTGTCAAACAAATGCCAGAAGGGCCTTTCCATTACCCCGCGGACCAGATGACGGATATGCCGCTGCGCCTTCTCGCCGCCGAAATCACGCGCGAAAAATTGTTCAGATCTGTCCATGATGAAATTCCCTACGACATCACGGTCGAAACCGAAAACTGGGAAGAGTTCGAAAATGGCGATGTCAAAATAGATCAAACCATTTTCGTTGCGCGCGAAGGCCAAAAGAAAATTATTCTGGGCAAGGGCGGGGAGATGCTCGGTAAAATAGGATCACAGGCGCGTGTGGAACTCGAAGAGATCATGGGTCGCCGCGTCCACCTGAAATTGTTCGTCAAGATCCGCGAAAACTGGGATGAAGATTCCGAACACTACAGATTATGGGGGCTTACCCACAATCCTGACTCCGCGCCCGACAAATTCTAAGAGTCAAATCAACAGCTTATTTTCGCACATCCGATTTATGTGGATAAAGGAATCGCGATTCGCGGAATTTCTGGCGTGTGAATCCTGCCCTTGATAACGTCATCTTACTTTCAAAGAAAAAACAAAGACGCGCACCGCCCCCAAAGCAAGGGGCACAACCGCGGGAGATGTAAGATTATGAGCTGGACTGACGAGCGCGTGAACCTTCTGAAGCAGCTATGGGGCGAAGGCAAGACCGCCGCCGAAATCGCAAAAGTATTGGGCGACGGTATCACCCGTAACGCCGTCATCGGCAAAGCGCACCGCCTGAAATTGTCTTCGCGTTTGTCCCCGATCCAGCAAAATACATCCAAAAAGCCCAAAACTGAGATACAGGCCCCACGTCTGGCCAAACCGATGGCCAAATTGCCCGAATTCAAAGGCAAGAGCCTCAATCTGGTGGATCTGGAGGCCAATATGTGCCGCTGGCCCAATGGCGACCCCCAAAGCGAAGAATTCTCCTTCTGCGGCCACGGAACGGTCGCCGGTCTTCCTTACTGCGATACGCATTGCCGCGCTGCCTATCAGGTGCCCACACGTGCCCGCACGCTGGACGCTAAGGATTTCGAAGCCGATGCCGGCACACCTGCGGATTTCGACATCAAAGCTGCCAACGCGAGCTAGAGCTTACAAAGCGTTTGTTGTTAGCCGTCCTAGAAAACTTAAAACCGCCCTTCGGGGCGGTTTTTTTATCAGATTGGAAGATGGGGCAGATTATTGATGGTTTTCCAATAGATCGAAATCCGCGACTTCGCGCCCTTTCGCTACGGTCCGTACCGTCATTTTGACCTTCTGGCCGGGGATAAGGATGGGCAGGCTGTGTTTGTCGAGGCAGGTTTTGTGGACGAACACATCCTTTTGCCCGTCTTCGGGAATGATGAAGCCAAAGCCTTTATCGGGCTTGTACCATTTCACGGTGCCTTCCATGACATGGAGGTCTTCACCCTCTTCACCGGGCAGACGATAGGAAATCGGCTCGGGATTCTGGCCCTGCTCGACAAGTTCTGAAACCGATGTGACCAGCGCGCCTTTGGGGCCTTTGACGATAGAGCACATGATCAGGGCTTCTTCGCCGAGCTCATGAATACCTGCATCCTGCAGCGTGGTGATGTGAATGAAAGCGTCGCAAGGATCTTCTTCGGGTACAACAAAACCAAAGCCTTTGGTGCTGTTAAACCATTTCAGGCGCGACTTAACCGGAGCGGATTCCGGTTCATTGGAAGGCATTAGTGGTTTTGCTACCAGAGACAAGTAAACATCCTTGCAGAAAACGAATTGTGCTCACACAAAACGAAAGTAAGAATACGCGAATAAGTTCCGCAATCAATATACCATCAAAATCAAACCCTTATCCAGCCCCCAAAATTATTTGCTGTAATGCAAAACAGAATGTCGGCGCGGCGATGCGCTTTTGGTTTGGATGGGCGGGGGCAATGTCTGTAAAATTTTAAAGAGACCGCGCTATACTATCACCAGCAACTTGTCTTTTGTTTCAACGCAGTAGAGGAAGAAGAAACGGCCATCCCCATGACAGATATTTTTCCCTCCCCTGACCTTTACAAAAAATCCTATCCCAAAAATGTGAAATGGGACGCGCACATCCCCATATATCCGCTCTACGGGATGCTGGACAATGCGGTCAAAAAATTCGGCGATCGTCCCGCATTCGATTTCCTGGGATTCAAAATGGATTGGAAAGACATCCATGAAGAATCCTTGCGTCTCGCAAAATCGCTCCAGGACCGCGGCATCGGAAAAGGCAGCAGGGTCGGATTGTTTTTGCCAAACTGTCCGTACTTTCTGATCGGTTATTACGCCATCGCGCGCACGGGCGCGACCATCGTCAATTTCAATCCGCTTTATTCAGAAAAAGAATTGATGCACCAGATTAACGATTCCGGAACATCGGTGATGATCACGGCGGATCTGAAGTTGCTTCACGAAAAAATGAAAAATATGTTTGGCAACACGTGCCTCGAACATCTGGTCGTGTGTTCCTTCACTGATATATTACCGTTCCCCAAAAATATTTTGTTCAAGATCATCAAAAAGAAAGAACTGGCGAACGTCGATAAGGACGACACGATCTCGTGGTACAAAGATCTTATCGACCATGAAGAAAATCCCAAACCCGTCACCATCGACCCCGTCAACGATGTGGCTTTACTCCAATATACGGGCGGCACGACAGGCATTCCCAAGGGCGCCATGCTCACGCACCAGAATATCGTGGCCAACGCCGAACAATGCGCCATGTGGCTTACCGGCATGACACCGGGGCAGGATCGGATGCTTGGCGTTATACCATTCTTCCACGTGTTCGCCATGACGGCCGTGATGAATTTCTCCGTTTTGAACGCGCTGGAAATCATTGCCCTGCCGCGTTTTGAATTGGAAGCTACGCTTAAATTGATTCATAAGAAAAAGCCGACCTGCTTCCCCGCCGTGCCCGCGATTTACAACGCCATCAACAACCACAAAAAACTTTCCAATTTTAATTTGAAATCACTCAAGGCCTGTATCTCGGGCGGTGCGCCGTTACCTGTGGAAGTCAAAAAAACATTCGAGCGCAACACAGGCTGCGTCGTCGTCGAAGGTTACGGCCTTACGGAAAGCTCACCAGTCGTGTGCGCGAACCCTCTGACGGGGGTGAATAAAGCGGGCTCCATCGGCCTGCCGTTCCCCAACACCATCGTCGAAATCATCGACAAGGATGACAAGAAAACGCCGATGAAGGTCGGCGAACGCGGTGAGCTTTGCGTACGCGGTCCACAGGTCATGAAAGGCTACTGGAACAAACCCGAAGAGACAGCCAATGTGCTTAAAGACGGTCTACTTTACACAGGTGACGTCGCCATCATGGATGAAGACGGTTATATCTTTATCGTCGACCGCCTAAAAGACATGATCATCACCAACGGCTACAATGTCTATCCGCGCAATGTCGAAGAAGCTATCTACGCGCACGACGCCGTGGAAGAATGTATCGTGGCTGGCCTGCCCGATGCCAATCGCGGCGAAATCGTCAAGGCGTGGATCAAACTGAAACCCGGCAAAACGCTGACGATTGAAAAGCTGAAAGAATTCTTGTCTTCTCGTATCTCGCCGATGGAAATACCCAAACGGGTGGCATTCCGCGACAAGCCTCTACCCAAAACCATGATTGGCAAATTGTCACGCAAGGATATCGTCGCCGAGGAAATGGCAAAAAAGGGCTAGGAGCGGAGCGCCGCGCCGCACTTGCTTGTCACGGCATCGATTATCTTCTTGGAAATGGCTTCGATCTCTTTGTCGTCCAGCGTTTTATCGACGGGCTGGATGATGACGTTGATCGCCACGGATTTTTTGCCGGGTTCCACACCCTTGCCTTTGTAGATATCGAACACTTCGACGGTTTCGATCATCTTGTCGCCGCTACGGGCGCTGCGGATAATGGCATCAGCTTCAATCATATCATCCACCAGAAACGCGAAATCGCGCTGCACAGGCTGGAAGGGAGATAGGGCAAGAAGTGAGCGGGCAGCGACTTTTTTCTTCGCAGGCGGAGCGGCGTTCAAAAATGCTTCGAACGCGGCTACGCTATGTTTCACGCCCATATCCTGCAAAACGGCGGGGTGGATTTCACCGAAATAGGCAAGGATGTTGTTGCCTAGACGCAAGCTACCCGAACGGCCGGGATGATAATAGGACGGCGCATCGCGGTTGACATGAAGATTATCCACGGGCGCACCCGCTGCGGCTAAAGCGGCCACGGCGTCCGCGCGCGCATCGTGTGCATCAACATTGCGCGCCGCATCGGCACCCGACCAATGACGCGAACCTTGCGCGGCGTAGCGAACCCCAGCTGCAACCGTTTTCTGCCCGTCTTTTTTAACGGATGCGAAAACGGGGCCGACTTCGAACAAAGCGGTGTTGTGATAACCGCGATCGGCATTCTTTTGCGCGGCCTCGATCAGATTGGGCAAAATGCTCGGGCGCATTTGCGAAAGTTCCGAAGAAATCGGGTTGGTAAGGGAAAGGCCCGCATTGTCATTTGAACCGAACAACGCCGCGATATCCTTTTTCATGAAGGACCATGTCACGCATTCGAACAGACCGCGTGAAGCGAGGGCAGAACGAGCTTTTCTGGAGCGGGCGAAGTTATCCGTTTCCGCCGCATCTGATATGGCGCTAGGGGAACGTAAGGAGGTTGCGGGAATGGCATCGAATCCGTTCACGCGCACGATTTCTTCCACGAGGTCGGCACGGCCTTGGATATCCGCTCTCCATGATGGCGGCGTGACTTTCTTGCCGCTCATCTCAAAACCGAGGCTTTTAAGAATTTCGATCTTCTTTTTCTCTTCGATCTTCACGCCCGACAATTTTTCGGTGTAGGCAGGATCAAATTCCACAGTACGTTTCCAGTCGGGCATTTTGCCTGCGACAAAAACTTCGGACGCTTCGCCGCCGCACAGTTCCATGATCATCTTGGTTGCAAGTTCCATACCGTGCACCGTGAATTCAGGATCCACGCCGCGTTCGAAACGGTAACGCGCGTCGGAAATGATTTCGAGCGAGCGGCCCGTTTTGGCCGTGCGCGTAGGGTCAAAGTAAGCGCATTCGACATAGACATTTTTGGTATTTTCGTCGACGGCGCTGGATTTGCCGCCCATGATTCCGCCAATGCCGATCACGCCGGAATCATCGCATATGGCGACCATGCCTTCAGAGAGTTCATAGGTTTTTTCGTTGAGCGCTTCAAGCTTCTCGCCTTTTCTGGCGGAGCGAACGGTGATGTTGCCTTTGAGTTTGTCGGCATCGAACACGTGCAACGGGCGGCACATATCGATCGAGAAATAATTGGTGATATCGACAAGCGTGGAAATCGGACGCAGACCTATAGCCTTTAATTTGTTTTGCGTGCTTTCGTCGGAAACACCGTTTTTGACACCGCGGATATAACGGCCGAGGAAGATCGGGCAGCCTTGTGTGTCGTCTATTTTGACGGAGATCGGATTTTTGAACGCGCCTTTGACGGTTTTGTTGTCGGGCTCGATCAGTTTACCGAGACCTGCGGCGGCAAGATCGCGCGCCACGCCGTGAATCCCTGCGCAATCGGCGCGGTTGGGCGTTACGGCGATATCGATAACGGGATCATTGAGGCCAAAAATATCCGCAAACAATGTGCCAATCTTCGTGCCTTCGGGAATTTCGATGATACCGTCGCTTTCATCGGAAAGCGCCATTTCCTTGGCCGACACCATCATGCCGTTGGATTTTTGGCCGCGGATCACGCCTTTTTTCAGCGTAATGCCCGTGCCAGGAATAAACGAGCCATCAGGCGCGAAAATCCCCATCATGCCGGCGCGCGCATTAGGCGCGCCGCAAACGACCTGTAGTTTTTCCTTGCCCGTATCAACGACCAGAACTTTCAAACGGTCCGCATCGGGATGCTTGACAGTGGAGACGACATAAGCGGCCTTGAACGGCGCGTAGATTTTTGCGCGGTCTTCCACGCTTTCGAGTTCCATGCCGAGCGCGGTGAGGCAT
Organism: Micavibrio sp.; assembly: GCA_040381535.1. GTDB lineage: Bacteria > Pseudomonadota > Alphaproteobacteria > Micavibrionales > Micavibrionaceae > Micavibrio_A. The sequence goes on along the minus strand of JBEIHF010000022.1, from coordinate 11,115 downwards.
GTGGTGATTTCTTCCAACGATGCGTTGGTGTCCAGATGTTCTTTGAGCCAGGCGAGGGTGAATTTCATGATTTTGTTCCTGTCGCGCGGTTCGGACGGTCGAGCGCATCGAAGCCGTAATGTTCGAGCCAGCGCACGTCGGATTCAAAGAAGGTGCGCAGATCGGGAATGCCGTATTTCAGCATGGCAATGCGTTCGATACCCATGCCGAAGGCAAAGCCTTGATATTCGTTCGGGTCGATGCCGCAGTTTTTAAGAACATTCGGATGCACCATGCCGCAGCCCAGAATTTCCAGCCAGTCGTCGCCCTCGCCGATTTTCAGTTCGCCGCCTTTGCGCGAACAGCCGATATCGACTTCCGCGCTGGGTTCTGTGAAAGGGAAGAAGGACGGGCGCAGGCGAATTTTCAAATCGGGCTTTTCAAAATAGGCGCGGCAGAAATCGAGCAGGCAACCTTTGAGGTGGCCCATATTGATATCTTTGTCGATGACGAGGCCCTCCATCTGGTGGAAGACGGGCGTATGCGTCATGTCATAGTCTGATCTATAAGTCCGGCCCATGCATATCATGCGGAACGGCGGCTGTTTGCCCATCATGTGACGGATTTGCACGGTAGAGGTGTGCGTGCGCAAAACCTTCTTGCGGCGCGTTTCGTCTTTCTCGTCCGCATCATCGGGCAGATAGAAAGTATCGTGCATTTCGCGCGCGGGGTGGCCGGGTGGGAAGTTCAGCGCGGTGAAATTGTGCCAGTCGTCTTCGATGTCTGGACCTTCATCCAATTCAAAACCCATGGAGCCGAAAATGGAAATCAACTCGTCCATCGTTTGCGAAATCGGATGAATGGTACCGCGAGCTTCGGGACGTAGAGGGAGTGTGATGTCAATCGTCTCGTTGGCAAGCTTTTCCGACATCGCCTGTTTCTTAAGACCCGCTTCCTGCTTTTCGATAAGCTTGGAAACTTCTTCTTTTAGCGCGTTAACGGCGGCGCCGAAATTCTTGCGGTCTTCGGGGGCCATGTCGCCCAGCGATTTCATCAGGTCCGTGATACGGCCTTTCTTACCGAGGGCGGCAACGCGCGCCTCTTCCAGTTTGGCAAGGTCGTTGGCTGCGGAAATCAGGCCCGTCAGCTCGTCTTTCAATTGCGCGATATTTTGTGTCATGGCGATCTTTATAGCCCGAAAAAACCTATAATTTCCAGTGCTTTTCGATGATCGGGCGCACTTCTTCGAGCCGGTCGATGATGTAATGCGCCTTGTATTTCTCCAGCCTTTCACGGGAAAGCAGGCCCCCCGTAATGCTGATGCCCAAAAGCCCCAGACGGCGGGCCACTTCGGGCTCTTCATGGGAATCTCCGATGATGAAGGTTTTTTCGGGCGCGAAGCCATGCTCCTCCATATAAGCCTCAAGGCGGATTTGCTTGGAAAGCCCCTTGGTGATGGTTGCGCGCTCCGCGTTGCCGGAAATGCTCTTCATGTAGGGATTGATGCCGAGCCGTTCGACATCAGCATCCAGATGTGGTTGCAGGTGATTGCTGAGCACCATGCAATGCACGTCCTTGTCGTTCAGCCATTGCAAAAGTTCGAACGCGCCGTGCATGATCTTGCAATCGATGGCGGCCTCTTCGTAAGAGCGCACGAACAATTCGCCTTCTTGTTCCGCGCGGGAGAGATAATCATCCACTGACACGCCGAGTTTTTCGTAGAAATGGATGAGCGGAAAGGTGAACGTATCTTGCATATGTTCCACCGTGATTTCGGGTACGTTGAAGGTGCGCAGGCACACATTGGTGGCCACGTGCACGGCGAGCATGTCATCGAGCAACGTGCTATTCCAGTCGAATACGGCGAGATAGGTCATGGGCTTTTGTAGCCGTATTTCGCGCAAAAGAAAACAGCCCCATCGGGGCTGCGTAAAAAGAATTTCGATATCACTTAAACGCGCGGAGGCGGTGGGACATCATCGCGGCCATCTTTGGCGCCCGTAAGCATGTCGTGCAAACCTTTCCATTTACCGCTGGGTCCGAGAAGTTTTTCGCCCTTCGGAATTTCGTTCATGGTGCGAGGCGTGAAAACTTCTCCAAGAAACTTTTTGATACCCATAGCAAAACTCCTTTATCTATTTCCCGAATATATAGACCGAAAGAAAATATAGGCAAGAAAAAACAGCCCCGAGAAGGGGCTGCTTTCAAATGAGATTTTTTTTTCGATTAAGCGGCTTTTTTCAAAGCTTCCGCCGATACTTTTGCAAGTGCCGTGAAGGCTTCGGGGTTGCTGATCGCCATTTCGGACAAGACTTTGCGGTCCAATTCGATGCCGGATTTGATCAGGCCGTTCATGAACGTAGAGTAGTTCACGCCGTTCAAACGGGCGGCAGCATTGATACGCTGAATCCACAATGCGCGGAAATTGCGTTTCTTTTGCTTGCGGCCGATATAGGCGTACTGACCTGCTTTTTCGACGGCTTGCTTGGCAACGCGGAAGCAGGAATTTCTGCGTCCGTATTGACCTTTTGCAGCTTTGACAACTTTACGGTGTCTTGCGTGGGCGCGTGGGCCCCCTTTGACGCGTGCCATGTGTTAGGCTCCTTTCGCTGTCGAAGTGGCTGCGGTTTTTTTCTTAACCGGGCCGGATTTCTTTTTGGTGGTCTTCGCTTTCGCGCCTGCGTAGGGCATAAAGCTTTGCAATACCTTTTGGGCATCGCCTTTTTGCATCGTGAACGTGTCACGGGCTTTACGCTTTGCGGATTTGGGCTTTTGCATCAGGCGGTGGCCTTTGTTGGCAGGTGCAAATTTAACTTTGCCCGAGCCAGTGATGCGGAAACGCTTTTTTGCGCTTCCTTTGGTTTTCATTTTCGGCATTTTTATCTCCTTGAAAGAGTTACATAAATGCGACCGAGGCAGCCGATATTTCTAGCCAGATCGCAAGGAATGAGGGGTTATAAGGCCTTTTGGGGCGGGAAATCAAGAATATTTATCCAAAAAAGCGCCTATGTGATGGGCGATCATGACGCGATGACGGGGATTGGTTAGCCCGCTCTTCCCGTCCAGATATGATGTTATGTCAATTCTAAGGGCTTTGAAGTTCTTTTTGATGTAATCCGTGTGGCTGAGGCTTACTTCCTCGTCCTCGGCTCCGTACTGGATAAGGATTGGGATTTTAAGTGATTTCATCGCAAGCTTGGGATCGTAATGTTCCATCTGTTCGACCAGCTTGCCGCCGATCTTGCGGCCCCGCGCGATCACCTTGTTCAACCCGTCATAAAACAGGCCCCGCGCGTGCAAGGCGAGATCGACCACCGGCCAGAATAAAAACACCATGGGGACTTTTTCGTTGGAAAATTCCAATGCGAACGCGGAACCTACGCCGCTCGCCACGAAGATGAATTTTTCAAATCCGCGCATCTGCGCCCACACCAGAACTTCTTTTAAATTCCGGCGGACGGTTTCCAGATCGAAATCTTCCTGCTTGCCGTCGGATTCACCACAACTTTCGAAATCGAACATCAATGTCTGATAACCATGTTCATTGAAAATTGCACGCACATAGCTGAATAGATCCTCATGCTCGCGGTAATCACCATACGGTATGTCGTGAATCATCACGACCAATGTTTTATCAGGGCTTTCAATGGAGCGATCGACGGGCGAGCTCATCACGGAATAAAGCTTGTTGCCGTTGTGTAATTCGATCGTCGCGGCCTGCTGCTTCATTTTATATGGGTGTCAGAGCTGTGGCGTGCCAGAGGTTCGGCATATTGGATTTCAAGATCCCAAGGGAAATGAATCCATGTGTCTTGCGAGACTTCAGTGACGAACGTGTCCACCGTAGGCATGCCTTTGGGCTTGGCGTAAATGCACCCGTAATGCGCGGATGGAAAATGTTCGCGGATGATTTTGAACGTCCCTCCGGTATCGACGAGGTCGTCGATGACGATCCAGCCTTTGCCTTGGTCGGTGATGGCTTCGGGCATTTTCAGAATTTTTGCTTTCCCTTGTTCCTTGTGGTCATAACTTGAAATGCAAAAGGTTTCGACGATGAGAACTTCCAGCTCACGGGCCACAATACAGGCGGGGACAAGGCCTCCACGGGTTATCGCCATAACGCCTTTCCATTTTCCGCCGGGGGCCGGTCCCTTATCAAGGAGCTTCCACGCAAGAGCCTTGGAATTACGGTGCATTTCGTCCCATGAAACGGGGAAATCTTTTCTGTAGGTATTCATAAAGATTCAATATCCCGCCTTTTCAAAAAAGGGAAGGGGCTTTAGAGTGTTGTCCATGATCAGATTCCTGCCGGCACTGTTTTTACTAGCTTTATGGCCTCTTTCCGCGAACGCACAGATCGTGCCTGTTTCGGTTCCGCCTGCGCCTGCAGCCCCGCAGCCCCCACCCGTGGTGCTCGAACTCTTCACCTCCCAAGCATGCGCCTTTTGCCCCCCCGCTGATGAATTGATGGGCCAGATGATCCAGCAGCAATCAATCATCGGGCTTTCCTGCCATGTCGATTATTTTTCAGTGCGCAAGAATCCGCTCGGCAAATCTTTTTGCACACAACGTCAGGCGCAATATCAACGCCTGATCGGCAACGGTCCGCGCTACACGCCGCAACTCGTCGTCAACGGTCACATGGATATGATCGGATATGAGGCGGGGAAAGTCAGCGCCGCCATTTTGAAAGGCCGCGCGGAAAAAGTTTTGCCCATTCCGCTCACATCCGCAGGTGGCGACGCCTACAGTTTTTCACTACCTCAAATTTCTGCGGCCAGAGATCCTTTGAATTTGTGGATGGCCGTGTTCGACGCGCCCAAATCTATGGCGATCACCGAAGGTAACAATCTTGGCAAAAGCGTAACCTATTATAATGTTGTCAGCCGTATGATGGATTTGGGCCCATGGGATGGAACTCCCATGGCACGCGGTATCAACGCATCGTTTGAACCTGCCAATGGCGGCGTTGCAATCATCGCGCAGAACGTCCGTACGGGACAGATCGTCGCCGCAGGTTCCGCCATAAAACCATAATTTTTTAATGCGCGGCAGCCCAGCTTTTGCCCGAGCCGACATCGGCCACCAAAGGCACGTCCAGCTTCAAAACATTTTCCATGATGTGTTTGATGAGCTTGGATGATTCTTCCAACTCAGATTCCGGTACTTCGAAAATCAATTCGTCATGCACTTGCAATAACATCTTGGCATTGAGGTTTGCGGCTTTAAGCGCTGGTGGAATCTTGATCATCGCCTTTTTCATGATGTCCGCCGCCGTTCCCTGCAACGGCGCGTTGATCGCCTGGCGTTCCGCGCCTGCGCGCCATCCTTGATTGGTAGAATTGATATTTGCGATATAGCATTTTCGCCCCAGCAATGTTTTGACATAGCCGTATTTGCGCGCTTCTTCTTTCGTGCGTTCCATATAATCGCGGATTTCGCTGAACGTGTTCAAATACCGTTTGATGAAATCATTGGCTACTTTCGGATCGCACCCGAGTTGCTGTGCCAATCCCCATCCCGAAATACCGTAGATGATGCCGAAATTGACGGCCTTGGCCTGACGGCGTATTTCGGGCGTGACTTGATCCAAAGGAATACCGAACACTTGGGATGCGGTCAGCGTATGAATGTCGACGCCGTCACGGAAGGCTTCTTTCAAGGCTTTGACCCCTGCCATTTCGGCGGCAAGGCGTAATTCGACTTGGGAATAATCGACAGAGAGCAGTAAATGGCCTTCCTGCGCTACGAAGGCTTCGCGGATTTTGCGCCCCTCTTCGGAACGGATCGGAATGTTTTGCAGGTTCGGATCGGAAGAAGATAAACGCCCCGTGCTCGTGCCCGCCATAGAATAGGATGTGTGCACGCGTTTGGTTCTGGAATTCACCTGTTCCTGTAAGGCATCTGTATAGGTGCTCTTTAATTTCGCAAGGCCGCGCCATTCAAGAATTTTTTTAACGATCTCATGCCCGTCGCGAGCGAGATCTTCGAGCGAACCCACATCCGTTGACCATTGCCCTGTTTTGGTTTTGGAACCGCCTGGCAATTTCATTTGCTCGAACAAAACTTCGCCGATTTGTTTGGGGGAGCCAACATTGAATTGCGTACCGGCCATCTTTTGAATTTCTTCTTCGAGGATCAAAAGTTTTTTGCCGAATTCCGTGCTCATTTTGTTCAATATCACGGGATCAACAGAAATGCCGTCCATCTCCATATGGGCAATCACAGAGATAAGCGGGCGTTCGATATCTTCATACACGCCTGCCATGGTTTCATGGGCAAGGCGCGGTTTGTAATGCATATAAAACCGCGCGGTAACATCCGCATCTTCGGCGGCGTAATCGCGGGCTTTTTCAAGCGGCACAAGGTCAAACGTCACACGCGATTTACCGATACCTGTGACATCGTCATATTTCACGGTTTCATGATTTAAGACGCGCTTGGATATTTCGTCCATGGAATTGGAATTGCTGGTGCCGTCCAGCGTATAGGACATCAGCATTGTGTCATCACACGGGGACATATGAATGCCGTGTAGCGCCAGCATCTGCCAGTCATATTTGATATTGTGCCCGACTTTGAGAACGCTGGGATTTTCGAGAAGCGGTTTGAGTTTCGCAATCGCGTCGCGCATAGGGATTTGTTTGATACCCGCGCTACCGCCGCCCAGAAGATCGACCGCGCCATCGGAATGGCCGAGCGGTATATACGCGGCTTTGCCGATCGTATGGCAGAGGGAAATGCCCACAAGTTCGGCGGAAGAGGGCGTAAGGTTCGTTGTCTCGGTGTCGATCGACAAAAATCCTGTCTCATACGCTTCGGCAATCCACTGTTCCAAAACAGACATGTCTTGAATCAATGTGTATTGATTGTTTGCGATCGGCGGAAGCTCGACCGATAGAGGCGCAGACGTTTTTTCTACGGGTCCGTCATTTTTGGAAGCAGATTTTTTTTCCGTCTTTTGCGGCGATGACACGGAATCCTGTACACGCTCGCCGAGCTTGGCAAGAATATTTTTAAATCCATGTTCGGTCAGAAAACTTATTAGCAGTTCCTTGTTCGGTTCATGCGCCTTTAAATCTTCGAGTTTCAACGGCACGGGGGCAAAGGCGTCCAATTGCACCAGTCTTTTGGAAAGGCGGGCTTTATCGGCATTGTCTATCAAAGCCTCGCGGCGTTTGGGCTGCTTGATGTCGCCCGCCTTGGCGAGAAGATTTTCAAGATCACCGTATTCGGTAATCAATTGCGCTGCGGTTTTAACGCCGATGCCCGGAACACCCGGCACGTTGTCGACGGAATCGCCCGCAAGCGCCTGCACATCGACGACCTTATCGGGCTGCACGCCGAATTTTTCGAACACATCGTCTGCGCCCAGATATTTGTTCTTAATCGGGTCATACAAACGTACGTCATCGTTGACGAGTTGCATCAAATCCTTGTCGGTGCCGACGATGGTGACTTTGCGCCCTTGTTCCCGCGCGAGGCGGGCATATGTGGCGATCAAATCATCCGCCTCGAATCCTTCGACTTCCAAGGCCGGAACGCCGAACGCTTCGGACGCTTTGCGAAAGAGCGGAAATTGCGGAATCAAATCTTCCGGCGCTTCCTCGCGGTTGGCTTTGTAATCTTCGTAAATGTCGTACCGGAAATTTTTGCGTGCGGCGTCAAAGATAACGGCGATGTAGGGCGCTTTTAGATCGTTGAGCATCTTCATCATCATATTGGTGAAGCCCAGCACAGCGCCCACGGGCTGGCCGTTGTGCGTGAGGGGCGGGAGGGCGAAATAGGCGCGGAAAATGTAACCGGAGCCATCCACCAGAAAAATTTCGTCTTTATCGGAAGCCATGAATTGGTTAAAGCACACTTGGCTCCCCCCGAAAACCCGCCTTTTTTAAGTGCTTGACGGGCAGGGGATAATATTATACATAACCATAAATAATAAACTACAATACTGAGGTGTAAACATGATTGAGACTTCCCCAGACCAAAATCTGGATTATTACTGCGAAGCCATCGAACGCGGTTTGTTCAACCAAGAATGGACCGAAGAAGTTCGTGTAAAGGCCTTAGAGGGTCTTACCGAAGGCTTGATGGCTCTTAAAAGTGAAGCATCTTTAAGGGATGTGTTTGATCGCCGCGTTTCCGGCATTGCGAAATTGATTCCGAAAACCGAAGCTTTCGCAGGCGTAGTAGCAGCATTGAAACTGGAGACTGTCTGATGGAACTTTCGAACGTTGAAAGAATCCGCGGCTTCAGTATTGCGTTTGATAGAGCTGTAGATGGGCTTAATTTTGTACCTTCCAATGAAAAACGGGATAACGAGCCGAATGCGTTGGATGTTGCCATCAAAATGAAAGAATTCGGCGCAAGCATTTCCTACAATACAGAGTTGTATAGCAATGGCTTTTTGAATCACGTAAATGACTGCTTTGCGAAGATCGCGGAAGAGCCTAGAGCCGCTCAGGCCCGCGAAGTATTACAAAGCATAACCGGTATGGCTTACACGCCCAGCAACGCATAAAGCGCAACGGCCGCAGCGTTCGATACGTTCAAGGACGCGATCGGCGGTTGTGTGGGCAACTTCACCAACACATCGCAATGGTCTTTTACGAGACGTCTCATGCCGGGGCCTTCGGCGCCGAGCACTATAACCGCGCGTTCGTAGGAAGGCAGTTCACTGAAGGTTTTGGGTGCGTGTTCGTCCAATCCGATCACGACGTAATGCTCTTCTTGAAGCTTTTCGAGCGCGCGCGATAAATTCACTTCATAGGCCACGGGGATATGGTCCGCCGCGCCGCAGGCCGTCTTGGCAAGGATGCCCGTCATTTCGGGGGCGTGCTTGCTCTGCATCACCACACCGTCCGCGCCGAACGCACAGGCCGAGCGCAAGATGGCACCGATATTGTGGGGGTCTGTCACTTGATCAAGCACGACGATCACGGATTTTTTCTTGGATGTCCCGCGGATGATCAAATCGATCACGGAATTTTCCGCCAAAGGCTGGCAAGAAAGGGCGATGCCCTGATGCACCGTGCCGGGCGGGAAGGCGCGGTCGAGTTCTTCCTTGGAAACGATTTTGGGCGGCGGACGTTTGGCATCCGTTTTCAGATGTTCTTCGAATTCTTTCATCGCGGCTTCGGTAAGGAACAGCGCATGAACGAAACGGTCGGGATTTTGCCATGCTTCACGAACGGCGTGCATGCCGAACAAATCGGCTTTTAATTTCGGTGCGCGTGGCTCGCGCTCTTCTCTGGGCGGGCGGGGCGGGCGATCTTCACGCATCGGGCGTTGTTCGAACTCGCGCTTGTCGCGGCGCGGGCTTTCCTTACGTTCTTCTTTGCCGCGTACGGAAAAGGGAACATATTTTTTTGTGGTCTTTTCCTGCTCAGCCTTTCGGAAACTGCCCCGTTTGGATGCTTTATCGGTGCGATTCGAACGGCCTTCCGCGGTTCTTTCGTTCCTGCGGCCTCCCGTATGCTGGGGGGCGCGGGAAGGCTTCTTTCCGGATGGGGGTCTTTTGGGGGTTCTGGCCATAAAAATGTCATCGCACACTTGACAGGAGAGGACAAAACCTTTTTTTATGCGGGTCTGCCAATTCTACCCGTGGATGGGTGGCCGAGTGGTTAATGGCAGCAGACTGTAAATCTGCCCTCTCTGAGTACGCTGGTTCGAATCCAGCCCCATCCACCATTCTCTTTTTCAGCCGTCCGAAGTGTGTCCAGAAGCCTGAATGGCAAGGACAATTCGGCGGTTCTAAGACCCTCATTTCGCCGGTACGCGACCCTCTTGGAAAAACAGAGTTGCAGCAGCAATTTCTTGTGCTCGTAGGTTCCGAAAGTCCAAAGTTTCCAAGGGTTTTGTAAGAACAGGAGAGCGGTTCTAAGTGCGTTGTCGAAAGACACGCGCGGACTGTCGATCGCCTCGATTTTTTCCTGCAAAACGAGCTTCTGATTTTCCAGCTTCTCGATGCGTTGCTCGAAGCTTCCAAGCACCGCGGGAGAGCGAACTTGCGTGATCGTATCGAGAAGCTGCTCGATTGCCTTGCTGACGTTTTCACGCTCGCTCTCGAAGGCGCGTCGCCGAGCGCCAGCCTGCGCCGCACGCTGGCCCCATGCGTCCTTAAACATCGCTGAGGCTATCCCGAAGACGGTCTCGTCGGGCTGGAGAGTTCGGACCAGATGCTCGAATTCGCCCTCCAACACGTCTCGGCGTATGGACTTACCGTATGAGACGCAGTGCTTGGTATGACAGTGATAGTAAGGATGGCGGGCCTTGCGACCCTTCGCCCAGCAGGAAGTCAGCGGGCCGTCACAGTCTCCGCAGACGATGAACCCACGAAGCGGAAAATCTTCGTCGCGGGACTTTCGATCGGCAACGAGCGGGTTTCCGTCGAGCCGTTCTTGTATCCGAACGAAGGTCTCGAAGGAGATCAGCGCTTCGTGTTTGCCCTTCCGCCGATCGATACCCCATTCGGGGCGCTCGACCATTCCCGCATACATCACGCGGCGGAGCATCGAACTGACATTCTGCGGATGAACGTTCCCGTTCTTCGTCAGCTTGAATTCTGGGTGGCTTTCAAGAAACGCGACCACGTGCACGAGAAGCTGGAAGCGCCCAGAAGCGTAGCCTTCAAGCGCTTCTTGAACGATTGAAGCGTCAGGCTCGTCGCGGACGAGTACCTTGCCGCCGCTGCCTTTGGCCTTTTCGTACCGATAGCCAACGGGCGCATACATCGTCCAATAGCCCGCCTCGATACGAGCAGTCATTTTCTGAATGACCTGTCTTCGATTTTGTTTGCGCTCAAGTTGTCCTTGAGCGGCGAAGACCGTTTCGACGAATTCGCCTTCAGGCGATTCATCAAAATTATAATTGGGGCTAGCGACCTCGACGTTCATTGCCCGAAGCGCATCGCGCAGCTCCCAATGGCCGCGCGTGTCCCGCGCAAAGCGCTTGAGATCGTCAACGATCACGACGAAAGAGCCCGCTTTTCGCTTCTTGAGATAGCGAAGCAGTGAAAGCATACCTGGCCGCTTCATCGGGTTTCCTGCACCCGTCATGAAGTCGGAAAAAATCTCGTCCACTTCGAGACCGCGCGCTTCCGCATATTGGCGGCACCGATGCGCTTGGCTCTCTAGC
>JBEIHF010000021.1:0-37145 GCA_040381535.1 Micavibrio sp. | reverse complement strand
GCCGTCATCATCATTGGGAAAGCGCGGTTGAATTGTTCGCTAGCGTCGAGCACAGCTTTATAGCCCGATAAGTTCGATTGCGAGGAAAGAACGTCCATGGCCTGTGCGCGCGTGATGCGCGGCACCAGTTCCATAGAGAAGGTTGTGATCTCTTTCTTAGCGGCAGCTTTTATCGGGTCCGCATTTTGATAGGGCGAGAACATGCCCACCAGAACGGCGTTCTTTTTCAAACCTTCGAGATCGGCGAGGGCAACTTGCACCTTCATAACAACATCGGCGCCCGATACGGCTTCCGAACGCGAGGCAGCGATGGTCGCGCCGGCATCCTGATACAATTTATCGGCGTAGGAAGAGGCTTCGCCCGCGCCTTTTTCAACGACCAACGTCGCACCCAGCGCGATAAGTTTTTTCACCGTTTCGGGTGTGGCTGCCACGCGTTTTTCATATTCTGTGGTTTCTTTGGCGATGGCAATGGTTAGGGTCAAGGGCTTTGCTCCTGCTGCTCTGACTTGTAGGCTTTGGAAATTATTAGACCGAAGATTGCAATAGGGCAAAGGATTTGTGAAGGAATTTCGGGTGTTTGCGGCATGCTATCAACAGGCAAGCGAAGCGTTTATGGCATAGCGCTTGCATTATATGGGCCGCGTGCTTTCGGCTTGCGTAAAACACTGTAACTGTTAGAATCTTGGGTACGCGTTTCTGCACGCTATCCTATTTCTGGAAAATATTTATGACATACCGATGCAAACTTCTTTACACCCTGACAAGTGTTTTGTGTCTTGTCGCATCTCCTCATGCGCATGCGGAGACTTTGCGCGAGGCGGTTGCAGCGGCTCTGGCCTCGCATCCGGGTGTTGAAATAGCGCAATCGAGAAAAGATGCGGCGGACGCGGATGAGAGCGAACAATTTTCCAACCTTTTCCCCGAAATAAGCACAACAGCTACCGGCGGACGCGTGTTCGGCAACAACGCAACGTCGCGCGGTTTAAGTGTTTCGCGCGGCGAAGCGTACTCGTGGTTGTGGGAAGGCAATGCCAGCATTACCCAGCCGATCTTCAATGGATTCGAAACCTACAACCGCATCGATGCCGCGCAAGCGCGCGAAGACGCAGCGGAATTCACGCTGGCCGATGCAAAACAAGGATTGGCGTTACGCGCTGCGCAAGCATTTTTGAACGTGAAGCGCGCGCAAGAAGCCTATAAAAAAACCACATCCTATCAGGAACGCATCAAGGATTACCTTGCCCGTATCAACACTATGGTTGAGGGCGGGGCCGCCGATGAAGCCGAAGCGGCGCAGGCAAAAAACATTCAATCACAATTGGAAAATTCCGTCGCTGAGATGGAAGGGCAAATCAAGTTGGCATTGGCTGATTACGCCGAAGCCACTGGTTCCATGCCTACGGGTGAATTGAATATAGCGATGGACGCGAGCGATATGCTTTATCCAACGGCAGATGAGGCGATTACACATGCCGGTGAAAATCACCCGCTGATCCTGTCTGCGGAAAAAGCCCTGGAAGCCGAAGACGAGGAAGTGAGTGCCGAGAAGGGTGCGTTGCTTCCCACACTGGATGGCGAAGTTTCCTATCTTAAGCGCGACCAGAAAGAAGAAATCGGCGGCGAAGTTACGGATGAGCGCGCCGTGATGCGTATGAACTGGAATTTTTCCACAGGCGGCGGCCAATTGGCCCGCATCAAAAAACAAAAAGCGGAAAGATCCGAAGCGCTTGCGCGCACAGCACAAACGCAACGCGAGATAGAACGCGACATCCGTAAAGCCTACGCGGAACACGAAACGGCGTTAAAGCAAAAGGAATTGAGCGCAAAACGTGCGGATGTGACAAAAGAATTGTTTCAAACGTATGAAAAGCAATTCGAGGCATCTAAAGTACGTTTACTCCAATTGATGCAGGCGGAAAATCAGGTCTTCTCGAGTGAGCTTGAGCGCATCAACGCCGATTACCGCGTCATGATGTCTGAATATGCAACGCTGGCGAGTTCCGGCCGTTTGCTGGAAGCGATCGGTGTTGTGGCAGATGAAACTGCGCCGGTGTCTGTCAAAGAAACCGTTAAGGCGGAAATTTTTCAACCGGTGATACAGCCTCTCGTAACGCCGGCGATGGCCCCTGTAGAACAAGAAATCATAGAGCCTGTGGTTAAGCCTGTTGTCATGCCCGCCGTTGCTCCGGTTCGGGAAATCAAAGCGGAAAAGAAATCCGTGAATCTGATCGCTGAAGAAGGCGTAGCCAAGGATGTTGCACGAGCCGTCAGAAGCATACCGGACCCTGATAAACCAAAGGCAAAAAGCTTTTCTGTGCGCTCAACGCAGGGTGAGTGATGACCACGGACGCGCCCTCAGCCAAACCCATGGATGCCACAAGCGTTGATCCGCTGCTTAATTGCCTCGTTTTTCTCACATCTCGTTTCGGTCACGCAAAATCTGCGCAAGCCATTACCGCTGGGCTGGCCTACGACGATAAAAATATGGGGCCTGCGTTGTTTTGTGAAGCAGCCGAAAAAGTAGGGCTTCTTGCAAAAATTGTTTTCCGCGAGAAACTAAAAAGTATCAGCGCACCGGTTTTGCCCGTTGTTCTTGCGCTCAAAAATGCGCAAGCCTGCGTTTTGCTCAGTGTAAGCGCAGATGAACATTCCGCCCTTATCTGGTCACCGGAAAGCGGAGCAGAGCGCACGGTCAAGCTCACCGACCTCAAACAATCCTACACGGGCTATGCGATTTTCGTGCATCCGCGCCCCGAATTCAACAACCCCGAAGCCCCGCATGCGCAAGACGGAAGCCGCCACTGGTTCTGGGGTCCGATGTGGGAAGTGCGTGACATTTACTGGAAGGTTGCTGCGGCCGCCGTTCTCATCAACCTGTTCGCGCTGACCAGCCCGATCTTTATGATGAACATATACAACCGCGTTCTTCCCAACAACGCGATGGAAACGGGATGGGTTCTGGCCATTGGTGCGATTACCGTTTTCCTTTTCGACTTCATCATGAAAACGTTGCGTGGGTATTTTATCGATCTGGCCGGTCGCCGTGTAGATGTCATTGCCGCCCGCCGTATTTACGATCAATTGATGAACATGAAGCTCGCGGGCCGCCCGAAATCTTCGGGCGCTTTTGCTAACATGCTCCGCGATTTTGACTCGGTGCGCGATTTCACGACCTCCGCAACCATGACAGGTTTGATAGATCTGCCGTTCACATTGTTGTTTCTTCTCGTGATCTGGCTGCTTGGCGGTAGCGTGGCGTTTATGCTCGCAGGGTTGGTTGTCGTTGTAGTAATCGCGGGCTATGCGTTGCAAATTCCACTCAAAAACAACGTGCGCAAATCCGCCAAATCCGCCGAAGCAAAACACGGCCTTCTGGTGGAAACGATTTCCGGCCTGGAGACCATCAAGGCCATAGGTGCGGATGGAAGATTGCGCGCCCGTTACGGAGATCAGGTTGCAGAAAACGCGTTATATTCGCAAACATCACGTTTTATTTCCGCTCTGGGCGGCAATATTGCCGCGCTGGTTCAGCAGATCGCTTCCATCATTATTATTTTGATCGGTATGTATATGATCAAGGAAGGCGACATGAGCGTGGGCGCTTTGATCGCTTGTGTCATGCTCGGAGGGCGCGCGATTGCACCCATCGGACAGGTCGCAAACCTCATGAGCCGTTATCATTCCGCGTGCGGTGCGATGACGACGATTGACAATATCATGGCAAAGCCCGTAGAACGCCCGCTTGATGCGCGCTTTCTGCACCGCCCCGATTTGAAAGGAAAAATTGCTTTCAAGGGCGTAAGTTTTTCTTATCCTGGTACACAAAGAAAATCGCTCGACAATGTTTCCTTTACACTCGAAGTCGGAGAGAAGGTTGGCATTATCGGGCGCATAGGTTCGGGCAAGAGCACCATTGCGCGCCTGATGCTCGGCCTTTATGATCCATCCGAAGGCACCATCCTTGTGGATGATACGGATTACCGACAAATCGATCCCGCTGACCTGCGCCGCAATATGGCGTATATAGCGCAGGACGTTGTTTTGTTCAGCGGTAGCGTGCGTGACAACATCACGGCCAGTGTTCCACATGCGACCGAAGAAGAAATTCTCGAAGCAGCCAAAGCTGCAGGCGTGCATGATTTTATGGCCAAACATCCCATGGGATACGATGCACCCGTGGGCGAACGCGGAGAGGGTTTAAGCGGCGGTCAGCGTCAAACAATAGCTCTGGCGCGCGCCATGCTTTTGAAGCCGAATATATTTGTGTGCGACGAGCCGACCAACGCTATGGACGTTCAAGCCGAACAAATGTTCACGAACCACATCGCCAAATACTCCAAAAACAAAACACTGGTTTTGATCACACACCGTCAGCAATTGCTACCCATGGTCGATCGTTTGATTTTAATAGATCAGGGCAGGGTGGTTGCCGACGGACCGCGCGATAAAGTCATCGAAGCCATTGCCCGCGGTGGCGTGGAGGTTCCCAAATGACAAAAGCCAATGAAGCCGAAGATCTGCAATTCATGGAAGAGCTGGAGGCTGCTGTAAGGTTAAAGCCGTCGGCGACATCAAACCTTATGTTGATCAGCACGGGCGCACTGGTAGTCATTCTAGTTGGCTGGATGGCGTACTTTAATATTGATGAGATGACGCACGGCGAGGGGCAGGTGGTACCGACATCCGAAATCCAGATCGTTCAAAGCCTCGAAGGCGGTGTATTGAAAGAACTGATGGTTGCCGAAGGCGAGATGGTCAAAAAAGACCAACCGCTTTTGAAAATCAGCGACGTGGCCTTTGCGTCCGAAGAACGCGGCACGGCGGCTAAACAGGAATCTCTGCTTTTAAAAAAAGCGCGTCTGGATGCGGAAGCGAGCGGCAAAGCTTTTGTGATGCCTGCGGAGTTGGCCGCAAAAGTGCCGGACATCGCGCGAAACGAAGAGCAGCTTTATCAATCCCGCCAACGTGAACTTGAAAACGGCAAGGCGATTTTGAATGACCGTATCAGCCGTGCCGAAGCGCAGCTTTCCGAACTGGGCGCCAAAGTATCGCGCCTTTCCGAAAGCAAGAAACTGGTGCAGCAGGAACTGGAAATCACCCGCAAGATGGTGGAACAACGCGCCGTTCCTAAGCTGGATCAAATCCGCCTTGAGCGCGAAGTGAATGATCTAAGCGGCCAGATCAATGAAGCCGCCGAAGAGCGTCAAGGATTGCGGGCTGAACTCAGCGCTTCCCAGAAAGAGCGTCAGGACACGGAAAACAAATTTAAATCACAGGCTTTGGGTGAATTGAACGATGTGCAAACACAGCTTTCGCAATTGAATGAAAGCCTCACTGCTATCGGTGACCGCGTAGATCGCTCCGAGCTGCGTAGCCCTGTCGATGGCGTGGTGAACAAAATCATGCTCAAAACCATCGGCGGCGTTGTCGAGCCTGCTATGAAACTTGTTGAAATCGTGCCGATAGACGATGAATTGAAAATCATCGCGCGCGTGCCGCCAAGCGACGTTGCTTTTATACATCCCGGCCAGCCCGTGAAGGTAAAAATCTCCGCCTATGACCCGCAGCGCTACGGTTCTCTGGAAGGGGAGTTGGTACGAATCGGTGCGACCAGTGTGACGGACAGCAAAGGCAATATTTTCTTTGAGATCGAAGTCAAAACCAAACAAAACCATTTGGGTACGGCGGATAAACCTCTGCCCATCACGCCAGGTATGGTGGCGCAAACGGAAATCATTACGGGTGATCGTTCCATTCTGGGATATTTGATGAAGCCGATTTTCAGGGCGAAGGATAAAGCCCTGACCGAAAGATGATGAAGTTTCTCATCCATAAATGGACCCACATCATAGTGCTTCTGGCATTATTGTTCGGGACTGTTTATTTCAGCGGTTCGAACCATGAGTTTCGCAAGCGTTTACAATACGCCACATTCGATACCTATAACAAAATAAAACCGCGCCCGCCGTCCGATCGTGTCGCGATTATCGATTTGGATGAGAAATCCTTAAAAATTTTGGGACAATGGCCTTGGCCGCGCACGGTAGTAGGCGATTTAGTAGTGGCTTTGAAAGAACTAGGCGCGAAAGTCGTGGCATTCGATATGGTGTTTGCCGAACCGGACCGCACATCACCTGCGCGCATAGCCCAAACCTTGCCGGAAGGTGAAGCGTATAAGGCGGCTAAAACAACTCTTGAAGGCCTTCCCGACAATGACCGCATTTTTGCGCAAAATATAGCGGCAGCAGGGAATGTCATTACGGGTTTCTCGAGCGCGCGGGCTGAAGAAACTTTGCGTAAACCCTATCAGGCGGCAAAGCCTACCTTCCTGCTCAAAGACAAAACACCTTTTATGGAAGACACATTGAACGTAAAAGGGATTGCCGAAAATCTTCCGGAATTTTCTATGGCAGCAGCCGGAAACGGCAGTTTTATGACGGAGCCGGATGTTGACGGCCTGATCCGTGAAGTCTCTTTGCTTGTGCGGTATCCTGATAAAAAAGAGATAGGCGGAATTGAACCGGAATTATATCCAATGTTGGGGTTGGATGCATTGCGGGTAAGTATTAATAAAAATTCACGCCTTATTATAACTTCCAATAAAGAAAAAGGCGCGCTTGATACTGACTATGTCATAAAGATCGCTAATTTTGAAATTCCCGTCGAAAGCAACGGCAAGATCTGGGTTTATTATCGTCCCATTGATCAACATAATGAATATATATCGGCTTATAAATTGCTAGACCCCGTGGAAAAAGAAAAATTACGTGAAAGAATCAAAGACAAAATTGTGTTCGTTGGCACAAGCGCGCAAGGGTTAAAAGATATAAGATCCACACCGCTTAGTCTTTATGTGCCCGGCGTCGAAGTCCATGTAAATGTGGTAGAACAAATCTTGCAGGGAAAATTCTTGAAACGCCCCGCTATTATCGCGGGTGTGGAAGCTGCCAGTATCGGTTTTGCTGGCCTGCTGATTATCTTGTTTGCGCCATTTATGAACGTCCTCGTCCTTGGTGTTCTGACATCGGGTTTGATGGGCTGCATGTTTTTGGGTTCGTGGCAGATGTACAAGGACAACGGGATAGTGCTCGACCCCGTTTATCCTCGTATCGCTCTCTCTCTTTTGTTTCTTGTTTCATCCTTGCTCAGCTACATTCGCTCCGAAGCGGAACGCCAGCAAGTGCGCCAGGCGTTCGGGCTCTATATCTCGCCGACTTTTATGGAAGAACTCGCCAAGAACCCCGACAAGCTCAAACTTGGCGGGGAGGTACGTGATTTGACGGTGATGTTCACGGATATTAGAAGTTTTACGACCATTTCTGAAAACCTCACCCCCGAAGAACTCATTCAACTCATGAACGATTTTTTGACCCCTATGTCTGATCTGGTCATGGGCAATCGCGGCACCATCGATAAATATATGGGCGACGCCATGATGGCCTTTTGGAACGCGCCTTTGGATGATCCCAATCACCACCGCCATGCTTGTCTTGCGGCTCTTAAAATGAATGAAGCGCTCGTGCCTGTTAACGCGCAAGTAAAGGCAAAGGCAGAAGCGGCGGGCCGTGTTCCTGTCTTGCTGAACGCGGGTATCGGCATTAACACGGGACCTTGTTCTGTTGGAAACATGGGATCGCACCAGCGTTTTGCCTATTCTGCATTGGGCGATGCCGTCAACCTTGCCTCGCGTCTTGAAAGCCAGACCAAAATTTATGGGGTGAATATTTTGATGGGAGAGACAACCGCCAAGAACGTGCCCGAACTCGCAGTGCTGGAACTGGATTTGATACAGGTCAAAGGCAAAGACAAACCTGCGCGCATCTTCACCCTGCTCGGTGATGAAACGCTGGCTAAAACAGAAGTTTTCAAGGCATGGCAAACGGCTCATAACGGCTTTCTGGCAGCCTATAGAGCGGCTGATTTTGGCTGCGCGGCGCAAGAGCTTAAAACTGCAAGGGACGCATCACAGGGCCGCCTAAGCGGATATTACGATCTGTTCGGAACACGCATTGCAGAGTTCACAAAAAACCCGCCGCCAGACAACTGGGACGGGATTTTCGTTGCTAAGGATAAATAACCTTAGGTAACTGTCGTGGTAGCAGTAATGTCATCATTGATGTAAAGCGTGTAGCCGCCGATTTTGAACGCATCGTAATCAGTTGCCGCCGAGGCTGTAACATATAGGGCGCCGTTTCCCCTTTGATTGAGGGCGTCCACTATGCCCATAACGTTATCGGCGGGGTTCGTAACACCGTTTTGATCATCAAGTATTAATGAGCCCGTCGTAACGCCAGACGCAAGGTCTATCTTCAATGTACCATCGTCGCTGGTTTTCAAAAGATTGAAAATATTTTCCATCGTTAGCGTCATGGTTTGGCCATTGTTGCCAAAAACGATATTTTCAATACCTGATATTTTTTCGAAATTAAGACTGGAAAAATTAACGCTTGGTCCATGCATGATCATGCTATCCATGCCATTGCCGCCATCAATGCTCAAAAAGTCCATATTTCCTATGTGGAGTTCGTCGTTGCCAGCGCCAGCGCGCATGCTTACTCCAACAAAATTTAAATTATTTAATATGTCGTTATTGCGTGTTCCGACAAGGTGGTCTCCGAACGCATCTGCGTTCTGATCGGAATCAATGTTTCCGCTGCCGCGCCCGTTTACAATAACAACACCGCCATTTCCTTGCGCCTCGCCGCCATTAGCATCGGGAACCCCAATGGCAAGGTCGTCATAACCATCACCGTTAACATCGCCAACGCTGCTGACTTTCAAAATGTCGCCGCTGTTAGCTTTATCGTATTGCAGTTCAAATGCGTTGCCCGGGTTTTTGAGGTAATTAATATCTACGTTAAATCCTCCAACTTTGCCTAAGACCACATAGGTTTTGGTATCGTTCGCATCGGCAAGAGAGATTGTAAAATCTTTAAAGCCGTCGCCATTAAAATCACCAGCCGCGCCGCCGCCGCTGAGAGTATAGCCAGGAAGAGGGTTGAATGTTATATCGGGGGTGGTTGTGTCGCCTCCGAAATAAATGGCAGCGGTATTATTGCCCCCAACCATCATGTCGGAGAGTCCATCACCGTTTACATCACCTACACCGTCAACTTCTAATCCTAAAAATTGCCCCGGCGCTCCGTTGATCCCTCCCAAAAGCGTTGAAGTGCCAGTTTTTGTACCCTCGTAAATTCTAACCCTACCGAGGTCTGCGCCAAAGCTGGGGGCTCCTACGGCAAAATCGGAATAACCATCGCCGTTGAAATCGCCCAGACCTGTCACGCTTGTACCAAAGAATTCGAAGCCCGTACCGCTAATAAACGTGGTTTGTGGGAGGGGTGTTCCCCAAGAGGCATTGCTGCCGTTGATAACATAGGCACGGCCGTTACCTGCATCAAAGCCGGCCGCCCCGACAACAACATCTGCATAACCATCGTTGTTCAAATCACCCACACCATCAACGTCGGAGCCCAGTTCTGCGCCGGCGCCGGCACCTGCGGAAAATTGTCTTGCATTTACACCATTGGCACCGCTGATAATCGCGGCTGTACCTGATGCAATACCGCCGATTATGTTGTTGCTTTGTCCGACAATATAATCTTCAACACCATCACCGTTAAAATCGCCAATGCCTGCAACAGTGCTAAGGCTTGCATTTGTTCCTGGGGTTGGGTTCGGCCTAATGCTAATTGTTGTATCTATTAAGCCAGGTACTGACCCCGAAGGAATGCCAGTTGCGCTCCCGAATACAACATACGAATGGTTCTGGCCCGGAGCACTCGTATCGTTTGAAAAAACAAAATCGTCAAAACCGTCGTTGTTGATATCGCCGAGCGCGGAAACCGAATAACCAATTTCATTATTAATGCCATCAGCGATAGTAGTTACACCATTATTGTTAATACCATCCATGTCAATAACGCGGCCTGCGTTGGCATCATTGATAACAACATTGAGTGTGCGCGTAATGACGGGTGAACCATCGGTAGGTGTGGCAACAATATCGACATCGCCCAAATCAAAAACTTCGAGACTTTGTCTCAAAGCGTTTTCTCCGGAGGTACGCAGACGGACGTTTACTCCGCCCACACCATCAGCAATGAGCTCGTAATAGGTGCTAAGGGTACCTCCGCCAGAGAAAGTATAAGAGGCGGTAACTCCTACCGCAAAGCCTGTAATCATTGCATGTCCGACAATTGCGTTGGTCACAGCCAAATCGTTTATGGGATTACTGGTAACAAACAATGCCGGACCTGCGGGCGGCGTAGGAGGCGTTATAACCGAAGGCGGCGGCTGTTGTATGGTACCCGGCGGAGGAGCGGCATTTACCGGAGGAGGCATCACTCCCGTATTCATCGGTGGAAGCGGTGCCATCACAACAGGTGGCGGTGGTGGAGGAGGCGCAAAGCCTGCTCCGGGTAGTGTATTCACAGAAGAATCAAATGTTCCTGCAGAAGTCTGACCCGCAACGATATTTGCAGAAGGAAGGCCGGTAGTAGTGGTGCCGAACCCACTGGCCGACGGATCGGCCATATTTGCCGGTGGCAAAGCTTCGACAGGCGCAGGTGCAAGAACTTGGTCTTGTACTACGGGCGCATCCATTGCGGGTGCACTCTGAGCAACAGGTGCTTGATTGACTATTGGGCTAGAAGCAGGAGCATCTTGCGGCTGCATTTGCGATTGTGGTGCTTCGGGCGCAGGAGCAGGAGCAGGCGCTGGCTGTTGCAATTGTTGTTCCTGCACCGCTTCGGAAATCGTACTGAACAAAGACGGGTTGACCGAGCTTACAGAGGCAAAGCGCGCGTTGATTTCAGCGGCAGGCAGAACTACAGGCGTGGACATCGGTGCATTGAAACCCTGCAACGTTACAGTTTCAAAAGCGTTCGAAAGCGTAATATTGCCATCACCGTTGGTAATAACGATAGCGCCTTCCAGAACGGTAATATTGCTTTCGCCATTGGGATTGATGTTACCGGCGATGATGGTGCCGCGGATACCGATGGAGCCCACAGGTGTATCGATTTTCACATCATCCGGATCATCACGTCCGATAAGACCGCTCGTGAATACGAACAAACCGCGCAGGACGGAGAAATTCGTCGTGCCGCTTTGGGTTGCAGGATCATAGGAGTATTCGTCGATCGCCATACGAGCGTTTTCAGAAATCGCCATGCTGGTTTCGTCCATAAATACGATATTCACGGCGCCGGCTGCATCCGTTTTAACCACATCGCCTTGGTAAATCGGCGTGCCGATGGCTACGGATTCAACCATACCGTCTACGCGCGTAACCGTGACATTGCCTTTTACTTCTTCGACGGCGCCGATCGGGCTTTCATCCGAAGCCGTATCGTTCGCGGCGAATTCCATAGGGGAATGCGCGAAGGCTTGCACGAGGTTCGGTGTCAGCACGGCGCCGTCGGGCGAGGCAAGAAGAGGTGCAGGATCTGCGGAAAAATAACCTTCGATAACGGCGACTTCGCCGCTTAGTGTTTCGAGGAGCAGATTGTCCCCGTCGCGCGCCATGTTTGCATCGGCAATAAAATCGGAAGAGGGCAGTTCGATCCTGTCCGTCCCGTTGGCCTGAAATGTCAGCTGGTCGGTATTTTTTGCACCCGATTCAGTGGTTATACGCGCCATATTAATCCCCAATCCCCTAACGAATAAATTCGTCCATAATCAATATTTTATAGCGAAATACGCCTATTGCAACCTAACCAGTTTACAGACAAACGCTTAAGGAGGCTTAAAAATTGCGTAATATTTTATAGAAAATGCGGTTAATCAGAAATTAACGGACTTTGCCTTCTTTGGCCCATGCGATGAGCTTGTCCGTGATCTCTTTTTCGGAATGTGGGCGGGAGAAGTGATAACCCTGAGCCCGTTCGCAATCGAGTTTTTTGAGGGCTTCGGCTTCTTCGGCATGCTCGACGCCTTCGGCGATGATTTTCATGCCCATATTCTTGCCAAGGGAGATGATCGATTTGACCAATTCCATTGAGGTTTTGTCGCCCAGCATGTTTGTTATAAAGCTCTGGTCGATTTTCAGCGTGTCGATCGGGTAATAGTGAAGATAGGAAAGGGATGAATATCCCGTTCCGAAATCGTCGATGGCGATTCCTAGACCGGCTTTGCGGCACAGGGTCAAAGTTTCTTTTGCATTCTGGGGTTGGTTCATCAAAAGACGCTCGGTAATTTCCAAATGGACCTTGTGCGGAAGAACATCCGTCTCGCTCAAGATCGTGTAAAGCTGGTCGAGGAAGTTTTCTTCGGCAAAGTCGGCGGTGGAAAAGTTCACGCTCATGAACAGATCGTTTTCAAGACCCACTTTGGCTTCTATGCGTTTCAATGCACGGCAGGCTTCGCGCAGTGCCCAACGGCTTGCATCCACAATAAGTCCCGTATCTTCTGCAATCGGAATAAACACGGCAGGGGAGATTTGGCCTTTTTCAGGATGGTTCCAGCGCATCAAAGCTTCAAACCCATTGACATGACCCGTGGTCAAATTCATGATCGGCTGGTAATGCAGGCTCAATTGATCCGTTCCGATCGCGGCGCGGAATTCATTCGCCATCTTCACGGTTTCCACCGTGTTGGTTTGTCCTAGATATCCGCGCTCCAGATCTTCGGGCGTGGGATAGGCGGTTGTTTCATTTAGAATCGATGCACGCGTCAACATATCGCGATAACGCGTCAGAATAACCTGAGTCGTGATTTGCAAAACAGGATCGGCCGTTTTCAAACGGCGGTGAAAATCTTCTTTGGTGATTTCGAGCATCGCGCAATCTTCCATCGCCTTGATGGTTGCCATACGCGGTTCACTGTCCACGATCGCCATTTCACCGATGATGGTACCCGCGCCGCGCGTACCCACGCGATGAATCGCTCCATTGGCGCGTTCGATCAGGATTTCGACCAGACCTTTTTCGATAATATAAGCCTGATTGCCTTGATCGCCTTGGCGCATGATGACATCGCCGGCTTTGAATATTTTGCGGATCTGATTGGCTTTCATGAAATCGCTTTATTGTGCCTTGAGGGTTTAGCCTAATGGTTCAGAAAACACTATGCGGGAAAAACGGTTAGAAGATAGTTAACGATGGGCAAAAATCGAAACGAAATCAACCACCATGTTCGATTATGCCCTTGGAACGGGGGGGTAGTGCAGGTATAATAATAAGGTATTTATTTAATTTCATAATATCAGTTTCTCCCTTCCCATGGATCCTCTTACATTCGCCCTTCTTTATACGTTGTTCAGGTTGAAGCATTTCGCCTGCGACTTTTTGTTGCAAACAGACTGGATGGCGTTGACCAAAGGCAAACCAGGTCAAGAAGGCTATCGCGCGTTGTTCACACACACGGCGATACATGGAATCGGCACGGTACTGGTTACCGTGATATTCGCTCCGGCCTTGTGGTGGCTTGGCTTGGTGGACTTTGTCGTGCATTCGATCATCGATCGAATCAAAGGCGTATTCACTTATGAAAGAGGATGGACGCCCAAGGACAAAATCTTCTGGTGGACGCTCGGCGCCGATCAGGAAGCCCATAATTTCACGCACTTTGCCTTCATGATAATCATCTGGATGCATCTTTCTTAATATGTTGACAGCCTAAGGACTTTTTGGGTAATGTCCGCCCAGAATTTAGGAAGATAAAGCCATGAAAATAGTTAACTCTTTGAAAACAATCAAAAAACGCGACCGTAACTGCAAAGTTATCAAACGTCGCGGCCGCGTCTATGTCATCAATAAGGTGAACAAGCGTTACAAGGCCCGCCAAGGCTAAGAAATTCCCCATGTATGGGAGTGGGAAAGTCCGTAAATGCGTTTACGGGCTTTTTTGTTTTTTGGGGCCTGAGGAAACGGGGAAAACATTGATTTCCTTGATGCATAGCGGTGTTATCCTTGCTATAAGTCCTAAGTCCTAATCATAAATATCTGTTCTGTTTGGAAAAATACCAATGTTTTCAAAGCTTTTTGGGTTCATGTCCGCCGATATGGCAATTGATCTGGGAACGGCCAACACTTTGGTCTATGTCCGCGATCAAGGCATTGTGCTGAACGAACCTTCCGTTGTCGCCATCGCCACCGAAGGGGGTAAGAAAAAAGTCCTCGCCGTCGGCAACCGCGCGAAACAAATGCTGGGCAGAACACCGGGCAACATCACCGCCATGCGCCCGCTGCGCGATGGCGTCATCGCCGACTTCGAAGTCACTGAAGCGATGATCAAGGAATTTATCCGCATGGTGCACAACCGCCGCTCGTTCGTATCGCCGAAAATGGTGATCTGTGTGCCGTCAGGCTCTACCGCCGTTGAACGCCGCGCGATTCAAGAAGCCGCAGAATCTGCCGGCGCATCCGAAGTGCATTTGATCGAAGAGCCAATGGCTGCCGCTATCGGCGCAGGTTTGCCCGTCATGGAAGCAACGGGGTCTATGGTCGTCGATATTGGCGGCGGTACGACCGAAGTTGCGGTTATCTCGCTGGGCGGTATTGTCTATGCGCGCTCCGTGCGCGTTGGCGGCGACAAGATGGATGAAGCCATCATTGCCTACATCCGCCGCGTTCATTCTCTTCTGATCGGCGAAAGCACGGCAGAGCGCATCAAAAAACAAATCGGTTCCGCCTGCATCCCTGCGGACGGCGAGGGACGTACCATGGAAATCAAAGGCCGCGACCTGATGAATGGCGTGCCCAAAGAAATCACCATTACCGAACGCCAAATGGCGGAATCATTGGCTGAACCTGTCGGCCAGATCATCGAAGGTGTCAAAGTGGCCCTCGAGCACACGGCCCCCGAACTGGCCGCCGATATCGTCGAAAAAGGCATTGTTCTGACCGGCGGCGGCGCGCTTTTGTCCAATCTTGACCTCGTCTTGCGTCACGCGACGGGTCTCGCCGTGACCATTGCCGATGACCCACTATCGTGTGTGGCGCTTGGCACGGGACATGCATTGGAAGAGATGAAGACCCTCAAAAACGTCCTCGTGGGCGCATACTAATCACCCAATTCGTAAAAAGAAGTTGATAACGCGTTGTCGTAAACGTGTTTTTTGTATAAATTTAAACTGACGACAGTAAAGTTGGCTCAAACTTTATAAAGGTCACCATGAAACGCCGAGGCCGCAGCAAGGTATATGTCCGGTTTTCGCCCCTCCAATATATCGGGAGCGGCCAGGCCTCGATCATCTTCATGCTGGCCGCAACCCTTCTCCTCGCAGTATCCTTTGTCCGCCCCGGCATGTACGGCGGATTGCGCTCTTCGGTTTCCGATGCGCTCACGCCTGCGATGATCGTCATCAGCGAACCCTTCAGACAAGTCGCCGCGATGATGGAAAGCGTCACGGGTCTTTCCGAACTCCGCGCCGAAAACACCCAACTCCGCACCGAAAATGTCCGTCTGCGCGAATGGTATCAAACCGCGCTGATGCTAGAATCCGAAAACCAATCCTTGCACGCGCTCTTGAACGTGAAACCCGATCCTCTGCACCGTTTTATTACGGCACGCGTGGTTGCGGATTCCGGTAATGCGTTCGTTAAATCCGCGATCGTTTCCGCAGGACAAAAAGACAAGGTGCAAAAAGGGCAGGCCGTACTTTCCGGTGATGGCCTCGTGGGACGCATCATTGAATCCGGACAAAATTCTGCGCGTGTTTTGCTTTTGACCGATGTTAACTCACGCCTTCCGGTTCTCATAGAAGGAAGCCGCCAAAAGGCTATTCTATCTGGTTTGAACACCGATCTGCCCGTTCTAAAATACTTGCCCGTGGATACAGATATCAAAGCCGGAACGCGCATTATAACGTCCGGCGACGGCGGCATGTTTATGCCCGGCCTGCCTGTCGGGACGGTGGTTGTGGGCACGGATGGCCTGCCTTACGTGAAACCATATGCCGATATTTCCCGCATCACGCACGTCAGGATTGTGGACTATCCGGAAGACCCGAATTTGATTGAGGGTAGCTCTTCCTTGCAGTAATTCGCACGCGACTTTTTGCGGCGAATGTTCTAAAACAAATCCATGTCAAACCTGCTACCGATAGAGTTCGTCAATTGGGCGATGCGTATTCTTTTGGCGCAAGGCGTGATCGTCGTTTTTCTGCTTTTGAACGTGGTGAGTTTTTCGTTGCCGCACGCGGGTGATTTCAAACCCTTCTTCCTTTTGATGGCGATTTATTACTGGGCGATTTACCGCCCGACACTCATTCCCGTTTATTACACATTCGTTCTGGGTCTTGTCATGGATCTGCTCAGCGGTATGCCGCCGGGTCTTACATCGCTCATCATGGTGGCGTTGCAAACGCTCGTGCAAAAATCCCGCCTGTTTTTGATGGGGCAACCCTACATCACGGTCTGGCTCGGCTTTTCCATCATGGCGCTCGCGAATGCGTTTTGCCTCTGGCTCGTGCTTTCGATCAAAAACGGTCTCATGCCCGTAACACCTACGCTGGTCGCCGCGCTACTCAGCACGCTGTTATTTCCTGTGGCTTCGCTCATCCTTTTGGGCGTGCACAAACTCCTGCCTGTCTCTTCCACACCCATGCGGGCGGTGAGGTAGCGATGACTTTGGAAAAAGACAGCGACAAGGCAGTAGGTTTTTCGCGGCGCGCTTTTGTGATCGGCTCCTTGCAAGGCGCATTTTTGGTTCTGCTCAGCGGCAGGCTGGCATGGCTGCAGACGGTCGAAGGCAAAAAATACAAAACGCTGGCAGAAAATAACCGCATCAACCTGAAGATGATGGCGCCCGCACGCGGCCATATCGTGGATCGTTTCGGTGTTCCGTTTGCCGTGAACAACCAGAATTTCCGCGTCCTAATCATTCCCGAACAAACGGATGATTTGAAGGATTCTTTGAATAAACTCGCGCATCTGATCAAACTTCCCGAAGGCACGATCGAAAACGTGCTCAAGCTTGCTAAAAAATCTCCTGTCTACACACCCATTGAAGTAACGGATGATTTGAACTGGCAGGAGGTCGCAACGGTCGAAGTGAATATTCCCGATCTTCCTGGCATGAGCATCGATGCGGGTGAGGTACGCCATTATCCGTTTGCCGACGCAGCTGCGCATATCATCGGTTATGTCGGAACCGCGAGTAAGAAAGATCAGGAAGGGGACAGAGATCCGCTTTTGACGCTCCCAGATTTTCAGGTTGGCAAGATTGCGCTGGAACGCACATTTGATAAAGAACTGCGGGGTAAGGCCGGAAGTTCGCAGGTCGAAGTCAACGTCGTGGGCCGCGAGGTTCGCGAACTCAAGAACGCTCAATCTTTGGAAGGTGAGCGCGTCATTCTCAGCATCGATGCCGAATTGCAGCGTTTTGCCCAGCAGCGCCTTTCGTCGGAACGAAGTGCATCCGCCGTTGTGATGGATGTGCACACGGGCGAAATTTATGCGTTGGCATCGTACCCTGCCTTCGATCCGAATTATTTCACGGGCGGGATCAGCCACGAACGCTACGAAGAATTGAGCGGTGACATTACGTTCCCGCTGACGAACAAAGCAATCGCGGGACAATACCCTCCTGGTTCCACGTTCAAAATGGTCACAGCGCTTGCGGCGCTGGAGGCGGGCGTCATCACCGAAGGCACGGTGGCATCTTGTCCCGGCCATTATGATTTCGGAAACGGGCGCTTCCATTGCTGGAAAGCGGGCGGCCATGGCGGAATGAACGTGGTCAGCGCCTTATCGGAATCATGCGATGTGTTCTTCTATAAACTTTCTACGGAACTCGGCATCAAACGCATCGCTGCCATGGCGCGCAAACTCGGCATGGGCGATAAATTCGATATGGAGCTCAAAGAAGAGCGTGGGGGGCTGGTGCCCGACGAAGCTTGGAAGAAAAAGAAATACGGCGAAGGCTGGCATCCCGGCGAAACGGTCATCGCCAGCATCGGTCAAGGTTACATGCTGGCAACACCTTTGCAGTTGGCCGTGATGGCAGCCCGTATCGCCAACGGCGGCAAAGCGGTCAAACCATGGATGGTCGGTTTTGCGGGTGACAAACCAATCAAGCGCGGTGCGTGGGAGGATCTGGATATCAATCCAAAACATATGGATATCATCCGGCGCGGCATGATACGCGTGGTGAATGACCAGCGCGGAACGGGTTACGGCGCACGTATCAAGGAAGTTGGCATGGAAATGGCCGGAAAATCCGGCACCGCGCAGGTAAAACGGATTACGAAAGCCGAACGCGCGGCGGGCGTGAAGAACGAAGACCTCGCATGGCAATTCCGCCACCACGCCTTGTTCGTGGGTTACGCGCCGCTCGAGAATTCGAAATATGCCTGCAGCGTCGTGGTCGAACACGGCGTCGGCGGATCGAAAGCCGCTGCACCCATCGTGCGCGACTTGTTGTTGATGGCGCAACAACGCGATCCTGCCAAAAAACCGCTCGTGGCAAGCCCTGCGGAAACGAAGGAGGGCAGCAAACATGGCTAAGCCCGTCATTCTTTCCGGCGAAGGCTCCATTTTCCAGATGTTGAAATACATTAACTGGGGTTTGTTGCTTTTGGTCACACTTTTGGCCTCGGTGGGCTTTGCCGCGCTTTATTCCGCGGCGGGCGGAAGTTTCGATCCGTGGGCGGGAAAGCAGATGATACGTTTTTCGGTGTTTTTGCTGGGAACGATCATCATCGCACTCGTCGATATTCGTTTTTGGTATCGCATAGCCTATCCATTTTATTTCACTTGTCTTGTTCTGCTCGTGATTGTGGATGTGATGGGCGTCATCGGCATGGGGGCGCAACGCTGGATCAATCTGGGGTTTATTCAAATCCAGCCTTCCGAGCTGACAAAAATTGCGGTTGTGATGGCACTCGCCAGATATTTCCACTCCGCCGACGCGCAAGATATGAAGAGCCCGCGCTTCTTGTTGGTCGGTGTTTCGTTCCTCGTCGCGCCGTTCATTCTGGTGGCCGCGCAGCCTGACCTTGGCACGTCGGGCGTTATTGTCATGGCGGGGCTTGCTATGTTCTTCCTTGCCGGCGCGCCGCTCTGGATATTTATTGTCGGCGCTGTTGGTGCCGCGGCGGCGGCGCCCATGGGTTATCTTCTTTTGCACGATTACCAAAAGCAGCGTGTGTTGACCTTCCTCAATCCTGAACGTGATCCGCTGGGCGCGGGCTATCACATCACGCAATCCAAAATTGCGCTGGGTTCGGGCGGTTTTGAAGGGAAGGGTTTCTTGAAAGGCACGCAAAGCCATTTGGACTTTCTGCCTGAAAAACAGACGGACTTTATCTTCACGCTCTGGGTGGAAGAATGGGGGTTCTTTGGTGGCGCGTTTATTCTGATGATCATCGGCATGATTTTGGGTTACGGCGCTTGGATAGCCATGCGTTGCCGTCATTCCTTTGGGCGTTTGCTGGCCTTTGGTTTGATGATCAACTTCTCCATCTACGTCTTCATCAACGTGTCGATGGTGATGGGCTT
The DNA here is from genome assembly GCA_040381535.1 of Micavibrio sp. GTDB lineage: Bacteria > Pseudomonadota > Alphaproteobacteria > Micavibrionales > Micavibrionaceae > Micavibrio_A. The sequence continues at coordinate 17,697 of JBEIHF010000021.1, read as the reverse complement.
AATCCCCGTCGTGGGGATACCTCTACCGCTTGTTTCATACGGCGGTACGGCCATGATGTCCGTGATGATAGGGTTTGGTTTGATGATGTCTTGCAATGTTTACAAGGACGCAAAACTTCCGCGCATGTAAGCCGTAGGTAAAATCAGGCCGCGTTCTGAAACGAAACGCCTTTTTCTTCAAGCAATTCCTGCAATTCGCCCGATACGAACATCTCGCGCACGATATCGCATCCGCCCACGAATTCACCTTTGACGTAGAGTTGGGGAATGGTCGGCCATTGCGTGAAATCTTTGATGCCCTGACGGATAGTGGCATCTTCTAAAACATTTATATCTTTAAAAGGGACGCCGAGCTGGGACAGAACCTGCACGACCGCTGCGGAAAATCCGCATTGCGGGAAGGCGGCGGTGCCTTTCATGTACAAAACCACATCGCTTGTTTCGATGTCTTTTTTGATGCGTTCGAAAATGATGTTTTCCATGTTTCCTTAAGCCCCCGTCCTAATCTACTTATCAAATCTCTATTTGGCTGCGGCCGTGTGAATGGACAATGCGTGTAATTCCATACCCATTTTTCCTTTCAATGCGGCATACACTAACTGATGCTGCTGCACGCGCGACAAGCCTTTGAAGGATGGTGAGACAATGTGGGCTGCGTAATGATCTCCGTCGCCCCGCAAATCTTCGATCCGTACATCCGCATCCGGTATTCCGGCACGAAGAAGATCTACGATTTCCTGACCTGTCATGGCCATTGTCTGGCATCCCCTTGCAACTGGCCGCTTACCGCGGCTCGTCTTTTATATGGTCTATGTTTTCAGCAATTCAAGACTACTCAAACCGTCCCAACATATCCAGTAGTGTTTTCTTATATGGGAATAATAGCACGACCGACTTCAGGTTTCATAAAAGCCTGAAGATTCGTTTACAAGCCTCTGAATTGATTTAAATTTCCTATTGTTCGGTTTGAATTTGAACCCGCGCTTCTTCCAAAAAGCGTTCCAGCTGCGCGTCCAGTGTATGGTCGGAAATGTCGATGTTCTTTTCGGCAAGGGAGGGGCGTACGACGCGTTTAACGTCTTCAAAACCCGGCTCATCGAGATTTGCAGAGACAACACCGCCCGCATAGGTTTTGGCTTCGTCGGCGGACAGGCCGAGCTTCTCTGCTATCCAAAGCCCGAACAGTTTGGCGGTTCTGGCTTCAATACGGAACATAAGCTCCTGATCCAAAGCGTATTTTGTCTCAAAAGCTTTTTGGCGGTCATCCATATCGGTCATACTTTTTATCCTCTGCTTAGTGCGTCATTACCTATGAAATTAGTACCATTTGCACATTTTTAAATCCATTGTTATATGAAGGACATATTTAATAAGGAAAACCCCATGGCAAGCATGTTCGGCGGTCGCCGCAAAGTCCTTTACGAAGGCAAAGCCAAGATCATTTATGAGGGCACGGAACCCGGAACGCTTATCCAATATTTCAAGGATGACGCGACGTCCGGCAACGGCGCGAAAAAGGGTTTGATTGCGGGCAAGGGCGTTTTGAACAACCGCATCTCCGCCCACATCATGACGAAATTGGAAGGCATCGGCGTTCCTACACATTTCCTGCGCTCGCTTAACATGCGTGAGCAATTGGTCCGTCAGGTGGAAATCATCCCGCTCGAAATCGTCGTGCGTAACATTGCGGCTGGCTCACTTTGCAAACGCCTCGGCGTGAAAGAGGGTACGATCCTCCCGAACCCGATCGTCGAATTCTATTACAAGAAAGACGATCTCGCAGATCCCATGGTGAACGAGCACCACATTTACACGTTTGGTTGGGCCGACCCTTATGAACTTGAAGAAATGATCGGTCAGACCTATCGGGTGAATGATTACTTGAACGGTCTTTTCGCCGGCATCGGCCTGCGCCTCGTCGATTTTAAGCTGGAATTCGGCCGGCTGTGGGGTGAGTACGATGAACTCTACATCATCCTTGCCGATGAAATCTCGCCCGACAATTGCCGCCTGTGGGATGCAAAGACGGGTGAGAAGCTTGATAAAGACCGCTTCCGCCAGGACCTCGGCAATGTCGTCGAAGGTTATCAGGAAATCGCGCAACGTCTGGGGCTCATTCCCAAAGGCGGCTTGTTGTCGGATGGCGCGTTCGATGAAAAACTCGCCGAAGGCATGGAAGAGATTGACAACGAACTCGCCCGCGAACGCCGTTTGCGCGCCGTTAAAAAACCCACCAAACCCCGCGGAGTCTAATCATCATGCGTCTTTTCGTTTTTGCTATGGCTTTGTTGCTGTGTGCCCCCGCGCATGCCCATGTCACTGCCAATCCAGACAACGGTACGGCAGGTGAATATTTCGAAACGAAATTCCGCATATCCCATGGATGTGAAGGCAGTGATACGCTTGCCGTCACTATTCGCTTGCCGCAGGGGTTTGTGAGCGTCAAACCGCAACCCAAGGCCGGATGGCAGATCGAAATCAAGAAACGCAAACTGGATAAGCCCGTTCCCGCAGGGCATGGCAAAATGGCGGATGAGGAGTTTGAGGAAATCACATGGAAGGGCGGCCGCCTTTCCGATGTGCATTACGATAATTTCGGTCTGCTGTTCAAATTGCCGGAAAAACCCGACACATTATGGTTCCCTGTAAAGCAGACATGCGAGAGCGGCGAATTGAACTGGGCCGAGATTCCGACAGGTGACCAGAAATGGCATCATCTGGAATCCCCCGCGCCGTTCGTGAAGGTCACGCCCGCCGATCAAGCGGAACATCAGCACTAAGACAGGAATTGTTCTTTTAAGATACGCTCTTCCAGATGATGGTCGGGGTCGAACATCAATTTCCTGACAAGCGTGCTGGATTGATGGATATCGATGCTCACCACATCACGGAATTCTTGTGAGTCCGCCGTAGCAGACACGGGGCGTTTTTCGCCGTTAGAAATCGCGAAGGTCACTTTTGATGTGGCGGGGATGAGGGCGCCTCTCCATCTGCGGGGGCGGAACGCGCTGATCGGCGTCATCGCCAGCATGTTGGAAGACAGCGGTAAGATAGATCCGTGCGCGGAAAGATTATAGGCGGTAGAGCCTGCGGGGGTGGCCAGCATAATACCGTCGCACACCAGTTCGGGAATGCGAACCACGTCATCGACGGAAATTTTGATATGCGCGGCTTGGCGCGTTTCGCGCAAAGTTGCGACTTCGTTGAACGCGATCGCTTCGTGGACTTTGCCGCTGGTATCCTTGGCTTTCATGCGTAGCGGGTGGATTTGCACCGCGCCGGCGTTTTTCAAACTCTCGACCAGATCATTATCATGGAACGGATTCATCATGAATCCGACGGAACCGAAATTCATGCCGTAATAGGGTTTGTCTTCGAGGGCTTTGGTGTGCAGCGCTTCGAGCATCGTGCCGTCGCCGCCCAGAACAACGGTTACATCACTTTTGCCTGCATCGTTCTGGCCATATTTTTTGGTCAGCGTTTCATACGCTGATTTTGCTCTGGGTGTATCTGCGGCGAAGAAATGGAATTTCATGCTTGTTCTTTTATCGGGGCGGCGTAACCGCGCGTTTCGGCCCATATATCAGGGTTTTTTAAGAATTCTTCGACGGACGCTACAGTTTTATCGTCGATGTATTTTTCTGCAGCCGCAACCTGCAAAACATATTTCCAGTCGGTAAGGGAATGAAGCGCAACGCCCATATCTTTCATACCTTGGCGGCTACTTTCATGACCATATTCGAAAATCACAACCAGATGTTCAATTTTTGCCCCGGCTTCGCGCAGGGCATCGACGAACACTTTTACGCTAACGCCGAAATTCTGCACGTCTTCGATCAGTGCCACATGCTGGCTACCTTCTTCCATGTAGCCTTCGATTTGTGACATGCGCCCGAAACCCTTCGGTTTTTTGCGGATATACAGCATCGGTTTGTTCAAACGTTCGGCGATAAAAGCGGCATAGGGGATGCCCGCCGTTTCACCGCCAGCTACGTAATCGACATTCAAAGGTTTCAAAATTTCGGCCGCGAAATCCATCAACTGGCCGCGCACACCGGGGAATGAGATCAAACGGCGGCAATCCACATATACGGGGCCACGCTTGCCGGATGTATAGGTAAAAGGCTCATCCGTGTTAATAGTAACAGCCTTGGCTTCCAGCAAAAGCTTGGCGGCGGCAAGGCCGATTTTGTCTTTCATGACATAATTCCCTCTATGAGAGTGAGATATTCCCAAAATGACTGTGAATCCGCAAGAGAAAAGGGCCTGCTTTGAAAGGCAGGCCCCCTGAAAATACGCGAAAAACTGCTCTTAGTTATAGGTTTTGACGGATTTCGTTGTTTCCTTGTTGAACCAGCCTTTAGGGTCTTTCGTCGTCTTGGTTTGGACCGTGGCTTTCTTGTTGCCGTGCTGATCGTAATAAACGTCGGTTTCTTTCTTCGTCGTTGTTTTCGTGCCTTGGGCATTCGTGTGCATGGATTTATCTTCGTAATGGCCGGGGGCAAGCATGGTTTCGCAAGCGCCGAGACCGATGGCGGATACGGCCAGCAAGGCCAAAAGAGGTTTGTTCATAAAAATCTCCTTAAAAGGGTTAAATGGATATAACGTGCATGCACCAATGCACGGCGTTGACAAAAATTCCCTAAGAAGATTTATTTATTGGCTGACCCACAAAACCCGCGCCATCCACGATATATCGTTGACTGGAATGGAACGGTCGGCATGAGCGGGGTTTAGGGATTTAAGCTCTATTTTCGCGGCGGTTTTTTTCACCAGTTCCTTGACCATCACTTCGCCTTTGTTGGTGCGCAAGACCACGCGGTCCCCGCGGCGTATGGTCGCACCGCGTGATACCACAAGAACATCGCCGCTGCGGAACAACGGCTCCATGGAATCGCCGCTGATCTCGAGCGCATAGGTGCCCGCCGCATCCGTGGTTTCGCTTTCGGGGAATTTGATTTCATCCCATGAATCGCCTGCGGGATATCCGTCTTCATCGAAGAATCCGTGCGCACCCGCCTGCGCGAAACCGATCATGCGGACGAAACCGTTTTTGGCGGAATAGGGTGATAAATCATTGTCCGCATCCATCAATGCAAAAAAATCCGACATCGTCGTGCCCGTTGCGCCAAGTATGTAGGCGATGCTTTCCGTGGAAGGCCAACGCGGTTTTCCTTCGGCGTTGAATCGTTTGCTTTTGTTGAAAGAAGTGGGGTCAAGCCCAGCTTGCTTGGCCAAACCAGAGGCCGAATATCCGAAAGCGGAAGCCAGTCGGTCTATGGCGGCCCAGATATTTTCGTGTGTCAGCATAGGGTTAGGATAAAATTCCCACATATTCTTGTATATAGGAAAATATTCTTATTTTGTTCTTGACTTGTTCTTTTCTCTCTGCCAGTTATAGGAACATAAAGAGAACACATGCGTCAAGGGCGAAGTCTTCCCAAATCGCCCGCCCAGCCCCAAAAGACAAAAGAAAAGATCAAAGATGGATAAAACCGACCGTTACACGCCCAAAAAGCAACCCGATATAGAAACGACTCCTTTCGATTACGCGGAAGAGGCGTGGTTCTGGTTCATCCTCGCGCAAGAAGCCCGCAACACGGACGCGTGTATTTCCGAGGGTGCATCGCTTGTTACGCGTCCTTGCGAACCCGATGACATACTGAAAGTGGTGGAACGTCTTTACCGTAATCGCCGTTTGCTGATGGACCATGTTCTGGTTCTTCGTCATTACGGTAAACGTCAGCTGCCCCCCGATCCGTGCCGTATAAAAGAGGCAAGAGCCTCCCACGTGTGGAAAGAAGCGCTGGAGCGCATCGAACCCATTCTCCTCACCAAAGGCATCGTCCGCCCCAAAGTGATGTTTTCTACCCCAGGAAGTTTCTGGTCCCACACTGCAATCATCTACGAAGGAGGACTATCCCTATGAGTGGTTTGTTTACGACGATCAATGAAGGACAAAATGCATGGGTCGTGTTCAGCGGCCGGACGGAAATTTCGTGGCTAAAATTTTTGAAACCCGGTTTCCGTCATTGCTATGTGTTGATCAATGATGGTGAGCGCTGGACGCGCATAGACCCGTTGTCCCACGTCACGGAAATTTCGGTACATCACCACGTTCCACATGATTTCGATCTGCCGGGCTGGTTGCAATCGCGCGGCAGCCGTGTCGTGCGCGCGCCTATGAACCGCGATATCACACGCGCAGCGCCTTTCATGCTGTTTACATGTGTTGAGGCCGTCAAACGCGTGCTCGGCATTCATCGCCGCGGCATCGTTACGCCATGGCAGCTCTACCGCCATCTCAAATTCGCTACATAATTTTAAAGGTGTACAAACAATGGGTATGATTTCCGGCCGCCCAAAAAACTCTTGCTTTATTGACCAAGCGATAAAGGGCTTTCAGGGATTTTTACGGTGAGAGATAATCAGTTGGAGGCAGGTAATGCTGATTTATGGGCCTTCCAATGCTCTGTATAATGTTCAATATCTTCCTCAGAATATCCAAGAAGTCTTCTTGCAAAATATTCATACGCCTCATTGTGAGGACAGCGGCCTATAGCGCATTCGGCATGCATCCATAAAAATGCGCCAGCACGCCATTCATGCCCCAGTAATGCGAGCAGAACATAGCGTACTTTATTGGCTTCATGACTGAATAGTTTAATTCGTCCCCTTTCGATATGTGTCTGAAAAAGCTTTTTCGGGAATGATCTTTTCGGTAATTAAACGGTTGGCGGGTATGGCATCATGAAATATCGCCAGATGTTTTTTACCTGCGCGCATAAGTTCCAGTTCTTTGCCTTCATATGGCCCGATCATTATTAAGTGGTACGGGCCACAATAAGAGGGGGTAAGAACTTAGATTATTTCAAAGTTTGGGATTTTTAAAAGAATCACTTGCTTTGATACAAAGTTTGGCGTATTTGATTCCTCAATTCTACATAATAAAAAACTGAGGGTATGTGTAATGTCTACTGTAATCAATCTGCACACAGTGTATGCAGACAACTATAGCCTTCGCAGCGGTTATGCCGAAATCCATCCGATAAGTGCCGAAGCCTTGGGTCATGCTATGCACGATATGTTCATTGCCACCGCTCAAGTTGGCCGGCCAGTTTCTGCAAACGCCGCGTCTTTGTCAGGTGCGTTTTTCCGCAATCAGGATGGCGGCGGCTACCGTGAAATGCAGCCTATTTGTGAGACAGGCTATGCATCGGCGATGACAGAAATGTATGTCACTGCTGTCCGCTCTAGAACGGCCAATGTCGGTTCTGGATTGAAAGCGGAAATGGTTTAAGCGAATTGCGATTCGGCAAATTCACGGGTGACATAATCATCCACGACTTGCTTGAACTTATTTGAAATATCGCGAGACAAAGGCTCGAATTGAATCGCCAAACGGTCGCGTGTCTTACGGATAACGCGGCCTTTGTGCGGGATATCGAGGATTTTGCCAGTGAGGCGGAATTTCATAGTGACTTCCACGGGCGCGGCAATCGAGAACAAACGCTCATCCGCTTGCACCAGCATGCCGCCATCGCTCCAATTGTGAACGGGATACGCCTTGCCGTTGATGACCGAGATGCAATTGTCTGCTTCGCGGCGCGGCGTCGCGCGGCGGGTGTCATCAATATCGTTGCTGACGTCTTCTGCGAAAAAGTTTTCCATTTGTTTCCGTGTGCTCTCTTTAAGTCTATATGCGGGCATAATATTACAAAAACAGGATTTGCGCTAAAAAAATTACGTATTAACCACAAAATAGCTTATTAACCACAAAATAGCTTAATTATTAGGAATTAATACCTCTAATTAAATTATAGCAGCCCGCAGTGCGTCTTTTTCCAAAGCGCAAGGCGGGTTTTTCACGGGCGGAAAACAAATGCTTCAAGCCTTTGCCCGCAATACTTTTCAACTCGACCCTGATCCCGATTTCGAGGCCCCGCACTTCGTCAACAACATGATGAGTCAAGGCGCGGCGCTTATCGATGGCGGCATCGTCACGGTGGCGGTCTATTCCTAGGCCATCCTCCCGTTTCACACATGTACTTGGCTTTGAGCAACTATTACGAACGCGTTTTCCCTTCGGCGCGTCTGCATGCTAGCCTTTCAAAGGCCGCCTTGCCGTTTTGAGACATTTGCACGCTATCCCTACCGCTTTTAAAGGGGGTAGGATTGTTTTTTGCGAATCTTTTATGATATGAAAATATTTTGTAAGCAATGAATTTCCGTTTAATTACAATAGGTTGTACGATTCCATTTGCAATTGCTTTTCGGATTTTGTTATCAAAGATCATCTTATAAAAAGAAACGAACTTATCTAAAGGGTGTCAGGCGGTCTATGACGGCTATTGAGTACATATTTGTGCCCGACAGAGGCATATCCCAAGAACGTTCTTTGAGTGGCCGTGAAGCCGCCTCCCAGACAATCATCGACGATTCCGCCAAACAAACCCGCATGACCGAACTTCTTGGCCAACGCAGCATCGAAGTGCCGCTGTGGGTGGTGCAGGGCGGTTATATGATCCACGGCAACATGGGTCAGGCGCGCGTGGTAAGTCGCCTTGCGGATGAAAACATGATTCCTTCGTCCGCGGCGCAGACCGCGCAACAGGCTCAACCTGTCCAACATATTTCGGACATGTTCGGTGACGCTGCAATCAAAATTCGCCTTCGTACCCCTTTTGAAATGGCCGTTGGCGAACCCCGCGTCATATCCTTCGGCAAAAAACCAAACATTCGCGGATCCTACAGCACCACTGCCGCTATGCAAATGGACATGGCCGCTTAAAAGCGCTCCATATTACAAATATTCCACGGCCCCCAGACGGGGGCCGTTTCTGTTTCACCCAAAATTTCAGGAGAATTTTATGCGAAAGGCCTAATCGTTGTAGCGGTAGTAGTCGTCATCACCACTGTGGCGTCCGTGCCCGCTTTGATGACCATCCGAGTGATGATGGGAATTATCGTCACGGGAATCATGGCGGCTTCTGCCGTCATCGTCACCGCTGTGACGGTCACGCCCGCGGTGATGACTGTCATCGTAATGATCGTCGTCATCGGAATATTTGCCCGAGGAATAGGAACGAGATTCATCATCGCCTCCGCGGCCACGTTTTGCGAAAGCGGGGGATGCCACGGCCACGATCATTGCAGCCACCAAAAGATGTAAAGCGATGTTTTTCATGCATCGATCCTACAAAAACAGACATCCATGTTCAAGGAGATAAAATAACTGAGCATATCAAGATGCCCAATGTGGAGCCGATCGTGCGCTACATTCTAACCAGTGGCAGTAACTTGCTGGAAGATGTTTGATGAATTCTCGATAAGTAATAACGTATTACTAAAGTAAATAGTGCTTACCAAGTTTGAAAGAATTGCTGCAAATTATGTTCAATGAAACAAAAAATAAAAAAAGTTCCTTGATTGCCAAAATATTGGGGAAGAGGGTTAAGTAATTGGTCCTGTGCATATATTTCGTGCAACCACAAAAATTATCAAAATCTAATGAAATGAGGAAAAATGCACCGGAATCGTTGCCAAATGGCTGATTTTAGACTATTTTTATCGCTATGGAACGCAACGTAAAATTACAAAATTCCTGGAATCCATTTTCGGATCGCAACCTGGCTGCAGAAGTCTTGGGAGCATGGGGAAAAGCGGCGCGTGCTGCAGGCCTTTCGGGCAAACGGAAAGTCGACGATCGCAGGACTATTCTCGGCGTGGCTGCTATGTCGGGATCCGGATTTGCGTATCCTGGTGTTGTAAGCGGAATCCCGTCTCGCAAAGAAGATTTATCGGATGATCAGGAAAACGATAGAACGTCATCCTTTAACGAAACCAATCAATCCAAATAATCCCGGCCAATGGGCGGCGGATTTATTCAGAGCAGATTATAGCTAAAAAATAAGCCCCCGAAGCTCAACGATTAATCGGGGATATGGTGTTTGCGTTTATACTCGCGCCACAATGAATAGCATCCTGCGCAAATAATCATGGCGATACCCATATAGGTGGTTGCAGACGGCAGGGTTTGGAAAAATAACCATCCAAAAGACACGCCCCATATGATTTGCGTGTAATGGAACGGTGAAACGATGGTGGCGTCGGGCGCACGCGTAAAACCGAGCGAGAGCGCGGCGATCCCCAAAACGGTGAAGGGCGGGGCCAGCAGTATGAATTTTAAATCTTCGGTTTGTATGGTGCGTGCTTCGCCGTTAATCAGCAGGGCTATGCCGCTCACCGTGGCCAAAAACAAAAACGGCCAGAAACCATATACGGGAATGGGCGCGTTGCTGCCTATCTTGCGCAGGACAATGATATTGCAAGAAGCGAACACGGCCCCCGACAACGCAAGAATGAATCCTTTGCCTATATGGTCGAATTGCGGTCCGGCAATCACCAACACGCCGATAAATCCCACAACCGCCGCGGCCAGCCTGTGCCAGCCCACTTTTTCCTTTAAAATGACGATGGCGAGAAACATCGTGAAAAACGGAATGGTGAAGGCGATTCCGTAAAAATCCGCGAGCGGCAGGAGCTTGAGAGAGCTGACCATCATATAGGCCGTGACAACAACGAATGCGGCCCGCAGGAAATGGAGTTTTAAATTGGGTGCAAAGATTGCCCTTATCCCGTATTTGTGCAAGATCCACGGGGTGAGAATGCAAAGGGCCAACACGGCGTTCAGTCCCATGACCTGAAACACGTCGTAATGCGCCTGCAGGATTTTAGCGACCGTGTCTGACACTGCGTATCCGAAATATCCGAGGATAATCAACCCGATAGATTCAAGTGTTCGCTTTTTATATAAGATGTGATTGTGCATAGAATCCTTAGGGACGGGCTTTTATTAGATATATACTGATTCCATGATTGACAATAAATCCTCAGACGCAATCGGTGGTTTTCTTCTGGTTTTGGCTTCTTTGACGGCACTGGCTTTGGCCAATTCGCCATGGGCAGGCTTTTACGACCATCTCTTTAACGGCGTGACCTTTAAAATCGGGTTTTCGGGGTTTGAGCCGCTGACGCTCTCGGTGGAAAAAAACATGCACTATTGGGTGAATGACGGTCTGATGGCAGTGTTCTTTCTAATGGTCGGCCTAGAAATCAAACGCGAACTCGTTCTTGGCGAACTCTCATCCGTAAAAAAAGCGCTTCTCCCGCTGATCGCAGCCATCGGCGGGATGGTGGTGCCGGCACTTATATATGTCGGCATCAATCAGACGCACCCCGAAGCGCTCGCGGGCTGGGCCATTCCTTGCGCCACCGATATTGCGTTCGCGCTCGCTGTCATGGCGATATTGGGCGATCGTGTGCCGCTCTCCTTGAAGGTTCTTTTGACTGCGATCGCGGTGATCGATGATCTGGGCGCCATCGCCATCATTGCAATGTTCTACAGCGACGATCTGCATGTATACGCGATGCTGTTTGCCATTCTGCCGATTACAGGATTGATTATATTAAACCGCATGGGTTTCCCGCACAGAGGCGCGTATATCGTATTGGGTACGATATTGTGGCTTAGCGTTTTGCAATCGGGCGTGCATGCGACGATGGCGGGCGTTCTTACAGCGCTGTTGATCCCAGTCAAAGTTGCCGATGAAAGACGATCCCCCGCGGAACGTCTGGAACATGATTTACACCCATGGGTGATTTTTCTGATTTTGCCGTTGTTCGGTTTTGCCAATGCGGGCGTTTCGTTCGAAGGGATGGGATTGTCTTCACTGCTCCAGCCCGTCACGCTCGGCATCATTCTGGGGCTGTTTTTGGGCAAGCAGGTCGGGGTGTTCGGCGCAAGCTGGCTTGCCGTAAAATCCGGGTTGTGCGACAGGCCCGAAGCCTCTTGGATGCAGATTTACGCGGTTTCGCTTTTATGCGGGATCGGTTTTACCATGTCCTTGTTCATAGGCGGTCTGGCCTTTGAAGACGTGGAAATGCAGGCGGAAGTGCGGCTGGGCGTGCTTGGCGGGTCTTTTCTTTCCGCCATAGCGGCCTATTTAGTTCTTAAATCCAGTGGAGCAAGAACATGAAATATCTTTATATCGCCGCGGCCCTTTTGATATGTTCGCCCGCTTTAGCCGCAAAGGAGAATTTGCCCGTGTCCGCCCCAAAATACGAAAAAACCCAAGCCGCCATTGATTCCCTGACCGATCAACAAAGATACGTGACCCAACACGAGGGCACGGAAAAGCCCTTCGACAATGAATACTGGGATAACCACGAAGAAGGCATTTATGTCGATGTCGTGACGGGTGAGCCATTATTTTCATCGACCGATAAATTCGATTCCGGCACGGGCTGGCCGTCTTTTACCAAACCCATTCAGGACCATAATGTAAAGACCAAGACGGATACCAAACTGTTCATGGCGCGCACGGAAGTGCGTAGCGCGTCGGGCGATTCCCACCTCGGGCATGTTTTCACGGACGGACCCAAAGACAAAGGCGGAAACCGTTACTGTATCAATTCCGCCGCCATGAAATTCGTGCCCAAGGCCGAAATGGCCGAAAAAGGCTATGGCGAATATCTGGAGCTGTTCAATCAATCCGAACCCGTGAAGAAATAATCTTCATGCATTTTTAACCAATCTGGGGCTTAATGAACGGGTCTTATAACCTGTTTCAGGAGCACCCTCCGTGGCCGCAACACCTTTTAAAATCAATGGTTCCATCGTCGATATGACGGGTGATGGCGTTTGGCCGCACATGTCCAAGGAAATCCGAGAACAACTGATAGCGCATTTTTTCACCGTCGACTGGAAAGTGCATGACATATCTTTGCAGGCGCGCGACAAAACCAATGATGCCGCGTTGAACGATGCGATTGTCGATTTGAAAACACACAAAGCCGCCATCAAGGGCCCAACGATCACACCGAACAAGGAAGAAACCAAAGCTTTTGGCTTATCGCAACAATGGGATTCCCCGAATGGTATCATCCGCCGCGCCATCAACGGCGCCGCCATTTTGCGCAACACCATCGAAATCGAAGGCATTGAAAAATTCGCACCGCTGATGAATGATGTGACGATTGTCCGCCAGGCAGTCGGCGGAATTTACGGCGCACCCAACGTCGCCATTCCGGGCCGCGGCCATCTGAAGGTTATTTTTACGGACGATAAAGGCGTGGAACAAACGCTTGTAGAAAACCGCAAGGTGGATGCGGGCGTTGCATTGCTTACCACCGAAACCGACACATCTATCCGTGATTACGCGCACGCCGTGTTCCAACAGGCGCTGTCCATGCACAAATCCGTTATCTTTGCGGGTAAAAACACAATCAACCCGACCTATGACGGCCGTTTCATCGACCTGTTCAACGAAATCTTCCAAGACAAATATGCAAATAAATTCAAAGCGGCCGGTCTGGAATTCAACGACAAGGTGCAATTGATCGACGCGGTCGTATCCAAAATTCCGCAAGGAAAAATGAACAACATGATTATCGCGCTCAAAAACTATGACGGCGACGTTGTCTCCGATCAGGTTGCGGGAGAACACAAATCATTGGGATTGATGGATTCCACTCTGGTTTCTGCCGATGGAACGCTTCTGGCCGATCCTCCGCACGGCACGGCGCCGGATCTGGAACAAGCATGGCATGACAAGAAAATTCTGCTCGCCAACCCCACGGCCCATATTTTTGCTTACGCCGAAGCCATTCGCCACAAAGCGGAATTGAACGGCCAGCAAGAAGGCGTAGAATTGGCTAAGAAATTAAAGCTCGCCGTCGTGGAAACGATCGAGGCGGGATTGAAATCCAGCAACCTCACGGGCGATCTGGCGAAAGATAGAACCAAATCCATCACGGGCCAGCAATTCATCGCCAATGTGCGTGAAACCTTCGCTGCCATGATTTCTTCGCAAAGCACACGCAAATCAGCCGCTATTTAAAGCTTTAATTAAGGAATAGGGTTTATACCTAAAAGTAAGAAGGGCCGCCGAGGTGAAAAAGGCGGTCTTTTTTATTGTCTACACTTCAGCGGGTTTGTATTGCTCTATCAAGTTTGTCCGCAATCGCTCAGTGGTCTGTGCATCTCGTTCTATACTGCCTCTTATATGAATTATGCTCAGGGCGTTTGTGCCAAAGACGCTACGTAATTTGTCGTTATTCATATCGGTTATATCCGCGCCATGTGTATAACCATGCAAATCATCCAGATTTTTTTGGCGCTCAAGAGCGTGAGCTTCGTCAAAGCGCTGCAATCGTGAGGCAAGCTCTTCTTCAGGTAGGCTTTCCGCTTTACGGGTTTGATCGGGATGGTGCACGTTCCATGTTCTGTTGGCGTGTTCTATCAAAGAATATTCTTCAGCTTTATTGTCAAGGGCAAATCCAAGATACGTGCATCTGTCTATTGGAATATAGGTCATGAATATATCTTTGAAGACCCCGAAATCTTCTTTTTCCCAGCCATGTTCAGTTACAAGCCGATTCCAAATTCTGTTGGCTGTATCAAATTCATTCAACAGTTCTGCAAATTTTTGTTCCCGCGTAACATTGGGTCTTTCCTCATTATATACGGCAGATTCCAGAAATGTTCTTGCGGCGGGAAAGCCGGATTGCATGGCAAATTCTTCAAAGTTGGGTGAGGTCTGCGCGTCAAAACCCATAAAGGTTTCCCCCATGCGTTTGCGCTCCCTGGTGATTTCAATGCATTTTTCTATAAACATAACGTAACAGGCTACATGATAATGATAAAATTTTCCTGTATTATGCTATAACCTACTGATTTAAATATTTTTTTAGCAATCTTTCTGCCGAACTCACGAAATCATCATAAGCAAAAATCTCATCCGTCACGATTTTGATCGACGAACTCGGTTTTGCATTGTTCCTGTGCAACGCCATGATCCGCACACCCGCCGCATGCGCCCATCCGATTTCAATGCCGGACCCCGTGGACGGATAGGAAATTTCCGCAATCAATAAATCACAGGCTTCGATGGATTCTTTTCTATTGATCGGATCATAAGAAGCGGCATGGGGGAGGATAAATTCATGCGTTTCCCAAAATGACGACGCCATCAGGGGCGCGTATATTTTTATGTGGTAATCAAATACTCTTGAATGCGAAAGGTAAATTTTCATATGGATATAGCGGCGGCTTTCAACGTGTTTTTGAGCAGGCACGCAATCGTCATCGGGCCTACGCCACCGGGGACGGGTGTGATGGCGCCCGCGATCTTCGATGCTTCGGCGTAATCCACATCACCAACCAGTTTGCCGTCGTCGCCGCGGTTGATGCCGACATCGATAACGATGGCGCCGGGCTTAACCCAATGGCCTTTGACCAATTTGGCTTTGCCGACGGCGGCCACGAGAATATCCGCGCTGCGGCACACTTCATCCAGATCTTTGGTTTTGGAATGCGCTATGGTGACGGTGCAGTTTTGCGCGAGCAACAATTGCGCCATCGGCTTGCCAAACAACAACGAACGGCCGATCACAACGGCGTGCAAACCCGTCAGATCTTTTTTAACAGTCTTGATAAGCGCCATGGACCCTTGCGGTGTGCAAGGTACGAGGCCCGTGGAATCACCTGCGACAAGTTTTCCCGCATTCAAGAAGGTCAGACCGTCCACATCCTTTTCAGGCGTGATGTATTGGATCAACACATCCGAATTCAAATGCTGAGGCAGGGGCAATTGCAAAAGAATGCCGTGCACGCCGGAATTGATGTTCATGTTCTTGATGGCATGGCGTATTTCTTTTTCGGATGAGTCCGCGGCCATAAGGTGTTCGAAGCTTTCGATACCGACTTCCTTGCAGGCCTTCACCTTGTTGCCGACATAGACATGCGAAGCTGGGTCGTCACCAACGAGGATAACGGCGAGGGCAGGGCTGGTGCCGCGCGATTTCATGTCTTGTACATCCTGGGCAATCTGCACGCGCAGATCAGCGGCTATTTTCTTTCCGTCGATAATATTGGCGCTGCTCATGACAAATCCTTAATAGAAAAAGATGCTGGCGACGATACTCTTTAGGATATAGATCGCAAAGATGATGATGATGGGGGTGATATCTATGCCCGCGATCGGCGGAATGACTTTGCGCAAGGGTTTGAAAAGGGGGTCCGTAATTTTATCGAGCAGGCGAATAAAATTCGCGGCCTGCGGATTCCTGACATTCACTACTTCAAATGCGACGAGCCAGCTGAGAACGGCCTGGATGATAATGATCCAAAACACAACGTTCAAAAGAAAGATCAGTATTTCGCCTATGATGTGCATTGTGGCTCGCCTAATTGATTAATGGTTATCTTACCCTTTTGTTATATACTCTATTCCTGACCAAGGGAAAAGGGGCTTAACGCTTGATAGGCTTGGATTATTTGATGGCCGGATATTTTCATCTGGCCGCCGGAAAAATTGAGTGCAAGCTCAAGAAAACGCCCGAAATTCAGGTGTCCGCTAGCGATACCAAAATAACCTATGATCACAGCAAAAGCCAAGCCCAGATGGACAATATGCAGACCGATACGGTTTCGCCCTATGGCGAGAACGTCCAGAGCCATGTCGGCGGCCTGATGAGCGGCGAAGTCCGCGTTTCACAAAATATCCGCACCATGCAAGAAACCTATCCCGCGATTAACACGGGGTGTTTGTATGTCGATTCCATTCAAATCAACATTCACATCAACCCCACGATTTATATCGCCAAGGAATTCAAGAAAACGGGCTGTATGTACAAGGCGATCATGGAGCACGAGAAAAAGCACATCAAGGTGGACCGCGCCATTGTGAATAAATATACGACCATTCTCGTACAAGGGCTGAATGCCTCATTCAAGAAAGTCGGCTATGCGCACGGGCCTTATTCGATGGGACAAATACCGGCCGTACAAAAAAAGCTGCAGGATTATTCGCAAGCCTTGGTCAAAAAATATTCCGACCAAATGACTGCGGAACGCCGCGCCTTACAGCAACAAGTAGACTCGCTTCAAGAGTACGAACGCGTGCGCAGGCTCTGCGAAGGCAAGAATTGATCTAAAAAAAGGTGGGGTAGCGAATCTGTGTCGTCGATCCGGGTGCTCCGGAAGGCGCGGGCGCGGCTGGCGGCTTACTTCCGGTGACTGCGTTTCCAAACGGCGATCCAATGCTTTTCGACATGG
This sequence comes from Micavibrio sp., assembly GCA_040381535.1. Classification (GTDB taxonomy): domain Bacteria; phylum Pseudomonadota; class Alphaproteobacteria; order Micavibrionales; family Micavibrionaceae; genus Micavibrio_A. Next base: position 578 of record JBEIHF010000021.1, on the reverse strand, counting down.
ATTAAGAATACCATTTCTAGCTCAAGGAAAGCAAATAGACATAAAAAAACCGCCCTGAAGAGCGGTTTTTCCAAACTTTTATAAGCTTAGCGCGGGGGTCCGCCGGCAGGGCCTGCGCCAATTCTCAGGGCAGGAGCTGTCGTTCTGGGTGTTGCTGCCGGGGCGGCTTCCTCAGGCGTTGAATGGTGCAGTCCAGGTTGATTTCCACCCATATTGCCTGTCAGGGCATTGAACAAAAGTGTTGGGCCGGCGGTGAGGGGGTGGAAGGTCAGCAAGGCATCCACACGATCTTTGGTGTGTGCTGATACGTAGTTTGACGCACCTTCGGCCGCAGCACGGAAAGGGGATGTAATGTAATTGAATGCGCCGCCGATTGCGCCGAATAAGTCAAAGTTATTGTTTTGTTCAGGCATTGTGAAATCCTCCATTGATCTTGTGCCTACACTAGCAAAAAAACTTTACATAATGCAAATTGTGGAAACATCATAACGGCTACCCATTGAATTACAAACAAAAACCGATGATCTAGGGGGAGATATCATCGGTTTGTATATGTATGGGTTTTTGTTATCCGAATT
>JBEIHF010000020.1:0-39174 GCA_040381535.1 Micavibrio sp. | reverse complement strand
GCGGCTTATCAGTTGCGGGTATTGCGCCAGCGGCGGGTTCGGTTGCCGCGACCTTTTGGGCAGTTTGATCTTGCTTCGCTTGAAGCGTTTCGACTTTTTGCTCTAGTTGCTCGATTTTTTTCTCATAAGCACTTCGCATTGCTTTGAGGTCGTCACGCAAGGCTTGAACGTCGGCATCCGAGGCTGCAACGGCAGGGGAGGTGTAAAGGGCGGCGGCACTAATGGCTGCCAAAAGCAGTTTTTTAGACATGGTGTATCTCTCTTAATCTAAGATTTGAATGAACAGGTTCAGAATTTAGATAAGAAAGACAGGCGGGGCGCGTGATTGATAATCCGCCTTTGGCTCCATAAAAGCAAAAGTGGATACATCAAAATGTTGGGTAATATTTAAAAGTAGTGGTGGGGTGATAATGGGTTGGGGGCTGATCCATCCATTTTGAAACGCCTTAACTACGAGGCACTCGGGACATTTATGCTTTGAGTGGTTGTTTTTATCATGCCCATCTAGGGATGCAGAAATGACATGATCCTGATGGACGGCGGCATGAACCGACATGGCAAGCTGGGAGCAGCCCATAGCTAATAACAATAAAAGCAGCGCCAGCCTTTTTAGAAAAGCATCCTGAAGTGTCATAGCCATTCTGATAGCAGGCTTGTTACAATATAACAACCTTGAAACAGGGTTTCTACACTACCGCATTATGAGAAAAAACTTACACATTTCCTTACACATTTTTTTATGGTATAAGGAATTATCTTTGTTTTACAATAGGATAAAAAATAAATGCCGCGCTCGAAATGCGACATGGATGCAAGTCCATCGCGGGTTCGAATCCCTCCTTCTTCGCCATTTTATTTAAAAACTTTCTATGCGGTTTAGAGCAGCCGTTTGATTGCACAAAAATCGGACTATATGACATTCATGAAAACCATTCTTCCCATTCTATTTTTTTCTCTCTTTTTAGGAGGCTGTTCAATCGTGGGCAAAACACCTGAGCCAAACTGGCGTAGCGTTAAGAAAGAGGGCAGCATTGAGATTAGGGAATACGCTCCCATGATAGTAGCTGAAGTTACTACAACTGGGGACCGCTACGATGCCATCAATGATGGTTTTCGTATTCTGGCCGCTTTTATCTTTGGGGAGAACAGTGTCCAGCAAAAAATAGAAATGACGGCTCCTGTAACACAACAGGCTGAACAAGCTACCAGTAAGAAAATTGCGATGACCGCGCCTGTTACCCAAGAGGAAACAGAAAAAAGCAATGAGTGGAAGGTCCGGTTTGTAATGCCTGAAGAATACACAATTGCGACGCTTCCAAAGCCTAATGATGAGCGCATTCTTATTTTAGAAGTGCCTGCCTATGAAGCTGCTGTAATCCGTTTCTCAGGATTTAACACAGATAAAAACATAGCTAGTCATGAGGAAACTCTTAAGGCATGGCTTGAGAAGAATAATACTAAGACAGCAGGTAGGCCGACTTATGCTTTTTATAATCCACCCTGGACGCCTCCGTTTATGAAACGGAACGAGATTATGATTAGGGTTGCCAAATAGCGTTTTTTTTAAAGCTTTGTTTCTATGGCTTACATACCACATCAGCTGTAGGTGAACCATTTTGGAAAAGTCGAAAACGAAGTTCTTCACATTCGTTCCAAAACTTCAGATCTTGAACATTTAGGCCCGCCTCAACATAACCAACTTGATGTTCGTAAATTCTGCCAGCATCACAGTATGCAGATTGATGTGTGAGAAAAACGGCTTCATTCTCTCGGTTCTGTCCAAGGCGGACCAATCGATCTGTATAGATTTCTGATCTAATGGGTCCTCGGTTCTATTCTGCGATTATGTTGAACCGCCCACTGGGTAAGCTCTCCACTCTAAAGGCATCAATCTCGAATGCACCTTCTCCGACAAATGTTTCATAAAAGGAGTTGAGGACTGAAATTCCGCGATTTCCAAAGAGAACCTCGCAGCGTTTATAGTTATCTCTAAACTCAGGACATTTTCCGTCTGCGGTGAAGGGCCCATTAGTTTGGCCCTTAGAAAAGGCGTCTGATAGTAAAGTGCTAACTACTAAAAACGTGACAAGCGCTACTATTTCGAGTGCTGTTAGAAGGAGCTTGAGGGATTTCCGCTTCACTGTGAGATCTTTTCTAACGCATATAATGATAAAGAAGTACTTCTAAATAGTATTTCTCATATGTCTTATTTTCAAGAAAATCACTATCCTTTCGGGTTTCTTCTCTCTTCGATTCTTTTATCCAACAGATAAATTCACTGCGGGCGAGGGGCGTGATATATCCTCATTGTTCCGAGCATCTTCGAACGGGCGGTTTGTGTCTTTCTTAAATCCGTCGAAAGCTTGTTCACTGTGCCGCCGCTGATCTTGCTCACGGTTTTGAAACCTTTTCTTTGAGTGTTTTTATCAGGCGGTCCTGACCCGGCAAATCGACAAGTTTTTTACGTTTAGAGGTTTGCACGTAAAAGCTGTCGATGGCGCGGAGGCCCTGCGTGTTAATTTTTGCGGCGCGGATATCGAGCCCTTCGTCACGGAAGATGCAGGCGATGTCATACAAAAGCCCGTGACGGTCGCGCGTTTCTATTTCCACTATGGAATCGCTCCCCGAGGCTTCGTTGTTTAGCGTGATACGCGCGGGAATGTCGAACACCATATCCTGTTTGGTCATGGGTTTTCTGTGTTCGGCGATTTTCGTGTCTATATCGAAAGATCCATCGAGCGCGGCGAGAATGGCCTGGCGCAAATCTTTCAGACGGTGTTCTTGGGTGAACGGGAGGCCCGTGGAGTTTTGAATGACGAAGCGGTCGACCGCCACGCGGCCCGCCGCCTTTTCATTCACCGTGTTGATATAGGCGCGCATTATGTTCGCGCCTTCCGCCGACAGTGCGCCGCAGAGCGTAGCAAACAAGCCTTCGCGGTCTTTGGTTGTCACGATCACCACGGTGGCCGAATGCTGGGCATCAATCGAGATATCGATTCGTATTTCGTCTTTTTTATAATCTTCGGGGATGGTGACTTCGTCGGTCATGCCCGGTTCTTCGCCCTTCATGAGCGCGGAAGTTTTTATATAGAGTTCTTCAAGCAAGCGGGCTTTCCACGCCGTCCAGCGGCCCGGGCCGACGCCCATGATATCCGCCGTGGTGAGGACAAAGAGCATGTCCAGCCGTTCAGGCGTGCGTATCTTGGCCGAAAAATCCGCGATGGTTTTGGGGTCATTCATATTGCGACGGAAAGCCGTATCGGACATAAGCAGATGTTCGTGCACCAGCCACGAGACCAGATCCGTTTGATAGAAATCCAGCCCGAAGCGGGGGCCGAGCGAGAGTGCAAGTTCCGCGCCGAGTTCGGCATGTTTGCCACCGCGGCCTTTGCAGATGTCGTGTAGGAACAGCGCGACATACAGCGCTGTGCGGTCTGTGACCGTTTTGGCGACGACGGATGATAAGGGCGCGTCATCCAAAAGCTCATCGTTTTCGATTTTGTGCAGGATGTCTATGCAATGAATGGTGTGTTCATCGACCGTGAAATAATGATAGCGGTCGAATTGCATGAGCGCGATGATACGCCCGAAATCTGGTACGAATTTGCCGAGCACGCCAGATTCATTCATGCGACGTAGTGTGAGCGCGGGGTTGGTTTCGGCTGTGAGGATGGATAGAAACATTTCGTTCGGCGCGGGGTCGCTCCGCATGGGATCATCGATGAATTTCAAATTACGCGTGATTTGTTTGAGCGCGAAGGGGTGGATATCCACCCCTGTTTCCTGAAAGGCGCGGAACAGAGCGATCATATCTTCGGGGTGTTTTTCGAGATTTTGTTTTTTACTGAAAGTTAGACGCCCATCGAGCGTTTCATAATCACCGTAATTTTCGCCCTTGTGGCCACCGCGATCTTCTTCATGGTCGATCGCAGCTAAGATGATGCGCGTTAAATCCCCAATATCCTTTGTAACGAGGAAGTAATGTTTCATGAAGCGTTCAACGGCGCGGGCCGTGCGGCGGTCAGCATATTCCAGACGTTCGGCCAGATCGGGTTGAATGTCAAAATGCATGCGTTCTTCAGCGCGGCCCGCGAGTTGATGCAGGTGGCAGCGCACGGTGGTCAGGAAATTGTGGGATTTGGCGAAGCGGCGCGCTTCGGTTTCATTTAAGATGTTCAGGCCAACTAGATCATGCAAGGATTTTACGCCGTAGAGCACATCAGTTATCCAGAGAAGGGTTTGGAAATCGCGCAGGCCGCCTTTGCCTTCCTTGATGTTAGGTTCGAGTACAAAACGTGTGTCGCCGTAACGACCGTGGCGTTCATCGCGTTCGATCAATTTGTTTTTGAGGAATTCCTTTTTGCCCTTTTGATCAAGCAAAAGAATGATTTCCTTATGCAGAAGGCCTTCGGCGGATTTGGGGCCGTAGAGAAGACGCGAGTCCAAAAGACTGGTGAGGACTTTGGAATCTTTATGGCTGAGTTCAAGGCATTCCGCGAGCGTGCGGACGGAATGGCCAACCTTCATGCCTTTGTCCCAGAGTGTGTAGAGGAATTTTTCTATTTCGGGCGTGGTGGTGACGTCTTCTACCAAAAACATCAGGTCAATATCGGAATAGGGGCAGAGTTCTTTTCTTCCATAACCGCCAAGCGCGAAAAGATGTACGCCATCGGGTAGCAAATTTTTGGCAAGAGAAACCAAAGTTTCATCCATGGCTTTCGTATGTTCGCGGCAAAAATGTGGGCCGCTTAGGCTCCGGTCAGCGAGGGATTCCAGCAATGGATTGAGGAGTAGGCCAGCCGTTTTGCGTTCGGGAGCGGACATGGGTTTAGTGTATAAGGATTTCGGCTCTGTCGGGCAACCCTTACTGTGGTTTTTCGGCCAAAGTTTTCAGGGCATAAAGAGCATCGAGGGCTTCACGGGGCGTCAGGGAATCAGGTTCAATATCCTTCAAGGCGTTTTGCAGCGCGGTATCTTGTTTCACGGATTGTTTCACGGTCGCGGTCTGGAACAGAGGTAAATGATCTGCGAGTTTTGTGATGGTGCCGGAATGTTCGCCCTTGTTTAACATCTCCAAAACTTCCTGAGCCCGCGCCACGACGTTTTCGGGCAGGCCCGCGAGACGTGCGACATGGATTCCGTAAGATCTGTCCGCCGCGCCTGCCGCAACGGTGTGTAAGAACACGACATTGTTTTGCCACTCGCGCACCTGCATCGAATAACACGCCAAAGAGGCGAGGCGTTCTTTGAGCGATGTGAGCTCGTGATAATGCGTGGCGAAGATGGAGCGAGATTTGCAGACTTCGTGCAATTGCTCTACACAGGCCCACGCGATGGAAAGCCCGTCATAGGTTGCCGTGCCGCGCCCTATTTCATCGAGAATAACCAATGATTTCGGCGTAGCCTGGTTGAGGATGGTGGCGGTTTCGACCATTTCGACCATAAACGTAGAGTGTCCGCGTGCGAGATCATCCGATGCGCCGACGCGGGAGAAACATTTATCGACGATGCCGATGGTTGCATGTTCTGCAGGCACGAACGAGCCGATCTGCGCGAGAATGACTATCAACGCGTTCTGGCGCAAAAACGTAGACTTACCCGCCATATTGGGGCCGGTGAGGAGCCAGAGTTTTTGGGATGGATCGAGCGAGCAATTATTCGGTACAAACGCGGTACCTGATTTTTTGAGCGCGGTTTCGACAACAGGATGGCGGCCGCCTTTGATGTTGAAGGCAATGCTGTCTTCCATTTTTGGACGCGTGTAATTCCTTTCCACGGCGAGGTCGGCGATCGACAGTGCGACATCGATTTCCGCTGCACCGCGTGCGAGTTTTCCAAGCGCATCGGACAGGATGGCGGTTTGTGATACGAAATCCATGAAAAAACGTTGTTCCAGCGCGAGGGATTTTTCCGCTGCCGAGACAATTTCACGCTCCAGTTCCGACAATTCTGGTGTGGTGAAGCGGGCGTTGTTGGCCAAGGTCTGGCGGTGAATATAGGGGTTCGTGTTATCGCCCGCTTTCAGCATCATCTTGTCGGCGTGGCGTGAGGGAACTTCGATGTAATAGCCCAGCACGTTATTATAGGCGATTTTGAGGAGCGTGATTTCGGTATGGTCGCGGTATTTGGCCTGCAACTGTGCAATCAGGCGTTTGGATTCATCACGCAGTCCGCGCAGATGATCAAGATCTGCCGCGAAACCATTGCGGATAAAGCCGCCTTCGCGGTCCATCATCGGCAATGTTTCATCCAGCGCGGATTTGAGTAGATCACGCAGATTATGAATTTCGTTTGAGGATTTCAGAGCATCGGCGAAATAATCCGTCACAGGCGTTTGCGCGGCGATAAGAATGGCGCGTAGGGTTTCAAGAATGCCCAAGGCATCGCGCGCGGCGCCCAAATCTCGCGGGCCTCCGCGGCCGATAGTGAGTCGGGCGAGGGCACGTTCAAGATCAGGTAACTCTTTGAGACGTTCGCGCAAATCTTTGCGGAGCGCGGATTGGGAAACAAAAGTTTCGACCTGATCGTGGCGGGCAGTGATTTGTACGAGATCGGTGAGCGGGGCAGAGAGACGTGTCTGTAATAACCTTGCGCCTGCGCCCGTGATGGTTTTGTCGATGCAATCCAGCAAACTGCCGCGGCGTTCGCCTGTTTGCGTGCGGACGAGTTCGAGTGATCGTCTTGTGGCGGGATCGATATCCATGACCGCGCCGCCGATTATACGGCGGGGGCGGAAAATATGGGGCATTTTGCCCTTTTGCGTGCGGGTAACGTAATCGATCAACGCGCCGGCGGATGCTATTTCCGCGCGGGATAGCGAGCCGAAAGATTCTATGGTGCCGACGCCGAATAGTGTTTCCAGTCTTTTTTGCGCGTTTTGAGAATCGAACAAAGAGGAAGGTTGTAGCGTGAGGATTTTTTTTTGTTGGGAAAAGCTCTCTTGGGTTATGAGGCGATCTTGCAAAAGAATTTCTGAAGGGCCGATACGATCCAGCGCAGCGGAGAGGGTTTCTTTTTCCGCGGGCTGGACGAGGAATTCGCCCGTGGAGAGATCAAGCCAGCTTAGCCCAAATTGCCCTGCGGCTTCGCACACGCAGGCGAGGTAGTTGTTTTCGCGGGCGTTAAGGAGCGTTTCTTCGGTGAGCGTACCTTGTGTCACCACGCGTATGACATCACGGTTTACTAGGGCCTTATAACCGCCGCGTTTTTTGGCCTCTTCCGGTGTTTCAGTTTGTTCGCAGATGGCGACCTTGAAGCCTGCGCGAATGAGTTTTGCGAGGTAGGGCTCATAGGAATGGAACGGAACCCCGCACATGGGGATTTCCTGTTCTTCGTTCTTGCCGCGTTTGGTGAGGGTGATGTCGAGGCATTCGGATGCTTTGATGGCGTCATCGAAAAACATCTCGTAAAAATCACCCATGCGGTAGAACAAAATGCAGTAGGGATATTGGGCCTTGAGCGTGTGATATTGCGCCATCATCGGCGTGTGGCCGGCAGCGGAGGTTTCACCCTGTTCTTTGATGGCTGGCTGATTCATTCATAAATTTATTGCGTGTTTATATGGCATTAACAACAGAGAATATTATTGACATAATTAACTATTATTTGATATCTTATAGCCATATTTTAAAGGAGTTTGTCATGGGAAAAACTGGCGGAGAATTCAGGCAAACGATATTCAAGACCTTTAAGGATGTATCAGAATTAAAGGTCGGCCAAACTGTGATCTACACCGATCCCAAAGGCAGTACTAACATGTCTGCCTGGAAGGATGCCGACGATGCAGGGCTGGAGTTGGGCAAGCCCTACAAAATTTCAGAAATTTTCGACCGTGGACAGGGTGCCGGGGAGATCATGTTAAAAGTTCCAGGCAGATCGGGAAAACATATTCCTTTGGCTATTGGTATGTTTGAAAAACCAACACTTTTTGAAAGCCTTTTCGGCCGGAATATGAGTCCACTACATGGCTGGTTTTAGGCCCGGACTGAACCCACAATCGAATTGATATTGATTCGTTGCGGCGTGCTTTTTTGAAAGTGCGCCGCAATTTTTTTGCCAATCGCGTTCGCCACTTCGTCCTTTCCCATTTTCGGCAATTCTTCGGTTCCTGCGCGCGTTACGAGATGCACCTGATTGTTATCCACGCCGAAGGCGGGGTTTTCAGGCGATATCAAGTTGGCCACAATCATATCCGTGCCTTTGGTTTCCAATTTGGCGGCGGCATTGGTTAATACATCATCGGTTTCCGCGGCGAAGCCCACGACATAGCGCGGGCGGGCTTTGGACGTGCCTATGGTTTTGAGAATGTCGGGGTTTTGTTTGAGGGCGAGATTCATTTTGTCTTCGCCAGCCACTTTTTTGATTTTGAAGGCGGAAACGGTTTCGGGCACCCAGTCGGAAACAGCGGCGGCGGCAACAAAGATGTCGGCGGGCAGGGATTTTTCACACGCGTCTAACATCTCCCGCGCGGTTTCGATGAGAATGGTTTTCACGCCTTTGGGACCGGGCAGGGATGTGGGGCCGCTCACCAGTGTTACGTTCGCGCCGAGCTCAGCAAGGGCGCGCGCGACCGCGTAACCCTGCTTGCCCGAAGAGCGGTTGCCTATATAGCGCACAGGATCGATCGGTTCATGCGTCGGGCCTGCGGTAACGATAGCTTTCAATCCTGCCAGAGATTTGGGGCGAAAGTGATTTTGCGCGGCCTTCAAAATTTCTTCGGGTTCGACCATGCGGCCCGCGCCCGTTTCACCGCACGCCATGGAACCCACGGCGGGGCCGAGGAGCGATATATCCTCGCGTTTGGAGAGCATTTTGTAATTGGCCTGCGTCGCTTCGTTGTCCCACATTTCGACATTCATCGCAGGCGCGATGAGGACGGGTTTATTTTTTGCGAGCAAAGTGGCAGAGGCGAGATCGTCTGCAATACCCTGTACCATCTTCGCCATGATGTTGGCGGTGGCGGGGGCGACGATGATGAGATCCGTATCGCGTGTCAGATAGATATGATCCATCGGGTCTTTGGGATCAAACAATTCTGTGCGCAGTTTTTCTTTAGTCAGTGCGTTAATGGCAAGAGGCGTGATGAATTTTTCGGCATTCTTCGTCATAATTGCGGAAACTTCCGCGCCATCCTTTTGTAAAAGAGAAATAAGCGCGGGTGTTTTGACCGCGGCGATGCCGCCCGAGATAATCAAAAGGATGCGTTTTCCGTTCAGCATGTTTAATCCTGTACGATCATGGCAGGCGGTGCGATGCGCGTGAAGTAAAAATATAGGCCGAAGCCTATGGTTGCAAAAAACAGCACAGTCAATGTGATTTTTACGGTCTTACCCATTTTCACCTTTGAAAAAGAAAGGCCCTGTCTTTGTGGGACAGGGCCGATCCTATTATCTTTTCAGATAAAGTGCGAGAAATTACTCGGCTACTTTTTCTTCTACTACTTCTTTAGCGGCTTCGGCGTCAGCGTCGACAGCATCTTTTGCAGCGTCAGCATTGGCTTCAGCAGCGTCTTTGGAAGCTTCGGCTGCATCTTTCGTTGCATCAACAGCTTCGTCAGCGGCTTTTTCTTCAACTTTTGCATCTTCAACGGCGGCGTCAGCAGCATCTTTAGCGGCTTCGGCGTCTGCTTCAACAGCGTCTTTTGCTGCTTCTGCGTTGGCATCGATAGCTTCAACGGCTGCATCAGCTTGTGCTTCCGTCGGAGCGGCAACAACTTCGCCAGCTGCGGGTTCAACAGCCGTGATGTCTGCGCCCGTGGTGTCTTGGTTTTTGTAGATAACTTGCATTGCTGCGATACCTGCGAACAGGACAACGGCGGCGAATACAACGGATTTAACGATGTTGTTCATATGATTAGCTTCCTTCAGTGTTAAAAATTAATCGAATGCACCGTTGTCGGTGTGTTTCGAGCACGCTCATTTAGGTCAAAACCGTAATGAATGCAATGGGAAAGGTTATAGGAATTTATTACGGTAATTTCAAGGCCTTTTTGCATAAAGCCTTTATATTTTAACGCCCTCATGTATCGCCACAACGCCGAGTGTCAGATTCTCAAAGCGGCAACGGCTGAAACCCGCTGTTTCCATACGGTTTTGAAGTTCTTTTTGCGACGGGAATTTGCGGATCGATTCCACCAGATACTGATAGGAAGCGCGATCTTTTGCCACAAGTTCGCCCATTTTCGGAATGAGGCGGTAGGAATATTCATCGTAAATTTTTGCAAGGAACGGCTCAACCACTTTCGAAAATTCTAGGCAGTAGAATCTGCCGCCAGGTTTCAAAACGCGCAACGCATCCTTCAACGCGGTGTCGATATGCGTGACGTTGCGCAGGCCGAATGCGATGGTGTAGACATCGACGCTCTCATCTTCGAAGGGAAGGGATTCCGCGTTGCCCGTGATCCATTCAAAACTGTCGCCGAGGCCCTTGTCTATTGCGCGATCGCGCCCTACGGTGAGCATTTCGGCGTTTAGATCGCACAAAGTGATTTTGCAATCGGAACCAGCTTTTTTACGGATGCGAAAAGCAATGTCGCCCGTGCCGCCCGCAACATCCAGATAATGCAATCCTGCCTTCGGGCGGATTTTGCGCACGAGGTGATCTTTCCAAAGCCTGTGCATGCCGCCCGACATGACGTCGTTCATAATGTCGTAGTTGCTTGCTACGGAATCAAATACGCCGATGACTTTGCGGGTTTTTTGTTCGGGGGTTACGGATTCTTCGCCGAACCACTGGCTTTCAGGATTGGATTTCATGGAGATGTTTTAAGCCCGCGGCGGATAGAAGTCACGCGCGATTTTATGCTGCCTTTAGTTCAAATCCTGCAGCTAGATTGCCAGCCGATTTAATTGCTTTATCGGATGGCCAGTCGAGGCACTCGGGTGCAACTGCGCGGTCATTAAAGTGCATATCCGGAGCGGACGCGAATTTTAAAGGTATGATTTGGGCGGAGCAGGCGGGGACGGCATTGAAATCAGGAAGGTCATTCCACGATGGCGTATTGGTTTCGCGTTGTTCGATTTCTTGTACGGGGTAGACTGTCGGCATGGGTTTATTTGCCAGCATGTTTTCTGCGTAGAGTTTAACCCGATCCCACAGCGGAATTTTTTGCCCTTCGGGCGATGCGGGAACATCGTATTTCTTGATGGAGTTGGCGATAGTCGCGCCCACAGTCGCATCGAGCAGCGTGTTGGGTAGCGAATGCGTGAAGAAGGCGCTATAGAGCGTGTTGTTTACGAAAGCTATCCCGCGCATCAGGCGGGCGTAGCGCGTGTCTGAAGCAGGTGTCAAATCCGCAACCGTTGCAAGCGTCATAGAGGCTAGTGGAAGAGCGTTCATTGGTTGTGCAATAGATGCGGGGATCAAAAGGGCCGCGCCACCTGCCCACAATCCCCATGCCACAGCGGTGCGCGCGATCGGACGATCGGTACTGATTGCGTTCATGGCCGTAGCACGCAGCGAGGCGACACCCGCCATGATCGCATAACCTAAACCGCCGATCAGGAGTTTTTGCACGCCCAATGCGCCAGTCGCGATGGGAAGGACGTTCATGATGTCTTGTTTGTTTTTCATGTTCTGCGCCACCAGCATCGTGCCGTAGGCAGCGAGACCCAAAACCTGTGCGCCAAGCAGACCGACGCCTGCCGTTACCATAGCCGTAGGAAGAACGGGTACAAAGAACCCTGCTACGCAGGTGGCAGCGACCGCGCCACCCCACATCCATGCTCCAGCTTTGCCGGCGGGTGATAGATCTTTGTATTTTTCGGGAAAGGTCATGGTTTCGGCTCCGACAAGCTTGAATGCTTTCGTCGTATCCTTTGCCCAATTTATCAGACCGTTTAACACTAATGTTTACACTCTTAAATAAGGGTACATATATATGACATAATACTGAAAACGTCAAGATTTTTCTTCGATAATCCCGAAAGTATTCTTTTATTCCTATGACTTAGCGGATATAAGGATAAATATGAAATTGCTCAAAGCCATGGCTACCGTCGGCGGCCTCACGGGCGTGTCCCGTATCCTCGGTTTTATCCGCGACGTTCTGACCGCCATCATCCTCGGCGCGGGGCCTTTGGCCGATGCGTTTATCGTGGCGTTGAAATTGCCGAATTTTTTCCGCCGCGTGACGGCCGAGGGTGCATTCAGCGTTTCGTTCGTGCCAATGTACTCCGCAAAGCTTCATAAGGACGGGGAGAGGGCGGCGGATGAGTTTGCCTCCAATGCCTTTGCCGTGATGCTCTTTATCCTCGCACCTTTTACCCTCATCTGCATTGCCGCCATGCCCCTTATCATCCGCGCGTTGGCGCCCGGTTTCGAAGTGGGGAGCGAGCGATATGATCTTGCTGTTGAAATGACACGCGTAACGTTTCCTTATTTGCTGATGATTTCGCTCACGGCGTTGATGGGCGGCGTGTTGAACGCGCATGAAAAATTCGTGCCGTTTGCCGCCGCCCCGATTGTGTTCAATTTGGCATTGATTGCCGCGCTGATATTCTTGGAACCTTACATGCAAAGCGGCGGGCATGCGCTGTCTTGGGGCTTATTCGCGGCGGGCGTTCTACAATTCATCGGCATGTTTTATTTCATCCGCAAGCTGAAGATAGGCATCAAAATGCAGATGCCGAAGTTCGATGTGGACATCAAAAAGCTTTTCAACCTGATGGGGCCTGGCGTGATCGGCGCGGGCGTGGTGCATATCAATTTGTTCGTGGATGTCATCATCGCGTCGACACTTGCGACGGGTTCGATTTCCTATCTGTATTACGCGGACCGTTTGAACCAGTTGCCATTGGGTATGGTTGGGATTGCGGTCGGCACGGCGTTGCTTCCTATGCTGTCCAAAGCGATGGCGGGAGACAATAAAGAAGAGGCGCGTAATCTTTTCAACCGCGCGCTCGAAGTGTGTTTGATTTTGGCATTACCAGCGGGCGTGGCAATGTTGGTGGTGGCGGAGCCGCTCATCAAAACATTATTCCAGTACGGCAATTTCGATGCGGAAGACGCACGCACCACCGCACATGTTTTGATGGGGTACGCGCTCGGCGTGCCCGCCTATGTCGCAGGCAAGGTTTTGTCGACGACGTATTTCGCGCGGCATGACACAAAGACGCCCGTTAAAATGTCGGTGATGTCGGCGCTCCTCAATATCGGTCTAGCGTTGATTTTTATTCGGTTCATGGGCGTTGCAGGGATCGCGCTGGCCACTGGCATAAGCGGATGGGTTTTGTTTACGCTTTTGCTGCGCGGCCTGAAAACCACGGATGCCGCGGCGTTCGATGCGCGGTTCATGTATTCCCTGCCGCGCATTATCTTTGCGTCTTGCCTTATGGCGCTCGTTCTGGCTATAGTCGCGCATTACTCCAGTGGATATTATGACGGTTCAAAGATTGAAAAAATCAGCTCTCTCGCAGTTCTTGTGGCCTCAGGCCTAGGAACATATTCGCTCGCCGTTTTCGGAACAGGCGCTATCAGTATCAAAGATCTCAAAAAATTATTCGTAAGGAAGCGCTTACAATGAAACGCATATTTTCGGGCATGCAGCCCACCAACCGTTTGACCCTTGGCAATTATCTGGGTGCATTGAAGAACTGGGTGAAGATGCAGGACGAGCCGGGCTCGGAATGTATTTACTGTGTTGTCGATCTGCACGCCAATACGACGGGGTATAATCCCGAAACACTCAAAAATTCTACGCGCGAAGTGACGGCGGCGTACATCGCCGCGGGCGTTGATCCGAAGAAATCGATCATCTTCGCGCAGTCGTCTGTCGCAGGGCATGCGCAATTGGGATGGATGTTATCGTGTATTACGCCGCTCGGATGGCTCAACCGCATGACGCAGTTCAAGGACAAGGCCGGCAAGGACAAAGAGAAGGCGTCCGCAGGTTTGTACACGTATCCTGCGTTGATGGCGGCGGATGTTTTGTTATATCACGGCACACATGTGCCCGTGGGCGATGACCAGAAGCAGCATGTCGAGTTGATGCGCGACATCGCGATTTCGTTCAACCAGCATATAGCGAAGCGTGATTTCTTTCCCGTGCCCGAGCCTGTGATTATGGGTGAGGCAGCGCGTGTGATGAGTTTGCGTGACGGAACGCAAAAGATGAGCAAGTCCGCCGAAAGCGATATGACGCGCATAAACCTGACTGATGACGCCGATACGATTTCCAACAAAATCAAAAAGGCGAAAACGGATGCGGGGAATGTTCCGTCCATCGAAGCGGAATGTGAAGGCAGACCCGAAGCCAAAAACCTTCTGACCATTTATGCCGCGCTCAATGAGACGACGCGTGAAAAAGTGATGAACGAGTTTGGAGGGCAACAGTTTTCGGCGTTCAAGAATGCATTGTCGGACCTTACCGTCGCCAAGATGGGGCCGATCACGAACCACATGTGCGAGCTGATGGCGGATAGGGGCGAGATAGATCGCATTCTGGCCAACAGCGCCGATAGGGCCAACGCCATCGCCGAGCCTGTCCTGAAGGAAGCCATGGACATCATGGGGTTTTGGCGTAAGTAGCATTTAAATTTGCGTGGAAAGCCGGAAATGCCTTACGCTTTGGCTTGTACCCCCTTACAGCCAAGGTATAATCGATTCTATGATTTTGCGTCTTTTCATATTCCTCGCCGTTCTTGCCCTTCCGACCGTCGCCAAGGCGGATTACTTTTTCTGGCAGGACGAAAAAACAGGCCTTACGCTGACCTTCCCCGACACGTGGAAGCAGATTAATAACGTCAACCTCGATACCATTGCGACGATTGCGGGCCCCGCCGACGGTGCGCAGCCCGTGTGCCGCGTCGATGCGCGCCCCGACAAGCGCTATACAATTTTCCCCGCACGTTACGGCGATTCCGTTCAGAAGGTTGCGGTATCTGAGAAGTTCTGGCGCGAATATCTGGGCCAATACGATGAATTCGACCTAGGAGTGATGCATGACGGATCCGGCCTTGGCCGTTGGTTCGCATCGTTCGCTCTCGCCTCCTACAACAAACATTTTGGCACGGTGTTACAGCCACGCAAGGCGATCATGTTTGCATCGTTGTACAACGATACGCTGTACGTCGTGGAATGCTCCGCGCTATCCCATGGCTATGAACGTTGGGAGAATGATTTCCGCGGCATCATCAAGAGCGTGGATTTCAAAAAAGCTTTCTATGAGCTTCCCATGGGTGAATACGCCAACTTCCTGAACGATGCAGAGATGTTTTTCTGGTCGCAGACAGGCCCTGAAGGCACGACGGCTTATTAGGCATTCAATTCAGTAGCGTTGAGTTTCTGTACTGCCTGTTGGAAGACGGGGGCGGACCAGATTTTTTCATCAACCTGCAGGACGAGCAAACGGGTACGGTAACCGGGCATAAACACGCCGCCGGCGATATGTTGGAAATCTTTGGGCGCGTGTTCCAGAATGTCATATCCACCGAAGCCTGCTTTGCGGGGTGTGAAGAAATGATTTCCATTGTTCAGCAGGTAATCATTGTGGCGCAATTGCTTCTTAGACCAGTTGCTTATGATGTCGTGCGAGCGGTGGGGGCGAATATTCCAAAAAGGCGCATCCCAGTTTTTAGCGAATACCGCCTTGGTGAAAGCATGCGTGAAGGTGCTTTTGCCCATGCTCATTCCGCCTTGCAATGACAGGCCCCATACTTCCCCGCGCGGCCTAATGTCTTCACACACGCGTCCGAATTCGCGCGCGATGGTTTGCGTGCGTTCCTTTTCCCATGTCTGGAATTTATAGCGCTTAAGCATGCGCATTTTTTACATAATTGTAAAAATACTGGCAAGGAAAATCGGGTCTTGGCTCTGCGCTTCTAAGTGTCTGATTTTATGTTACTCTAGTCTTGTAACGCCATGCATATTTATCTTCCCATTGCCGAAATATCCGTCCCAGCCGAGAGTCTCGCCTTATTGGGCGTTGCCGTAGGCTTTTTGTCGGGCCTGTTCGGCGTGGGCGGGGGGTTCTTGGCCACACCGTTTTTGTTGTTCATGGGCATTCCGCCCGCCGTGGCGGTAGGGACGCAGGCCAATCAACTGGTCGCGACCAGCATGACGGGGATGCTCGGACACTGGCGCAAAGGCAATGTGGATATGCAACTCGGCACCGTCATGATGGCAGGCGGTATGGCGGGTTCGCTCGCGGGCTTGCTCGTGTTCCGTATGCTTCAGCATTTTGGGCATATCGATCTGTTTATCGCGGTGTCCTACGTCATATTGCTGGGCACCATAGGTACTATGATGCTGATCGAAAGCATGATGAGCCTGCTGAAACGCCATAAAGTGACTGAGGATGTCATCAGCCTCGCGCAACGCCCATTCTTTCAAAGATGGCCGTACAAAATGCGCTTTATCAAATCGCGTTTGTATATTTCTGCCCTACTGCCAATCATCATCGGGTTTGTCGGCGGTTTGCTGGTTTCGATCCTTGGTATCGGAGGCGGATTTATCCTTATCCCCGCGATGATCTATGTTCTGGGCATGCCGAGCCTTTTGGTGGCGGGCACGTCTTTGTTCCAGATCATCTTTATTTCCGCGTTTTCGTGCATTTTGCATGCCACGTTCAACCACACGGTGGATGCTATTCTCGCGCTGATCCTTATCAGCGGCGGGGTTGTGGGCGCGCAGATTGGCGTACGCGCGGCAAGGCGCATTAAAGGAGCACCCGCGCGCGTGGCGCTGGCGCTTCTTATTCTGGCCGTTGGCGCGCGCATGATCGGTGTTTTGTTTGTGGAGCCAAGCGATTTGTTCGCTTTGGATATGCGCCAATGAGGTATCTGTTCCTAATCCTTTTGTTATTCGCAGCGCCCGCAAGAGCGGAGATGAACGCGGAACTGGCGCGTGACTATGTTGATATTTCCACAGGGTTTAACGGCGAGACCATCTCGCTTTTCGGGACAACGGACGAAGATAATGCCGAAATCATCATCAGCATCAAAGGTCCGGAAAGCATAGTGGCGGTGCGGCGCAAAGGTCGTGTGCTAGGTGCATGGATCAACAAAGACACGGTGGAATTCCGCCGCGTGCCTTCTTATTACGATATCGCGTCGACCTTCACGCCCGATGACGAGTTCGCGAAAGAACATGAAATCGGTTTCGGTAATTTGGATTTCTATGCTGAGAACGAAAGTAATCCCGAAAAGGTGCACGTATTCAAAGAAGCGCTTATCCGCAAGATGCAAGCAAAAGGTTTTGTGCCCGAAGAGGCGAAACAGGTGCGCCGCATTGATGCACATTTCTTTAAAACCACATTCATATTGCCGCCCGATATTCCGACAGGCCTTTATACCGTCGATACTTATATCTTTCGGGATAATAAGCTTTTGGGCCACGAAAGCCGTAAATTGCAGGTGGGGCAGGTGGGATTTAATGCCAATGTGTATATTACGGCGCATGAACATTCGTTTTTCTACGGGCTTTTCACTGTGTTTGTGGCGTTGATTTCCGGCTGGTCGGCCTTTACATTCCTGCGCAGGGATTAGAACCAATGAGTGCACCGTATATAGACATTGATCTTCAACCAATCAAAGGTCGCCAAGGTGATGGCGGCACGTATCTCGTTGTCGCGGACGATACGGATGAATTCAAAACCGCGTTGATCTATGCGGCACTCACGGCGCGTGCGCACCGTGCCAAACTCGGCATTCTGCACATCATTGAAAATCAGGATTTCGAACATTGGGGTGGTGTGGAAGCGCGCATCAAAAAAGAACTTCGCGCGAACGCCGAGAAATATCTTTGGGCGGTCGCCAAGACGGCGAATGATTTCAACGGGTCAATTCCGTCCTTATACGTCGCGGAAGGCGAGACGAGCGAGGCCGTGCTCGAGACCATCAATCACGACCAAAATATCGTCAAACTGATCCTCGGCGGCGGAAAAGAACATATTCCCGGGCCGCTGGTCGCGTTCTTTACGGGAAAGGGCATGTCGAAATTGCAGGTTCCTGTGGTTGTAGTGCCTGCACATTTGAAAGAGTTTTCTTGATTTTTGGGACTTTGAAGCCTATTTCATAGCTCATGTTCATACAGACCGAAAACACTCCCAATCCTTCTACCGTGAAATTCATTCCGGGCGTGCCTGTCATGGAATCCGGTGTTGCCGAATTCATGAACGAAGAGGCCGCTAAGCAATCCCCGCTGGCTGAACGGATATTCGAAATTCGCGGCGTGGAGAGCGTGTTCTTCGGACGTGATTTTGTATCCGTGACAAAAAGCGATGCAGTGGAGTGGGGGGCGATCAAGGCGCAGATATTGGGCGCGGTAATGCAGCACTTCACCATGGGCGAACCACGTTTCAAGGATGGTCATGAAGCGGGTGGGGTGGACGACAGTTTGCTCGACGAGATTTCCAAGCAGATTAAAGAGCTGATCGAAACGCGTGTGCGCCCCGCCGTGGCGCAGGACGGCGGCGATATCATTTTCGATAAGTTCGAGCAGGGCGTAGTGTATTTAACGATGCGAGGCGCGTGTTCGGGTTGTCCTTCATCCACTGTGACACTCAAAAACGGCGTAGAGAATATGCTCCGCCATTACGTTCCGGAAGTTCTCGAAGTCCGTCAAACTTTAGAGTAGTCACTCAACCGAAAATTCGTCGTTAGAATCGCCCGCATGTTTTGTGGGCTGTTTATGTTTTTCCCCCAGAATATCATCTGAGATGGTGTAGAGCATGCCGAGCCAGCGCCAGCGGGGTTCCGCACCTTTTTCCCCCATCACTGGGAGTGTGCAGTTGATGCGTGGGTGGTGATCAACGAACGGTTTTTCAAGGCGGAGTTCGACGCGTCCGTTGAGGATTTCCAGTTTGGGTTTTTCTTGGACGCTTGAGAAGCAGGATAGGCCTTTCAATGATTTTTTCAATGCATCGTTCACCGTAAAACCAATCGCGGGTATAAGTGTGGACAAATGCGGATCAGCGGGCGATACGTCCGTGACGGGCAGGGGCAATGCATTCGCGGTCATTTTAAAGCGGTTGATATCGCCGTGTCTTTCGGTGATGGTGAAACGCTGTAGTGCGAAGCGGTCATCGCCCGCATAGGCCACGCCCGAAGCCTGACCAAACGCGGCCTTGAACCCCATGTCCTTCGCAATTTTCTTTACCTTCGCGTTATATTCTCCGAAAGGGTAAGCGAGGATTGTGGCTTCGACGCCCAGTTTTTCGCGCAGTTTTACCTTGGAATTATTGATCTGGCGGCGCATTTCTTCTTCGCCCATGTCGATCATGCCGGCATAAGATGATGGATGGATGCCGAATGTACCGCCACCTTCTTTTAAATCCTTGGTGTCATTCCATGTGAGATATTGAGGTTTATTTTCTGTGATGCGATCGACAGGCAGGAATACAGTGAAAGCAAAACCCTTATCGCGCAAGATGGGGAAGGCGGTGTCGTAAATAGATTTATCAACCCCATCGAACGTAATGGCTACTGTACGGGCGGGGAGCGTTTTGTTTTGTTCGAAGGTAGTGATGATCGTATCGAGGGAGGTGATGTTGTATCCGCCCTCCGACAATTCATCCATTTGTTCTTTAAAACGTTCTTCGCTGATACCCGTATCGTCATCGCCGATGGCCATATAGGTGAAAATCACCGCGGCCTTGTCATCAAAATCCGTTACTTGCGCATGCGCGGTGTTCGAAAGAACACCGCAGGCCATAAGCATCAAGAGGGATTTTACGAGAAGGGCAGGCATGTCAGGGTTATAACCGATCCCCCTTTCAAAAACCAGACCCCTGAAAGCGGGGTTGAACTGGCTTTTTGGCGGTTTAGATAGTAAGAAGTCTTTAAACCACAAAGGAATTTTGCCATGACCGACGGATACAAACTCGACCAAGCGGCGCTGGACGCGTTGTTCTTCAAAGCCCGCACCTTTAACGGATGGCAGGACAAGGATGTGTCCGAAGACACGGTAAAACAGATTTTCGACACGATGAAATGGGGCCCGACGAGCGCAAACTGCTCTCCTCTTCGTATCGTGTTCGTGCGCACGAAAGAAGCGAAGGAAAAATTGAAACAGCTAATCGACAAGGGCAATCAGGAAAAAACGATGGAAGCGCCAATGATCGCGCTGTTCGCTACGGACAGAGAATTTTACAAATATGTGGGCAAGCTCGCGCCCCGTATCGACATCACCAAATGGTATGTCGGTAAGGAAGAAGCCAACAAGGAAACGGCGGCGTTGAACGGAACGTTGCAGGCGGGTTATTTCCTTTTGGCGGCGCGTGCTCTCGGTCTTGATTGCGGCCCGATGTCCGGTATCAACCGACAAGGCATCAAGGACGCGTTCTTTGCCAATATCGACGGGGACGTAAAATTCGTTTGCAGCCTTGGTTACGGCAGGCCGGAAACATTGTATCCGCGCGCGGAGCGTTTGAGTTTCGATGAGGCCTGCAAGATTGTCTGACAAGCCTGTCCTAGCGATAGATTCAGCTCTCGGCGGCTGCGTTGCGGCGGTGGTGATGCCTGATGGCACGGCCTATGGCGATTCCATGGTTACCGAACGCGAGCAGGCGGCGAAACTGGTGCCGCTGGTGCAAGAAGTAATGCGCGAGGCCAAGATCGATTTCCCGCAGCTCGGTTTGATAGTGACCACAACGGGGCCGGGATCGTTCACGGGATTGCGGATCAGTTTATCCTCGGCGCGATCATTGGGTTTGGCGCTTGATCTTCCCGTGCATGGCGTAAGCACGTTCGAGGCGATGTATCATTCCTGCGCGCCGCTGGGCGATGCCCTTGTGGTTCTCGAAAGCAAGCGCGCGGATTTCTATGTGCAGTCGTTCGATGCGCTGGGCAAAGGTTCCGCCCCTGAATGTCTGCTTTCGGATGCCATCAAGGCTAATACGATTTGCGGGGATGCGGCGCACAGGCTTAAAATAGAAGGTGTCGAATCCGACTATATAGAGCGCGTATTGGTCGACCCCATAGTATTGGCGCGGCTGGGATTGGCTCAATTCACGCAAAGCGGCCATAAGGCTGACAAACCCGAGCCGTTTTACATGCGCGGGGCGGATGTTTCCGTATCCACCAAGTCAAAGCGCGAAATCGATATTAACAGTTATTAAGTATTTGTCATTTATACTTGATTCTATTGTGTAAGCCCGATATTTTATCAATATAGCGGTAATAGTGGAGAATCATCATGCCCGAGAACACCTCGCACCAAGACCTTCTGGCCCTGACAACGGAAATCGTATCTTCGCACGTCGCCAACAACACGGTCTCCCAAAACGAAATTTCTGGCTTGATCGAACAGGTTTTCCGCACCCTCTCCAATTTGGGCGGCGGCGGGACGGCTTCCACGGACCGCGGCGCATTGCCCGCCGTTCCGGTGAAAAAATCCATAACGCCCGATTTCATCATCTGTCTTGAAGACGGCAAGAAACTCAAAATGCTCAAACGCCACCTAAAAACGGCCTATGACATGACGCCCGAAGAATACCGCGAGCGTTGGGGTCTTCCTGCGGATTACCCGATGGTCGCGCCAAACTACGCCAAGCAGCGTTCGCGTCTGGCCAAAGACATCGGTTTGGGAACCACAGGCAAGAAAGTGCCTCCGAAATAATCCCCCAGATCATCTTCGAATATTCCGCCAATCTTGCGGAGATAAATATGGGCAAGCTGCTCATGACTTTGCTTGAATCTTTGGCATCCAACGGCGTTGAAAAAGCCCGCATCAAAACCCGCGTCATCAAGATCGATCATTACATGGTCGGCGAGAAGGGTGCTCATGGATCGATGATCCACGGCACGCTGTTGCTCCTCGAAGGTCGCGATGTTCCAACTAAGGAACGCTTATCCAAGCCGCTTTACGAAGCCCTTAAAAATGCCGTTCATTCCAAAGATTGCGCCGTCACTTTTGAAGTGCGCGATATGGTCAAGGATACTTATTACCTTTAACCGTCCTGACCTTTGTGCAGCCTGTTGTGCCAATCATCGCAGATGAATTCGCCCTGATGGCCGTCATAATCAAAGAAATAAACGCTCTTCTTGCCGTTTTCCCAAACATGTTCCAGCGCTTCAAGCCCCTGTGACCGAATAAGATCGCGGTAAGAATTATATTGTTCGGGTTTTATCTGGAAAGCGAAATGTAGATGCTCTCCGCCACGGCCGCCAAGCACGCCGATTTTGCCTTTCTCCCAGAGACCGAACGCTTCGCCGCCCTCCATAACAAAAGCCGCAACACGCCCTTCCTTATCGTCACCCCAGTGTTCAACACGCGCATATGGGATTAAATTTGAGTATAAAGCGAAGGATTTGTCGAGGTCGCTCACCTCGATGTGTGTTTCCACCAATCGAACAGTCATAGTATTTTCCTTTCGGCCTTGGTACGGGTCCAAATCACGATTGGATCAGATCAATTGGATAATTCTTTCGAGCGGGTGGTCGCTGCGGCGATGGCCTTGTCGAACAATTCCTGAAATTTTCCGTCTTTCATGAGGATAGCCAAGGCCGCGGCGGTGGTACCTTTTGGGCTGGTCACATCATCACGCAATTGGGTTGGTGTCAGGCGTGGCGTTGCCTCGACTAGAGCCGCAGAACCTATTACCGTTTGCCGTGCGAGGGTTTGTGCGAATTCCTTATCAAGGCCTGCTTTAACGCCTGCTTCGATCAAGGCCTCAATCAGCAAGAACACGTAAGCGGGGCCACTCCCCGATACCGCCGTGACCGCATCCATTTTGGATTCATCAGATGTCCATTCGACAAGGCCAAAAGAAGACAGCAGATCATGCGCGCATTGCAGGCGTTCGGGGAGAACTGTTTCAGAAGCGCAGGCGACTGTCATGCCTTTGCCGATAGAGGCGGGCAAATTCGGCATGGCACGGATGATTGGCTGTATGCTGCCAAAGCGCGCCTGATAGCCACCAATAGTTTGTCCCGCCGCAATGGATAGGATGCAGAGCTTGGAATTTAGATGATCGCGTATGGATAAACAGAACGAACCCAGTGTTTGTGGTTTGATGGCCAGAACCAACATATCGAACGGATTTGCGGCCTCAAGGAATGAATGGTCGTTGGTGTGATGGGTGATCTTGCTTTCGGTCAATAAATCCGCAGGCAAACCGTTTGGGTCCAGTGTGTGTATTTGGCTGACGATTTTCGCGGATATCCAAGCGCGGAGCATGGCCGATCCCATCTTGCCGCATCCCGCGAGTCCGATTTTATAAGTGGATTGGGAGGAGGCTTTGGGAAAGCCGCTCATCTCCTATGCCTCGCCGGAAACTTGCATCTGCGCGAGCGAAAGGTCGGCGACGTTTTGCGGCAGGCCGCGCGAAAAAATGTCGAACAAGGGATAAAAACGTTCGCATTCGGCGAGCGCGATATCGACGAGGTCTTCGATATGATCCGCGCCCGATGTCTGCGTCATGCCGCGGAACAATGTCGTGTGGCGAAAGCAGGGGATTTGGGTGCCTTCGCGGAAATCGAAATGGCCGAGCCATAGGCCCGAATTGATCGCGGTCATTGTGCGCGCGGCTTCGTCCATTGCTTCGCGTTTGATGTCGATATCGAACTGGCAGCAGAACTGCATGGCGGAATATTCTTCTTGCCATTGAAAGAACAATTTGTATTCGCCCATCTTGCCCGTGATTTGCACGGTGAGTTCGTCTTCGGTCATGCGATCAAAAATCCAGTCATTTGCGCAAAGGATTTCCTCAACGGAATCCAGCGGGTTTGCCACATCTTCGAAATATTCGCGTTCTGCCGTCGTTTCGCTCATTATTTTTTCTTTCCCGTTTTTTTCTTCGGTGTTTTTTTGGGGGCAGCTTTTGCTGCGGGCTTTGTGGCAGTTTTTTTACCGCTCAAAGCATCAACCTGTTTTTGCAAGGCTTTCACCTGCAATTCGAGACGTTCGAAATCTTCACGGGGAACGAGATCCATACGCGAAGCGACTTCTTCCATCCGCACCTTGATGTCATTTAGAATCTGTTCGCGGAAAGCCGAAAACACGTTCATCGCGCCGCCGGCCACTCTGGAAAGATCATCGAAAATACGGGGGTCCGGTTTCATGGAATCTTCTTATGTTAGAATTGTTTGAAAGCTTTACTTACATCGTGGCCTGTTATGGTGCAACACGGCAGTCAAGCGGAAAAGAACATATCCACCGCAGATTTCCGCGCCTTACAAATGGGTATGGATTGTTAAAGTTTTTCGCGTAATATCAGATGAGATAAACGAAAAGAGGTTTCTATGATTGTCGTAACTGGCGGTGCAGGATTTATCGGGTCCAACCTTGTGGCGGGACTAGAAGAGCGAGGAGTGGGTGATATCGTTGTATCCGACGTACTGGGCTCTGGCGATAAATGGCGTAACCTTGCCAAGCGTGAAATTCGCGACGTGGTGCATCCTTTGCGTCTGTTCGATTATCTGGACACTCACGCCGATGAGATTGAAATTATCTATCACATGGGGGCGATTTCCTCGACCACCGAGAACGACGCGGACCTGATCATCGATACCAATTTTGTTCTGTCGCGCAGACTCTGGAAATGGTGCTGGAAGCACAAGAAGCGTTTTATCTATGCGTCTTCCGCCGCGACATACGGCGATGGCCACCATGGTTTCAAAGACGAAGAAGATATTGGCGGATTGAAGCATCTTATGCCCCTCAACCCGTACGGGTGGAGCAAGCATGTGTTCGACCGCCGCATTGCACGTGTCGTTGAAGCTAAATCCGAACCTTTGCCGACGCAATGGGTGGGTTTGAAATTCTTCAACGTCTACGGCCCGAACGAATACCACAAAGACGATCAGATGAGTGTTGTTCGCAAGCTTTTCCCACAAGTGCAGGCAGGGGCGGCTGCGCGTTTGTTCAAATCCCACCATCCCGATTATCAGGACGGCGGCCAGTTGCGTGATTTTGTGTGGGTTGGGGATTGTGTCGATGTTATGCTATGGCTTTACGACAACCCGAAGGTTAATGGTTTGTTTAACGTGGGTTCAGGTAAGGCGCGCTCGTTCAAGGATCTCGCCGAGGCGACATTCAAGGCCGCAGGCAAGCCCCCCAAAATCACTTACACTGACATGCCCGAAGGCCTTCGCGACAAATACCAGTATTACACGCAGGCCGATGTCTCCAAGCTCCGCAAAGCGGGCTATACCAAGCCGTTTACGGAACTGGAAGAGGGTGTGGCCAAATACGTGAAAGATTATTTGTCTAAAGGCGATCCCTATAAATAATCCGCATATCAAAATCTTCGACACCACGCGTGAAGATGTTGCCGGCTTTCGCAAGCAAATGGCGGATTGCATTATCCTTACCCACGGCCATAAAATCCTTTTGCAGCATCGCCCCGAAAGTTTTGATTCTCCGCATGGTTGCGTAAACGCGTTCGGCGGGCATTTAGAAGCCGGTGAAACGCGGATGAACGCTATGCGTCGTGAACTGAATGAAGAGTTGGGCGCGCGGGTGGAGGCGGGAGATGTGGTTTTCATCAACGCGGTCACGGAAGACTTCACGAACCACACCGAACTGGTCCATGTGTATTTTTGGCACGACAAGGACAATACGATTACGGGATGTTACGAGGGCGAGGCAATGTTTTACAAAAACGCTGCCGAAGCTCTGGCAGAACCAAAACTCATGGAATATGCGAAGTGGGCCCTGGAACAATGCGTGGCGCGCGGGCTTATAAAGTGACGGGTTTTTCTTCTGCTTCCATAGAAAATGCCTTTGGGCCTTGTTCTCTTGTCGGATGGCAGTTTTCCGCCGACGGGAAATGGGACGAAGCCGCGCGATTTTTTTATCAGGGGAAAAAAACGGATGTTAGCGCATGGATTACACGCCAGAGCGCGGATAATATTGCGTTCGAGGCTATGTTCACCTACGCGGACGGACGCAAGTTTTTCATTGGTGTGCGGATTACACATTTGGATGCCGCGCAAAAAACTAAAGTCATTTTAGATCTTCTCAAGCATGCCCAAGAAGGCCAGACGCTCGACACGGTTCTACAGAATATCCGTGCCGTTTTGGGGAACGATAATGTCATTGCCACCAGCGTTGATTATTTGGAGCTTGGCGTGTTTGATTTATGGAACAGAGTAGGCTCGCGCGTTGTGTGGACAGGCGGAGAGTTGATGTCACCTAAGGATATCAAAGGGCCAGAGCCCGATGCAGGCTTTCAACCTCTGCACGAACCACAGCCTCAACAATTGATGCTGGAGGGTGCATGGAAACCGAAAAAACCCACGGATTTTCAGGCATGGATAGGGCTTCCCGTCAGTGATTATACGGATGATGAGAAACACCATATTCTTTCACCCGAAAAATATGAGAAGACGGCCCAAATCCTGATTTCGGCGGGATGACAAGGGGGCGGTTCCGCCCTATAGTCCTGCCCCATGGCATGGACATTTCCAAATATCGACCCCGTTGCGCTGGCTATCGGCCCGCTGGAGATACGCTGGTACGCACTCGCCTATCTGACGGGCATTTTGCTCGGCTGGTGGTATGCGTTCTACATTGTCAAAATGGATGAGGGGAAGGGCATGCGCCCGAACCGTGCGGATATCGATGATTATCTGCCTTTTGCGGTACTGGGCGTGATCCTCGGCGGGCGTTTTGGCTATATCCTGTTTTATCAACCTGCCTATTATTTTTTGCATCCGTCCGAGATATTGCATATCTGGAACGGCGGCATGTCGTTCCATGGCGGCGTGCTTGGCGTGGTCATTTCCGTCATCACCTATTCGCTCATCAAGAAAATTCCGATGTTGCGTTTGGGCGATTTGTTCGCGGTGTGTTGCACGTTCGGATTGTTTTTCGGACGGCTTGCCAATTTTATCAACGGAGAGCTTTACGGGCGCGTGACGGAAGCATCTATCGGCATGGTGTTTCCGGGCGGCGGCGATCTACCGCGCCACCCATCGCAGCTATACGAGGCCGTGCTCGAAGGGTTGTTACTGTTCATCATCCTGAGCCTTCTCATCCACCGCGAAAGCATTCGATCGCGCCCTGGTATAATCATCGGATCTTTCATGATCGGGTACGGTTTGTGCCGTATGTTCGTGGAGAATTTCAGAGAGCCCGATGCTTATCTGGGCTTCCTGTCGTTTGGCCTAACCATGGGGCAATGGTTGTGCGTGCCCATGCTTTTCGTCGGCGCTGGCTTCATCGTGAACGCGCTTAAACGCGGCCGCTATGTCAGCGCTGCTTGAGATCATTAAGGCGCGTATTCTAACCGAAGGCCCTATGGACCTTGGCGAATATATGGCGCTTTGCCTTTCCCATATCGAGCATGGCTATTACATGACGCGCGATCCTTTCGGCGTGGGCGGGGATTTCACCACCGCGCCCGAGATTTCGCAATTGTTCGGCGAGATGATCGGGGTGTGGCTAGCGGACGTCTGGGCACAGATGGGCAAGCCTTCGGAATTCGTACTGCTCGAGTGTGGCCCCGGGCGCGGAACGCTTATGGCGGACATTCTACGGTCAACCAAGAAGGTTTCAGGGTTCCATGAGGCCGCCCAGGTTCATCTGATGGAGATAAGCCCCGTGCTAATCGAGTCGCAAAGCAAGACTTTAACTGGTTACGATACGCGCTGGATCAGTGACCTGACTCAGCTAGATTCCGCGAGTCCCGTGTTGGTTGTGGCCAATGAATTCCTGGATGCGTTGCCTGTGCGGCAACTGGAGCGCAAAGGCGCAGAGGTTTTCGAACGCATGGTATCGTTATTGCCCGATCAAAGTCTTGGCATCACGTTGAAACCTATGGATGGTAATATTTCGCCTTATGTCAGGGGAGGAAGCGATGATGGAATTATCGAGATTTCGCCTGTCTTAAACCAATTTATGAGAAGTATTGCAAATCTTTTAAGAAAACAAAAGGGTGCGGCGTTATTCATAGATTACGGACATGTGAAAACAGGCATGGGAGATACGATTCAAGCGGTAAAGTCACACCGCTTCGAAAGTATATTCGATACGCCCGGACACGTGGATTTGACTGCACATATCGATTTTGAAAACGTCAAAAACATCGCGAAGGCCGAAGGATGCACGACTCACGGTGCAGTGTCACAAGGGGGCTTTCTACGCGCACTGGGAATAGAGGTGCGGGCGCATATGTTGAAATTGGGTGTGAGCGACGAGCAGGCGGAGCAAATTGAATCAGGATTGAACCGCCTTATCGATACGGAGCAGATGGGAATTCTGTTCAAGGTTATTGCCCTATGCGATGATCCGAAAATAACGCCTGCGGGCTTTGATGAGGTGTGATGAAAATCTACAAGGACGATGCTTTCAGCAAGGTGTGCGCCGATTCGGTTTCGTATGGCTTCTATGGCCGCACGGGCGGACATAGCGAGGGTCTTTTCACATCGCTCAATTGCGGTCCCGCATCGGGCGACAATCTCGACCATATTGCCGCGAACCGTGCAAAAGTAGCGCAGCATTTGGGCGCGCAAGACGGCACCATATCCACCCTCTACCAATGTCATTCAGGCGATTGTTTATCAATAGACACGCATGTTTCGACAGGCCAGGAGCGTCCCAAAGCGGATGCTTTGGTGACCGATAAAAAGAGTTTGGCAATCGGGATTTTGACCGCGGATTGCGGGCCTGTTTTATTTACAGCAAAAAAGCAAAATGGTGAACCGGTCATCGGCGCGGCACACGCGGGATGGGGCGGGGCACTCAAGGGCGTTCTGGAAGACACGGTCGCAAATATGGTGCGAATTGGAGCGGTGCCCGAAACCATAAAAGCCTGCCTTGGCCCGTGTATCCTTTTGGCATCATACGAGGTCAGCAACGACTTTGCGAAGCCGTTCATCACACAACATGACGAGGCCGAGCATTTCTTTAAAGCCGCATCAAAGCCGGGTCATCTTATGTTCGACCTGTCCGGCTACATAGCGATGCGTCTTGCGCTGGCTGGTGTGAAGCAAGTAAGTATGATGGAAGTCGATACCTATCGCGAAGATGCGGATTGCTTTAGTTTCCGCCGCGCTACGCATCGCGGAGAAGCAAATTACGGGCGTCAGATCTCCGCCATCATGATCCGCTAAAAGGTTAATTTCGTTGACATAAACGAAATTCGGGAGCCTAATATGCGTAACAATCATAACAAAAAAATTAACAAGGAGACGCATATGAAAGTATCAGCAGAATTTCTCGAAGCAGGTATCGACCAAATGTCCCGCGGCGCCGCAATAGGCGGTACGGGTCTTGTTGCTCTTACGGGCGCAGCCATTGGCGGATCGATAGGTTGGGGCGCCGCGGTTCTCGCGGGTGCGGGCGCATACGCGTTGTCGCAGATTAAATAAGTATTAGGTCTAAAACCTTATAAATTCAGGTTGATTTAAGAGGCGGGCATTTCTATAGTCCGCCTCTAATCATATGCAACTGACGGAAGAGACAGATGATCATCATCTCCGGTAACTCCAACCGCCCGCTTTCCGAAGCTATTTCCGCCTATTTGGGCGTTCCCCTTGCCAAAGCCTCCATCCGCCGCTTTTCCGATATGGAAGTGTTTGTCGAGATCATGGAAAACGTGCGAGGCGAGGATGTGTTCATTGTTCAATCGACGTCCTATCCCGCGAACGACAACCTGATGGAATTGTTGGTCACGATCGACGCTCTAAAACGCGGATCGGCCCGCCGTATCACCGCCGTGCTCCCGTATTTCGGTTATGCGCGTCAGGACAGAAAGACAGGCGGACGCACGCCGATCTCCGCCAAGCTGGTAGCGAACCTTATCACCGCCGCCGGCGCGGACCGCGTTTTAACCCTGGAACTGCATGCAGGCCAGATTCAAGGCTTCTTCGATATCCCGACAGACAACCTCCATGTGAACCCTGTTTTCATTCCGCACATGCAGGCCGCGTTCACGCCCGAAAACACCGTCATGGTTTCGCCGGATGTCGGCGGCGTGGTGCGCGCCCGTGCGATGGCCAAAAAGATCAACACGGACCTTGCCATCATCGACAAACGCCGCGAAAAAGCAGGCACTTCCGAAGTCATGAACATTATCGGCGATGTGGAAGGCAAAGATTGCGTCATGGTGGATGACATCGTGGATTCCGCAGGCACGCTCTGCAACGCCGCCGTAGCCCTGAAAAACGCCGGTGCGAAGTCCATCCATGCCTATATCGTGCACGGCGTTCTATCAGGTGGCGCGGTGGCCCGCGTGTCGGCGTCTCCCATCGAAAAGCTGGTTATTACGGATTCCATCGGCGCCACGGAATCCATCAGAATTTCCCAGAATATTGAACAGCTTAGCGTTGCCCCCCTGTTGGGCGAGGCCATGAAGCGTATCAGCGAAGAACGCTCGATTTCTGCGCTGTTCTCCTAAAACGCCTTTTCTCCTTGATTTTCAGGGCTAATTCCGCTTTATTCCGCCCCTGAAGCGACCGGCACCCCTGGAGGCTGGCGTATAACAACTTAAACTAAGGAAAAACAAACCATGACAAAGCATTATGCACTGTCAGCGGAAGCAAGAGAACGGGCCGGCAAAGGGGTTGCCCGTGCACTTCGCCGCGAAGCAAAAATCCCGGCCGTCGTTTATGGCGATGCTAAGGATGCAGAATCCATCTCGCTTCCCGTTAAGGAAGTGACCCTGGAATACATGAAAGGTCACATGTTCACGAACTTGTGCGACCTCGAAATCAACGGCAAGAAACAACTGGTTCTGGCCCGCGACGTTCAGGTTCACCCCGTGAATGATTCCGTTCAGCACGTCGATTTCATGCGCGTTACTGCGAAAACGACGATCACCGTTGACGTTCCCGTTCACTTCCTGAACGAAGAGAACTGCCCCGGTATCAAGCTCAACAAAGGCTCGTTGACGATCGACCGTCACAATGTCGAGTTGATCTGCAAAGCAACGGAAATTCCGGAATCGATCGAGATCGACCTGATGCCTTACGACATCGGAGAGCCGATCAAGTTGTCTGCCGCAAAACTGCCGGCCGGTGTTAAATCCGCCAACAAGCGTGATATCACCGTTGCTTCCATCGCCGCTCCGCGCATGCTCCTTGAAGAAGAAGATGCACTGAACGCCGAAAAAGCAGCCGCAGCAGCCGAAGC
This sequence comes from Micavibrio sp., assembly GCA_040381535.1. Lineage (GTDB taxonomy): Bacteria > Pseudomonadota > Alphaproteobacteria > Micavibrionales > Micavibrionaceae > Micavibrio_A. Next base: position 8,160 of record JBEIHF010000020.1, on the reverse strand, counting down.
AGAAGCAGCCGCAGCAGCAGCCGCACCTGCCGAAGGCGATGCCGCCAAAGAAGGCGACAAGAAGTAATCATTTTAAATAAGCGGGAGAATACCCTTTATGTTTTCCCGCTTCTTTTCTTTCTTTCAAGCTAAGCCTCAGCCAGACGAGAGTGCCATGTGGATTTTGGTGGGCCTCGGCAATCCGGGCAAAGAATACGAACATCACAGACATAATATCGGGTTCATGGTGATCGACGAGATCGCCAGACACTATAATTTGCCAGCGTTCAGCAAGAAGTTCGACGGTGAATTGTGTGAAGGGCGCATCGACGGCGAAAAAGTTGTTCTGGTAAAACCTATGACGTTCATGAATGTGTCGGGCCAGTGCGTGCAAAAGGTGCAGCGTTTTTACAAGGTAACGCCTAATCGTATCGTGGCGTTTCATGACGAACTGGATTTGGCCGCAGGCAAGATGCGCGTGAAAAAGGGCGGCGGCGCTGCGGGGCATAACGGCCTTAAATCCATGGACGAGCATTTGAATTCACAAGATTACTGGCGCGTGCGTTTGGGTATCGGCCATCCCGGTGATAAAGAGCGCGTTACGGGCCATGTGCTCGGTAACTTTTCGAAAGAAGAAAAGAAATGGCTTCCTGACTGGATAGAATCCTGCGCCAAACATATTCCGCTGTTGATCGGCGGCAGACATGAAGATTATATGACGAAGGTGGCCGCAGACTTTCCTGCGCCAAAAGGAGAATAAAAAACTATGGGTATTAAATGCGGTATCGTCGGTCTTCCCAATGTGGGCAAATCGACCTTGTTCAACGCGCTGACGGCGACGCAAGCAGCGCAGGCGGCGAATTATCCGTTTTGCACGATCGAGCCGAACACGGCGCTGGTCGTCGTGCCCGATACGCGTCTCGACATCATCGCGGAATTGGGCAAGTCGCAGAAAATCGTTCCGACGCAGCTTGAGGTCGTTGATATCGCGGGTCTTGTAAAAGGCGCATCCAAAGGCGAAGGTTTGGGTAACCAGTTCCTCGCCAACATTCGCGAAACCGACGCCATCATCCATGTCGTGCGTTGTTTCGAAAACGGCGATATCACACACGTGGAAGGTTCGGTCGATCCGCTACGCGATGCAGAAATCATCGACACGGAATTGATGCTGGCCGATCTGGAATCCATCACCAAACAAGCGGACGGTCTCGCCAAGAAAGCCAAAGGCGGCGACAAGGAAGCGATCGCGGCCCATGGCATCGCAGTGCGTATCAAGGCATCGCTGGAAGCAGGCAAGCCCGCGCGCAGCGTGACGCCCGATGGCGAGGACGAAAAACGCGCGGTCAAAATATTCCAGATGATGACATCGAAGCCCATCATGTATGTATGCAACGTCAATGAAGAAGACGCGGCAACGGGCAATGAATGGACGAAAAAAGTGGAAGCCATGGCAAAGGCGCAAGGCGCGCAATCGGTCGTGATTTCAGCGGCCATTGAATCCGAAATTGCGCAGTTGGCGACCGAAGAGGAAAAGAAAGAATTTCTTGAAACGCTGGGTTTAAAAGAACCGGGTCTGAACAAGATCATCAAAGCGGGGTATGAAATTCTGGGTCTTCAAACCTATTTCACCGTCGGACCGAAAGAAGCGCGCGCATGGACCATCCGCAAAGGTGCCAAAGGCCCCGAAGCCGCGGGTGCCATCCACACAGATTTCGAAAAAGGTTATATTCGCGCCGAAGTAATGTCTTACGAAGATTTTGTTGACTACAAAAGCGAGCAGGCGGCGAAAGAAGCGGGCAAGTATCGTTCCGAAGGCAAAGAATACGCCGTCAAAGACGGCGACATCATTCTGTTCCGATTTAACGTCTAGAAATTAGCCGCCGAGGCCGGAGGGGCCACGCGGCGTTCTGGTGATATCAAAGCCCGGATTCTGCAGGGCGTTGCTCAAACCCAATGTCGGGCCGATTTGCGGAGCGGCTGCAGGCTGTATGGATATCATGCCTATCGCAGCGCCCAAAAAACTGTCGGTGATGCGCGCGCGGTCAAAGGGCTCGGCACCCACCGAATTAAAATCATGCTCATCTGCTGCAAACATCACCATGACACAATTATGCACCTTTATAACCCCAAACGCAAAAAACGGCCATTTCTGGCCGCCGTTACAGGGTATTAGGGGTTATGGTCAATCGGGGTCGGAGATCAATTTTCCGCCGCCGGGGCCGCCGCGCAGGAAGCCTTTGTTGGCTTTGACAAAGCTGCCCAACAAATTGCGGGTCCATTGGTTTTTTGCGGAGATGTCGCTGGGATTTGGCAAGGGCACCGTTTGCGTGATGGTTTCGATAAAAGCGTTCATGGCGTTGACCATTTTGTGGTCCGCCAGTTTATCGCTGAAGTTTTGTAGGGCCAGTTTTTCTTCGGAGCTGAGCTGGCCGTTCACATCGATATCATAGCCAGCTTCCATCAAAATCAATTCCAGCGTCATCATGGAATCGCCGTTCACGATCTGGCCTGTCTTGGCCATGTTGATGAAAGCGATCAATTGTTGGCGCAGATCGAGCAGGGAAACCTTGTTGGGGTTGGTAAAAATATCGGGATCGTTCGGATCAAAAAAGCCCTTGTTATCATCCATCACGCCGCCTGCAATTTTTTGGAACGTACGAGGTCTTCGTAAGTCTGGCGCATAAGGCGCGTGACATCACCGACCTTGTATTCCGTGTCGTCGATTTTGCCGACGGCGGTGACTTCGGCGGCGGTGCCGGTGAGGAAGATTTCATCGGCCTTTTTCAATTCTTCGGGCGTGATGCGTGCTTCTTCGATCGGCAATTTCAAATCCTTCGCCAATTGAATGACCGTCTGGCGCGTGAGGCCGTTGAGGAAGCAATCAGGAATGGAGGTTTTGATTGCGCCGTCCTTGATGACAAAGATGTTGGCGCCCGTGGCTTCCGCGACAAGGCCGCGGTAATCGAGCATCAAGGCATCCGTATAACCATTAGCTTCGGCGGCGTGCTTGGCCATGGTGTGTGTGGTGTACAAACAAGCGGCTTTAGATTGCGTCGGGGCCGTATCAGGCATGGGCGCACGCCATTTGCCGATTTGCAAGGAGATGCCTTTTTCGCGCATTTCGGGCGAGAAATAAGAGGGCCAGTCCCAGCAGGCGATGGCGACATGCGTCAGCGTGGCTTGCGCGGAAATGCCGAGTTGTTCGGAGCCGCGCCACGCGACGGGGCGGATGTAAGCGTCTTTCAAGCCGTTCGCTTCGAGCACTTCGCGCTTGGCGGCGCTGATCTGCTCCGATGTCAGCGTCATTTTCATGTCGATGAGTTGCGCGGAGCGGATAAGGCGGTCGGAGTGTTCCTTGTCCTTAAAGATATTGCCCGAATAGCAGCGTTCGCCTTCGAACACGGAAGAGGCATAGTGCAGGCCGTGGGTCAGGACATGCACGTTCGCGGTGCGCCAATCGACGATTTTGCCGTCTATCCAGATTTTACCGTCGCGATCATGAAATGCCTGTGCCATGTAGTCCACTTTTTGAATTTGATTGCTTCGTTCCATATTTTCGGCAAAACCGTACAAAAACGCAAGGGTTTATAAGGATTTATGGCACTTTATGTTGTGCGGTGCGTGCAATTTTGATACGACTTTTCCTTATGGTAGCTGTGCAAAACGGTAAGGATCTCGGCGATCTTCCCCACATTCTGGTGGTGGATGACGACGACCGCATCCGCACACTGGTTTCAAAATACCTCAACGACAACGGGTTTCTTTCCTTTACCGCGAGCAACGCACAAGAGGCGAAGGAGATTTTAGGAATCGGATTGTTCGATGCTCTGGTTGTCGATGTGATGATGCCGGGGCAGAATGGGCGTGAATTCACCAAGGAAATACGCAAGAAGGGCGATGTGCCCGTCCTACTCCTCACGGCGCAAGGCGAGATCGAAGACCGCGTAGGCGGGCTTGAAACCGGCGCGGATGATTATCTGACAAAGCCGTTCGATCCGCGCGAGTTGGTGCTGCGTCTTCAGGCGATTTTACGCCGCCGCCCACAAGAGAAGGGCGCATCCAAGAAATACCGCATAGGCCGCTGGTCGTATGACCCGCTGGTGCCTGAAATCGTCGATGGGGCCGAGACTGTGCGCCTGACCGATGTAGAGGTGAATTTGCTTAAAGCCCTCATCCGCACGCCCGACACGATTTTGAGCCGGGAGGAGCTAGCCGAGTTGTGCGGCATTGATGCGGGCGAACGCACGATCGATGTGCAAGTAACGCGCTTGCGCCGCAAGCTTGAAGAAGACAGCAAAACGCCCAGATATCTGCAAACCGTGCGCGGCAAGGGTTATCTGCTCCGTGCAGAGGAAGTCATATGAGCCTAAAATCACGCATCAAAGGATTTTTGCCCAGCACGCTTTTGGGGCGTTCGCTATTGATTCTCGTCATGCCGATCTTTTTGGTGCAGGCCATCACGATCTATATGTTCTTTGACCGGCACTGGCAAAAGATGGGAGATCGTCTGGCCTATGCCATCGCGGGTGAAATCGCCATGGTCGCGGACGAGATTGAAAAGAACGATGCGGACGAGCGGGTGGAAGCCATCAGAAGCGGGACGCGCGTTCTGGATTTCCGCACCAGCTATAAACGCAACGCCAAGCTGGATGTGGTTTTGAACGATCCGCGCAAGGGATTGGAAGCGGCATCGCGTGAAAACTTCATCATCGACACTTTGGCCGATGCGTTCGATAAGCAACTGCGCCGCCCTTACAACATACGCGTGGACCGGGATGAAAAATGGGTGACGGTCACGGTGCAACTGAGTAATGGTGTATTGACCGCTTCCGTACCAGAACGCCGGATCTTTTCATCTTCCGGCTATGTCGTGCTTTTGTGGATGGCTGGTTCATCGGTCGTTCTTTTGGGGATTGCGACGCTGTTCATGCGTAACCAGATACGTCCGATTCGCCGCCTTGCGATTACGGCGGATCGTTTTGGTAAAGGGCGTGATGTGCCGTTCTTCAAGGTGGAAGGGGCCTATGAAGTGCGTCAGGCTGCCCGTGCTTTTGTGGGCATGAAAGATCGTCTCGCGCGGCAGATACAGCAACGCACGGCTATGCTGGCGGGTGTATCGCACGACCTTCGCACGCCCATCACGCGCATGAAATTGCAACTTTCGATGATGGGGAACGAAGCCGAAATCCGTGATTTGAAAAACGATGTGGCGGATATGGAACGTATGATCGATGCGTATCTCCAATTCGCACGCGGCGAGGGGCAGGAAGAGCCTGTGCGTACGGATTTGAAAACGCTCGTGGAGCAATCGGTGGCCGCTCTCAACCGTGAAAACGAATGGGTCAAAATCGACATTCCATCCGACATCACGCTGGTTATTCGTCCCATAGCGCTGGAACGTTGTATCGGCAATTTGCTGGGCAATGCTTTGAAATACGGTAAAAACGCATGGATTTCGGCGAAACGCTTTGACGGCAATGTTGAAATTTGTGTGGACGATGACGGCCCCGGCATTCCGCCCGATCAATATGAGGATGTGTTCAAACCGTTCTTTCGCGGCGAAGCGTCACGCAATGCTAAAACGGGCGGGGTGGGGTTGGGATTGCCGATCGTTCAGGATATCGTTCTCACCCATGGCGGGCGGGTATGGCTCGATAAGAGCCCGAGGGGCGGTCTTCGTGTGGTAATCGATTTGCCTATTTGATTATCCGAAGGGTTTATCAATGCCTATTGGTCTTACGATGTTTTGAGGCTGTTCAATTCTAGTATTGTCGGTGGGAAAATTGGTTGGGTTTTCAGTTGTATCTTCGAGTTCCTCACCGCTGGCCATATAAGCGGCACCTGCGGCGAAATTTTTAAACACATGCATTAGCTTCATGACACATTACTACTCTTTAATCGGTTCTTATATTTTACCGAAAAGAGTGCTAATTATTCATAATATTGTTCAATAAAGCTTGCCGCCCAAGGGAACAGCTTTGTCAGGGGAGATAAGGGTCACGTTGCCATTTTCATCGGGAAGACCCAAAATCAGAATTTCGGACATGTAGCTTCCGATCTGTTTTGGCGGGAAATTGACCACGGCACAAACGAGTTTACCCATCAATTCATCGATCGTGTAGTTCTGGGTAATTTGTGCAGAAGTCTTCTTAGTGCCCATTTCTAAACCAAAATCGACCCAGACCTTGAAGGCAGGTTTTTTCGCCTCGGGAAATTCTTGCACATTGATAATGCGGCCGACGCGGATGTCGACCTTTTCAAAATCAGGCCATGCAATTGTTTTGGCCATTGGGCAATCCTTCCATTAAAAAAGGCCGCTGGGGTGAGCGGCCTTTTGAATATTGTGCGTATCGAAATCAGGCCGTTGTTTTGGATTTCGATTTGATTTCATTGAAGCTGGCCACGACGCGGCGGTTGATTACTTCGGATGCGTCTTTTGTGCATTTTGAAGCAAGTTCGACCAACTCCTGAGCGTTTTCAACGGTTTTCTCATAGGAGGTACGTACCAGCTCTGCCTGCTTGGCGAACTTGGTTTCGGGTGTGCCCTCGGTAAAGGTTTCACGGGCGAGGCCTGAATTGTCCTGTACGAACTGGGAGAGCATCTCCGTTTGGCGCTGGGCGAGAGACTGCCAGCCCTGGAAGGCGCGCTGGTTGGCTTCGGTAATGGCCTGAATGTTCTTACGTTGCGTTTCCATGATGGATTTGAAATCGAACGGGTGGGCCGTCGGTACCGTGCTCATCAATTGTTTGAGCGACGACTGGACTTCCGTAAAGAAATTCTCGGCGGGATTTTTTTGCTGCATTTTTTTCTCTCTTAAAAGTATGTATGGGCAAACGTTAAAATTTTTGTGTCCCACGGTCAAGTGAATACTGATGCAGTAATGACATGAGACTCGGCGAATATTATAGAAATTCCTGTAATGAATACGAAAAAGGTTTTTCCTTAGTAAAAACTTAACCTGTTTTGGGCACTCTGTAGGGTGGAGAGAAGTTTTTACCAGCGGGGCTAAACCGATCATGTCCGTTTTCGGAAGTGACAAACAGATGCATGCGGCCGACACGTTGAAACAAACTGTGGGCAAACGCGGCTTTTTGCGCGGACGCATGGCTCAGACCATGGTGCTTCTCAACGGTCTTATCCTGACCTTTACGGCGTTTTTTACGCTCAATGTCTTTATCAACCAAACTGTGGCCGAAAGTGTCATGCAAACTGCGCAGGAAACACGCGATTATTTCGAAGAGCGCTTCGGCAACCTTGAAAAGGGGCTGACCATAGCTTCGCAAGCCATCGCACAGTCTTCGCCCGAAGAATTGGCCCAGATTTCCCAACGCTTCAAAATCAGCTTCTCCCACTCCGATTATTATAACGGCATCTATTGGCTCGAACATGCTGGGGACGGGGGTTATATCGCCCATGTTCTTGCGAAACCCAAGGACTCTGGCACAATTTTGCATCATATGGCGGGCGTGCATAAGTTCGTTGCCGAAAATGTTCAAAAAGACAGCTATGCTAACCAGCTTTTGACCGAGTATCCGGGCTTTTCGGCGCGCGCGGGCCAGAATGATTACCCGTTATTACTGGCACGTCCCGTAAAACGCGGTGAAAGCACGGATATTGTCTATGTGCTGACGTCCGCCAGCAAGGCCGTCTCTACGAACTTTTTGGAGAAACGTAAAAACCTGAACGAGCTTTCGATCGTTTTTGGCGATAGGGATATCGGGCTTTTCAAATATGTCCGCCAAGGAAAATACGCACAGCGCAAGGCGGCGGAGACTGCGGGGCCACCCAAAAGATTCTCCTTGAAACTCGCGGACAAGTCGGCGCATTTGAATATCCGTGCGTCGATGTCTGAGCGTGAAATGTTCTTGAACAAAATCCCGTATTTGCTGCTTCTCTTCGGGCTCACACTCACGATGATCGGAACCATGTATGTGCGTAACAACCAACGCCAATCGGTGCGCCTTGCCGCCATCAACATGGAATTGGCCCAAAAGAACGTGGATTTGAGCCGCGAAATCGGAGAGCGTGAGAAGCTCTTTAATGCGTTGCGCCGCGCAGAAAAAGAAAACCGCGCCATTATCGACGCCGTGAGCGATATCATTTTTGAAACTTCGACAGATGGCCAGATTTTGTTCCAGAATGAAACATGGCAAAAGATCACGGGCTTCTCCGCCGAGCGT
>JBEIHF010000019.1:0-40689 GCA_040381535.1 Micavibrio sp. | reverse complement strand
TTTTTCCAACGGCATTTATACTTGATCGGGGAGAATACTCTCTTAGCAGTACTATAACCCGCGCCATAGAACATCTCAGAAATAATGGAAAACTCGACGAAATATTAGACAAATATGACACTGATCAAAAATTATATGCCCGCATCAAAAAATCTTATAATTAAAATATGATTACACCCTATATACCATATATCGTTGCCTTTTTCGCCTTGTCGGCTTATGCCTTGCTCGGCCCGATTGCCAAAAAAGTCGGGACAGACCTTCCACTCTTTACCTTCATCACCGCATCCAGTTTTATCCTGATGATCTTGGCGGGCTCTATCGCCTATGCGTTCGAACGTCACAAAGTCATTCCCATGTTTCAGGATCTGCAATGGAGCTGGCTGGCCCTCTTCTCCCTCATCAATCTTGTCGCTTATGTCGGTTATCTTTGGGCCATCAACAGAATACCCGTCGCGCAATACGAAATGTTCTGCGTTGTCATGCCTGTCGTCGGCGGTTTGTTCGCTGTGTTTTTATTGAAAGAACCGTTTCACGCGCGCTACATCCTCTCCCTTGCGCTTATGGCCGTGGGGCTATACATAGCGATTGCGCCTGATCTGAAGGCCAAATAATGGAATACACACTCGCAATCATCGGCGGTTATTTGCTCGGCTCCATTCCCTTCGGTTTGGTTTTGACGAAGCTTGCAGGTTATGGCGATATCCGCGATATCGGTTCAGGCAATATAGGCGCGACGAATGTTTTGCGAACGGGCAACAAACCACTTGCTCTCCTGACACTCATTCTTGACGCCACAAAAGGAGCGGTCGCGGTGATCCTCGCCATATCTTTGATGAATGTCTTTTATATGGATTGTTCGACCATGGTTTTCACAGGTGATGCGGATACAAGCCGTTGCCGTTCCGCGTTTGATTTTCAAATGGTACCCATGGCCGCGGGATTTTTTGCGCTGATCGGACATTTGTTTCCCGCGTGGCTGAAATTTAAGGGAGGCAAAGGTGTCGCTACCACGCTCGGAACCTTCATTGCGATCCAGCCGCTCGTTGGCCTCACCGCGTGCGTTATATGGTTCATGACCGCTGTAATCACGCGCTATTCTTCGCTCTCCGCACTTGTGGCATTGGGTACCTCGCCGATTGTCGCACAAATTTTGTATGGTGATTCTAACCTGACTGGATTTTGTGGTATCATTGCCTCTATCGTTTTCTTACAACACCGCCCGAACATCAAACGGCTTCTTGCCCGTCAGGAACCCAAGATAGGGAAAAAATGAGTCTGGTCGCCACGCACGCGCGGGAGGCCCCAACAAACATATCCAAAACGGCGCGACGCTCGTGCAAAACGCATCCGAAATATTAGAGAATATCCGCACGTTTTTGGCTGTGCGCCCCGTGCTTTCCGAGCCCTTACAAAGAGAGTGGCCAGGAGAGGAATTGAGCGAGAATGACGCAGAAACCATTCGTGACATTATTTTACAGAATGTATCATCCACACCCGTCACAGTTGACGAACTGGTCAGAAGCTGTCATTTGACAATCCCTGCCGTGCAGATGGTTTTGCTGGAATTTGAACTAGCGGGACGAATCCAACGGCTTCCGGCAAACAAAATTGTGTTGATAAATTAAGGACTTAAGTTACTTGAGCGCAGACAATCTCGTCATCGTCGAATCCCCCGCGAAAGCGAAGACCATTAATAAGTATCTTGGTCCGGATTACTACGTTCTGGCCTCTTACGGCCATGTCCGCGACCTGGTGGGCAAGGACGGATCGGTTCTACCCGATGATGATTTCGCCATGAAGTGGGAATTGGGCGAACGCGCCGACAAAAACGTCCGCGATATTAAGAAAGCCGTGAAGGCTTCCAAAAACATCTTCCTAGCGACTGACCCTGACAGAGAGGGCGAAGCCATTTCATGGCACGTGAAGGAAATTCTCAAAGACGACGACCTGATCAAAGGCAAAAACGTTCAGCGCGTAACGTTCAACGAGATTACGAAGAAGGCCGTGCAGGAAGCATTCTTGCACGCACGCGAACTCGATCAGGATTTGATCGATGCCTATCTGGCACGCCGCGCGCTTGATTACCTCGTCGGATTCAATCTCTCGCCGATTTTGTGGCGCAAGTTGCCGGGTTCCAAATCCGCAGGCCGCGTGCAATCGGTCGCGCTCAAACTTATCTGTGAGCGCGAATCCGAAATCGAAATTTTCAAAAGCCAGGAATATTGGAGCCTTGAGGCATTGCTTCACAATGCCGATGGAGCACCTTTTGTTGCGCGCCTGTCGCATTTGTCGGGTAACAAGCTGGACAAGCTCGACCTGACCAACGCCGACATGGCCGAAGCTGCCGCCGTTCGTATTCGCAGCAAAGCCCTTGTCGTTCAAAAGATTGAAAAGAAACAGGTTCGTAGAAACCCCTATCCACCTTTTATCACGTCTTCCTTGCAGATGGATGCTTCGCGCCGTTTGGGTTTCTCTGCATCACAAACTATGCGTGTCGCGCAAGCGTTGTATGAAGCGGGCTTTATCACCTATATGCGTACCGACGGTACGACATTGTCCGATGACGCCGTTTCACAGGCACGCGGCTTGATCAAAAAAGATTACGGCGACAAATATCTTCCATCCGCCCCACGCCTCTACAAATCTAAAGCCAAAAACGCGCAAGAAGCGCACGAAGCCATTCGCCCGACGGATTTGTCCGTAAAACCGACGAGCGGCTCTGCACCTTCCGATGATCTGCAGCGTAAATTGTATGATCTGATCTGGAAACGCACGATGGCGTCCCAGATGGAAAACGCCGTGATGGACCAAGTGGCCGCCGATATTTCGGACGGCACTGACGATGTAGTCCTACGTGCAACGGGTTCGACGGTTACGTTCGATGGATTCCTGACGTTATATAATGAAGAAAAAGACGAAGACGACACGGAAGACCAAGAAAACCGCCGCTTGCCGAATTTGAACGAAGGCGACAAAACAAAATTGATAGAAGTGCGTCAGAACCAGCACTTCACCCAACCGCCGCCGCGTTATTCCGAAGCTACGCTTGTCAAACGTTTGGAAGAGCTCGGCATTGGACGCCCTTCTACCTATGCTTCGATCCTGCAGGTTTTGCGCGACCGCAAATATGTGATCATGGATAAAAAACGTTTTATCCCTGAAGACCGCGGACGTTTGGTTGTGGCGTTCCTTCAAAGATTTTTCACGCGCTATGTCGATTACGATTTCACCGCTAATCTGGAAGAAGAGCTCGACGCCATCGCAGGAGGCCATGTCGAATGGAAAGAAGCGCTGCGCCAATTCTGGCTCGACTTCAACAAGGTCATCGGCGAAACCAAGAACTTAAAAATTTCCGAAGTCATCGACCATCTCGACGAAGAACTTGGCCCCCACTTCTTCCCTGCCGGCGCGGAAGACCGCAAATGCCCTGCGTGTAGTACCGGAAGATTGTCACTCAAATTCGGAAAATTCGGCGCGTTTATCGGTTGCGTGAATTATCCCGAATGTAAATTCACGAAGCCGCTAGAAATTGCAACGCCAGATGGTGAGAGCGATGATGCCGCCGCGCTCGCGAACGAGCCCAAAATGCTTGGCACCGATCCCGCCTCCGGCCGTTCGGTATCTTTACGCCGCGGGCCTTACGGTGCGTATGTGCAAATCGATCCGCCCGAAGAATCCAAAGACAAACCCAAACGTCAGGGTGTTCCAAAAGGCGTCGAGATCAGCAGTATGGATTTGGCCGCAGCGCTCAAACTGCTCGAACTGCCCCGCGATGTCGGCCCGCACCCTGAAGACGGCAAAATGATTTCCGCCGGTATCGGACGTTTCGGTCCGTTCCTCAAACACAACAACCGTTTCAAATCCTTGAAAAAAGGTGACGATGTGATGAGCATCGGTATGAACCGCGCGGTGGAATTATTAGCCGAGCCCATCAAAGAAACGTGGCGCACTAAGAAAAAAGCCGAAATACTTGCAAAAAAAGAAGCCGAAAGGGCTGAAAAAGCGGCAAAAAAGACCGCAGACAAAGTCGCCAAAGGTGGTAAGAAAAAACCCGCCGCAAAGAAAAAGCCAGCGGCAAAAAAGAAAACATCCATAAAAAAATTACCCGCCAAGAAAAAAACGGAATAGGTATCGCATAGTTTATCTGGCGGGGCCGTTGCCCAGCTTATAATAGTCGCGGTACCACCCGATGAATTCCCGCAACCCTTTTTCGAGAGTTGTTGTCGGGGCAAAACCCGTCATATTTTTGAGCTCATCGATATTGGCGTAGGTCGCCTGCACATCGCCCGGCTGCATCGGTTTCTTTTCGATCTTCGCTTCAATGCCGATTTCTTTTTCGAGCAGACCGATCATATCCATCAATTCAGCGGGGTTGTTATTGCCGATATTGTAAAGACGATATGGCGCCTTACTGGTCGCTGGATCGGGCAGATTGCTATTCCAGTTCGGATCTGAAGTCGCGGGGATATCGATCAGCCGTGCCACGCCTTCGGTAATGTCATCGATATGCGTGAAGTCGCGTTTCGTATCGCCGTTATTGAACACGGCGATGGGTTTGCCTTCGTAAATCGCCTTCGTGAATTTAAAATAGGCCATATCAGGACGGCCCCACGAGCCATACACGGTGAAGAAACGCAAACCCGTGCAGGGAATGCCGTATAAATGCGCATAAGAATGCGCCATCAGTTCGTTCGATTTTTTGGTGGCGGCGTAAAGGCTGATCGGGTGATCTACATTGTCCGAAACGCTGAACGGCAATTTGGTATTCGCACCGTACACGGATGACGAGGAGGCAAAAACCAGATGATTCACCGCGTTGTTGCGGGCGGCCTCGAGCACATTTATAAAACCGTTGAGATTGCTCGTGATATACGTATGCGGATTTTCGAGGGAATAGCGCACGCCCGCCTGCGCTGCGAGATGCACAATGGCATCGGGCTTGAATTTTGCGACGGCGCCGCTAAATTTATCCGTATCCTCCAGCGCGATTTGTTCGAATGTGAATTGCGGCAGGGTTTTGAGCTGTTCGAGCCGCGCATCCTTCAAAGATACGTCGTAATAGGAATTGAGATTGTCGATGCCGAATACCTCGCGCCCGTCGGAGCATAAGCGGCGAGCTAGATGGTAGCCTATGAAGCCCGCGGCGCCGGTAACGAGGATTTTTTGCATGTATAGTCCATTTTTTAGGGCAATCAGGCATTGAGAAATAGCAAACGAAAGCCCTACAATCAAGGACATGAGCCGCCCTACGCCCCCAAAACCCGATAAAAATACGATTCTCAAGCTTATCGCGGATAGCCCCTCCCCCCTTTCCAAGCGCGATATCGTCGATGCTTTCCAAATTCGCGGTGATGATCGCCGCGATATCAAGGAAATGCTCCGCGAACTCACCGAAGACGGTTTAATCGTCAAAATGCCGGGGCAGGATTACACCGTTCCCAAAAGTCTTCCTTCCGTCGCCGTGGTTGAAGTCTATGAAATCGATATAGACGGCGATGTGTTTGCAAAGCCCACGGAATGGAATGCGGAATTGCAGGGCGAAATACCCAAAATTGAAATCGTGCCCGAGTACGGCAAAGGCCATCCCGCGTTGAAAGAAGGCGATCGCGCGATGGTCGCGTTGCGCCGCTTTTCTGACAAACTCTACGAAGGCAAAGTCATCAAACGGCTTGATGATCCACGCGGCAACGTGATGGGGCAATTGGTGCGGCACAAGAACGGATATGTTCTGGAACCCGCCAGCAAAAAAGCCAAACATGATTTCGATGTCGGCCAAGCTGATTTAAACGGTGCGGAAGAAGGCGATCTCGTAGTGGGAGAAATTCAACCGGCACGCGGATTGCAGCGCAAGAAAGTCCGTATTATCCAAGTGATCGGCCGCCGCGATGACCCGAAAGCGATTTCGTTGATAGCGCTGTACGAAGCGGGTTTAAGCGAGAAATTCCCGCAAGAGGTTATCGATGCCACCGAAGGTATGGTGGTGCCAGATTTAAAGGCCCGCGAAGATTTGCGGCAATATCCGCTTGTTACAATCGATGGCGCGGATGCGCGTGATTTTGATGATGCCGTGTTCGCCGAAAAAGAAGAAGACGGTTATCATTTGATCGTCGCCATAGCGGATGTTGCCTATTACGTGCGTCCTGGAACGCCGCTAGACCGCGAAGCATTGCGCCGCGGTAACTCCACCTACTTCCCCGACCGCGTCGTCCCGATGCTACCCGAAGCGTTATCGAATGATTTGTGTTCTCTGCGACCGAAAGAAAACCGCGCCTGTATGGCGTTTCATATGCGCATCGATTTCGATGGCGCGCTAAAATCCTACAAAATCGTGCGCGGCCTTATGCGTTCCGAAGCGCGCCTAACATATGATCAGGTGCAAGCGGCAAAAGACGGTGAAAAATCCGATCTCACCGATCCGTTGATGGAACGCGTCATCAACCCGCTTTACGAGGCGTATGGCATTCTTGACAAGGCGCGCATGCAACGCGGCGCGCTGGATCTCGATTTACCTGAAAGACAAATTTTGATCGATAAACACGGCAATATGACGGGAGTCAAAAACCGCGCACGGTTTGATTCCCACAAATTGATCGAAGAATTCATGATCCTCGCTAACGTTGCTGCGGCGCAAGCTTTGGAAGGCCGCAAGGCTCCTTGCGTGTATCGTATCCACGATCGCCCATCCGAACAAAAACTCGATGCAGCGCGGGACTTCCTCGATGCGTTTGGTCTTTCCTTACCTAAAGGTGGTTCCATCAAACCTGCGCAAATCAATCTTCTTTTGCAAAAGGCCAAAGAATCCCCGTATTCACACCTCGTGAGTGAAGTATTGCTTCGCTCACAATCCCAAGCCATCTACAATCCTGAAAATATCGGGCACTTTGGTTTGGCTCTGCTCAAATACGCGCACTTCACCTCCCCTATTCGCCGTTATGCGGACTTGCTCGTGC
Source organism: Micavibrio sp. (assembly GCA_040381535.1). Lineage (GTDB taxonomy): Bacteria > Pseudomonadota > Alphaproteobacteria > Micavibrionales > Micavibrionaceae > Micavibrio_A. The sequence continues at coordinate 33,736 of JBEIHF010000019.1, read as the reverse complement.
ATCGCTCGTTGATACGCGCATTCGATCTTGGTCCCGGCGGCTTGTCGGATGAAGAAGAGGTGACTCTCGAAGAAAAGTCACAACATATATCGCAAACTGAAAGAACATCTGCCGAAGCCGAAAGAAATTCCGTCGATCGGTTCACCGCTAAATGGATGCAGAGCCGCATTGGCGATACCTTCAGTGGCCGCATCAACGGCGTCACGCGCTTTGGATTATTCATCACGCTTGATGAAAACGGCGCGGATGGTTTGATCCCTATCCGCACGCTGCCATCTGATTATTACGTGCATGACGAGAAGCAGCATGCACTGGTAGGGCGAAAATCAAACCGTATTTATCGTTTGGGTGCCCCCGTTAAGATTCGCATTGTCGAGGCGGACGGGTTCACGGGATCCAGCCTTTTCGAGATGGTCGGCAATGAAAGTGCGGATTTGGTGGGGATTAAATTCAAACCTTCTAATAATGCATTGCAAAATTCACATGGCAGACATAAAGATACACAATATAAAGGCAAAAACGCCCGCCAAGACCCAAAAAAATATAGTCCAAAAGGCGGCAAGAAAAAGCGTAAATAGTTTTTGTAAAAGTTTTACTTTGTAAGGGAAATTATTATGGCGGCAGATGCAACATTTAGCGAACCAGATGCGATGACATTTGCAGCGCTCGTGCGACTCATAAGAGGCCTTTAAGGCCTCTTTTTTTAACCAATTTTTTTTTAGAGTTCAATCAGAGGGAGAAATAAAATGGGTGAAAAACAAACAGACTTCATTGAAATCAATGTGCAAGTCACCAACTTCGTTACACGCAGATTGGTCGATGGCAGCAAGAGCGAATTCTCAAAAAGAATAAGCAATGAATTGAATGTTGATGTGCGCCCAGTCGTCGAAAACAAAGCGCTCATCAGCATCAGCGGCAAAGAATCAAATGTAAAAATTGCTGAGCGCCTTATCCAACAACTAGACCAAAGGGCAGCCGTTACACAAGAAAGATTTGGGATATCAAAAACCAAAGCCATACGCCCAGAGCACTGGAACCAGATCGAAGCCGAGCTTAAAACTTTGTTGCCCGAAGCGCAGGACGCGCTAGAGAGGAGTAAACGCTACATAGTTTTGCCCAGTTCTTCCCGTAAAGCTGAAACACGTGACAGCAGAATTTTTGAAGAAGGCGCCGGAAAGCAATTCTACAAAAATGCAAAAGATGAAATGACCAAGGACAAATCAGACCTTCCTGTAATCAATGAATTTTTTAAACCAGTCAATAAATCACAGGCCTACACTTATATGGCCGCATTGGACAGTTTGCCGGGCGACAACGGCAAACGTCAATTTGCTAACTCCTATTTGTATCTCGGTGGCCCTGCAGGGGGCGGTAAAACCTACACTGCTTTACGTGCTGGCATTGACGCATACCGAGCAGGCATGGCAGGAGAAATTATCGTAATACGTCCCCCCACTACAGCGGGCGGTACAGATGCGGCGATGCCAGGCGACCAACGTAAAAAAAGTGCGCCCTTTACAAATCCGGGTATTGCGAGCAACATTCAAAAGATTACCGGCCAGAGCATGACGCAGTTGGAAAACAAAGGCATCTTGCGCGCCATCATTCCCATATGGGAGCGCGGCGAAACTTACGGCACGCCCGAAAAACCTGCATTCGTGATTATCGACGAGCCTCAAAACCTTACGGTACAACAGGCAGAACTTCTTGCTACCCGCCTAGGCAAAGGTTCCATCATGCTTTTTTCCGGTGATATAGGCGGCAAGCAGACCGACCTTAAAAACCAGATATCCGGCCTCGTCCACCTGATCGCCACACAAGGCTCGGCAAAGATATCCAACAGGATTTTAGACAAGGCAGCTGCCTTCATCAAATTTACAGAGGAAGATTCGGCAGCCCGTAACCCTATTATTCCCCATGTACTCAGGGCAATTAACAACCCGCCCCCTGCTTACGCTGCCTTAACGAAGGCATTTCAAGACGCGGGACGCAACCCAACCTTGGACAGAGCCATTGAAAACATACGCCTTTTTGCGGTGGAAACGCTTAATGTAGCTGCAGAGAAAACTGCTTTGCATTATGAAAATGGTGGAAAGCGTCTGTTTCCTGCACTTTTTGGAGGACTTGGGGCGAATGTCACTCCGTTCCGCGGGCCAGGTGCAGCGGTTGGCTGATAGTTAATAGTTTTCTTGACAATACAGCCAAAAACCGCAATATGCGGGTCTAATTTTCGAGGATAAAGGTATCTACCATGGCTAAAAAAGGCGGCGGCGCGACCAAGGTGCGCTTGGAATCAACAGCTGGTACGGGTTTCCGTTACTACACCAAGAAGGGTGCGAAAGCGACCGAGAAGCTGAAAATGAAGAAATTCGACCCTTGGGCAACGAACGCAGCCACGGGCAAAACCGGCGCGCATGTCGTTTTCGAAGAAAAGAAAATGCCACCCTCCAAGAAGAACTAATCTTCTTAGCGAGCAAAGAGCAAAGCCACCTTACGGTGGCTTTTTTTATGTCTCGATTATTCGAGGAACGCCCGCGCCTCTTGCTGGTATGCACCGGGGTCGAGCTTGCCTTTGTTTTCAAACACGGCCGCGTTGCGTCCGCTTTCTTTGGCCTCGTACAGCGCCTCATCTGCGCGTTTCAAAACACCCAACATATCGACATTGCTGTCTTCGATAATCGTACCACCGACGGAAGTCGTTATACTGACCTTACCGCCTTTTGCAGCGCAAACGAACGGATCATCAGCGATCATCTTGCGCAGACGTTCGGCAATGAAATACGCCATGTCAGGAGATATGTCGGGCAGAATGACCACAAATTCCTCACCACCCAAACGGGCAACCAAATCGAAGGAGCGCAGAGAGTCCTGCACGCGTTTGGCAAATACCTTCAAAATTTCATCGCCCACCGCGTGGCCATGCGTGTCGTTAATTGATTTGAAATGGTCGATATCCATCATCAATACGGCCATGGCCTTTTTGCTTTGCATGTTTTTCTGCAGAAGTTTTTGCAAGTGGACTTCGAAATAACGGCGGTTGTAGAGGCCCGTCAGGGAGTCCGTCAAAGCCATCGAAAGGCTCAATTCAAAATTGGAACGCAGACGTTCCTGGAAACGTTTTCTGCGGACCTGTGTTCTAACACGCGCCAGCAATTCGTTGCGGTCCACGGGACGCAGAATATAGTCATGCGCGCCGATTTCGAGACCATGCGCGATGCGCGGCATGTCTTCCTCGTTAGCGATCATTAAAATGGGAACCTGACGCGTTTTCTCAGAAGATCTCAAATGCGAGCAAAGGCGCAGGCCGTCTTCGTTTTTCAAATTCAAAGACACGGCCAGAAGGTCGTAATCGTTTTGCGCCACTTTGGCCATGGCATCCAGACCCGTTTCCGCGACGATCACGATGTCGTCATCGGTTTTCAATGTTTCGATAAACTTCTTACTTTCGAACCCTTGGTCTTCTATCACGAGCACGCGCGCATGTTCGACAGGTTCGTTCATGGCGTTCGCGGTGGTTTCGGTGACGCCGAGTTGCGTGGCCGTGTTTTCACGCACGCGCCATTCATCGACCGTCATTTTCAAACGGACCAACGATCTCACGCGGCTCATCAACGCGGTATCGTTTAAAGGTTTGGACAAGAAATCATCCGCACCGGCTTCGAGGCCTTTGATGCGGTCGGAAGAATCGGTCAATGCGGTCACGATAACCACGGGAATATGCGCGGTGGCAGGATTTGCCTTGATGCGTCTGCACACTTCGAAACCGTCCATACCGGGCATCATAACGTCCAGCAAAACGATATCGGGGCTTTGCGAAGCAACCTTTTCTAAGGCTTCGGCGCCGCTCGTGGCGGTCAGCACGTCGTAATACTCGCTGGAAAGCTTGGCTTCCAGAAGTTTTACGTTCGGTAATATATCGTCGACGACCAATACGCGCGCTGACATTTAATTCAATACCCTCTATTTAATTCCATCTTCGGGGTAATCCTCATCATCGAGAATGACCTCCGGTGCGTCGTCCTCTCCTTTATCGTCTTCTTGTCCCGCATCGCGGATTTCGAAATTGGGGAGTGGTGTTGCCTCTTCTTCTTTTGTTTCTTTTATGTTATCCGCTTTTTTCAAATAGGTCTGAATGACCTCTAAAAAGCGGGAAACGGAAATCGGTTTGGAAATATAATCTTCACAGCCGCCCTGACGGATTTTTTCTTCATCACCCTTCATGGCGAACGCCGTTACGGCGATGACAGGAATGGATTTGAGGACTTCGTCGCCTTTGAGCCATTTTGTGACATCGAGGCCCGACACTTCAGGAAGTTGGATATCCATCAAAATAAGATCCGGTTTTTGGGTCCGGGCGATCTCCAAAACTTCCATGCCGTTGCGCGTCTCGATGGTGGCGATTCCGTGCGCCTCGAGAAGGTCCCTGAACAACTTCATGTTCAGTTCGTTGTCCTCTACAATGAGAACGGTTTTCGTCATGATTTGAAGCCCTTAATCCTTCTGTGCAGATCTGGATGATCTATCCAAGATGCTACCAGCGTATTGGTTACCAGATTGTTAAGATACATAGCGGAACATATGGGTTTTACGGCTTTTTCGGCTCTTTGGGAGTATTGCCGCAGCTTTCCGCGGGAATGGGCTCCAGAGCGACCAGTTTCTGGGTCACGGAGAAATCGTCATACTCTATCAACATGCTGGAAATGATGCCGTTTTCGTGGAAGGCCATGCTCATTTCATAATCGGATTCTTCTTCCTGATCTTTTGACGGGAACACGGCCATGCGGACATTCCATGATTTGGCTTTGAGCATGTCCTTATCGATCTTCGTATTAGAGAGCATCGACGCATCGGGTTTCGTATCCTTGCCGATGAATGAATTGATTTCGATCGGGCCTTCTTCATCACTGCCGTCGAACACTTGCGCGGAATAGAATTTATCGCCCGCTTTCGCGCGCTTGATTAATTCCAGCGTATGGCCCATCGGGAACAGCGTGCCGTTCATCAGAGTATATTTTGTTTTTTCGGGATAGCGGTAAACGGCTTCGCCGCCCTTTGTATCAATGCCCGCATAGCCACGAATTTCCTGATACATCTGTCCGTCCCTCTGGCGGCGGGATGTGAAGTTCAAACTCTTGCCGTCATAGGTTTCGAAGGTGGAAAAATCAGACGTGATTTTCATGCCCGGCGCATCGGCATATTCATAGAACAATTTGAATTTATGGTCCGTGACCCATGCATCGCATCCGGGCTTCCATTCATAGGACATCTGTCCGCTGATATTGAGGATTTGCGATCCGCTATGCGTGGCGACGAGGTCTATATCGTAGAGCGCCTTGTGGGCCAACAAGCCCTTGGCGAGCACATCGGCAGGGGCCGCCTGCACCTGCGGGCCCATGATTAACAGCACGGACGCAAACGCCAACAGACAAGGCTTGGAAAACGCCATTACGAAACCTTCCAAAGTGAGGTGTAAGACAGACTTACAATTGTAATACAGGGGCTTAATCCTTCAAAGACAAACCTTAACGGCATATCTTGCCGCGCCTTTTGTTTCGATAGGCAAAGCTTGCAAAAAATGCCCCTTTTCGCCGTTAATTTTTCCATTATTGAAAATATAACAAGCCATTGAAAAAAATGGATAAATTTGGTTAAGGGGAACTGGCACAGGGTTCGCATGGTTGGATTATGGAGTTAGCACGATGGCGTGCGCCCGCTAGGAGTAGCGGACAAGACGAACAGTAAGGGTGTTATTGATAATGCAACAGAGCGAGTCGGTTTTTCCCGCACCTGCCATGCCTCGCAAGGCAGGCAACGCTATCGTTACACAAAAAAGCGAAGGCGAAGCGACGCGTGATCTGGAGCGCGACGGTTGGTGGCGCACGATGGCGGCAAGCATCGCCATTCTGAAATACGCGCATCGACGGATCGATGCCGCCGAAGCGACAATCCGCGAACATGAAAAACGCATCGCGCATCTGGAACATATTTCCACGCGCGACGAACTGACCGGTCTTTTGAACCGCCGCGGGTTTTTTGAAATCTTTCGCAAGGAAACGGACCGTGCCGCACGCGGCCATTCCAAAGGCGGTCTTTTGATCGTGATCGATCTGGATAATTTTAAAGTCATCAACGACACGTATGGCCACCAAGCAGGCGACGCCGCCCTGCGCATGGTCGCGACGACGCTGGAACATAATTCCCGTGTGATGGATTTCTGCGCACGCCTTGGCGGTGATGAATTCGTGTTGCTGCTCGCCAACACGGAGCGCGAGAAATCACTGGTCCGCGCGCAAAATCTTATCAAACAATTGAATTCACTCTCCCTCGTCTGGTACGGCGCGGAAATTCCCGTGCGTGCGTCACTGGGTTTGAAGGATTACAGCGGAGCTGATGTGGCCGAGGAAATTTTCGGTGCCGCGGATGAAAAACTTTACGCGCAAAAGCTCAGCAACAAAGGAATTTACGAGCGCGGATCAAATATGACCGCCTAGGATAGAGAACAGAATTTTTGCCTGCCACCCCTCCCAACCGTGAAACCCCAAGCCCCAAGGCAGGCGAAATAGACCCGGTACCGAACCCCAAGGTACCGGGTCGCCCTTTTAAGGAGCAGGTGTTGGCGCAGACGCAGTGGGAGCGACAGATTCGGGCAAGGCGGTCATGGGCGCATCGGTGACAACCTTTTGCGCATCATCGCCCCAGATGCCTTCGAGTTTGTTATCACGGCCGCAGCCCTGCTTGTATTGCTCATAACGCTCTTTGTTCTTCTCGTAATAATCCTGATGGTAATCCTCTGCGGCGTAGAAGGTCATCTGCTGTAGTATCTGCGTGGCGACTTTGCGGGAAAACTTCGTTTCCACAGTTGCCAGAGATTCTTCGGCGAGTTTGCGTTCTTCGGGGGAAGACACAAATATTGCGGCCTGATATTGTGTGCCCTTGTCGCAGAACTGGCCCTGATTATCGAACGGGTCCACGTTGCTCCAGAATATATCGAGCAATTGCACGTAAGTTATAACGGCGGGGTCATAGGTTACCGAGATCGCCTCTTTGAAACCCGTCTTGCCTGTGCCGACTTCTTCATATGTCGGTTGTTTCGCGTTTTCATCGGAACCCGCATAACCGGATGTCACATCGGAAACGCCTTTTTGATGGGAGAATTCGCTCTCCATGCACCAAAAACACCCGCCCGCGAAAACGGCGAATTTGGGCGATGCGGATTGTGGCGCGGATGCTGCCATCGGCGCTGCCTGCACAACATCGGCTGCGCTCGGCGGCGACGTGACTTCGAAGGTCGCGTAGGCGTTAAAGGAGACCAATATTAACGCTAATGTCAGGAGGAGTTGCTTCATGTCGGCTCGCTTTGCTCGTGGGCTTTTAAAGGGTTATAGAAGCAACATAGGCTTCACCCTGCCCGTTCACAAGAGGAGGTCTCGAAATTCCATGTGCCGCCGCTTTGGATGCAGTCTTCTATAGGTTCAAACGGCGCGGGATCAGGCGTACAGCACGCGTTCAAAAGCCATACGAGAAGCAGCAATAAGACCGTGGTGGTGCCCACCGCCACGCAAATCCATTTCCAGAACCGCCAGATTTCCTTCAAGATAGCCATGCGAAAAGCATAGAAATTCGGCTATTTTTGTCAAGAAGACCTTGGTACTACGGGCAAATTTGAAGGTTAAAGGGATTTTCCTGTACTGTTTTTGCAAGACAACGATTGAGGATTTATTGACGGATTCCGATCCCCACCCACAAAGCGTATAGACCTTACGTTCTTTGGAGCAAAAAGATCCTAAGAACGAAAACAGGTTTCATTGCGTTGTTATACTCGTTGATGAAACGGACCCGTCAAAACCGCATGTGATAGATGATCTCCATTATACGCCGCATAATTTTATTGGCACGCAAAAGCCGTCTATCCTTGTTGCCAAAACTTACAAAAAACATCCGTGATCTGTCACAGTATTTTACGGTGAAGTATGACGAAGGCACGCCCGATCGCATGCTCGGCATATAGAACAATACTTGCCGCGCAGCATTCCATGTGCATGAACAGGCCCTGATCTTTAGCGCCTGTAACAATTGCCTTACGGCTAGAAAAGCGACGGTGGAGAGCCTCGGTTATACATTCCAAACGACTGCAGGAAATTATACATACGCACTTGAAACTTCATTGCCCGAAATAAAACCGCCGGAAACGCAAAACACGACGCTGTTCAAAGAATACGTGCTGCTCCACGCACAGCTGGGGCGGTTGAAAGGACCGCCGCCGGAACAAGTTTATCGTTAAGCCGCTTTGCCTTGCTACAAGATCGCTATTTCCGCCTCGAGCGCGGCTATACGGCGCTCATATTCCACGACTTGGTTCTCAAGAAACCCGTCGGGCCGTAGCATTTTATTCACCTTGATCATTTGCTCTTCGAGAATATATAGGCGTTCATCCGGTGTGCGGTTTTTAAAATGTTCGGGCATCAGGCGGCCTCTACTTTCTTTGGCAGATTAAGTTTCAAGTGCAGGTCTTTCAATTGTGCCTCGGTGATATCCGACGGCGCGTTCATCATCGGGTCTTCGTATTGGCCGTTCATCACGAAGGCATAGACTTCGCGCAGGTTCGGTTCATTCGCCAGTAGCATCACGATGCGGTCCACACCGAACGCGCAGCCACCGTGAGGCGGCGCGCCGTAACGAAACGCATTCAGCATGCCGCCGAATTTTTTCTCCAGCACTTCTTTGGGGTAGCCCGCAATCGCGAACGCTTTTTCCATGATTTCGGGTTTGTGGTTACGAATACCACCCGAGCATAATTCATAGCCGTTGCACACGCAGTCATATTGCGTGGCCATGACTTTCAATGGATCGGGGCCGTTCAGAGCCTCAAGCCCGCCCTGGGGCATGGAGAACGGGTTGTGGGAGAAATCCACCTTACCGGTTTTCTCGTCCAGCTCAAACATCGGGAAATCGACGATCCAGAAAAGTTTATAAATGCCTGTTTCGCGGATACCCATGTCATCGCAGATGCGGTCACGTGCGCGGCCCGCGAATTTTGCGGCCTTTTCTGGCATGTCGCACACGAAGAATATAGCGTCACCCTCTTCCATCCCTGCGGTTTTGTTGAGTATGGCTTGCGCTTCGGCGGGGACGAATTTCGCGATAGGCCCAGCTCCCGCGCCATCCTTGAACGTGATGTAGCCGAGGCCCACCGCGCCTTCGCCGCGTGCCCAGTCATTGAGTTTGTCGAAGAAGGAACGGGGACGGTCCGCAACCTTCGGCGCGCGGATGCATTTCACCACGCCGCCCTTCGCGATCACGCCTTTGAACGCGTTGAAGGTGACATCATCGCGTTTGAACACTTCTGTCACGTCGGTGACAATGAGTGGGTTTCTAAGGTCAGGCTTGTCCGAGCCGTATTTTTCCATCGCGTCGCCGTATTTCATGTTCGGCAGGAATTCGACGCGGTGTTTGGTGCCTGTAAAATCCGCGAATTCTTCGAAGATGCCTTTGACGACATTGGTCATGACTTCGAACACGTCTTCTTGTTGCACGAACGACATCTCAACGTCCAATTGGTAGAATTCGGCCAAGCGGTCGGCGCGTCCATCTTCATCGCGGAAACACGGCGCGATCTGGAAGTAGCGATCAAAGCCCGACATCATCAGGAGTTGCTTGAATTGCTGCGGCGCTTGCGGCAGTGCGTAGAATTTACCAGGGTGCAGACGCGATGGAACCAAATAATCGCGCGCGCCTTCAGGGGAGCTTGCTGTCAAAATCGGTGTGTTGAATTCCTGAAACCCTTCGGCCCACATGCGGCGGCGCATGGCGGCGATGACGTTGTTACGAAGGCGCACGCGGGAATGCATCCCTTCGCGGCGCAGATCGAGATAACGGTATTTGAGGCGTACTTCTTCGCCCGCGCCATCTTCTTCGGCCACCTGAAACGGAATGACATCGGCGTTGGATTGGACGGTGACGGATTTCGCCACGACCTCGATATCGCCCGTGGGCATTTTCGCGTTGGTCGTGCCTTCGGCTCTGGCAACCACTTCGCCCTCGATCGTGATGACGGATTCGCCGCGGACGCGTTCGAGGTCCGCATTGCCCTGTGCGACAATCTGGGTCAGGCCGTAGGTATCGCGCAAATCTATGAACAGAACGCCGCCATGATCGCGTTTGCGATGGACCCATCCAGACAGTTTCACCGTCTTGCCTATGTCCGATTTACGAAGTTCGCCGCATTTGTGCGTTCTGTAAAGATGCATGTTTTAAAACCCTTTGTAAGCAAAGGATTTTATACAAGGTTGGGAAAGCTTTGGCAAAGGGGAAAAGCTACGGAATTCCAGCCTTTCGGCGGGTTTAGCTGATCAAAGGGCCGCCCGCCATGCAATGGCGCATTCCGTCCAGAAGTCTGCTCGAGGTTTTTTGACCGGCTGCTCTTAAGGCATTATGTCTGCCGTCCAACATATCGGGCTTATTCACTAACGGATACAATATCGACGATAACGAACGGGCGGGTCTTTCGAGATATCTTTTATCTGCTTCCAGGCCTACTATAGAACCATGTCGGCCATCGTCTTGCAAAGATTGCGTGAACAAGCTACCCGGGCCGCCATTGCCAGGCAGAATGAATATGGCTCCCGTCGAAAAATCTTTTCCTGGTCCTGTGGCTAAATACCCAAACACATCACCAAAATAAGGATGGCGTTCGCGGGAGATTTTAGCGCCGACTGGTGCTTGCTCGTGTATCACTTCTGCCGCACAGTTTTTCAGTTGCGCATCAGGATCAGCCGTTTGTCCTTGTGCCTTGCCTTGAAAAATAAAGGCTAAAACACCGTTGCTTGTATCTCTTAAGAGTTTTTCAAAATCCATAACCCAACCATAACAAAAAAAGGTTGTATTATGCAAATTTTGGAAATTAACTAATCAGTAGCGCAGGTCGCAATTGTCCAAAATTGCGATATAGACGCGTTGGACCTGCGCCGGGAAATGTTCTAAGGCGGGGCCGTCCTACTTGCGGCTTTCCGCATATTGGCCCTCAAGCTTGCCGATGATGCCGCCGAGTTCACCTTTCACAAAGCAGATTTCGTGCGTGTAATAATCTTTTCCTTTCGCGGGGAAAGTTTCGGAAGCGAATTCGATATCCCAATTTCCACCGAATGGCTTGCCGTCTTTTTCTCTCCAGGTAAGTACAAGACCTTCGAATCCGTCTTCGCGGTATTTTCCTACGTGCGCCCAGTAAGAATAAACATTGTGTCTTTTAAGCAGATATTTCGTTATCTCGAGCTCATAATTGGAAGGCGTCGCCGCCTTCGCATAGCTCACGGCGTATTTCGCATAGCGTGGCAATTCATCGGGCGTGAGATAGATGAAAGGTGATGTATGGATAGGCATAGCTGAGGGTTATGCTTGCGCGTTTTGCGCGAATGCCAAAGCGAGTGCGGGGCCGCGCGTATTGGTGAGAGAGTGTTTCATATCAGCCTAATTTTGGTTCTGGCTTCGTGCATTTTTTGATTTCTTCAAAAATATTTTTGGCGCGCACGCGCACCGTATCTGAATATTTTTCGCCGCCATCGAGCGTGACGGTGGTTTGTTGGGTCAGTTTGTAGATGTCACCTTTGTCAGCGTTGAAACTGCTGGACGCATCGCGCGGTGAATTCATGCCGTAAAAACCCGCGGTGCGGACGGTGCTAATGTAAATGTTCAAGGTTGCGGGGCCGCTCTTACCCTTTGCGATGGAAATGCGTCCTTCTTCGATGTGATCACCCTGTCTGTACAGGTAGAAAATATTGTCCGTGGGCGGAATGGCGTTGACATAGAAACGCGTAGTGATTTTCGCATGTTCCGGAGCATGGATATCCATCGCCTCTGCAGCGCAGCGTTTCAGTTTCGCATCGGGATCGGTTTGCGACAGCGCGGGTGCGGCAGCGGCCAGAAAAGCGGCGGAAGCTATTAACATTTTGGCGGTTTTCATGGGCATTTAAGTATCATAAGCATATAGTTATGTCAATAATTGGCACTTCGGTGGGCCATTTCATATCCCCCCTTCCCCTTAACCTTTTGAGCCTTTAAACCAAAAGCATGATTATTCAGACTCAAGAGCAGCTTAACCAGCTTTGCGCCGATCTTTCCAAAGGGCAATACCTCGCCATCGATACCGAGTTTTTGCGCGATAAAACCTATTTCCCCAAGCTCTGCCTTCTCCAGATGGCCGGGCCCACGGTAGATGCCGCCGCGATAGACCCGTTTATCGAAGGGCTGGATTGGGCGCCCGTACGCGATTTGATGGCAAATAAAAATGTTCTAAAAGTTTTCCATGCCGCACGTCAGGATCTGGAGATTTTTTACCATCTTTACAAAGTGCTCCCCTCCCCAATTTACGACACGCAAGTCGCAGCAATGGTATGCGGATTTGGCGATCAAGTAGCGTATAACGCATTAGTGCGTGAGCTAACAGGACAGGAACTGGAAAAGAACGCACAGTTTACAGATTGGTCACGTAGACCGTTATCCCCTAAACAGATCCGTTATGCGCTCGACGATGTCGTGTATCTGCGCGGCGTGTACGAAAAGTTACACGAGCGTTTAGCCAAGAAAGGCCGCGAGCAATGGGTGTTCGAGGAGATGGAAATTTTGAATTCCCCGAGGACATATCAAAACCCGCCCGAGGAATCATGGAAGCGTATCAAGGTGCGCTCCGACCGCTCTGACGTGCTGATGGCGTTGAAAGCCCTGGCCGCATGGCGCGAAGAAGAAGCCGTGCGTCGCGATGTGCCCAGATCACGAATTTTAAAGGACGAAACGATCGCCGATATCGCGATGTACAAGCCGCGCGATGAGGATTCTTTACAACAAATCAGAAGCCTTCCTTCCGACCTAGCGCGCGGCAAAGTGGGCAAACAGGTTTTGGAAATTATCAACTCCGCGCTGGATTCCCCGCGCGAAAACTGGCCCAAGGTTACCAGGAAAGAGCCCTTCCCCAAGCAGGCGCAAGGCACGCTTGAAATGCTCAAGATGCTTTTGCGCATCAATTGTTCCGAAGCGGATGTCGCGGCAAAACTGGTGGCGGATTCAGAAGATCTGGAAACGCTTGCCGTAGAAGCCAATCCCGATATCGCCGCGCTGCACGGCTGGAGGCTCGAAGTGTTCGGAAAAGACGCGATCGATCTCAAGAGCGGGAAGATCGCCCTACGCCTTGAAAAAGGCCGCGTCAAAAAAGTGGAAGTCTAATCGTTCTTGTCCCAAAGCCACGCAGCGCCGCGTACGCCCGATGAATCCCCGTGGATCGGCGGTTTCAGTTTCGTGTGTACAAAATCGGAAAACACATATTGGCCCCATAGCCTTGGCACGTCGTCATATAACGCCGCGACATTGCTCATCCCCCCGCCCAGCACGATTACATCGGGATCAAAAAGATTCATAACCACGGACAAAGCGCGCGCAAGACGATCAGCATACCGTTGATACGCTGCCACGGCCTTTGGTTCGCCCGCTTTGGCGTTCGCGATGACATCATGCGTGCTGAGTTCCTCACCCGTCACACGCGCGTAATCGCGTTTAAATCCAGTGCCTGAAATCCATGTTTCCTGACAAGATTGTTTGCCACAGTAGCAATATTCACCCGGATATTCCGCCCAGTCTTTATTTTTCGTCGTCAGGATAATTTTTTTGTCCGTCGGCTGGATGGGAATTTTAAAAAGGTTGAGCAAACCATCGGGCGCATAACAGCGCGGATAAGGGAGCGGATTATGGCCCCATTCACCCGCAATGCCATTACGGCCTGTCACAAGTTTACCGTTCACCACTACACCACCGCCGCAGCCCGTGCCGATGATGACGCCGAACACAATCTTGGCACCCTGCCCCGCGCCGTCTGTGGCCTCGCTCACCGCAAAGCAATTGGCATCGTTTTCGATACGCACTTCGCGGTTCATCAAAGATTCCAGATCCTTTTTCATCGGCTTACCGCTCATCCAAAGCGAATTGGAATTTTTAACAAGCCCCGTGTCCAGCGATATGGAGCCGGGAATACCCATACCGATCGTGGCTTTCGCGCCGATATTTTCTTCGGCTTCGTCTATCAATTCTTTGAAGGATTGCAGGCTTGCCGCATAATCGTCGCGGACCGTGTTGATACGTTTGCGGAAGAGTTCCTTGCCGTTGGATGCATCCAGCGCGATAATTTCGGTTTTTGTGCCACCAAAATCAATGCCGATGCGCACGGAAAATTTGGCCATGTTATTTCTTTAGCAGGGCTTTGTGGGGCATGTCGCCAAAGCCGTAACGCGCCACGTGTTCGGCCTGAATATCCGCATATAGTTTCGCGGATTGATATTCGACTTCGGATGTCAGGGGATATGTGGGGCGGCTGTTGGAATCGATAAGGCGTATATTGTCTTTCTCACGGCAAATTCCCGTTTGTGTTTCCACGACGGTTACGGGTTCGTCCGAAGAATTGATCATACAATGGACAGAGCCTTGCGGTAGGGACAGAGAACCGCCCGCATACACATCATAACGAGCACCGTTTAAAATGACGGTTAGGATACCGTCGCGCACGTCCCATAATTCGGCGCGGCCGCGGTGGCGTTGCAAGGAAAGCATATAGCCCGGCTTGACCGTAATTTGTTTGATACAGACATCGCCACCGCCCGAATGGCGCGCCTCGATCACATGGTTGCTGCCCCACGGAGAATCGACATCCTGCCCCGATTCATAATCGGCAGAATCGTCTTCGAGACGATACGATTCCACGGCTTCAATTTCCCGTTTGTTATCGGGGTTTTCGAAGTCGTAATGGGGATTCCATTCGAGGTTGAACTTGGTCATATATCCCAGTCAGAGTTTTATGCAAATTTCTGCTCAGGAGCAGAAATGCGCGTAATGTTGATCTGAGCCAGATATTGATCTACTTCGGCGCGCATGGGAAGGGCTGTTTGTGCCCCGACCTTGGTACAGGCCAGAGAACCCGCCACGGAAGCCTCTTTGAAGGCGTCTTCCAGCGATTTTCCCTGATCCAGCGCGGCTGTCAGGTATCCGGTATAGGCATCCCCTGCCCCGACCGTGTCTATCGGTTTGATTTTTAAAGGCGAAACCATATAGGTGCCTTCGTTCGATGTTACGATCGAGCCTATGCCCCCCATGGTGACAACCGTGACAAGATTGAAATTGCTGTGCAGTTCCTGCGAGAAAGCGGTTTTGTCATGCGTTTGCATGCTGAACATTCTTCCGACCGCATCGGCTTCGTGTTCGTTCAGGATGATGACGTCGAGATTTTTCAAAAGTTCGGCGCTGAGCGGTTTGTCTGCCGGCGCGAAATTCATAACGGTGCGGGAGCCTTTTGCCTTGGCACGGAGGATCAACGCCTCGGTTTCCTTCATCGGCAATTCGCCCTGAACCAGAACGGTCGTATCTTTGGTCAGAACGGAATCCGGAATCGTGTCTTGTTTTGCCAAAAGATTGGCGCCTTGAGAGACGACAATTTTGTGTTTGCCATCGTGGTCGTTGATAAAGATGGTGGCAAGGCCCGACGGAACGTCTTTGAGCATTTTTACGCCCGACACATCGACATTGTTAGCCGCGAGGTTTTTATACATCTGGCGACCATGGCCGCCATCACCCAGCGCACCATAGAATTTTACAACCGAACCTGCGCGCGCAGCGGCGACAGCCTGATTGGCACCTTTGCCGCCGGGGGCTTCATCATGCCTGTCGAGAAATATTACCTGATCATGCGGGGGCAAATCCGCCTGATGGAAAAAGATGTCGAGCACGTTAGAGCCGAATACAACGATCATAGTATCATTCCTGTTTTAAATATTGTTTTTCGGACGGTGCAATTATGCGCCCGCCAGATATTCCTCAAGCGTTTTCTTCGCACCTTTTTCGTGGAGCGAAGTCAACGCGTCACTTACTGCGCCGATTAGTTTGCCGTTCATGCCGACATCACCGAAGATTTCATTGAGACCCAGAACGCCCGTAGGATCTTTCGGGTCCGCCTTGATACGGTCCTGCATTTTTGCTTTCGCGGGATCCTTGATCTCGATCAGTTCATTGGATTCATCCACGCCCGACAGATAACGGAGCCAACCGGCCAAAGCCAGAGCGGCAAATTTGATAGATCCGCCATTTTCCAGCGCATAACGAATGCAAGGAAGAATGGCATTGGGAATTTTTTGCGAGCCGTCTTCAGCCAAACGCTGCACCTGATCACCGATCGCCTTGTTAGCGAAACGCTCGATCAGTTTGTCTTTGTATTTGTCGAGATCGATACCGGGTACATCGGGCACGGACGGAGTGATGTCTTTGTCCATGTAGGTGCGCACGAATTTTGCGATCAAAGGATCGGCCATCGCGAGATCGACGCGGCGGTAACCCATCAGATAAGAGAGATAAGAAAGCGCGGAGTGCGAACCGTTCAGTAGGCGCACTTTCATTTTCTCGTAAGGCTCGACATCTTGCACCAGCTGTACGCCGACTTCTTCAAAGGCGGGGCGGCCGTTGCAGAATTTGTCTTCGAGAACCCATTGGCGGAAGTCTTCGCAAACGACAGGCCATTTGTCTTCTATACCGTATTGTTTTTCGATGATGTCGACTATTTCGGGCGTGGTCACGGGCGTGATACGGTCCACCATGCAATTGGGGAACGATACTTCGGCCTTGATCCATGCACTCAAATCCTTGCTAATCTGATCGGCGAATTGCAGCACCAGTTTTTGCGTCAGGTGGCCATTGCCGGGAAGGTTGTCGCACGACATGACCGTAAAGGGTTTCATGCCCACTTTGCGGCGGCGTGCCAATGCGTTCACGATATAGCCGTAAGCGGTTTTCGGATTTTCCGGCGATTCCAGATCGCTTTTGACATTCGGGTTGCCCAGATCGAGATCGCCCTGCTGGTTGTAGCAATAGCCTTTTTCCGTGATGGTCAAAGAGAGGATTTTAACATCCGGATCCATCAAACGTTCGACCACAGCCGCAGGATTGGCGGGCGCATGGTAGATTTCCTTGATACCGCCGCATATTTTCAATTCATCGCCGTTCGTGGTTCTTTCAAGGATACTATAGAGCACGTCTTGTTCGTTCATCGCCGCGACATTGGTGGAATCACTGGGAAGCATGCCAACGCCCGCGATCATCCAATCGGACGGATTTTTCTGCATCAAGTCGTGAATGTACAAAGCTTGGTGCGAGCGGTGGAATCCGCCGACGCTCATATGCACGATCCCGCATTTCAGTTGTGCGCGATCATAAGAAGGTTTGGGAATGGAGGATGGCAGTTGCGCCAAATTTTGGGTGTTAAGGCGCATGGCATTCCCTTGTGCTTTTTTCTGTGCGGATTCTTGCATAATATTATCTGGCTATATATCCAATAGTGATTAAGGCATACCGACATTAGGAGCGCCGGGCGCAGGGTCAAGTCCATTTTTACGTTTTACGAAATTCACCAAAGCCAACGGCATGCCGTCATCTTCAATGTCCTTGAAATGCTCTTCCACGGGTTCCGTAAAACGCGGTTCCGTGCCCAACTGACCCCAAACGCGGGTTTCGCTGAAGATAACCGCCATGGCGTCTTTGTTATCGCGGACCAGAGCGGGGAATTTCATCGCGCCGCCCTTTTCGTCGTTCGGGGGATCCACATCCTCGCCTTTTTCGCGCTGACGCGTGATCGTCGGGATCTGCGAAGGAAGATAGCCGTCATCGGTCAGTTTTGCTTCGTAATGGAGAAAAGCGGCTGACGCAAACGCAAGGCAATCGGAAGGCAGATTCTGAGACATGGCTTTCTTAGCTGTTTCCAAGAAACGCTGGCCGACTTTGTCAACGCCGTTGCGGGCCAATCTGGTAAGCGGGTCACAAACGAACTCGTTGTCGAGTCTGTATATGACTTCTGCTTTAAACTTGTTGTAGTTGGTGCCTTCGAGAGGCTCGAGAGTCGCAATAACTTCATCCATGAACTGGCTGACAAATTCACGGACGTTCGGATCTTTCATCGCTTCGTGCGAATATTTGTAGCCCATCTGATGACCGACAACGCCGAGCGCCATGTGCGCGCCGTTAAGAACAGAAACTTTCATATGTTCATAGGCACCAACCTTAGGTGACAATCTTGCACCAATGCCTTTGTCTGCGAATTTCATAATTCCTGAATCACGGAAAACTTGTCCGATAGGGCCTTCGCGTTCACTCAAATCCTCGATAACGAAAGGAATTTTTGGCATCGGTTCGGTCAGAACAGGGTTGCTGTCTATAATGCCGAGTTCTCTAATCTCTGCCATATGATGCTCGCTCTTACTTGGCGTGATGCGGTCAACCATCGTTGTTGGGAAAGGTACGTTGTTAGCAATCCATGCGGGTAACTCCGGATCAATATGCGCCGCATAGCCCGCAAGTGCGGTTCTCAATTTTGCAGCGTTGTTTGGAAGGTTGTCGCAGGAAACAATGACGGGCGGTGCGATACCGTGGACGCGTCTGTGATTCAAAGAGTGGGCCAGAAGACCAAGGGTGGAAAGTTCGGGGTTGTTGGGGTCGAGACAGTTTTTAATATCCTGATGGTCAATATCGAGACCTTCTTTGCCGATGTAGTAACCTTTTTGCGTAACAGTCAGAGTAATGATCTTGATGGAAGGATCGGCGGCGGCCGTAATCATTTCCTGTGCGTTTTCGCGGGCGCAGATAATTTTTTGTACACTGCCGATAACTTCATGTTCCTCTACGCCCACGCCTTTGGTCGTCAGACAGTACAAACCGTTTTGCGGCATAAGATCGTTTTTGATGGTGGGGGAGCGAAGGCTTGCGCCGATAATACCCATCGTCAGAGGCTCTTCGCGGTCGGCAGCATTGTTCATGATGTCATGCGCCATTTTGGCAAGGTGCGCACGGAAGAAGTTCGACGGACCGATGTGAAAGATGCTGGTTTGAACGTCATCCAAAAGATAACGCGGTTTGTCGAAAATGTGGGGCACTTCCCACAGATTGTCTTCGTTCAGGGACACGGGGTCCCCGGGGGTTCTAGCAGCGTTTAACATTGATTACACAGACCCTTGTTTCTTTTTTTTTATAGAGAAAAATCTATTACCTAACCGTTAACTTTACAGGCCGAAATTCCTGTAAACACCACATTATATTATATATGAAAATTACTGTTAATTATTTTAAGTCTAAAAATCAAGCTAAATACCTGCTGCAAGCGCGAAATCTTAACAGGTAAATTAGACCTAACCAATTGTTATAGAATTATAATATAAGATATCCCCTATTTGAAAATTTCTTTGGTCAAGGGTATTGAGACGCTTTTCTTCTCGATCAAGGCCAAATGGTCCAAATCCTCGACTATCCGGCGGGCTTCCTCAAAGGAGCGTTCCATATGCGACAATATATAGGACACGACTTCTTGGCTGACGCGCAACTGGCGATCGTTAAACAATTTTACAAGGATAGAACCCAGCAAAACATCATCGGGTTCGCGTATTGCAACGGCGGGCGCCGCGCGTAAACGTGATGCCAGATCGGGCAATGCGAAAGAGCGGCGCACCGGCGGCTCCACTAGTGTCATCAGGATGGAGCGTTTTTCTTCCTTGAAAAGATTGTAAAGGTGAAAGAGCCCCTTTTCATTTTCTACATTGCCTATCAGTTTGTCCGCGTCTTCCAAGATGACATGTTTCGCGGCCGAGGCGATGGAGCGGATGGATTCATCGTTCAATGTGTCGGGGCGCACGCAAGCGGCATTCGATTTTTCACCCCACACCGCGGCGAGATGGGATTTTCCCGAAGCAACGGGGCCGTAAAGCATGAGAATCGGCGCGGGCCATTCTGGCCAGAGATCGATCCACGCCACCGCATCCTGATTGTTGGGCGCGATCAGAAAATCATCGCGGCCCATCGCCGTGCGGTGACCAAGATCAAAAGGTATCTGTTGGATTTTTGAAGCTTCAAACATTCCTTCTGTCTTCCAGAATGATCGAGGATTCTTCGGTTTCCTTCAGATAAAGCAGGCTCGCTTTATATTGCTGGATCATAAAGCCGACCAGAACGCCGATGACGGCGGCGACAGGCACAGCGACGAGCATGCCGACGATTCCGAGCAAGGAACCACCCGCCATCAACGCAAAGATAATCCAAAGCGGGTGCAAACCGACGGAATCACCCACCATTTTCGGAGCCAAGAAATTGCCTTCGATGAATTGTCCCGCCATAAAGATGGCGGCGATAATTGAGGTGTAAACGATATCGCCCGCCTGAAACCACGAAACCACAATTCCGATGAACAAACCAAGCGTGGAGCCCACGAGCGGGATGATCGAGAAGATACCGGCACCCAAACCGATCAGGAATCCATAGTTCAAACCCGCGACCGAAAGCGCTATGGCATAGATAACGCCAAGCGTGAACGCCACAGTCAATTGCCCGCGAATGAAACCGGAAAGTTTTGTGTCTATTTTATTCAGAAGCCTACGGATCACCGAAGCATGTTGACGCGGATAAAGGCTTTCAACCCAGCGCGTAATGCTCGGCCATTCCGTCATCATGAAAAACGCGATAAGCGGCGTGAGCGCGAGCGTTGCAGCCATTTCGGCCAAGACTTTTCCACCCGTAGCAAGACCTCCGACGATGCCTCCCGTAATTCCGCCCGTGACGCCGACGACTTTTCCGGCGTTGCCTTTCAGGTATTCATTGATTTGTTCGATATAATCTTCACCGATGCGATCTTGAATCCAGATGAGATACGGATTGAGGTAATCGAGCAAGTTTTGAATGTAGTTCGGCATCTGTTCGACCAGCATCTGCGCCTGACGGAATGCCATAGGCGCGAGCAGAACGAACATCAAAAGCAAGAAGCCGAAGAACAGCGTGAGGATGATCAGCGATACTGCCCAGCGCGGAATTTTTTTGCGCGAGAATTTGCGCATGACGGGATCAAGTAAATACGCAATCGCGATACCCAAAATAAAGGGTGTGAGAATGGAATTGAAGACCCACAGGAAACCTATGAACAGCAGGAAGAAACCCGCCCAGAATCCTACCTTTGCCGTGGTCGTAAGTGCCATGATGTTATCGTCCGTAAACTGTTGTAGGAGGTTGCATACCGCTTAGATAAATTTCCAGTCCGCCCGAAGGGGCGCCGCGCAAGACCACGCCCGCATTCTGCAAGGCGAGTTGCAGCGCGTTGATGTCACCCGCATACATAATGTCCAGCGACGCTTCGCGCGGCTTGATAGATTTGATCGAAACCGACTGCACGCCATAGGTTTTATCCAGCGTGTTTTTCATGCGTACCCAGTCCTGCACAGAAGCAAAACGCGCTTGCGCGTTGTATGTTTTGGATGCGCCCAGTGCAGGGCGCGTGTAAGGAACAGGTGCGGCTTGGGTCGTAGGCTGCTGATAGGTCGTGACCGTGGTTATTTGTTGTTGGGGCACGACGGGGGTGTTTGGATTGTAAGCGGCGTTCGCCTTCCAGTTTTCGCGCAGCAGGGATTTTATTTTCAGCGCGGCGCGCGTGAACAAAGCATCCTGCGTTTCTTCAGGCAACTGATCGAACGTGACTTTTTGCACGAAGACGGGACCTTCGAAGTCGTTATTGTAGATGGCGACACTCAAACGCCCTTGAGTTGTGCCCGTCGCTTCGGGAGACGCCATCAAAATCGCGACATCATCCGCGCCGTAACGGTTGGCAAGGCTCTGCACTTCGATAGGATCGTACTGCAAACCCTGTTCATCCGAGATTTGCTGAATGTCTTGCGCATCACCGAGCGGAAGCACAGTCGGTTGGATCATACTTTTGTCGGCGGGGATATTTTTCCACGCCATCAAGAACGGGTTGGTGTCTGACCACAGCAACGGAATGCTGGAGTCCTGATAGAACGGCAACACCAGAACGGGCTTCCTAGGCGCTGAAAGCATTTTGCCCTGAGATGCCATTTGCGTTTTCATGGCATTCGGGCGGAAGCGGATGGTGAAGGTCGCCTTGTAGCGTTTGGTGGAAAGCTGTTCGTTGAAGACTTCGTAATCCTGCACGAGATACGAAACTGCATCCGCATCGGGCGCCTTAAAGGTTTTTGCTTCTTCGGGTGTGAGGAAACGTTCGGCCAGCATTTCATAGGCCTTTACCTGCGCCTCGGCCAAAGCCTTTTCACGCGCCTTTACAGCGTTTTCGGCCCTAACATCGACCTCTACCCCCTCCACCGTGAAATTAGGGTCGATTTCGGCGTGTGACGGGCCCGAAAAACACAGGAAAAGGGCCACAAACAGCATAATAAATACTGTACGTACCAAGGTGAATTGCTTATAGATGGGGGCGCCCATAATCCTATCTTTCACTGGAAGTGTGGCGAATTTATAACGCGGATAGCGCCGGAAACCAAATGAAACAAAGTGCCTATAAAGATGCGGGTGTGGATATAGACGTGGGGGCTGAACTGGTCGAACGCATCAAGCCTGCGGTTAAGAGAACGGCGCGTAGCGGAATGATGGGGGGCTTAGGCGGTTTCGGTGCCCTTTTTGACCCCAAAGCTGCAGGCTATAACGACCCCATTTTGGTGTCATCCACCGACGGCGTCGGCACAAAAATCAAGATTGCGATTGAAACCAACCGTCATGCGACGATCGGCATAGACCTTGTCGCCATGTGCGTGAACGATTTGATCGTTCAAGGCGCGGAACCCCTCTTCTTCCTCGATTATTTCGCCACCGGCAAACTGGAACTGGGCGTTGCGCAAGCGGTCATCGAAGGCATTGCGCGCGGATGCGAGGAAACGGGTTGCGCACTCATCGGCGGCGAGACGGCAGAGATGCCCGGCATGTATCAAGCGGGTGATTATGATTTGGCCGGATTCACGGTCGGCGCTGCGGAACGCGGCACGTTGATCGACGGCACCACAATCACCGCAGGCGATGTTGTTTTGGGATTGCCGTCTAGCGGCGTGCATTCGAACGGATATTCTCTGGTTAGAAAAATCGTCAAAGACACTGGCGCGGATATGGAATCCCCCGCGCCTTTCGATGAAAACAAAACGCTCGCCGATGCTTTGCTCACGCCCACACGCATATATGTGAAGCCTTTGCTCAAAGCCACCAAACTTGGAGGTGTCAAAGGCATAGCGCACATCACGGGCGGCGGATTGAGCGAAAATATTCCGCGTGTTCTGCCTGAAAATGTATGCGTCGAAGTGGATGCAACAGCATGGACCCGCCCGCCTGTCTTCGCGTGGCTGGCCCAAGGTGGCCAAATGACCGCCGAGGATATGGCGCGCACATTCAATTCCGGTCTAGGCATGGTGGTTGTGGTGGATACGGCCAAAGCAGACGCCATCATCAAAACGCTCAAAGAAAACGGCGAAAAACCGCAGGTGATCGGTTCCGTTATCGCCCGCGCCAAAGACGGCCCACAGGTCATCATCAAAAACGAAGCGGCGCTGTTGTCGTAAACATCAAAATCTGGTTGAATATCTTCAAGGAGAGCAACATATGGGTTCCAATCAAAATCATCCGGTAGAATTAGATCCGCAAGCTTTGCACCATGCCAAAGCCTTTTGGGGAAATTTTACCGAAGCCACCAAATGGAGCGTGATCGCGATTGTCGTTCTGCTTCTCGGCATGGCGTTTTTCCTCGTCTAAAGGACGCCACTTTAGGTTTTCTTTAACCACCTAAATCCTTAAGTTCCTTCACTTATTCTTAAGTCTTTCGTCGCAGAATATGCTCTAGAGACGTGCGTTCAGTGCGTTTCAAAGGGACGAAAAAGACTATGCCTTTCAAAGGGTTGGCATTCAATCATCGGATTGGCGGCGGACAGCAATTTGCCCGCTACTTTGCCGCGTTCGTCCTGATCCTGATTTTTTATGCCGCCGGCCCCGCTCTTTCCCAAAGCCGCGTGTTGAACGAAGCCATTTTGTCGAACAGCGAAGAACAGATCTCGTTGGGTCCTTATGCAATCGTGCAAAAAGACCCCGAAGAGAAAATCACAACACAAGATATCGCAGACAGTGGCGGCACAATCCTCAAAGGCAAGCAGGCGGGCAGCAAACGCGTGTTTTTAGGCTTTGACGGCGTTCCCGTGTGGATGACAATCAAGGTAAAAAACATCACTGATAACGAAGAATGGGTTCTCAATTTCGGCAGACGCCGCGACGGACGTTTGGGAAGCATTACGGATGCGCATGTTTATGAAATGGTTTTGGGTGACAGCGCGACGCCTGTGTCCATAACCGAATTAAAGAACAAAGCCGATAACGGCATGTTTGAAATAAAGATCGCGAAGAACGAACGCAAGTTTTTGCTGGTCCATGCAACGCCCGCACCTGGAAGACCAACGACCTTGCCCCTTTCCATCGAAAGCGATAAATCCTATATCGAGAGTGCAAAAAACCGCGCGGTGTTCAACGCTTTTTACTGCCTTGTACTCGGCGGCCTCGCCGTATTCTTTTTTATCAATGCCATTGTAACGCGCAGAGCTATGCCGATTATATTCGGCGCCTATTACGCGTTCATCGGCACTTTCTGGGTGCTGTACGATACACTAGGCGCTTCCTTGTATTTCAAAGGATTCAACGAACTCAGCTTTGTCTTCTTTCTGGGCCACGCACTTATCTCCATTTTCATGATGAAGATTTTCTGCAATATCGGGCAGAACAGCTACACAGAAAAATACGTCATATACGGACTTATCTGGTTAAACATAATATCATCTCTGCTGTTCTATTTCATTCCCGTCGGCAGCGGTATCGCACATATATTGTTCTTGTTCGGAATCCCTTTCCTGACTTTAGGAATTCTGACGCTGATGGCCTATGCGCAATACAGAAACGGTCAAACGGCCAGCCCACTGTTCGCCATAAGTTTTGTCCTTCCGCTTGTTGGGTATATCGTCAATATTCTCGGCGCGATCAACGTCCTGCCACAGGACAATATATTCATCAACGCGTTCTGGTGGGCGATCATCCCGCAAGGTTTTGTTCTGATTGCCACGATCCGTAAACACAGCGGCGGGAAAAAATACGGGGATGACATTACGGAAGCGATCATTGCACGCGAGGAATCCTCAAACTTCTCGGGTCTGCGCGAAACGAAAGAAAAAGCCGACCATGCACGCCTTTTGAAAGTGATCGAGAAAGAGCGCGAGATGCTTGCCGAACTGCGTGAAAAAGAGGCGGCGCGTATGGAAGAAATGAAACGTGCGAAAGAAGAAGCCGACGAAGCCAACCGCGCAAAATCCGCATTCTTGGCGGTTGTAAGCCACGAGATCAGAACGCCGATGACGGGCGTGATGGGTATGGTCAAATTGCTCCTCGATTCCAGTATCACCAAACAACAGCGCGATTACGCCCTGACCATTCAGGAATCATCCGAAGCCATGCTGGCGTTGCTCAACGACATTTTGGATCTTGAAAAAATCCAGCGCGGCAAGATGGAACTGGAAGACATAAGTTTCGATCTGCATCGTTTGATTCAAGGGGTCGTGACATTGATGTCCGGACATGCGGCAGAAAAACATATCGGCCTTTCCGCACGCATGGATGAAGACATTCCCAAATTCGTCAAGGGAGACCCTACAAGATTGCGTCAGGTCCTTTTGAACCTGATGGGGAACGCCATAAAATTCACATCCGAGGGCAGTGTCACGTTGCTGGTTAAAAACCTTAACACCGCCGACGGCGACGAGGCCGCTATGCCATCTAGCAAACATATGATTTATTTCGGCGTGCAGGATTCCGGCATCGGCATCCCGCAGGACGCGCAGAAAAATCTATTTAATCCGTTCAGTCAGGCCAATTCCAGCATCGGGCGTAAATTCGGCGGGACGGGATTGGGCCTTGCAATCTCGAAAGGTTTGATCGAAGCGATGGGAAGCTCCGTCAATATCAGCAGTAAGGAAGGCGAAGGTAGCACATTCTTCTTTACGCTGGAAATGAACAAAGGATTGGCAGGCGCACCGGAAAAATCACAACCTATGATGCAATCCCCCGCACAAAACACTGCGCCCGTAAGGCCTCTCAAGATACTCGTGGTAGATGACAACGTGATAACCCGCAAAGTCGTCACGAATCTTTTGCAAACGGGAGGCCATGAAATCGTGACCAGCGGTACGGCAGAAGACGCATTGCAGAAAATTTACAAAGATGCGTTCGAATTGATCCTGATGGATATAGAATTGCCGGGTATGCGCGGGAATGAAGCCACGCAAATCCTGCGCGAACATGCGGATCCCGTGAAGTCAAAAATTCCAGTTATCGCCATGACGGGTAACGTGCAAAAAGAAAACATGGAATTTTATCTGGCCTGCGGCATGAATGGATTCCTGCCCAAACCTATCGATCCCGAAAGATTGAGCGCCATCGTGAGCGAGATCGCATCGGAAACCTATGAGCGCAAAATCCGCATGCCCGAGGATCCCTTTGCGATGAATAAGGAAGAGTTGGAAGAAAAAGCTGCGCCAAAGAAAGACCTTGTGGTGGATAATGCCGTATTCAATCCCGATATGCTGCAAAGCCTGAAAGATACGATCGGCGGCAAGCAACTGGATGAATTGCTGGGTGATTTAATCGTAAAGACAGACGAGATTTTGGAAGCCATGCAAAAGGCGGCCGATGTTAGCGATATGGTTACACTCGCCGCACGCGCGCATGAACTCAAAGGCATGGCGGGGAATTTTGGTTTGGTGGAGATCAGTTCCATCGCCGCGCAAGCCGAGCGCAAAGCCAAGACGCAAGAGACCGCCGGTCTGGGCAGTCTTTTAGGCACATTACCGGACGCGAGCACGCGCGCTAAAAGCGTGCTCAAAGAATGGTCTTCACATTAATTCAGATTAGCCGGGAATTTCTTCGTCTTTGAAAAATTGCGCAATTTCGATTTTCGCGTTTTCTTCGGAATCCGAACCGTGCACGGAGTTTTCGCCGATGGATAAAGCAAATTCCTTGCGGATGGTGCCGTCGGCGGCTTCCTTAGGGTTGGTTGCGCCCATGACTTCGCGGTTTTTCGCGACGGCGTTTTCACCTTCTAGAACCTGAACCACGACGGGTTCGGACGTCATGAAGGTAACCAGTTCGCCGTAGAACGGGCGCTCTTTGTGTACTTCATAAAATTTCTTGGCTTGCGCCTCGGTCATTTTGATGCGGCGCTGGGCCACGATGCGAAGGCCCATAGCTTCGAATTTCGCGTTGATGGCGCCCGTAAGATTGCGGCGCGTGGCATCCGGCTTGATGATGGAAAAAGTGCGCTGAACGGCCATAAAATACCCTTTGTAAACGTTAAGAATTTTGCGTGGCGTTCCTTATAACCACGAGCCCCAGCCAAGACAAGGGCTTTTGCGTTCCCGTGGCATTAACCTTTATCCACAGGTACAATCTATCGTTTTATAAGTATTTGCTTGGATTCTTAGATAATTACCAATTTGTGCTGCGCTGCGAATGATTATTATCTTGAAAAGATTAAATTATAAGCGTAGCATTCGCAGCTAACATAGCTGTTATGCAGTTTAAGAATATAAATTCTAAAAAGTAGTTATGGTTATTGATCCGAAGAAATCCCTAGCGGCAGCAGCCGAAGTTTATAACCCTTCCAAGGGTTGGGCGACGCTTGCGCAACGATTGGACGGAATCTCCCCAAAAGAATATGTCAGCCTTGCACATTATGCTGAGCCTAATCTGCAGGCAGAGCTTATAAAATTCTGCGAAAAAAATCGTTTATCTTATGCCGTCATACCCCATTCTGAATTTCTTCAGTATGAGGGTAGCACACAAGATTTTAAAAGATGGTATGTCGCCGCCTGCACCAAACACGGGCAAAATCCCCAAGCCGATGTCATGGTAATGACACGTGTAAAAATGATAGATTCGGCGGAACGAAAAAATCAATTCGATCCTACCAGTGCTGACCGCGTGAAAGATTATCTGGGCGGTATGTTGGTGTTCATGCAAGGCAATACGCCAAAATCGAAACGCGACAGTGTTGACCGCATGGCGGCAAGCATGAGTTCCATGCAAGATGATGAACGGACGCTCGGGATCAACAATCTATTTTGGAAGCCTTTAAAACACGGTTATCGCGCTTTCAAATCCGCATGGGAGATATACCCCAGCCAAGAAACCGGATGGAGCGAATTCCCCATTCTTTCCAGCATAAAGATTCAACATGAAAGCCAGATGGGCATTGACCGTTTGACGCGGAGATTCATGAGTGTTCAACGCGCAACCACCAAAGTCCTATCTACTTTTTGGGAAAAGAACGGCTCCCCCACCGATCATGACGCCGCCAAAAATACACGCAGCCACATGAACAGGGCGGAAAAACGCGCAAGCGGATTGGAGCATCTTGGGCGCGCCCTTTATGACATCGTTCACGACCGCGCCGGCTTGAACAGATTGATCAATCCCGATCTGATGGAAAATCATCTTCCACGCGACGCACAATATTTATGCGAACTTATCAAGAGCGCAGGGACGCCGCCCGGCCATTCCTTTACCGAAGAAATACACGCGCAAGATATTTTCCCGTTGTCGTTGCGTGGCAGAGCCGCGCATGGGGAACACATAAAGCTTGTCAAAAAGCACGATTAAAAAAACCCGCCAAATCGGCGGGTTTTTTTTAGCCTGCGATTTTTCCTTCGATCGCGGTGACGGCGTCATTCGCCGCGCCCGCATTGGGCCCACCCGCCTGCGCCATATCGGGACGACCGCCGCCGCCCGAACCGCCGAGCGCCGCCGCCCCGACCTTCACGAGATCAACAGCGGAGATTTTGGAGGTAAGGTCTTTGGTCACAGCCACGACCAGCGAGGCTTTGCCATCTTCGGTGGCGATCAACGCTACGACGCCGCTGCCGATTTGGTTTTTGAGCTCATCCGCCATCGGCTTTAAGTCTTTCGCGGGGAACCCTGCCAGAACCTTGCCGACGAACTTCACGCCTTTGATATCTTTGAACTGATCCGCTGAAGCCGATTCCGTCGCGTTTTTGCGGCGCAGATCGGAAATTTGTTTTTGCAGTGTTTTGTTGTGCATGATCAAATCATCTTCATGGTCTTTTACAAGCACAGAATCTTTTCCACCCAACGCTTTAAGTTCATCGCGTAATTTTGCGGTTTCGGATTTGAGTTTTTCTATTTTGTCTTGCTGGCCTTGCGCCTGACTTACCAGATATTCATCCACGCGGCTGCCCGTCAAAGCCACCACGCGGCGCACGCCCGATGACAATGCGCCTTCAGAGACTATCTTGAAAAGTCCTATATCACCTGTGCGTTTAACGTGCGTACCGCCGCATAGTTCGACGGAGTAAGCAATGTTGGAAGCGTGTGTGCGCGGCGTGCCCATGGATACCACGCGCACTTCGTCTTCGTATTTTTCACCAAACAAAGCACGCGCGCCGCTTTCACGGGCTTCATCCAACGGCATCACGCGGGTGATAACTTCTGTGTTGGCGCGGATTTGATCATTTACCTGCTGTTCGATAGTACGGAGTTGTTCTTGCGTGATCTGGTTGGGCTGCGAGATATCAAAACGCGTACGGAATTCGTCCTGTGATGAACCTTTTTGCGCGATGTGATCGCCGAGCGTCAAACGTAGTGCTTCATGAAGCAAGTGCGTTACCGAGTGGTTGGATTGAATGGCGTCGCGTCGTTTTGTGTCTACGCGGAGCTCCACGCCCTCGCCCAAATTCATCGTGCCTTTGGTAACAGTACCAACATGAACGAACAATTTTCCGACTTGCTTGCGCGTGTCGGAAACAGTGAACGCATCACCTGCTGCCGTCATCATCACGCCCGTATCGCCCGTCTGTCCGCCGCTTTCGGCATAGAAGGGTGTTTGATTGACGACGATGAAACCTTCTTCGCCGTTTTTAAGGGCCTGCACTTCCTTGCCGTCTTTGATGATGGCGAGGATTTTGCCTTCTGCTTCGGTTTGTGCGTAACCCAAAAATTCGGACGCGCCGACCTTGTCGAGGATTTCGAACCAGATTTTGGATGTGCTCGCATCGCCAGAGCCCGCCCAGGATTTGCGGGCCAGCGCCTTTTGGTCTTCCATAGATTTTTCGAAGGCATCCATATCAACTTCGAGGCCTTTGGTGCGCAGGGCATCGGAGGTCAAATCTACGGGGAAGCCGAACGTGTCGTACAATTTAAACGCAACTTCGCCGGACATTTTTTTGCCTTTGGGCAAGTTGGCGGTTTCTTCATCGAGCATTTTTAAGCCGCGATCAAGCGTTTTCTTGAAACGCGTTTCTTCGTTTTTCAATGTGTCGACGATAAGGCTCTCGGCGCGCTTCAGCTCAGGATAGGCTGTACCCATCGAAGCCAACAGCGTCGGGAATAATTTATACATCAGTGGTTCTTGCGCACCGAGCAAATGTGCGTGGCGCATACCGCGGCGCATGATGCGGCGCAGAACATAACCGCGGCCTTCGTTGGAAGGCGTTACGCCGTCAGCCAGAAGGAAGGATGCACAGCGCAGATGGTCCGAGATCACGCGGTGTGACGGCGCCTGCGCACCGTCTGGGGATACGCCCGTAAGTTCTGCGGAATGTTCTATGATGGAGCGAAGCAGATCAATATCGTAGTTTGAAGTCTTGCCCTGCATCAGCGCTGCGGTGCGTTCCAGACCCATGCCCGTATCGATGCTCGGTTTCGGAAGCGGTTTGCGGATATGTCCGCCATTGCCATCGGGTTCTTGTTCGAACTGCATGAAAACGAGGTTCCAGAATTCGAGAAAGCGGTCACCGTCCTGATCAGGTGAACCCGGAGGGCCGCCGGCAAGTTTGTCGCCCTGATCATAGAAGATTTCAGAACAAGGACCGCACGGGCCCGTATCGCCCATCATCCAGAAATTGTCGTTGGTTGGGATGCGGATGATTTTATTGTCAGGAAAGCCCGCGATTTTGCGCCACAAGCCGGCGGCTTCTTCATCCGATGTATGCACGGTGACGAGAAGTTTATCGGGGTTCATGCCGTAAACTTTGGAAACCAGTTCCCAAGCGTAGCTGATCGCCTCTTCCTTGAAATAATCACCGAAGGAAAAGTTGCCAAGCATTTCAAAAAACGTGTGGTGGCGCGCCGTGTACCCGACATTATCGAGGTCGTTGTGCTTGCCGCCCGCACGAACGGATTTCTGCGCGGTGGTCGCGCGCGTATAGGTGCGTTTTTCCGCGCCCGTGAAAACGTTTTTGAATTGAACCATGCCCGAGTTTGCGAACATAAGGGTCGGATCGTTTTGTGGTACGAGAGGGCTTGAGGCGACATGATCATGTCCCTTGACCACGAAAAACTTGATAAATTCCGACCGAATGTCGTTTACGGTTCTCATAACACGCCCCTATGCGGTATATCTATTTGTAAGAGCACCATTAATCCCCAAAAAAGGGTTCATATGCAAGAGCAAGTTTCATTGGCAAACCGTTTGGCGGACACGGCAGGGGCCATTATTTTGCGCTATTTCCGCCAACCGTTCGATGTGGAAAGCAAAGCGGACGCCACGCCCGTTACCATAGCCGACCGCACGGTGGAGGCGGAACTGCGCAAAATCATCGAGGCAGAGCGTCCCGATGATGGGATATTGGGCGAAGAATTTAGGCCCAAAGAAAGCAAAAGCGGAATGACTTGGGTGCTCGACCCCATCGACGGGACGAAATCTTTTACCGTTGGCCGCGCGTCTTTTGGTACATTGATTGCGTTATGCGAAGGCGACATTCCTGTGCTCGGGGTTATCGACCAGCCGATATTGAAAGAACGCTGGGTCGGCGATACGGAAGTCACGACCTTTAATGGCAAACCAGTAAGCGTGCGCAAATGCGGATCATTGAAAGAAGCGCGGGTGGCGAGCACGTCGCCCGCGCAGTTATCGGAACTACACGGCGAACATCCGCTGTGGAAGAAGATTTACAATGAATGCAATTACGTCGTGTGGGGCGGCGATTGTTATAGTTACGGATTGCTGGCCAATGGCTGGCTGGACTGTGTGGTCGAGCAATTCCTTGCGCCGTATGATTTTGCGGCCTTGTTGCCGATCATTCAGGGCGCGGGCGGATGGATGGGACAATGGGACGGAAGCCCCCTTACCCTCAAATCAGACGGACGCACGCTTGCCATCGGCGATCACACCCGCAAGAACGATTTCATAAATTTATTGAAGTGATTATTCGGCGGCCGCGAATTTGAGCGCGCCTTTGTCAAACGCGGCGTAACGCGCCCAGCGGCCTTCGGCCAATGCGATCATGGAATCATTGGGTTGATCGAAACGCATGCGATACATCCAGTAATTCGCCATCACGCGTTCCACGAAAGTACGGGTTTCGGCAAAAGGAATGGTTTCGATGAACAGCAAAGGATCATCGATATCGGCGCGTTCAGATTTCCATTTCGAAAGCGTTCCTGGACCTGCGTTATAGGCCATCGCAAGCGAGAGCAGATCCTGACCGATCAATTCGTTGTTGAGCAGTTCTTCGACATATTTCTGGCCGAGGTCGAGGCTGGTTTCCGGATCTTTCAAAAGATTTTTGGCGACTTTTTCTTTAGCGACATGTTTGGCGGTCGCGGGCATCAATTGCATCAAACCCGTCGCGCCGCTGCCTTTGTTTTCAGCCGTTGCATTAAAGCGTGATTCCTGACGGGCAATAGCGTGGATCAGAGCGCGGTCGATACGGTATCCTTGGTTCGGAGACCATGGCATCGGCGGATAAAGCGCGGCAACGCTCGTGTTATCTTCTTTGGTTGCCACTGCGTGCGCAAGCTTCATGGCCAAGGAAGGAAGATTGCGGCCATACGCATAGGCCATCAGTGCGGTTTTGCGTTTGTGATCGCCTTTTACGTAGAGGGAGCGAAGCTCGGCTTCGGCTTGCGTAATTTCACCCGCGGCGATCAAACGCTCGGCGCGTTGACCCGCATCGGTTTTTAAAATTTCTTTTTCTTGGGAGGAAGACAAGGACGGCGCGCCCCAATCCAGATCAGGTTTTTCACCGAGCGCCTGCAAAGCCAAAAGGCCATAGAAAGTGCGCGGATATTCAGCGGCGATTTCCAACCATTTGTTCATTTTACGGGAATGACCGGCCTTTTCATGGGAACGCGCGGCCCAGTAAGCGGAAGCAGCCTTCATCCAGCCCGAGGAGTATTCGGATTCAGCGGCGACTTCGAAAGATTTTGCGGCTTTGGAATATTGACCGTTCCGGAATTTCGCAAGGCCGTGCACCCAGCCTGCGAGCGGAGCCTTGTCTTTGGATTTCAAAGCAGCGGCCGCCAGTTTTTCGGCTTCGGCGGTTTTGCCTGCGAAGAGATAACCCGATGCGATCATCGCGCGGATGCGGTCTTTTTCAACGTCATCCAGATTGGCGGTGACGGGGTTTTGATTGAACGCGTTCAGGGCCCCCGAGGGTTCGTATTGTTGAATGTCACGGCGAACGGAGCGAATCATGTCCGCGGCTTGTGCGTTTTGCGACGGGCTGCGTTTTAGTTTGGGCGTGTAGGCTTTGGCGCCCATGCCCGGTTCTTCCAGTTCTTCGATACTGGCCGCAGAATAAGAGGCTTTGGTCAGGCCGCCTTTGTGGTCGGAAGGTTTACGGGCACCCGCCAGTTTGGCGATGCGGTCAGCCTGCGGGTGGTCTGCATAGCCTGAGAGCCATTTCTTTAGCTCATCAAAGCTCGCTTTATAAGAAGGGTGCAAATAGCGCTGGGCCAGAACATGGCCGATAAGCGAGGTATCTTTCAATTTGGCGATGATGGCGTCGGCTTGTTCCATCTGTCCGATGGATTGCAGGCGGAATATGTCGCGGTAATAATCCATCTGTTGGCC
>JBEIHF010000018.1:0-40855 GCA_040381535.1 Micavibrio sp. | reverse complement strand
GGGCTTCCAATTGGCGCACGCGTTCTTTGGAAACACCAAGTTCGGAGCCCAGATCTTCCAGTGTCACAGTTTCATATTGAAGATGACGGTCACGGATGATCTTTTGTTCGCGGTCTGATAAAGTGCTCAAAGCTTCTTCCAGCCATTTGGAACGTGTCTTCGCGTCCTTCATGCCCATCACAATGTCTTCGGGGTTTGGGCGGTCATCCGCGAGGAAGTTTTGCCATTCCTCGTCACCATCTTCACCGACGACAGCATTCAGGGAATTGTCTCCGCCGCTCAAACGGCCTTCCATCTGTTCGACGTCCTTGATGTTGACGTTCAATTCTTTGGCGATTTGTGCACGGCCCTTGTCACCCAGACCTTCGGCACCTTGGGTGCGTTCGATCTTGGCGCGTAAACGGCGCAGATTAAAGAACAGAGATTTTTGCGCGGCGGTCGTTCCAGTGCGCACGATCGACCAGTAGCGCAAAACATAATCCTGCATGGCGGATCTGATCCACCAGCTGGCGTACGTCGAAAAACGAAGGTCACGTTCCGGTTCGAAACGGGCGGCAGCCTGCATCAAGCCGATATTGCCTTCTTGGATAAGATCGCCCATCGGCAAACCGTAGTTTCTGAATTTCGCGGCGCCCGATACAACCAGACGCGTGTACGACTTCACGAGTTCATGAAGCGCTTTCTCGTCACCGTTATTGCGCCAGCGGCGTGCAAGGTCTAATTCATGCTCTTTTTCGAGTATGGGTTCGGACATGGAAGAGCGAATGTAGTACAAGTTCGCTTTTTGCGTGTGGGGATCGTCAATGTGAGCCATGATATCTTGCTTTCTTGAACTTTTTACGAAAGGCGTGCGTGCTTGGATCACCCTTGTTCACAATTCAACACCCCAAATGTGCAAAGATTGTGTTTTTATCGGGGTATTTAAAAGCGGTAACAAATTTCAAAATTTATGAAATTAACCATTACGCGCAAAGAATTTTACGTACATCATTATGAATGCGTTTATAAAACGAGCAGGGATCAATGAGAGTTCCCAAATTAATTAAGAGATTAATATTGTCCGCGATCTTTACGCCGATGGCGGAAGGCGCGATAGCGTAGACCGCCCCATCCTTAGCACAAAAACTCGGACACAAAAACACGCGAATCACCAGCATACAAATGTATGCACACAATTTGATAAGTCTTTCTAAGCTTCGAGAATCTCTAGGATTTTTCCATCCGGATTCATGCCTGCACCAACCAGATTGCCGCCAAATCCGCTGCCGCCGTCCAGAGTCGCGGTTACGCAATTGATGTGCACGCCGGCACCTGTCGGATCATACCCACGTATGACCTTTTCAAAAGGTTGATACGCCTTGGTTATGTTTACGAAGTCATCGCCCGACCAATAAAAGTTTTCACCTTGTTGTTCGAGCGGCATTTTCGGCGCGATCCCCGCGTTAACGAACAGCATCGGGTGGCGTCCGTCCTGTGTTGTGTACGCGGCGCGTTTATAGTGGGTGGTCCAGATATCGTAACCGGGAAGCGCGCGGGTCTTTTCACGGATCTTATTGGTCCAGCGTGTAATAGACAAAACGCCTTCTTTGGATACGCGTATGCCTTCCGCTGCGTCGATATCATAACTCTCGAGCGTCTGGGCTAGGCCTTTGTCGAGCATATCTTGAAGGGCGTGGTCGGGCTTGTTCGAGAATTGGAGCTGCGTTAACTTATGCCACATGTCTTCTTGGCGGCCGCGCAGATAGATGATGTCATCGGGGCGCATTCCCGGAAGAGATAGGGCAAGCCGGCGGAAGGTGAGTATTTCGTCCACCGTTTCAAGGGATTGTTTCCCGTATCCGGTGTAGTTCCCCAAATACACGATCCTGTCGCCGGCCTGCAGCCTATCCAAGATGGCGTCATGTAACGCATACAGTTTTTCGAGTTCTCCGTGAATGGCAGACACAGCCCACACACGGCGCGGAGCACCCATATCGCAAAAGCGTTTATCCATCGCAGTCACACACACAGCAGTCTGACCCGTTTGTCCGATGAGAAGGAAGGAAGCGTACTCTTTAGGTTTGGAAAAAGGACTTCCCTTAAGAATGAAACAATCGTACGGAGAGTCGGCCTTTTCGGAAAGCCTCAGCAAAGCCTTATATAGCCCGAATCTGTGTATAACTTTGTGGACACGAAAGGGGGCAGGCTGTTAGTGTTTTTGCATGGAAACATTCATATCGAACTGGCTGACGCTCGTCGTCGTATTCAGCATCGGGTTGTTATCGCCGGGACCCGACTTCATCATGACCGTACGCAATTCGGTTTTATATTCCCGCAAAGCGGGGCTCTTTACCGCGCTTGGTTTAGGCGCGGGCGTGGCCATTCATGTAATCTACTGTCTTGCAGGCCTTGCCATAGTCATTTCGCAATCGATCGTCCTGTTCAACGCATTGAAATGGATCGGCGCGGCGTATCTGTTTTATATCGGCTATCAGGCCATCAGATCCAAAGGCTATAACGCGCCCGAAAATCTTGTTGATGGCGCGGAAAAATTCATGAGCCCGATGCAGGCATTGCGCAGCGGCTTCATCACGAATCTTTTCAATCCGAAGGCGACATTGTTCTTCCTCGCTCTGTTTACGCAGATCATCGATCCGCATCTTGGCCTCATGGAAAAAACCGTCATGGGCATAACCTGCGTTGCCATGATCATTGGGTGGTTTTCAATCGTCGCTACCGTGCTGACGGCACCTGTTATCCGCGCGAAGTTTTTGAGGGCATCAAAATGGGTGGACCGTGCTTGCGGGGTTATGCTCATCGGCCTTGGCCTCAAACTGGCTTTTAGCAAAATCAACTGATAAACAAAAACGGACTGATTTCTCAGCCCGTTTCTAAGCCTATTTTGAAGAACGCCTATTAAGCGGCTTTCTTGGCAACCGTTTTTTCCACTTCGATAACAGGTTTTGCGCCGGTCGTGCCCATCAGTTTCTCCAATTTTGCAGTTGCTTTGGCTTCTTCGATTTTCTCGACAGCCGCAACTTCACGGGCCAGACGCTCTAGAGCGGATTGGTAGATCTGGCGTTCGGAGTACGATTGCTCGCTCTCGTCGTTCGAACGTTTCAAGTCGCGCAAAACTTCCGCGATGGCGATAGGGTCGCCGGAATTGATTTTGGTTTCGTATTCCTGCGCGCGGCGGGACCACATCGTGCGACGAATACGAGCTTTGCCTTGCAGGGTTTTCAGGGCGTCTTTCATGCGGGACGTGGTGCACAGACGGCGCAGACCGGACGTTTTCGCTTTGAAGACTGGGATCTTGAGGCGCATGCGGTCTTTTTCAAAGCTGATCGCGTACAATTTCACGTCGATACCGCCAATTTTTGCGGTTTCGATGCCTTCGATCATACCAACGCCGTGGGCGGGATACACTACGTAGTCACCTTTTTTGAAATTGTCGTTATCTGCTGTCGCCATATGTCAGTACCCTTTCAAATGTTTCTTGTTATCAGGCAAAATCACGCCGCCGGACTAAAAGGGGTCCGGACCGCTAGTTCTGTCTCATATTAGGGAAAACGCTGCTTCCTCAAGATTGAGGAGAAGAAATCGACTTAAGGCAGCCTTTTTCAAGGGGCTTCCCTAAAGAGATTACGTCCACAGATCGTTAAACCATGCGGGGTAATATACTTAAAAAAGTATTAATTTTCAACCTTAATCGTACGACTCGGCGGAAAGCCTCGGTTTAGTCGCCATCACCCGGATTGGGGCTAAAGTCCTCTTCCAGCTTGTTTTTTTTGCTTTCCATCTCTTTTGCATTGGGAAGACCCGGTTTTATTCTGGTGATAACAGGCCATTTTTCAGAATATTCGCGATTCAAGGCGAGGAACTTCTCGGAGCGGGGGTCGATGTCCGGGACGATGGCCTCTATAGGGCATTCCGGCTCGCAAACGCCGCAATCAATGCATTCATCCGGGTGGATGACAAGCATGTTTTCGCCCTCGTAGAAGCAATCCACGGGGCAAACTTCCACGCAGTCGGTGTATTTACAGGCAATGCATACATCGGTCACGACAAAGGTCATGGCTCTTTCATAATGGGCAAAGGGGCGGAAAACAAGGCCCGGAGCAGGGGCGTTTTTGCTTTCTTAATCAATTTTCAATAAAATATTAATTATGAACGGTAGAAACCGCGATCTTATTAAAAGCATATTGAAACGGGCGAGCGAGGAAGGCCGTGAAGGCCGCGTCAAACTGGTTCAGGATCGTTTGAAAGCCGCGCGCGAAATTCCGCCCGATCACCAAAAAATCCTCAAAGAAATCGAGCTCTTCGGCAAGGTATTGCCCAAGAGCCCGTTTCAGATGTCTATGACGATCAATTAATCACGGAAGCGCCGGAGTATACGGCCCCGTGCAAAAGGCGATCGCGCGCTCTTTGCCGGCTTCCATACCGCGAATATCGTCCCGCACATTGCCGTCGCTCGTGGTCAACTCGATACCGCGCAAACCGCGATTGCTTGCTGTGGCAGTGTTTCCGTTTGTCCCTTGGCACGTGTAATCCAAAGTACCCATCAAAAGGCTGTTGTTGCTTTCCGTCTGGGATATCAGGTTTTCGTTCCCCGTTGTGTCTGTCTCACAATAACGTTTGGCCAATCCTTCCATCTCGGCTTGTCGCTCATGCATGGAATTGGTTGAAACGTGAACGCTGGATTCCGTGTAAACGGTGCGTCCCGCGGCATCCCTCATAGTTAAAACGAGCGTGTCCGCGCTTTCTTGTATACGCGCGCTGCGTCCGCTCTCGTCGAGACAGGAAGCGCGTTGGATAATTGGTTCTTCAGGCTCTTGTGGTGAACATGCGGCGAGTGTTGAGGCTGCCACCGCGGCAGCCAGTCCGATCTTAATACCCATTTTGTACCCCTATGTTTTTTTCTTATGTTGATAGTAAAAACTAATTACGGCGTAACCGGCGCAGGTAGAGGCGCGGTATCCGCAGTGCAATGACGACCCGCAGCCTCTATGGCATCCGGAAACGACATGGTACCTGTTTGTGTTCTTTCATAACTGTCAGGGCTGTCGAAACGACCGACATTAACGCCCGTTCTCAAAGCAACGCCGTCACTGTAATCACCGGCGAGTGCAGAGTTGGCGTTCGTTCCTTGGCAGTAATAGATATGCCTATCCATATGGCGCACGGCGTAACCATCATCGGGTATCACGCCTGTATCGCAAAATGTCTGCATTTCTTCTTTGGGAATTCCGTCTGTGACATCAAGACCCTCACGGCTGTAACTGACTTCTCCGTCGCCCAGCGAAATGTCGTAAAAACCTCTGAGCTTGGACACATCTCCATGGCGTTCCCCATCCGTGCACGAAGCTATGGTAACTCTTTCTTCATTGTTCTGACACGCGCCCAATCCCGCGGCTGCCACGCAGACAGCCAGTATATTTCTGATCTTCATCCCATACCCCTATATTTGTTATTAGTTGTCTCAAGGTAACAAATTCAGGGATGGTGGCGCAAATTTTGGAAAATATTAGAAGGCTGTAATAGTTAATGTTGTGCCATCTAATGCACCTTTTGCACCGATGGGCAGGGCGACCAGATCAACATCGTGACCGAACGGTGCGTTCCACAGAACGGGGCCTTTGAATCCTTCGAGGTTTTGTTGAATGACGTCGGCAAAACTTAGTCCGAAAGGCGTGCCTGTATCTTTCATGTTCGTAAATTGCCCGAAAATAATCGCGGCGGCTTTATCGAACATGCCGCGGCGGCGCAGAACGCATAGATGGCGGTCAATGGTTGTCAGCTCCTCGCCGATTTCTTCCAGAAATATGATCGCGTCTTTGGATTTGGGTATGTCGTCATCGTTGAGCGCGGCGAAGTTAGAAAGATTGCCGCCGATTATATGGCCTTTGGCCGTGCCACCCTGTAAAACCTGGGCGCCATGAAGGGGTATTGTATTTTCTGTGCCCGACAACAAAGCCAGATTGAAATCAAGCTGCGGGTTCTTGAGCATGCGTTTTAATGTCGGCCCGTGCCATGTCACAATGCCTGTGCGCGCGGCGATGGAATTGAGAAGGGACGTGCTGTCCGAAAAACCCATAATCGGTTTCGGGTTCGCGGCGATCAGCTTGTAATCTAAATCATCCAGCAAACGCATAGCGCGTTGTCCGCCCGTGGCGAAGATGATGGCGTGAATATTCGGGTCTTTCACGAAATCGTTAAAAGCTTTGATTTTTTCGGCGTCTGCACCCGCAAATTGCGTGGTGTGTTCCGGCCCCGCATACACCATCACCTGAGGATGGACGGCGACGCGAAATCCGCGCGTGGTGAGAAGAGCGCAGGCGGCATCCAGATCTTCGCGCGCAACGCGGGATGATGGCGCCATGACGCCGAAGGTATTGCCTGCCTGTAAAGGTTTCGCCTGTTTGCTCATGGGCGCCATTCTAAAAGGAAATCATTCTTTTGTCTCTTTCGTTTTGCCGAAAGCTTCCAGCGCTGCATCCCGCGCCGCGCCATGGTCGACGATCGGTTTGGGATAGGTCTTGCCGAGCGTGATTTTGGCATACTCCAGCACATTGGCGGGCGCATCCCATGGCTTGTGAATATATTTGTCGGGCAGGGCGGCGAGTTCGGGGACATATTTGCGCACATAGGCAGCGTCGGCGTCGAATTTTTCGCCCTGCGTCACGGGGTTGAATATGCGGAAATACGGCGCGGCGTCCGCGCCGGATCCTGCAATCCATTGCCAGCTGGCGGCGTTGTTGGGCAAATCCGCATCGACCAGACAATCCCAAAACCATTCTTCGCCCGCTCGCCAGTCGAGCAAAAGATGTTTGACGAGGAATGAGCCCACCACCATCCGTGCGCGGTTGTGCATATAGCCTGTCTCCCACAATTCGCGCATCGCGGCGTCTACGATGGGATAACCCGTTTGTCCGCGTTGCCACGCGTAAAGATTTTTATCCGAATAGGTCCATGGAAACGCATCGAACCGCGGCTGCAGATTTTTGGTAGGCAGATCGGGAAAATGAAACAGTAGACTGTATGAAAATTCCCGCCATCCCAGTTCGGAACAAAAACAATCGATGTCTTTTTCAGGTGCGGAAGAATTCTTCGCCGCATGCCACAACTGGTTGGGCGATACTTCACCGAAATGCAGGCGTGGCGACAAGCGCGAAACATGGTCTGCCGCCATTATGTTACGGCCCTCTTTGTAATTTTTCAGCCCCTTCGACATGAAATGCTCGAGCTGCTTGTGCGCGCCGTCTTCGCCGATTTGCCAATATTGCTCCATTTTCTTGTCCCAGCGCGGCTCGGGCTTGCGCGGAAGAAGTGCAAGGTCGTTTAAGGTCACGCCGCCTTTGAAGGATGCAAAATCCGGCTTGGGTTTAGGCAGCGGCGTTCGTGGCTCTTCTTTTGACAGGCATCCGCGACGGTAGAACGGCGTGAAGACTTTGTATGGCGTGCCGTCGTCTTTTAAAACCTGCCATGGTTCCCACAGTATCGAGCCGTTGAAACTTTCCACTGCGATGTCGAGGTCTTTGAGTGTCTCCTTGATGAGCTTATCGCGCTTGATCCTCCACGGCTCGTAACAACGGTTCCAATACACTGCGCCTGCTTTGACTTCTTTGGCGAGCGATGAAATTTGCACGAACGCATCACCTTTGAGCAATACGAGTTTTCCATCCAGTGCATCATTGAGAGATTGTAGGGTATGATGTAGCCACCAGCGCGATGCGCCGCCCATCTTCCATTTGCCTGCATTTTCATCGTCCAGAACATATACGGGCAGAATTTTCGCACCGGTTTTCACGGCGGCGACAAGCGCGGGATTATCCGCAACGCGTAAATCCCGCCTGAACCAGACGATGATGGTGTTTTCGATCATTCAGGAAGTATACGAGGCTGGAAGATAAAGAAAAGAATTAAGCGGTACTTTGTTTTTTTTCAATACAGCTTTTCTAACATCGTCATAGGGATTTACACATTTTTGGCATGTGCATTTTTGCCCTAGCACGCGGACATTGTATCTATCTTTATTGTTAGTCTTTTTATAATGGTATCGGTCATAAATTCTGAGGCCAAAAAATATAAGAAATTCTACCGGTAGCCAAATGAGATCGCCATTACCGCCATGATAATTATAACCCTCGTAGTGAGCTATACACTTATCATCGGCGGGCTTTTCATCAGCCATCTTTGTTAATTTTTCCGATGATTTCGGCGATTTTGTCATCCGATTTCAGGTTTTCTAGCTGGCAGGTGCCCGCCGCATCGTGCCCGCCGCCGCCATAGGAAAGGCATAGGTCGCCGACATGCGTCTTGGAGGTTTTATTCAGGATGGATTTACCGATGGCGCACACGGTGTTTTGTTTGTTTTTGCCCCACATGATATGCGCGGAAATGTTGCATTTGGGAAAGAGAGCGTAAATCATGAAACGGTTCCCCGCCCAGATCGTGTCTTCCTTGCGCAGGTCGAGTACCACGAGGTTTCCGTGCACGCGGGAACAGCGTTCGATCTGTTCGCGGAATTTCGGCAGATGCGAATGATAAAGATCAACGCGTTCTTTAACGTCGGGCATCTGCAAAATCTGTTCGATGCTTTTGTGGTCGCGCACCGTTTCGATAAGTTTCATCATCAATTGATAGTTGGAAATATTGAAGTCGCGAAAACGGCCAAGCCCGGTTCTGGCGTCCATGATGAAGGAGAGTAGGTCCCATCCCGCGGCCTCTAGAATATCGTCTTTGGAGAAAGCGGCGGAATCAGCCTTGTCCACGGCCTTCATCATGTCTTCGGAAATTTCTGGGAATTTCTCCGCACCGCCGAAATAATCATACACGACCCGCGCGGCCGAAGGGGCTTTGGGGTCAATGATGTGGTTATCGGGGTGCGTTTTTACGCGGTGAATTTCGGACGCGTGGTGGTCGAACGCCATATATACGCCTTCGACGAAGGGAAGATTGGTGCTGATGACGCTTTCATCGACATCGACCAAACCGTCCTGCATGTCCTTGGGGTGGGCGAAGGTAATATCTTCGATTATGCCAAGTTCACGGAGGAGAACCGCGCAGACGAGGCCATCCATATCGGAACGGGTGATAAGGCGATATTTTTTGCCGGATTCGGGTTTCAGTTTTGGGGCACCCATGGAAAAGACTCTCCTTATGACGGCATGGAATAATCAGGAACCAACTTACGCTTCCTCTACCTTATGCTTCGACCGCTTCAGGCTCTTTCTTCTTCTTCTTCGATCCGCCTTCGGACGCATAGACATAGACAGGCGGCTTGTTGTCTTCGACCGTATCTTTGGAAACGATGACTTTTTCGACATTCTCTTTGTCAGGAACCTCGTACATCGTGTCCATCAGCATGTTTTCCATGATGGAACGAAGACCACGTGCGCCTGTTTTGCGCAGGATGGCTTTCTTCGCTATCGCAGATAGGGATTCATCTGAGAATTCCAGTTTTACGCCCTCCATGTCAAAC
Source organism: Micavibrio sp. (assembly GCA_040381535.1). GTDB lineage: Bacteria > Pseudomonadota > Alphaproteobacteria > Micavibrionales > Micavibrionaceae > Micavibrio_A. Next base: position 31,395 of record JBEIHF010000018.1, on the reverse strand, counting down.
AAGCGTTGATATTGTTTAACCAGAGCGTTCTTCGGATCGGTGAGGATCGAGATCAGCGCCGGTTCGTCCAGATCTTCGAGTGTGGCAAACACAGGCAAACGTCCGACGAATTCGGGGATCAAGCCATATTTCAACAAATCTTCGGGTTCGAGAAGACGGAGCAATTCGCCCGTTTTCTTGTCGTCGATATTTTTCACATCGGCGCCGAAGCCGATCGTGGTACCGCGGCCTTTGTTGGCCAGAATTTTTTCAATGCCCGCGAATGCACCGCCGCAGATGAACAGAATGTTCGATGTATCCACTTGTAGGAATTCTTGTTGCGGGTGTTTGCGTCCGCCTTGCGGAGGAACGGAGGCCACAGTGCCTTCCATCAGTTTTAACAAAGCTTGCTGAACGCCTTCGCCAGAAACGTCGCGCGTGATGGAGGGGTTGTCGCCTTTGCGAGAAATTTTGTCGATCTCGTCGATATAAACGATACCGCGCTGCGCACGCTCCACGTTGTAATCGGAAGCCTGAAGCAGTTTCAAAACGATATTCTCGACGTCTTCGCCGACATAACCGGCTTCGGTAAGCGTCGTGGCATCCGCCATCGTGAAAGGAACGTCGATAATTTTCGCCAAGGTCTGAGCCAAGAGCGTTTTACCCGAACCCGTGGGGCCGACCAGAAGAATGTTGGATTTCGCGAGTTCGACATCAGAGCCCGAACCATGGCCGCCGTTTTCGAGACGCTTGTAATGGTTGTGAACCGCGACGGACAGAACGCGTTTCGCGCGTTCTTGGCCGATAACGTAATCATCGAGAACCGCTTTGATCTCTGACGGCGTAGGAACGCCTTCGCCGGAGCGAACCAATTGCGATTTGTCTTCTTCACGGATGATATCCATGCAGAGTTCAACGCATTCATTGCAAATGAAGACATTTGGACCGGCTATGAGTTTTCTTACTTCATGCTGGCTTTTTCCGCAGAAGGAGCAGTACAGGGTATTCTTACTGTCTGTCTTTTCCGTTTTGCTCATGCTCTGACCGCCTGCCTCAACCCGTTTTGAATTTCTGAATCACTTATATTCAAACTAGCTATCAGAAACCCCTCCTGCAAGGGGGTAGGGGATAAAATCCCGCTTTCAATTCAATACTGTTATTATTATATCAAAGCACTGAAATGCTTAAGGACCCATGAATTCCATAAAATGACACACCACACACTCGAAGAATTGATAGAAAATTTCGCACTCTTCGATGATTGGGAAGAGCGCTACCAATATCTCATCGATCTGGGAAATTACGTTCCGTCTATGGAAGACGGGCTTAAAAAGCCCGCCACCGAAGTACAAGGATGTGTTTCCAAAGTCTGGTTGCATTACAGCAAAGACGATAACGGTTGTTTCCACCTCTATGCCGACAGCGACGGAAAGATCACCAAAGGACTGGTTTATGTCGTGCTCGCTGCTTATGACGGCAAAACGGCGGATGAGATTATAGCCGTGGATATCGAGGGGGAGTTTTCGAAACTCGGGCTGGATCAGCATCTTTCCCCGAACCGCCGCAATGGATTCTTCTCCATGGTGGAGCGGATCAGAGGGCTGACGAAAGCCTGATCACTCGTTTTTGGCCTTGGAGGTGTTCTTGGGCTTTACCTTTTTCGGCAATTGCTTGCCGGGCTTTTCCTTGATGCTGGCCAGCACGTCACGGAAAGATTTGTCAGCCACTTCGTGTTCATCGCCCACCAATTCCGCCTGCACCGTGAAAATAGAATTCTGCCCCACCCAAAGCTGGCCGACATAAATTTTATCCTGCGCGCCCGTTTTGCCCGTGCCGGTGATCGACGCATTCTTGGTGGTCTCGTATTGCTCGAATTGGGCTTCGTGGTCGGAAAGATTGCGCTCGACGATCATCCCCGCCATCGCGGCCTTCATCACATTCTCGGAATATCGATTGTAATTCGTAGGTGTGGAAGGGTTGCAGGTGACAGTCACATCCACGGTGGTGGAAAGGTCATAGACCATTGTGTAGCTCTGCACGTCGTAACATTCATCTTCGCCCACGCATTTTTTGGAATTCATCGGCGGCTCGGGAAAGGTGATTTCAAAATCACAAAAATCCGGCCCGAAGGTCGATGATTTAACGACGGGCTTTTCTTCCTTATCCTCTTCGTCTTCCTTGTCTTTTTCATCCTCGGAATCCGCGTCGTCTTTCTTCGCTTCCTCGGCCTCTTCGGCTTTGGGCGCTTCTTTCGCGGCTTCTTCCTTTATAGGCTCGGCCTTTTTCTCCTCGGCAGCGATGCAAGGAACCGTCATTGCGAGGAGTGTCAGCGACGCGGCAATCCATAAATATTTCATTTGGGTGCCTTCCATGTTTTGGGATCTGCAGGGCTTTGCGTCTGCGCGGTCATGTCTTTGACATCGTGCTTTCCGTCGCGCACGATCCACACGAACGGAATATTTTTCTTTGACGCGTATTTTAACTGGTCGCCGAATTTCTTCGCCGCGTGATACATCTCTACATTGTTGCCGTTCTTGCGCAACGTGCGCGCGGCTTCTGCGGCAATCGGACGGTCCGATTCGTTTTCGGGTACGACCATCATGACATGCGCGGGGGATTTCGGACCGATGCCCAAAAGATCGGGGCGCGTCTGGCGCATCACGTCGAACAACCTCGAAAACCCGATAGAAATACCGACGCCGGGAAGATGCTTGTTGATATAGCTTCCGGCCAGATCATCGTAACGACCACCGGAACAAACAGACCCCGTAAATTCGAGAACGTCCAGCAACTGTGTTTCATACACCGTTCCTGTGTAATAGTCCAAGCCACGGACGATTGTTAAGTCACCGATGACGGCATGTGCGGGTAGATGGGCGAGATTGTCCAGAACAAAAGCCAGTTCTTCTATGCCTGCTTTCATTGTGTCGTTTTCGGCTTTGATCGCGCGAATGGCTTTAGCATTACCCTTGATGCTGCAAAGAGACAGATAATCATCTGCAAGTTTTTCATCAAGCTTGTCTAAACGTAGATTGGTTTTTAAACCTATCCTTACTTCATCTTTTCCAATTTTTTCTAGCTTATCTATAAGTCTTGTATAACGCTCAAATTCTTTAATGCCGTGATGTTCTAAAAGACCCATCAAAATTTTGCGGTTGTTGATGCGCAATTGAACGCGCCCGATATTCAACCCCTCCAACACCTCATACATCACGCTTGCGACTTCGGCGTCGAAGGAGATGGGGAGGTTGTCGACATTGATGATGTCGATATCGCATTGATAGAATTCGCGCATGCGGCCCATTTGCGGGCGTTCGCCGCGCCACACACGTTGCATCTGGTAACGTTTGAACGGGAACACCAGTTCGTTGAAATTCATCGCGACATAGCGCGCCATCGGAACGGTTTGGTCGAAGTGGAGGGCGAGGCGCGCCTCTTTCTTTTCATCGGGGTCCTTGTGCAGGCGTTCGATGACGTAGATTTCTTTGTCCACTTCGCCTTTGGCGGTGAGCACGTCCAGCTCTTCCACGCTAGGCGTTTCGATATTGCAGAAACCATAGGATTCAAACACGCGGCGGATATGGTCGAACCATTTTTGTTCGACAAGGCGTTCCTCGGGAAGCCATTCGGGGAAACCGGCGATGGATTTGGGTTTATAAATACGCTTTTCGGTCATCTCTAACTCGGGTTGTTTCGGATGAGAATATACAGGCAATTCAAGGCGGTATTCCACAGCTTAATTCTTCCCATAACGAAATTTCTGTAGAAATGCCGCAGAATCGGGTATTATGCGCGAATGTCGGTTGCTAAGATTATTGATGCTTCTGCCAGACAGGCCATCGCTATAGAAGCGGAAAGAGCCTTGCTTCTCGTCTCACGTTTTTTGGAATTGGCCGACGACAAAGACCATATGGTTTTCGCCCAGCCTTTGGGCGCCCTTTCGCTCACCAACGCCCATAGAGTTATCGTACGCGATCATGACGATGTATTGGTCAGCATGCGTGCACACATGGAAGCGTCTTTTGAAGGGGGTGCGGAATCCGCATATCACAAAGCGCAATATCAGGAAGAATTGAGAGCTTTGGTAGAGCGTAGAGAACAACAGCGCACTCTGCCGCAAACCGCACCGATGTATTTGATGGACGCCTAGTGCGCCGCGCGGCGTTTCTTGCCCGCTTCCAATTGAAACAACCCTTCAATACGCGTGATCAAAGCCTGCGCCAGTTCGTCCGCATCCGTAATCGTCATGGCGCGGGAGTAATAACGCGTCACATCGTGGCCGATACCGATGGCGGTCAATTCCACCTGTTTCAATCCTTCGATCCACGCAATCACCGTGCGCAAATCACGCTCCAATATATTCGTGGGGTTCACGGACAATGTTGAATCATCGACCGGCGCGCCATCGGAAATAACCACCATGATCTTTCTTTGCTCGGGTCGGCGGGCGAGGCGGTTATGCGCCCACACCAAGGCTTCGCCGTCGATATTTTCTTTCAAAATACCTTCTTTGAGCATAAGGCCGAAATTCTTGTGCGCGCGGCGCAAAGGCGCGTCGGCATTCTTGTAAACGATATGGCGCAAATCGTTCAAACGCCCGGGATGTACTTCGCGGCCGCGTTCGATCCAGAGGTCGCGGGATTTTCCGCCCTTCCACGCGCGCGTGGTGAAACCGAGTATTTCTACCTTCACACCGCAACGCTCCAACGTCTTGGCCAGAATATCGGTGCACATCGCGGCAATGGCGATAGGGCGTCCGCGCATCGAACCGGAATTGTCGATGAGAAGCGTGACGATCGTATCGCGAAAATCCGTCTGTTTTTCTTTTTTGAAGGTGAGCGTGATGGAAGGGTTGGCGATCATGCGCGATAATTTCGCGGCGTCGATATAACCTTCCTCCTGATCGAACAGCCATGAACGCTGCTGTTTCGCCATCAATTTTCTTTGTAAACGGTTGGCGAGTTTCGCTGCCACACCCTGCAATGGTCCTATTTGTTGGTCGAGCAGATTGCGCAGGCGCGTTAGCTCTCCAGGGTCGGCGAGGTCTTCGGCATTCACGATCTCGTCGAACTGCGTTGTGTAGATCACATATTTGTTACCATGCGGGTCTAAGTCGACATCATTGCGGCGGCGGCCCATTTCGGATGGCGTTTCGCCTTCGGTGGGTTCACCGAATTCTTTGCCGCTATCACCGATCTCGGTTTCATCCGCGCACTCGGATATATCGGAATCATCCGCCTTGTCTTTACTATCCTTACCGGGATTTTTTTTCTCGTCTTTGTTGGCCGCGTCATCCGTGGAATCCTGATTTTGGTCGGCATCGTCTTCCTGATCGCCGTCTTCGGTATAATCTTCCTGCCCGCCCGCATCTTCGCCCTTCATGTTAAGGCGGTTCAAAATCTGCCGTGCTTCCTTGGCAAATGCGGCTTGGTCGCCCACGAGCGGCATCAAGGTTTCAAAACTTTTATCGCCGAGGCGTTCTTTCACCCACGGCTCCCACATCTCGATGAGTGATTTGGCGTTCTTAGGCGGCTTTTCTTTGGTGAGGGCGAAACGGGCGAGGGCATGAAGGGCATCCGCCATGTTGGCATCTTCGCGGGTGCCGAGCTTGTCATACCCCATGCGTTTGAATTTCTCGGACAGTACGGTGGAAAGATTATCCTTCACGCCCTTCATTTTGTTCATGCCGAGCGATTCATACCGCGCCTGTTCCAATGCCTCGAACATTTGGTTCGCGGTCAGATCCATCGGCGCGTTTTTCAAATGGGCCTTACGGTTGTGATGGAGTAGGCGCAGGGCCTTGGCATCAGACGTACCGCGCAAAATTGTTTTGGCGGTGGCGTCCAGATGCACGGGCGGCATGGGCAGGCGGGTATTTTCGGCGTTCGGTGCTGTTTGATATTCCGGTGTCTCGGCCGCCGAAAACGTAACGCTCATGTGCTTTTTCTCCGCCATGGCTCGAAGCGTCGCGGCGGTAGCATTCTTGAATTCTTCGGTGCTGTTGTCTTTTTTAGGCGCCAATTATTTTCCTTTGGCGGCTTTCTTTTCCTGCTTGGCCAGTTTCTTTTCGGCAGGTGTCTTGGTTGGTTTCTTCTTGGTTTCTTTTTTTGCGTCTTGTGATTTACCCATTTTGGTCTCCTAGGTTTGATTAAAGTCGGTAGTTATTTCTTCAAAATTTCCGTACCGAAACAGCGTTGGTAATATTCAGCCAATGTCGGCCATTCGGTTTCATCACATTTATTCATGAACGCGAAACGGAAGGCAAGGTCGCGGTCTCCAAAGATCACATAATTTTCGACCCAACTTAAAACCGTACGCGGCGACATCACGGTAGAAAGATCGCCGTTGATAAATCCTTCGCGGGTAAGGTCGGCCATGCGCACCATCGCAGAAACAGTTTCTTTGCCTTGGGCAGTGTTCATCTCTGGAACCTTGGCGAGCATGATCGACATTTCGATATCATGCTCTAGGTAGTTTAGCTGTGCCACGATGTTCCATCGGTCCATCTGTGCTTGGTTAATTTGCTGTGTTCCGTGATAAAGGCCCGTCGTGTCGCCAAGGCCGATCGTGTTGGCTGTTGCAAACAATCTAAATGCTGGATGCGGGCGTATGATTTTGTTTTGATCGAGCAACGTCAAACGACCGTCGGACTCCAGAACGCGTTGGATCACGAACATAACGTCGGGACGCCCCGCGTCATATTCATCGAAAACCAGCGCAACCGGGTTTTGAATGGCCCAAGGCAACAAGCCTTCCTGATATTCCGTCAGCTGTTTGCCTTCACGTAAGACGATCATATCCTTGCCGAGCAGATCGATACGGGAGACGTGCGAGTCCAAATTGATGCGAACGCAGGGCCAATTAAGGCGAGCCGCGATTTGTTCGATGTGTGTGGATTTACCCGTACCGTGATAACCCTGCACCATGACGCGACGATTATAGGCAAAACCCGCGAGCACGGCCATCGTGGTTTCAAAATCGAAATGGTATGTCTTGTCTATATCGGGGACGTTCTGGTTGTCTGGGTCTTTGAATCCAGGCACTTCCCAATCGACATCCAGACCAAATGTTTCCCGCACATTGAATTTTCTGTCGGGAATGGTCGTGTATTTACCTTCCTTGTTCACCACTTTCGTGATGTCAAAGGAAGCGTGCATAGGTTCTTTTTCTTTTTGAATCTTATCGGGCATCTTCGGTTACTCTGGTATAGGGTTGAATGTTTTTCAGTATGCGCTCATGGATCGGAAGATCTGCGCGCTCGGGAATGAATGTCTGTCCGGTCACTTTTTCGTAGAGTGTTTGATATTTTGCGCTGAACATATCCAGATCGTCAGGCGTAATTGCGGGAATAGGGGATTTGTAAGGGTCTTCCATGCGCTGCGTCAGCCATAGACGTACGAATTCCTTATCCAGTCCTTCGGGGTCTTTTCCTGCGGCGAACAAAGCATCATACGTGGCCGCAATCCAGTATCGCGAAGAATCCGGTGTGTGGATTTCATCACCGATATGCAGAACGCCTTTATTATCGACGCCGAATTCATACTTCGTGTCGACGAGGATCAAACCTTGTGTGGCCGCAATCTTTTGTCCGTGTGCAAACAGCGCGAGCGCTTTTTCTTCCACCTGTTTCCAAATCTTTTCTTCCACGAGTCCTTTTGTCACAATCTTCGCGCCCGAAATAGGGTCGTCCGATTTGCCTTTGGTCGTGGGCGTCAGGATATTTTTTACAAGATTCTGGTTTTTCACCATGCCCTCGGGGAATGTATGGCCATACATGTCACGTTCGCCGTTTTTGTATTTGGTCCAGATGGATGTTCCGGTGGAGCCTGTCATGTGGGCACGCACGACGACTTCGACGGGCAGCATCTTCAATTTTTTGACGACCATCACATTCGGGTCGGGATAATCGATCACATGGTTGGGCACGATATCGGCGGTGCGGTCGAACCAGAATTTCGTGATAGCGTTCAAAATCGCGCCTTTGTGGGGAACGGCTGTGATGGCGCGGTCGAACGCGCTCAAACGATCCGACGTCGCCATGATCAAACGGCCGTCTTCCAGATCATAAACATCGCGCACCTTGCCCGGATAATGATTGGGCAGGGGAAGCGTGGAAGCATCCGCGAAAACATTCATGATCATAAAGTACTCGGTTAGGGGTTAGGACCGTGGGGTAAGCTTCTCGAATTTCGCGTAAGAAAGCTTCAATATTGTATAGGCCATGTTGATTGTTTTGAGAAGGTCCTCGGCCTTGGGGTCGTTGGGATTCAGGTCGGGGTGATATTTTTTGGCCAGCTCTTTGTACCGCGTCTTGATGACGGGCAGCGTGACGGGCGGCTCCAGCCCCATAATCATCAACGCTTCGTATTCGGGCGTCAGACGTTCGGCTTCGGATGCGCGGTTTTTATGACTGCGGTCCTTGGGTGGTTCCTTGTCTGTGTAATTGTAGGTCTGCCAAGCGGAGCGGCGAAGCGCTTCGGCGGCGGCACCCTCCACGTCGTAACGCCATGTCGGGCGATCGCCATAGAGGGAATTTAGGATGGATTCTTCTACTTCGTTGGCGTTCATGCCCGAGAAAAAGTCCCATGCCGCGTTGTATTCCTTCACATGGTCAAAGCAAAACCAGTAATTTTCATTTAAAGACCGGTCTTTGGGCGCGCGGTGTTCACCGTGCTGGGGACATCCCGGCATATCACAACCCTTTGTTCCGACTTTCTTTTTTTGTTCGGCATATTCGGCAGATTTTGGTTTCAACTGGATTCTGGGCATATTCTTACCATTTTACGGGTTTGAATGATGGGTTACAAGCTTTTGACAAGTGATTTGAAATGGTGTTTTGTGAATACAATGGCAACCATGACCGAAACGATCCGCACCAAGCTGGCACAAGGCTTGCAACCTTCGCGGCTAGACATCGTCAACGAGAGCGCCCTGCACGCAGGACATGCCGGAGACGATGGTTCGGGTGAAAGCCATTTTCGCGTTTTGATTGTATCTTCTTTCTTCGAGGGAATTAGCCGGGTTGAGCGGCAACGCATGGTACATGCAATGCTCAAAGAAGAAATAGCCCATAGATTACACGCTATTTCTATCAAAGCTGTGACGGATGAAGAATACACCAGAATGTAGGTTGTGCACCTATGGGTTGCATAGTATTATGTTTCGCCTATCATGCAGTGGGTGAATCAAAATAGTAAAAGGAGAATTCTGATGGGCTATCACCAATTGCATAATCAAATTGAATCTGGGGCGGTAAGTACCCTTGTATCCAGAAACATAACCGTAAGCGGTCGCAGAACCTCTGTGCGTCTGGAGCCAGAGATGTGGCGCGCGCTGAAAGAGATTTCGACCCGCGAGAACTGCTCGATCCATGAGCTATGCACGCTGATCCACTTCCGCAAGAACCGCAGAACATCGCTTACGGCGGCTATCCGCGTGTTCCTTATGCTCTATTTCCGCGCCGCGACCACTGATGAGGGGCACGGCAAAGCGGGCCACGGCTCCTTCGACAACATGAAACGCCGCGCGGGATGGCATGAACGGGGCCTTAACGCCACGGTTCCTGAGGCTTCGGGCGATATTTCGGCCGCCGCCTGATTAACCTTTAATCATTTGCTCAAAGGCCTGCCCGAAACGGCAGGATTTTTTTTGCACTGCAGTAATTTGACATAACCAAAATTGCATGCTAGAAAACCTCCTTCTGCATAAGAGGGATGTAAAAATGGCAATCCAATCTAACTTCGATGAAACGGCAACAGGCTCCGCATCTCATAAAAACAATGTGATCGCTCTGGATAAACTCGAGGTCGTATTCGGCCCGTATTTGAAAGCCCAGAGAAACGGCCCTTACGCGTATCACGCGACGGATAATACCAGCAAAATCGACGATCTTTATTTGGAATTGCGCAAAGACCGCAAAACAAATGAATGGAATCTGGTCATGGAAGTTAGACGCCTTGAAGATGAAGGTGGCACCAAAGTATTTCTCATCAATTTGTCCAAGCATGACTCACTCCGCGAAGGAATGCAGGCGATGGACAAGGAAATCGAATGGTTGAAGGGTGGCACAATGGGCTTCCTTTCCCGCATGATGGAATGGACGCCTTTCAGACAGGTAAAGCAGGACAAATATAACGCTGCTGATTCAACAAAGGCCTACGCGCCGCAAGTCAGAAAGGCTTTGCAAATGACCTCGCAAAACGCCTCTGCCGAACGTAGATTGGAATTGCACTAAGCGGTAATCTGCAGCCGCGGATGCGCTTTGAACGCGTCGTCAATTCTCTGGTAATCATCGCTGTCCAGCTCATCTTGTGGCTCCGCTTTATACATGCGCAGGGTTTCTTCCGGTACACTGACCTTTTGGCCGTTATACAGGCAACTGGCTTTCGTAAAGGTCGCTACATATTTGGGAAGTGATTCCGTGCCATCGTTCCTCCATCCATCGAAAGATAGAAAGAACACCGCCATCTTAGGCGCGGCCCATCGCTAGAAATTTCTTGGCGCGGGATTTCTTGATCGCATCTGGATCCCAAGGCGTGAGTTCCTTTAGCGCGGCGCGGATTTGAACCGCCACACTCTCGATCGTCTCGGCCTTGTGACGATGCGCGCCGCCGATCGGTTCGGTGATAATACCGTCGATCAATTTGTTCTCTTTCATATCCTGCGCTGTGAGTTTGAGCGCCGCCGCCGCATCGGGCGCATTCGCCGCCGAACGCCACAAAATGGACGCACAGCCTTCGGGCGATATAACGGAATATATGGAATGCTCCAACATATACACGCGGTCCGCTGTTGCTATGGCGATGGCGCCGCCCGATCCGCCTTCGCCGATGATGACGGATATTATCGGCACTTTCACGTTCAGGCAAACTTCGATGGATTTCGCGATGGCTTGCGCCTGACCGCGTTCTTCCGCGCCGCGCCCGGGATACGCACCTGCAGTATCGACCAATGTGATGATCGGAATTTGGAAATGATCCGCCATTTCCATCAGGCGCTGCGCCTTGCGGTAACCTTCGGGGCGGGCCATACCAAAATTGTGTTTGAGGCGTGTGTCGGTGTCATGGCCGCGCTCATGTCCCATGATGACAACGCTTTGTCCGTTGAAGCGTCCGAGGCCACCGAGCAGCGCTTGGTCTTCGGCAAAATTACGGTCGCCGGCGAGCGGCGTGAAATCTGTGACCATGCCGTTAACGTAGTCGAGGAAATGCGGACGGTCGCCGTGACGCGCAACTTGAACTTTTTGCGCGGGCGTCAGCTTGCTGTAGGTCCCCGTCAAAAGTTTGGAGACTTTCGATTGCATGCGTCCGACTTCATCGGAAATATGCAACGCAGAATCGCCGCTCATATTGCGAAGCTCTGCAATCTTGCTTTCGAGTTCGAGGATCGGTTTTTCAAATTCCAGCTGGCTCATCTGATTTTCTTCTATTGTTCAGGGAGGTATTGATACCAAAAGACAAAGACAGGCGCAATTACGGGCCTGTCTTTGTCATATTTTCATTCGCTGATTAGCGGGAACCCGTTTTCTTGGCGAGAGGGTGTTTTTCCTCAACGGTCTTTTTGAGACCTGCGCCAACGATGTGGGTGTAGATTTGTGTCGTCGCGATGTCGGCGTGGCCTAGCATTTTCTGAACGGAGCGCAAATCAGCGCCGCGGGATAGAAGATGCGTTGCGAAAGCGTGACGCAGGATGTGCGGCGATACGCGTTCTTCATCGAGGTCCGCAGCGCGCGCGAGATCTTTCAGAAGCTGAGCGAAGCGCTGACGTGTCAGGTGGCCAGATTCAGACGTTCTGGACGGGAACATCCATTTTTCTTGTTCGGCGCGGTTTTCGTTGCCGATGAATTGAGGACGGATAGCCGTGTATTCCTTCATCGCTTTTTGAGCGGGGTCGGAAAGGGGAACCATACGCTCGCGGCCGCCTTTGCCGTCAACCATCAAGAACTGCGCTTCTTCACCAATGGAAGAGAGCGGCAGACCGACGAGTTCGGAAACGCGAAGACCGGTTGCGTAAAGCATCTCGAGCAAGCAGACGAGGCGGATGGAATCCGCACCGCCTTGGGCCATGGCCGTTTTGATGAGGATCGAAACTTCGGACTCGGACAGCGTCTTGGGAAGTGTGCGGCCTTGTTTCGGAGATTCGATCGTGGAGGTCGGATCATCTTTGCGCATGTTCTCGGACACGAGGTAACGGTAGAACTGACGCAAGGCGGACAGACGGCGCGCAACGGTGCGGACTGCGATCTGGGATTTGTTTTTGCCTTTAACGTGCGTCTTATTGGACAGGTGGTCCAGGTAAGCTTTGATGTCTGCGTTCGTTGCGACATCAACATCCGATTTACGGTCAGATTTGAGATACAACGAAACGTCTGCGAGATCGCGCCAGTAAGCGTGACGGGTGTTCATCGCCGCACCGCGTTCGGAGGTCAGCATATCGAGAAACGCATCAATCGACCCGTGAAGGGTAGGTTTCGGTAACTTAGGACGACCTGGACGTGCCATAATTTTAATTCCTTCTAATATTTGTTCAGAACGCTTGCCACGGTTTCAGCACCGATGAGCTTCGCGTCTTCAATAAGCCCCACGTTTAACATACTGTACAAACTCTTGCTGACCGTTCCGGAATACATATTGTCCGGCTTGGCAGCAAGGCTGTTAAGTACGGCCAGAACGGTTATCCCTAATTGTTTTCTTTCAGGTGCCGTTTCCAGCAATACGTTCAAACCGACAGTAGGCATTACATAATCGCCATGCTCTGTCAAGCTTAAATGTTTTTCATAAACTATTAATTTATTATTAAGGATTGTGGCTTGCTTGTCAAGAGACTCAATGATTGCAAGGATTTGGTCAAAATCAGCAGATTTCAGCGACTTTGCTGCTTTTTGGAATTCCTCAACTTTGGGGGCCGCTCCTTGTGTGGGTGTGAGGCTACTAAAAGCCTGCAAGTATATGTAAAACAAGGGGTTTTGAGGGGCATTTTTTTGCGCTGCGTTGAGCCAGAATTCGGGCAGGGCTTTTCCTGATGCCAAAAATACGTTCAGGGCACTTTCCAGCGTTTCTGTGGATAAATTCTCGGGCTTCGCAGCGGCAAGCATTTCGCCATAATAAAGCGCGACGTCAGCGGCGTTCAAAGGGCCGTTAATGGCCGATTCGACATAAGGCCACTGGGAAGGCACATCTTTGATGGCTTTTGCACTAGCCCATTTCTCATCGCGGGCTATGGAAAGCGTGTACCATGTCAATCCGCGCTTATCGGCCTCGGTCTTGATCAACGCCCGTGTTGTATCGGGCAGTTTCTTGTCCATAAGGAAATAGGTGAGAAGCGCGGCAGGCGTGGATGTGATATTGTCCGCAGTTACGCCGTCATAACGAATTTTGCCGTTCGCCAGAACGAGCGCACGTTCGAGATCGCTCATCTTCGTCAATGCGCCGGTGTCCTTGGCGGATACGGAATAATCGGTCTTGTTGTAAACGGCTTCCAACACCGCGCTGTCGGGGAATTTAGGGGCTGCGCTGCCACCGAGCTTTTGCGCGCAGGCTTTATCCAATGTCGCGAAGAATTTGTCCTTGGGGTATTTCGCCGAAGAAACCTTTTCTTCGAGGCACGCCGTTGCAAGATCGTTTTTCATGACGAGGAGCATCATACCCATCTGCGCGATGGATACGTCATACACGGTGTCGGCGCGCTTCGTATAAAGCTCCCACGCATCGTCATAGAGGCCCATATCCATTAATTTGTTGATGCGTTGGATCAACAAATCATTGCCGCGGAGCACACCCACATCGTTTTGGATAAGGGACGCATCGGTTTTGGAAAGCAGTACGCGGCGTTGCAGGGACAAAACCGAACGTAAATTGGGATTGGTGGGAAGTTTCGTGATCAGAAGTTCGATCAAAGAGCGTGGCTGCTCTTTCCAGATGGTTTTTTCAAGGCCGCCTTCTTTGGCAGAGCCGAGCGTGCCTGTGGATTCCACATCCACCCAATCGATGATTGATTTTTCCGGTGATTTATCTTCCGAAGCGGCAAGCGCTTCCTCTTTTTCTGTGGGCGCGGCTTTTTGTTCTTTGGTGGCGGCGGGCTTTTTCGGCGCGGCGTCGTTTTTATCCTGCGAGTAGGCGGGCATGGCGATCAGGCAAAGGAAAACGGGAAGAAGGAAGAATTTGGACATGGTTGCTTTCTGCAGGAAGTAGAAGGGTGGGTCATTCGAGAGGGACTGCGACGGATATTTCCTGTTGCTGGACGGGAAGGTCGGTAAGGGCAAGCCACGTAAAGCCGGCGCCGAGAATAATAATGACGGCCAAAAGAAAGAATTTCACGAATCCGAATTGCATTGTGTTTTTCCCCTGAAAGGTTTGGACATGGCGTTGATTTGTATAGAACTTAATCAACAGCCTGCCCGAATGCAATTGATTGATTTCAAATATTCATGGCATAAACATGGCATATGAAACCACATATCCACACGATACTGGCAAAACTCAATAAACCCGTCGTCATGATTGGGTTGATGGGCGTGGGCAAGACCAAACTCGGCGGCCTGCTCGCAAAATCGCTCGGCGTTCCGTTCGTGGATTCGGATCAGGAAATCGAAAAATCGGTGGGACAGTCTGTCGCCTGTATATTCGAAGAGCAGGGCGAACCCGCTTTCAGGGATATGGAGCGCAAAGTGCTGTCACGTCTGCTTTCCGAAGATTTGAAGATCATCGCGACAGGAGGCGGCGCAATTATGAATGAAATGACCGCGGATTTGATCTGGAATTCCGCGATATCCGTCTGGTTGAAGGCCGACCTGGATGTTTTGGTGGAACGGACGGGTAGAAACGGCAAACGCCCGCTACTCAAAACTGGCAATCCGCGCGATATCTTGCAAGGATTGATTGATAAACGCTATCCCATCTACGAAAACGCCGATATCGTCGTGGAATCCGCGGATCAAGAGGTCGACAAGACTCTGGCTGTGCTTTTGAAAACCCTTGCCTACCATTTGGAAAAAACGGAATAATCGCCCCCATGAGTGAAATTATCGACGTCAATGTAGATCTGGGCACTCGCTCCTACAAAATCCATATCGGCGGCGGATTGCTGGAACGTGCATCCGAGTATATTCCGATCGATGTAAAAGACCGCAAAGTTGTCATCCTTTTCGATATCGCCGTGGAACAACATGCGCGCCGCCTTGTATCCGGTTTGAATGGCGCGAAACCCGAAATGTTCTGGGTCAAAGGCGGCGAAGCAACGAAATCATACGAACAACTGCAAAACGTGGTCAATTGGCTTTTGTCCAAACAGGCGGACCGCAAATCGGTTTTGTTTGTGGTCGGCGGCGGCGTGGTCGGTGATCTCGGCGGGTTTGCGGCTTCCATAGTCCTGCGCGGCATCTCGTTCATACAAGTTCCCACAACCTTGCTGGCGCAGGTGGATTCCTCCGTCGGCGGAAAAACAGGCATCAACGCGGTACAGGGCAAAAATCTGATCGGCGCGTTCTATCAACCCATCGCCGTATTGTGCGACACGACCACACTCAAAACCTTGCCCGAACGCGAATTGAAAGCGGGTTATGCCGAAATTGTGAAATACGGTTTGCTGGGAAGTGCGAAATTTTTCGGATGGCTGGAAGATGAAGGCAAAAATATTATAGGTCTAAAAACTGAACCACTTAAAGATTCGATAGAAACATCCTGCAAGATGAAGGCGGAAATTGTCGGTGGCGACGAACATGAGCAGGCGGGCGGTGACCGCGCGCATTTAAATCTTGGCCACACCTTCGCGCACGCGCTGGAGGCCGCTGCGGGTTTCGATGGGCGCTTGTTACATGGTGAGGCCGTATCCATCGGCATGGTTTTGGCGTTCCGTTTGTGCGTGAAAATGGGCATTTGTCCTGAATCCGATGCCAAACGCATGGAAAAACATTTGAAAGCAAATGGCCTCAAAACCGAAATAGGGCAGATTTCCCCGCCGCTTACCCAATCCGCCGCCGATATGGTACAATTGATGTATCACGACAAAAAAGCATCGAACGGTAAAATAGGCTTTATTTTGACGAAAGGAATCGGGAACGCGTACCAGTCGTCAGACGTTGATATGAAAGAAGTTGAGAGCATCGTTGCGCAATCCATGGAGGCCGCATGAAACAGATATTTTTAACAACCGTGGTTTTGATTGCATTTACCGCACCCGCCAAGGCGGAAGAGGTTGTGCGTCAGCTTCCGGGCAACGCCACGATAGTCACCAATACCGACCGTCCCACGCCAGGCGTTACGATCCGCAATAATGAAAGCGTTTACTACCGCGCCTTGTTTGGCCGCGATAATCAACAACGCGATTATTATCGTGCCAATCCTTCGACGGGCAACCCCATACAAACTGAATGCGCGCAGGATAACCGCACGGATTCATCGCGCCGTGCGTGTATGCGCCGTGCCATGCGTAAATTCGAACACGGCATCAACGATTAATTTAAGCTGTTCCTGAAATCGCCCCGTGGCAATGCTTGTATTTCTTGCCTGAGCCGCAAGGGCAGGGAGAATTGCGCGGCGTATCGGCCCATGACGCAGGGTCGTTCTGGTCGAACGTGGTCTTGCGGAACTGCGCGACCGAACCTTCTTTTTTAGGTTCCTGTTCGGCTGCAAAAGCCGGATCACTACGTGTTTCACGCAATTTCTTGCTCTGCAATTCCATCTGCAACTGTTGTTGCTTCTGCATCGCGGCCAAAACTTCGGGGCTTAGGTTGATTTCCACATAGGAAATCGTCTGTGTTACCGCTTCGCGAAGAGTGTGCATCATGGTTTCAAATAGGCTGAATGCTTCAGCTTTGTATTCGTTCAGCGGATCGCGCTGACCGAATGCGCGGAGGTTAATCCCTTGACGCAAATGGTCGAGATTGAGCAGGTGTTCTTTCCAGTGGCCATCAAGGAGTTGGAGCAGGAAGTTTTTAGACATACGGCGGAAAGTTTCCGTGCCCGCAATCGCGATTTTGCCTTCAAGGATTTCCTGTGCTTTTTTCTCTATCCGCTCGCGAAGCACGGTTTCGTCGATATCTTCTTCTTTAACCCACGTGGAAATAGGCAGGTCGAGATTTAAAAGACGCATACATTCGCGGTGTAAGGTTTCCGCATCCCATTGTTCGGCATAAGCACCGGCGGGGCAGGTGCGGTTCACGAGGTCGCTGATAATGTCTTCGCGCATTTCGTTGATATATGAATCCAGATCTTCATCAGATTCCATAATTTCACGGCGCTGCTCGTAAACAACTTTGCGTTGGTCGTTCATCACGTTGTCGAATTTGAGCAGGTTCTTACGAATTTCAAAGTTCTGCTGTTCAACGCGGCCTTGCGCGCGTTCAAGCGCTTTCGAAAGCCATGGGTGAGTAAGTGCTTCGCCGTCTTTCAAGCCGATCTGCGATCTCAGAAGGCCTTCCATCTTGTCGCTCGCGAAAATACGCATCAAATCGTCTTCGACCGATAGAAAGAACACGGATAAACCCGGGTCGCCCTGACGGCCCGAACGGCCGCGCAGTTGGTTGTCGATACGGCGGGATTCATGGCGTTCGGTGCCGATAACGCACAAACCGCCTGCTGCCTTTACGATAGCGTGATCGCGTTCCACTTCGGAACGAATGCGGTTTGATAAATGCTGTTTTTCGGCTTCAGACATGCCTTCGACTGTTTCGTGGTCGATCATCATGTCTGCGTTACCGCCGAGTTTGATGTCCGTGCCACGGCCCGCCATGTTGGTGGCGATGGTTACCGATCCCGGACGGCCCGCCTGCGCCACGATTTGTGCTTCTTGTTCGTGGTAACGTGCGTTAAGAACGTTATGTTTGATTTTGCGCTTTTTAAGGGCTTCGGAAAGTTTTTCGGATTTCTCGATCGAAACAGTGCCGACCAATACGGGCTGGTTGCGTTCCTGCGCTGCGTTGATCAAATCGACGATCGCGCTGTATTTGTCTTCCATGGATTTATAGATCTTGTCGTCTTCGTCCACGCGTGCAACGCCGACATTGGTCGGAATTTCGATAACGCCTAGACTGTAAATTTCCGCGAATTCGGTTTGTTCGGTCAGGGCTGTACCAGTCATGCCCGCCAATTTGGGATACATGCGGAAATAATTCTGGAACGTGATGGATGCGAGTGTTTGGTTCTCGTTCTGGATTTTCACCTTTTCCTTGGCTTCCAATGCTTGGTGCAGGCCTTCGGAATAACGACGGCCTTCCATCATACGGCCCGTGAATTCATCGATGATGATGACCTTGTCATCTTTGACGATGTAATCCGTGTCGCGGTTGAAAATCTTGTGCGCGCGTAAGGCTTGGTTGATATGGTGGACCAACGCGATGTTCTGCGCGTCGTACAAATTGCCCGTTTCCATGATGCCGTGTTCGCTCAAAAGACTTTCGACATGCTCATTGCCATCTTCGGTCAAGGTTACCGCGCGGGTTTTCTCATCGACTTCATAATCTTCGGGGCGGAGCAGGGGTATCATCTTGTTAACACTAACATAGAGATCAATAGATCCTTCCGAGGGGCCGGAGATGATAAGCGGCGTACGCGCCTCGTCGATCAAAATGGAATCCACCTCGTCGACGATGGCAAAATTGAAAGGCTTTTGCACCATCTGGTTCAAACGGAACTTCATGTTGTCGCGCAAATAATCGAAACCGAATTCGTTGTTTGTTCCATACGTAATGTCGGATCCATAAGCATCCTGACGTTCCTGATCGGACAAGTTCGCGGTGATCACGCCGACCTTCAGGCCGAGGAATGTATAGATTTGCCCCATCCACGCAGAGTCGCGTTTGGCGAGGTAATCGTTGACCGTAACGACATGCACGCCTTTGCCTTCGAGCGCGTTCAAATACACGGGCATGGTAGCGACGAGCGTTTTACCTTCGCCCGTTCTCATCTCCGCGATTTTGCCTTCGTGCAAAACCATACCGCCAATCAACTGCACGTCGAACGGGCGCATGCCGAGCACGCGCTTGGATGCTTCGCGCACGACTGCGAATGCTTCTGGAAGAAGTTTGTCGAGGTCTTCGCCGTTGGTAATGCGCACGCGGAATTCCTCGGTCTTGCCTTGCAGTTCCGCATCGCTTAATGTCTCGTATTCCGGTTCAAGCGCGTTGATCGGAGCGACCCTGGCTTGAAGGCGGCGCAAAGTTCGCTCGTTGTTAGAGCCGAACAGTTTCATGGCGAGTTTTAAGAGCATTACAATTCCTAGGTTTACAAAAGCCTGACTGATATAAGCCGCAAAGGGGGGTACGTCAATTTTTTCGTCTTGCCCTTTGGACGTGTCTATGCACAATGTCAGCCAGCCTGAAAAGGCTCTTTTTTCCACTTAATCGAAGGATTGAACCATGCCTGAAGCAAAGAACAACACACCGATCATTATTGGCGTTGTAGCGCTGTTGATCGCCGCCGCCGCCGGAGCGTTTCTGGTGGCCAAGAATATGACAAAAGATGCCCCCGCTGTAACGGCTGAAAACACACCCGCCGCAGGCTTAGCCGCAGATACGGCAGATGCTTCCCCATCCATTTCCGGCGAGCCGGCCCCGACACCGGCTGAAGAAGCCGAAGCTGAACAGGCTGCAGGCCAGATCGGGGGCAAGGAAGTAAAAAAAGGCAATCCCGTTGTTGCTTCCGTCGATGGCAAGGACATCACCCGCGTGGATGTGTTCCGCTACATCAAAATGATGCCCGCAAACGTTCAGCAATTGCCGCCGCAAGCTGTATATCCTTTGGCGCTCGAGCAAGTGATCAACACACGCCTCGTTCAGAACAAAGCCGATGACTCCGGTCTCGAAAACGATCCCGAAGTGCAACAGCAACTCGAAATGGCAAAACAACAGATCGTTCGTTCGATCTATGTTCAGCGCGCTGTGGACAAAGAAATCTCTGAATCCGATCTGAAAAAAGAATATGACGATAAAATCGGCAAACTTCCCGATCAACAGGAAATCAAAGCCTCGCACATTCTGGTTGGAGACAAAGTAACCGCCGAACAGATGATTGCGAAACTGAATGCCGGTCAGGATTTCTCCAAACTTGCTGCCGAAAATTCCAACGACCCCGGTAACAAGAACAATGGCGGCGATCTCGGCTGGTTCTCTAAAGACGCCATGGTTCCTGATTTTGCGGATCCTGTCTTCAAAATGAAGAAAGGCGAAGTCTCCCAAGCCCCGATCGAAACCCAGTTCGGCTGGCACGTCGTGAAGGTGGAAGATATCCGCTCGAAAGAAAAACCCAAATTCGAAGATGTGAAGCCGCAAATCCAGGTGGAATTGCGCCGTCAGAAACTCGAAAAAATGCTGGATGACTGGAAATCCGCTTCCAAGATCGAAAAATTTGATATCAACGGCGATCCCGTCCAGCCTGAAGTGGCACCTTCCGCAGGTGAACAATCCGCACCTGCTCCCGAAGCGGCCGCCCCCAAAGCAGCTGAGTAAGACGGTATATGAATTGTTTTGAAGCCTTAGAGAATCCCCGCGCAAAAGAAGCGTCGGGGCTTCCTTTATTATTGGTCGCCGCCGCCGCGCTTATCGACAAGGACGGACGCGTGCTGGTCACGCAACGCCCCGAAGGAAAAGAGATGGCGGGCTTGTGGGAATTTCCTGGCGGTAAGATCCATAAAGGCGAAACGCCGGAATTTGCGTTGTGCCGCGAACTCGAAGAAGAACTTGGCATCGACGCGCGCGAATGTTGTTTCACGCCGATTGCCTTCGCATCGCACGCCTACGAAAAATTTCATCTGCTGATGCCGCTTTATGTTTGCCGTATGTGGAAGGCAACGCCTTCGCCGCGCGAAGGCCAAACGATCAAATGGGCGAAGGTGCAGGAATTATTCTCTCTGCCCATGCCCGAAGCCGACAAGCCGCTCGTCGCGCAATTGTCGGAGCGGTTGTAAATCGTGATCCCATCAGCCTACCAGCTAAGAGATTTCTACAAAAGCTTCGGCGGTCGCATCGTGCACGATCTCATCGAAGAAAAAATCCATACCCTTTGGCCGTCCGTACATCTACTGCGCGTTCTCGGCGGGGGATATGCCGCGCCATATCTCGATAATTTCGCCCAAGATTCCGAACGCACCGCATGCGTGATGTTCAAGGGGCAGGGCGTACATCACTGGCCCGATAATGCCGCAAATACAGCTTGCTTGTGTGATGAGGCGGATCTGCCGTTCGAAACCAATTCGGTTGATCGTATCTTGCTGATTCACTCGCTTGAATTCACGGGGTTTTTGAAACCGGCGTTTGAAGAAATGTGGCGCATCCTTAAAAGCAGCGGGCGCATTATAGTCGTGGTGCCGAACCGTATCGGCCTGTGGGCGCGCGCCGTTAAAACACCATTCGGGCGCGGCACGCCATATACGTCGAGTCAGGTGGAAGAATTTTTGTGCGAAAATTTATTTATTCCCGAACGCACCGAACGTGCGCTCTTCGTCCCACCGTTCGAAAGCACGACTTTGTTGCGTTCTGCGGCCTTGTGGGAAAAAATCGGAAACAAAATTTGCCCTGCGATGGGCGGGCTTGTGTTCGTCGAGGCTTCGAAACAAATTTACGCGGGCAAGGGAGTGAAACACCGCGCCGCTTACGCCCTCAAAGACACGGCGTCCGCGCCGGAAGCTGTGTAAAGCCCGAGCGGATCGTTCGGATCCACACCATCCATAAATTGTTTTTTGCGGTCCATGTTGGTTACTTGATACATAAGCCCGACCCAGTTCGCCATGATCGAACGCGCGGAATCCGCCCACGTGTTGTCGAGCAGCGGCAGAATTTCTTTTTCAGGAAACGGTTTGCCTTTGTTGCCACTGATAATTTCGTTTTTATACACACTCGCAATTTTGGCACAGTCTTCATTGAAATAATGTTCTGGGAAGGGCGGGTAATCGGCACGCTTGCCGGATTTGAAATTCTCTACTTCGCGCGCATATTCTTTGAGCAAACTGAAAATATCGTATTCGGGATGCCCTTGGAAACAGATCAGGCGGAAACCATCCTTACTGGTGGCAAGGTGTACGCCCGCTTCCGCGCTTTCGATCAGAATACGCAAACCCGCTTTTTCAAACTGCCCGCGCGTAATTTCGGAATGGCGCGAATGAGGAAGATCAAACACTGTGCTGGTGCCTTTGACGATAGGGTGCGAAGGTTCCAGAACTTTGTGGCGATACACGCCCCATCTTTTGTCGTTTCGCCATGTCGGCGGCTGGTCATAGGAATATGTAAGGGCGGCGTGACTGGCGAGGCACGAACATAATGTGGATGCCACGTTTTCATGCGCCCATGCCAGAACATCTTTCAACGGCCCCCACGTCGAAACATCGCTGACATGCGGGTTGGTTTCTTCGTTAGCACCCGTGATAATCAGTGCGTCCAGTCCTTCTTTTTTTAACTTATCGAAAGTTTCATAATTCTCTGCGATGTGCTTTGACGCTTTTTCGCCGCGTGGAAAAATTGGCAAGCTGAAAGGATGCACGTGAATTTGCGCAATACTGTTGGATTCCCCGATCAGGCGAAAAAACTGCCGCTCCGTCGCTTCCAGGGCAGCGTCCGGCATCAGGTTTAAAAACCCGACATGCAGTTCGCGGATATCCTGATGGCTGGCGCGCTCGGGATCGAGCACGAGCCAGCCCTCTCCCTTCAGACGATCGAAGGTAGGTAGCGTGGAGTTTTTGATCAGCGGCATAGATTAACTCGCGTGAAATTCACTGGCTTTTCCCAAATACTTCCCGCCGTTGCGTTCCAGAAGCCTGACCACATCGGATTGCAACGAAGTAACCCCGCGGGTGCCACCCTTTAAGTCTTCGGAGTCAATAACGCTTCTACCCTCGAAAACCGTACTTTTAGGATCAGTTTTCAAGATGGCGGCATTGCCTGTTTGTTCAAAAAAACAATAGCTGAGGCCTTGCGGTAATTCATAAACTTTTTGGCCCACTACTACACGTTCGCTCATATTTTTCTCCATACGTTTTTGCTCGCTTGCGCGGTTGTTTTTGTTATAGATTTGACGAGCAGTGTGAGGGGGTTAGGGGCTTTTCATGGAATCCTTCTAAGTCCGTTAAGTACGGGACCACAGCATATCCAACGAGCCGTGGCGCTCTTTAGCTTTGTTCACGCGGTGCAAGCTGCCCCAGTCAAAACCCGCGGTCACCAACCGGATGAAAGTCGGTAACGGGGCGATGATAAGGAATAAAGCCGGATTCCGTCAATAAAAATCTTGGGTTAATTGATTTCCCCCCATAAGCCCTGTACTAATGACCCCTTTGAAGTAGAAAGATTTTATGCCCGATAAGAAGAAAGCGGCTCCCGCGCAGGCGAAGCCTTATAATTCTCCCGAACTGGATGCCATCCGTCAGAAGATCGACGAACTCGACAACCGCATCCATGACACGTTGATGGAACGCGCTGAATTGGTTTTGAAGGTCGGTGAGGAAAAACGCAAAAACAACATCCAGATCGTGCAGCCCGCGCGTGAGGCGCGGATGATCCGCCGCCTGCTGGAACGTCACAAGGGCGTGCTCCCGCAAATGGCCGTAGTGCGCATCTGGCGTGAACTGGTTGGTGCGGTATCTCTGCTGCAAACGGGTTTGAAGGCCGTGGTCGCGGTTCCGGAAGGCCAGAATGAATATTGGGACCTCGCGCGCGATTATTTCGGCTCGTGCCTTCCCATGCAAAAGACCGCATCATCCATGACCGCCATTTCATCGCTGAAAGATGACAAGGTCACTTTTGCGGTCGTGCCGTGCCCGCTTTCCGAAGACGAACAACCGTGGTGGACCTTCCTGACGCAAGGCGCATCCGCCGATCAGATGAAAATCGTCATGGCTCTGCCATACGGGGAAGACCCCGCCAATCCGAATCCCGATCACCGTGCGCTTATCGTGTCGAAATCGGGGTTTGATGATTCAGGGCAGGACAATTCCTTTTTGCTCATTCAATGCGATCCGTCCATTTCCCGCGCGCGTTTGATCGAGACGGCGAGGAAGGCGGGGCTCATCGCGCTCAATCTTTCCTCTAAACGCGGCGTATCGCCTGTGCATTTGATGGAGGTTCAGGATTACGTGGTCGATAAAGACCCGCGTGTTTCCGAATTTACCAAAGGATTGGAAGATAACGGCGCATCTATTTTATGCGTCGGCGGCTATCCCGTTCCACCGAGCTACGCCCGCAGCGTGAAATCGCCGGAGGCGGAGCCCGCAAAGGCCAGCGCATGACCATCAAACCTAACGCAGGCATCATGGATATCGCTGCCTATGTGGGCGGGGAGAGCAAGGCCGAGGGCGCCGCGCGCATCATCAAGCTGTCGAGCAACGAAAATCCGTTCGGCGCGAATCCTAAAGCGCTCGATGCGCTGAGCCGCGATCTGCACCTCGAAAAATATCCTGATGGCAATTGGCCCGAACTGCGCAAGGCGATTGCGATAAAACACGGCTTACCCGAAAGCCGCGTGTTCTGCGGCGCAGGCTCCGATGAAATCTTAGGACTGCTCTGCAAAGCCTATCTGTCAGCGGGTGATGAGGTCATCTACGGCACGCACGCGTTTTTGATGTACAGCATTTTTGCCAAGGCCTGCGGTGCAAAGCCCGTGGAAACGCCGGAACATAATCTGGTGCCGGATCTGGGCGCCATGCTCGCCGCCGTTACGCCCAAAACCAAAATCGTTTTCCTGACCAACCCGAACAACCCGACGGGCTCTTTCAATCCGCCTGCGGATATCAAAGCTTTCCGCGAAGAACTCCACCCCGATATTCTGCTCGTGCTCGATGACGCCTACGCCGAATACGCCGCCGCATCGAAAGGATACGAAAACGGATACGCGCTAGCCAAAGACCGCGATGATATTGTCGTGTTGCGCACCTTCTCTAAAATCTACGGTCTTGCGGGTTTGCGCATTGGCTACGCTTACGCGCCTGCCGAAATCACCGATGTGCTGAACCGCATACGCGCGCCGTTCAATGTTTCGATCCCTGCGCAAATCGCGGGCGTTGCCGCGCTGAACGATGACGCTTTCTTAGAACGCTCCGTCACACACAACACGCAATGGCGCCAATGGACGAAAAACGAACTCGAAAAAATGGGTTTGAAAGTCTGGCCCTCCGCCGCGAATTTCGTGCTCGTTTCTTTCAAAGACGCGCAGAGCGCGGAAGCCTGCCGCTTGTATCTTAAATCCAAAGGCATCCTCGTGCGCCAGATGGGGGCATATAAATTGCCTGAATCGTTAAGGATTTCGATAGGGACGGGCGAGGAAATGGAGCTTGCCTGCGCCGCCATAAAAGAGTACTTAAAGACGCTATGAAAACCGCATGCGCCGATATCGGCCAATACGCCGCCCTCTATTATGCCCTCTAGGGCAGGTTTTCACTCGTTTCTAATGCATTACAGATACGTATTTAACCAATTTCTTAATTTGAGGGCACAAACCCATGTTTAAACAGATAACAATCATCGGCTTTGGCTTGATCGGCTCATCGATCGCCCGCGCCATCAAACAAAACGGCCTAACGCAAAAACTTATCTGCGGCGATATGTCGCGTGATGTCTGCGAAAAGGTCAAACTACTCGGCATAGCGGATGAGGTGCACTCCGATCTTTCCAAATCCGTGCAGGGAAGCGATCTCGTTATTCTTTCCATCCCCGTGGGCGCCATGAGCGCGGTTGCGGATAAAATTGCGCCGCATTTGATGCCGGGCTGCATTGTGACGGATACGGGTTCGGTGAAATCTTCGGTAATGCTCGCGCTGCAGCCGCGCTTGCCAGCAAAGGTGCATTTGATCGGCGGGCACCCGCTTGCGGGGACCGAACATTCCGGCCCGGAAAACGGTTTCGCGGAACTGTTCGCCAACCGATGGTGGATTTTAACGCCGATGCCGCATACGGAATTGCTGGCAGTTGAGAAGCTGACAAAACTTTTCGAAGCCTGCGGCTCTAACATTCAAATCATGGATTGCGAACATCATGATCTGGTCTTGGGTATCGTCTCGCACCTGCCACATTTGATCGCCTACACCATTGTTGGTACGGCTACGGATCTAGAAGACGATGTCAAAGGCGAAGTCGTCAAATTCGCCGCGACGGGCTTTCGTGATTTCACGCGCATCGCGGCATCTGATCCTGTAATGTGGCGCGATGTTTTCTTGAACAACAAGGACGCGGTCTTAGAAGTACTGGGTCGTTTCACGGAAGATTTGACCGCCATGCAAAAAGCCATCCGCAAAGGCGACGGAGACTTTCTTTATAACAAATTTAAAGAGACGCGTGAAATAAGACGCGCGATCATCGACGCGGGTCAGGCTAACTACGTATATCCCAAACAATCAGCGGAAGTTCCAACACCTGTAGCGGTCCCACGGTCAAAATCCGGTTCTTGACGCTGACGTGCAGATAGACCTCGCGCTCTCCGCTTGCTTCATCATGCGTGGAAAGCCCGTTCAGGATGGTCATGCCGACGGCGCTTGCAAAAGGGTCGATCAGGCCTACTTCTTTTTGTTCGTCGATAAAGGCTTCATAGCCCTGCACGTTGCTGTCCATGAAAAAAGCGGGCTGCAATTGCGCGTCGAAGGAAAAATGCCCCGCTCCGTAGGAATAAAGCGAACCCTTGGTAAGTGTGTAATCGCGTATGTCGATCTTACCGCCACCTTTTTGCCATCGTGCAATGTCTTCCTTTGTGAAGGTGCGCGGGAGATTATAGGTAACACTCAGTTTTACATCGAGGGAGTTTAACGACCAGATAATCGGATCGACAATACCCGCCAGCTGCACGCCTTCGGGAAAAGATATATGCAGCGTCATGCCGGGAATGGGAAAACCGCGCGCCATGGCTTTGGCAAACAACAATGTAGTGTTGCCGAATTTTACACCGCCCGTGTAATGCACTTCGGGCACGAACGGAAAATTAGTTAAAGTCGGCTTGGGTCCGAGAAATTGCAGGCCGTCGCGTTGTGCGCTGACATACAAATGATCAATTTCTCGTTTGAACCAATTGGCGCTATACGCCCAGAAGGTCAAATAAATCCCGATCAGGAAAAAGGTGAAGACAACAACGATGGTACTGTTACGTTTTGTCATGGGGTCAGCGCTTTACGTCCTTCTGCGATTAAGGCATCCGATACGGTTTCGATTTGTGTCTGGAGCATCTTCATCACCTCGTCGGCGGGCAGGCCTGCAGGAATGACGGGCAGATATTGCACCACCACCGTTCCGCTGTGTTTCCAAAAACTGTTGCGCGGCCAGTAAAGCCCGCTGTTGATTGCGACGGGCAATATGGGCATGTTTAATTCCGAATATAATTTGATGATCCCTCCCTTGTAGGGTTTTTCGGCAAGGGTCGTTCCCACGGCTACGCGCGTGCCTTGCGGGAATATCACGATGGGTCTGTGCTGGTCGCGCATTTTGCGTGCGCCTTCATACAGCGAAGCAGTGGCGGATGATCTGTTGCCGCGGTCAATCGCGATAACATCCAGCTTTTTCAAAAACCATCCAAACAAGGGCAGGGAGAGCAATTCTTTTTTTAGGATGATGGTTGCATCCTCGAAGAGCCTAAAAATATGTAGCGTCTCCCATGCGGAATAATGTTTGGAGGCGACGATGTATCCCACATCGTCCGCAGGTTTATTTTCGATCCCGCGGATTTCGTAATCGATGCCGGCAATATATTTTTGTAAGAAATACGCACCGTCCTGATAAAACTTAGCCACGCCCAACGCGAATTTGCGCGGCAACAAAAGTGAAGGCAGCGTAAGAAGGCACACTACGGGCGTCCAAACGCCATAGAAAACAATGTTGAAAAAAATGCTGCGTACTGCGTCCATATCTATCCGCTCAAAGAAGGGTTTTTGTCTTGTAGATCAAAGCGCAGCCATGTGGCCAGCACCTTGTTGTATTCCTGAAAGGTCAAAATCCAGAATTTTTTCGTCCACGGCTCGAAATCGGCGGGAACTACAGGGTGTTTGTAAATTTCTATATTCGGCATCGAACGGTGGAACATCATGGAGGAACGCGCCATGTGGTAATTCGCGGTAACTAGGCGCACGGATGTCACCTTGTTTTTCTTGATCCAGGCTTCGCTTTCGGTGGCGTTGCCCGCGGTGGAGTCGGCGGTGTAGCCGAGCGTCGTGCAGCACAAAACCTTTTTTTGGTCACCCTTCCAGAGTTGGAGCAGTTCTTCGGTTTTTACCTGCTCGTTCACGCCGGAAATAAACAGCAGATTCGCCTTGTCGGCGGCGAGCAGGTCGAAACCTTCATTGATGCGCTTATCTCCGCCCGTCAAAACGATGATGGCATCAGTTTTGATACCGGGCGATTGCGGATTCATGGAAACGACCGACGCCGCAAACCACATCCACCCCAGCGCCCATATCAATACGAGCGTAAACAGTGCGGTCATACAATAAGCGATCAGGCGGAATAAAATCATGTTAAGGCATTTTCGTTAAGACGCGCATCACGGTAAAGCGTGCGGTGAGCATCGCGAGCGCGGCGATGGGAAGGGGCAAAAGGACTAGCATAAGTCTCTGCTTACCGCCAAGTTTGAAATCGGGGACGAGGTTTACACCCATATTACCCGCAACCATGCCGATGATGAAGAGCAACACAGCGCCGCCGATCACACCGATCGCGCCGCCCTGAAGAGAAAGTATAAGCGTATGACGCTGCAATTGTTTGGCGATATAGGAATCCGATGCGCCCATCAAATGGAGCAATTCCAGCTCTTCCTTGTTCTCGGATAATTTTGACCTCACGCCGCCCGCAACCGCGACCAATGTGGTTACGCTAATTATAATGCCTAGCAGAATGGCCGCGAACTGCAGCGCTCCCGTAAACCTGGCCACTTCGGATAGCCAGTTTTCATGTGTATCGATGCGCGCGCGGGGCGCCACTTCTTTGATCTCGGCTTCCAATGCTTTGATATCGGGCCTCGTGTCTTTCTCGAACGTCACGGAAATAATGCCGGGGATCGGAATAGAATCCATCACCATGTCTTCACCCAGCCACGGCGAGAGCAATTCCAGAACATGGCTTTCTTCCATGATTTCAGCTTCGAGCACGTCACCGCGCGCGCCGACAATTTTGGCGGCGTCGTCAGTCATGCCTTGCACGGAACTTGCCGCGATCATTTCGCCGGCTGAATCCGATGCGGGAATTTCTATGGTGATTTTATCCGCCAGTCCTTGCTCCCACCGCGTGGTCATCGCCGAAAGCGCGAAGGATGCGGCGAGTGCTAACATGCCCAAAATGCTCATAAGGCCGATCAGAAGGCGCAAAAGCGAATTGCTCGATCCGCCCGTGAGCGGCAGATCGTAACGGCGCTTGCCTTTGGCCACGCCAAGCGCGCGGTCGCGTGACAATGTATTTCTGAATTTTCTGATAAGGGGTTGCATTAATAAATCCCCTCAAGACGTTTTCTTAAACCGTGCTTGGTCGGCTCTTCAATGTGCAGACGGCCTTTTTCGAGGATCATGCGCTTGTGCCCGAATTTGTCGATGATCGCTTGGTTGTGCGTGGCGATCACGACCGTTGTGCCCATTTTGTTGAGCTGGTCGAACAACGCCATCAAACGGAAACCGATTTCATCATCCAAGTTACCCGTCGGTTCATCCGCCAATAACAAACGTGGGCGCGTGATGACCGCACGTGCAATGGCCACGCGTTGCTGCTGTCCACCCGACATGGTATTGGGGAGCGCGTATTTCTGGTCGCCAAGGCCAACCCAATCCAGTAATTCGGCGACGTTGTTTTGAATTTCTTTTTCGGGGCGACCCTGAATGCGAAGCGGCAACGCCACGTTGTCAAACGCGGACATGTGGTTCAGCAATCTGAAATCCTGAAACACTACGCCGACCCGCTGACGCATTGCGGCCAGCTGGTCGCGGCCCAGTTCACCGATATTTTGTCCGAACATCTGTATCAGCCCACGCGTGGGCATGCGGCCCAGATACATCAGAGACAATAAGGATGTTTTACCCGCGCCCGATGGGCCCGACAAAAAATGGAACGAGCCGGGATCGAGTTGGAAGTTGATGTCTTCCAACACTTCCGGCCCGATGCCGTAACGCAATCCTACATGTTCGTAGCGTATCAAGTTTATTCTCTATTCTTTGGCAAGATTTTCTTGCGGTTCCATGTCCTGCTCCTCGGTATTGCCCTTATTGAGGATGCGCTGAATCGATTTCGCGCGCAGATACGCGTTGTCGATTTTTTCGGCGCAGGCATAGGCGTGTTCCACAAAGGCTTTGTCGAGGAAGATTCGTGACACGGTGTCATAGGCTTTATTCCGATAAGATGGCGTATCTATGGCGGCGAGGGAAGTAAGCGCGTTCTGCAAATCGCCGCGCTCGGCTTCAATCTCTGCGGTTTCGCCATACGCCTTGTTGCGGAGCGCGCTGTTAGTCATGGACGCCGCCGTTTTGCGCGCGCCATCATCGTCACCAGCAAAAGCTTGGCTCATCGCGATATAGGTATACGCAATGCCTTGCGATGGCGGATGGTTGATGAGGGCAGCTTGCTCGGAAAGTTTTATGAACAAGGCTCTGTATTGTGCGTTTGACCATTTCAAACTCGCCGCAGCCATGCCGATGCCGCGAATGGTCATGGCCTTGGTGTCGTTGTCGACAATTTTTGAGATGAGCGCGATGGCTTTATCGGCTTGCCCTTCATACGCGTAAGTCTTGGCAAGCTCGCGATAGGTCTGGTCCTTCCACTCCTGCTTGTCAATGGACGCAGCCAGAATTTCTATTTGTTTGAGGATGCACGGGCGGTCCATGGCGGTGCAGGCGGGGATTTTATCCTCGGCGCGGACATGCGTATACAGGCCGAAAACAAATATGAAAAGGCCTATAAGGGCCGAGAATCTGCGGGTGGTCATATGCCTGCCTTGCCGTTCGCGTCAGTGTGTCTTATACATACAGGAATCTCTGGCTATTCTAACATACTGATTTTATTAGCAAAATCAGGCTAAAAATAGTCTGTGTAGGTTCTGTGTATGTGTTTTCATATATATCGTAAAATTACGCCCTCAATATGCTCCGAATTGCGTCTTTTTACAATGTGGGGCGAGGATTTATCCAGCCAAAGCGATTAGGCTTATTTCTACTTCTCATAGGTTGTGATCGGTGCTGAATTAAACGGGAAATTAGGGCCCATGTAAGAGGAGTCAATCGGCTTTATTTGAGAGACTCTTTCATTTGCTTTGCCATGTGAAGCCCCTTAGCTTCTGCCGCACTTTTCCAGTTTTCTTCTTGTAATGCGTAGTCAGAGACGGAGGCAATCAGTTTAGCATACTGTTGTGCATCTTCTGGTCAACCCCCAATCTTTGGTCCAGCATTAAGTTCGTGTTTTTCATGATTTGTTCTCAGCATGATGTGTCCCGCCCTGCGCTGCCGTGAGCGTAGCGGAAGATAGCGCAGGGCGGATGCGCGCTGGCGGTGCGG
>JBEIHF010000017.1:0-41122 GCA_040381535.1 Micavibrio sp. | reverse complement strand
CGAAACGATGGCCCGCCGCGAAGCGCAACTGACCGAGCGTTTGAAGCGTATCGAAGAAAAGGCGATTGCCGACATTCAAAACCACGCAGCCGATCTTGCGGTAAAAGCAACGCGCGAAATCGTGCAAAAGACTCTGGATGAGAAAGCGAGCATGAAATTGCTAGACCAAGCCATCAATTCAGTTGCCAAATACCTTAACTAATTCGGGACATAACCCCATATTTTCCTTATAATACCCAAGGATAAGAGAGAAATTTCCATGGGTAATATTTCCGGCATGATTGCAGATCTGGGCCAACAGGCTCGCCTTGCCGTGTCCACGCTTACTGCAGTGCCGTCTTCTAAAATCAACGATACACTAAAAACGCTCGAAGGTCTTTTAATCGAAAAGGCCACGGACATTCTCACCGCCAATAAAAAAGACGTTGAGGCCGCCTCTGCCAATATAGATCGCCTAACACTCAATGAAGCGCGCATCAAATCCATGGCGACTAGCGTTGCCGATATACGCGGTCTGGATGATCCTTGCTATATCGTCCTTGAAGAATGGGCGCGGCCCAATCATCTTGTTATGCAGAAAATCTCCGTGCCCATTGGTGTTCTGGGCATTATTTATGAAGCACGCCCCAATGTGACAATCGACGCTGCGGCGCTTTGTTTAAAATCCCGTAACGCGGTTATCCTGCGTGCGGGCTCCGATTCCAAACATTCTTCTACCGCCCTATTCAATCTTGTCAGGGAAGCGCTCAACAAAAATGGATTACCCGAAGGTTGCGTTTGCATGGTGACGGATCAGGATCGCGCGCTGGTTGGCCATATGCTGAACGCCGTTGGCCTTATTGATGTGATCATTCCGCGCGGCGGAAAAAACCTGACAAGCCTTGCGATGACTGAATCCAAAGTACCCGTCTTCGCTCATCTCGATGGCAACTGTCATATCTACGTGCATCCGACGGCGAAGGCCGACCTAGCATTATCCGTCATCAAGAATGCAAAATTGCGACGCACGGGAATTTGCGGGGCAACGGAATCCTTGCTTTTCGATGAAAAGATTAAGCAAGTCACGGCAAAAAATATTCTTTCCATGTTACTTGATGAGGATGTCGAGGTAGTAGGCGATAAAAATGCGCAATCTATAGACAAGCGCGTGGAACCTGCAACGGAACAAGACTGGTCCACCGAATATCTCGATAAGAAGATTAGCGTGAAATATGTGGACGGCGTGGAAGAAGCCGTTAAACACATTAACAAATACGGGTCTCATCATACGGAATCCATTTTGACGGAAGACAAAGCATCCGCGGATTATTTCCTGAAGAATGTCGATAGCGCGATTGTCATGCACAACACATCTACGCAATTTGCGGATGGCGGTGAATTCGGTTTTGGTGCGGAAATCGGCATCGGTACGGGAAAGTTGCACGCACGCGGCCCCGTGGGTTTGCGTCAGCTCACCACGTTTAAATATATCGTCCGCGGTAGCGGACAGGTGCGCGCATGAAAATGCCTTCTTTAAATGACAGTAGTGCTTGGGTCGGGAAAAAAGTCGGCCTGCTCGGCGGTTCGTTCAATCCTGCACACAAAGGTCATAGGCATATCGCTATACTTGCGCTTGAGTATTATGGGCTGGATGCCGTCTGGTGGCTCGTGACGCCGCAAAATCCGCTTAAGGATACTGATGACATGGCACCCTATGCGCAGCGTTTTGCTTCAGCAGAAAAAATCATCGACGGTCATCCCGAAATGGTGGTCACGCATCTGGAGCGCGATCTCGGTACTACTTACAGCTTTGAAACCGTAAAAGGTTTGAAACAGAACTTCCCGCAAACCGATTTTATCTTTATCTGCGGGATGGACAATGCACTGATCTTCCACAAATGGGATCGATGGAAAGACCTTCTGGACTTAATTCCCTTCACTTTCATCGATCGCCCTGGCGCCGTCGAGGTGGTGGATGATTGTCCGCTCAAGCAGATAAAGCATCCAAATTTGCTCTGGCTGCACGGTGAGGAGATGGTTGATGTATCTTCCACCCAGCTAAGAAAATCACTTAAAAACAATAAGATAACCTGATATTGCGGCGGCGCGTTAACCTCTCTAATTGAGATTGCACAGAATCGGGAGTATAATAAAGACTAATGAGAATAGCTTTTGCTTTTCAGACATTTTACCCTTCCGGACAGCTTGGTTTTGCCGACCTCCCGCCTTGCGGGCCTTACGCTATTGTCCTATATCAATCCCATGAAAGGAGTACTGCACATTCCAAAAAATGAAAGCAACGGTCCATTTGACGTGGACAAATTGAAAGACCTTATCGTTTCCTCACTGGATGATGATAAAGCCCAAGACATCGAAGTGATTAACCTAGGCGGTCTTACCGCTCTTGCAGATTACATAGTCGTCGCTTCGGGTACATCCTCAAGACAAATCACACGCATGGCAGAAAAGCTCCGCGATAAACTCAGCGCCGACGGATACAAGAATCTCCGTCTCGAAGGTTTGAATCAGGCCAACTGGGTTGTATTTGATGCAGGTGATATTATCGTCCACCTGTTTCGCCCCGAAGTGCGCGAGTTCTACAACATTGAAAAAATGTGGAGCGTCGCTTTGCCTTCTTCCGCCACAAAAAGCGGCGGATTTAAGAGCGCTTAGGCCCTAGCGGGACTATCTTTTTCCCCACTTTTCGGGCATCCATAAGGTATGGCGCCCATTGATCTCATAGTTGTCGGTAAACTGAAAAACGATCCGCTTTCGGACATTTTCGACGACTATAAAAAACGCCTGACTTGGAAATTTACTCTCATCGAACTTGAAGGCAAAAACCAGGTCGATGAGCTTTCCAAAATCTCCGAAAAACTTAAACCCTCTTCTGCACTGATCATAATGGACGAACGTGGCAAATCCCTGCCTTCTCGCGAATTCGCGGCGAAGATGGAACATTGGCAGACAGTGTTCAACCATATTCAGTTTGTCATCGGCGGCGCAGACGGTTTATCAGA
The DNA here is from genome assembly GCA_040381535.1 of Micavibrio sp. GTDB lineage: Bacteria > Pseudomonadota > Alphaproteobacteria > Micavibrionales > Micavibrionaceae > Micavibrio_A. The sequence goes on along the minus strand of JBEIHF010000017.1, from coordinate 38,123 downwards.
CGATATTCGTAAACAGGCCACGATGTTGTTGTCTTTGGGATCGCAGACATGGCCCCATATGTTGGCGCGCGTTATGTTGATGGAACAGATTTACCGCGCCCAGCAGATAACCGCGGGCCATCCATATCACAGGGATTGATGGTGAATTTTTGGCCGCTGGCATTGTTGTTTCTTACTTTCCCTGCCTTTGCGGAAGATGCTCCCGTGCCTGCAGAGCATCCATCCATTCAAATCGAAAAAGACAAAAAAAATACCGAGGCGCGAAAAACCGAACTGGAACAAAAATCCAAAAAGCTTGAAGCCGAACTTGGCGATACGCAAAAGACGCTCGTTGATGTTGCGAAAGAAATTAAAAAGAACGAAGAAGAGCTGATCAAACTCGAAAAACGCATACTGCGGAATAAGATAGAACAAAAATCCATCGAAACGCGTTTCAAGAAAGACCGCAATTCCATAGGCGTCCTGGTTCTTGCTTTGGAGCGGCTCGAGAGAACACCACCTGAAGCAATTATCGCACGCCCCGGCGCTCCGCTGGAAACGGCGCAGAGCGCGATGCTCCTGCAGTCCATCCTGCCTGATATTTACAAACGGGCCGAGAGTTTGAAAAATGACCTTAAGCGCCTCGATACCATCATCGCCGAACTGGAAGAAGACCAGACCGAAGTTGTGCGCGCCTCCGCCGAATTGGCCGAGAAGCAAAAAACAGTCTCTTCGTTGGTGAAGGAGCGAAAAAACCTCTATGCGAAAACACGTTCCGACATCACAGAGCAGGAACTTGCATTACGGGAAATATCGGCGCGATCGGATAATTTAAAAGAACTTGTCGGCAGGCTGGAAACTTACGAAAACGATCGCACCCAGACGGTGGCGGGCGAAGCGGGCCGAGCATCCCCTGTAGGCCGAGCCACGCCCATCCCCAAGTCTGGCTCGGCGCAGCTACCGATCTCCGGCACCATTCTAGTAGGCTACAAGGGCACGGACGCCATCGGCGCAGAAAGCCAAGGCTTGACCATTCAGGGACGCTCCGGCTCGCTCGTTGTCTCACCCATGGGCGGCGTCGTCCGCTACGCCGGATACTTCAAGAATTACGGTGAGATAATCATTGTGGAACACCAAAAAGATTACCACAGTCTTATTGCAGGTTTGGCCAGAATTGATACAGTGGTCGGGCAATCCGTTACGGCTGGAGAACCTGTCGGTATTCTGGCAAAAACAGCGTCAGACGGGGGAATGCCTTCTCTCTATTACGAACTTCGCCTGAATGGCGAGCCTGTAAACCCTGCGCGGAAATTTGCCGGCCTATAATTTAAAGGATACTTGGATGCCCTCTCTCTCCCGTCTCATTTTTGGTGTTGCTCTTATTGCTTTTCTTTCCATTTCTCCCGCTATGGCACAGGAAGAAGAGCGGACAGCCACCAAAAAAACGGTTCTCGATGCCGAAGCCAACGATACCTACAAGCAACTTAATTTGTTCGGCGAGGTGTTCGAGCGCGTCCGCTCAAACTATGTCGATCCCGTTACCGACAAACAATTGATTGAACATGCGCTGAGCGGGATGTTGAGCAATTTGGACCCACATTCGAACTACATGACCGAAAAAGATTATGCCGATATGCAGGTGCAGACCAAAGGTGAATTCGGCGGTCTTGGTATCGAGGTCACTATGGAGAACGGTTTCGTAAAAGTCGTATCTCCTATCGACGATACACCTGCTTTCAAGGCTGGCATTATGGCCGGCGATTTCATCACCCACATCAACGAAGAATCCATCATGGGCACCACACTCAATGACGCCGTCGATAAGATGCGGGGCAAGGTCGGTACTAGCGTAAAAATAAACGTTCGCCGCGAAGGTATGGATGAAGAACTCAGTTTTGACCTTAAGCGCGACGTCATCCGCATCAAATCCGTCCGCCATCATATTGAAAACGAGACGGTGGGATATATCCGTGTCACCACCTTCAACCAGAGTACGGTTGATGGTGTGGAAGCGGCTGTTGCCGACATCAAAAAACAAGTCGGAGCGGATAAGCTCATCGGGGTCATTCTGGATATGCGTAATAACCCAGGCGGTCTGCTCGATCAGGCTATAGGATTGTCGGATCTTTTCCTCGAAAAAGGGGAAATAGTTTCGACCCGGGGTCGTTCGGAAGAAGATACCAAACGCGATAATGCTACGCCCGGGGATATCATTTCGGGTCTTCCAATCATAGTACTCATCAACGGCGGTTCGGCTTCGGCCTCGGAAATTGTTGCTGGTGCGTTGCAAGACCACCGCCGCGGCATTCTGCTTGGCACGAAATCCTTCGGAAAGGGTTCGGTGCAAACTGTTATTCCCCTGCCCGGCAATGGCGCTATGCGTTTGACGACCGCACGTTACTACACACCTTCGGGCCGTTCCATTCAAGCCAAAGGTATTGATCCTGATATTGTTGTAGAACAGGCTAAGATTGAAAAAATAGGCGGGCAAGAAGACATCCACGAAGAGGATCTTCGTGGCGCACTGAAAAATCCCGAGGCGGAAAAAACATCTCCCGCTCCCGAAGTAAAAAAAGTGATTACGGAACCGCCGCCGCAAAACAAAAAAGGCGACGAAGCCAAAAAAATCGACAAGAAGGAAGATGCCGAGAAGCAGGATTACCAGCTTTCACGTGCTATTGACCTTATTCGCGGCGTTTCTATGTATGAAGGCCGCCTGAAAACCAACTAGGGATCGCGAAGGGGCGTTTGGCAGTGGTTGCAAGCGTACAAAGCAAACTGGCCGTATGGCGTTCCCGTTTTAAAGGTTCGTCTAATTACAAAAAATCTCTTCTCGAGGGGCTTGTTTGTGGCGCGATAATTTTTGGCCTTTTGTTTGGCTGGATGTATTACCGCGCCGAAGACACGGCTCACAAACTGCAAGATTCGATCCCATCTAAATCCACGACCATAGAAATGCCGGCTGAAAATAAGCCTGCGCTTACCGCGCAAACGGGCCCCTCACCCATACAGGATGGTTTGAACGGCACCAAGAATATCAACGCACTCGTGGCTGCCCCAATAGAAGGCCTCACGGAGAATTTCGAAGGCAAGTATCTGCCTATGTCGCGCTTCGAGGACGAGCTTTCGCCTTTCGAAGCCTATAAAAAACCTTTCGTGGTCGTCGCAGGTCGCCCTATGATTTCTATCGTCATCGTTGATTACGGGATTTCAGACACGTTCTCGCAATCTATCTTGGACAATCTGTCGCCGGAAATCAGCCTCGTACTAAATTCCTATTCCACAGAGCCTGCCAAATGGGCGTCCGCTGCGCGGGCCTACGGTCATGAATTCTGGCTGTCCCTTCCCATGCAGACGCAAGAATTTGGGTCGGACGATACCGGCCCTGAATCTATTTTGATGAATACATCCATTGCTGAAAACCAGAAACGCCTTTTCAACGTGATGGGTGCGGCCGTTGGTTATGTCGGGCTTGTTTCGCAGAAAGGCCATATCTTTACCAAGGAAGATATCGATGTCAGCCCTATCATGAAACAGGTGTTCGGTCGCGGATTGGGCTTTGCAGAAAGTAATCCCGATGTCCCCGCCTATGGTTTGGCGATGGCAATGGAATTCGGTTACCCGTATGTCCAGAATAACTTATGGATTGATGATGATTTGCGCCCTGCAGCCATAGATCGCAAATTGCGGGAACTGGAATTGCAGGCATCTAAAAACGGCAAAGCGATCGCTTTTGTACGCCCTTATCCCGTTGCCGTCAAAAAAGTGGCCGAATGGATTGCGGGGGCGCCCGACAAAGGCATTCTTGTCGCACCACTTTCGGCTATGGCGCAGTGATGAACGCCCTTCCTTACCGTCCCTGTGTGGGTCTGTGTATTTTCAACAAAGACGGCAAAGTGTTTGTGGGTGAAAGGCTGGATGGCTACGCAGCATGGCAAATGCCACAAGGTGGGATAGATGAAGGCGAAGATATCAAGATCGCTGCAATGCGAGAACTCAAAGAAGAGATCGGCACCGACAAGGCGGAAATTATCCGCATTCATGACAAGACCCTTCGTTACGACATTCCCGCCGAAGTTCTGGCACGCCTTCCGTGGGGGAAAAAGTACGGCGGTCAAGAACAGACTTGGATAGCGCTACGTTTCAAGGGAAATGACTCTGATATCAAACTAGATGCGGACAAACGCCCCGAATTCGGGCGCTATCAATGGGTGCCTTTGGAAGACGTCCCCAAACTGATCGTGCCTTTCAAAGTGGCTACCTACTATCAAGTCGTCGAAGCCTTCAAGGATATCAAATAAAGAAAACCCGCCGAAGCGGGGTTTCTTTTGTCATCGTATCCACCCACCCTATGGGGCGTTGAGCCGATGAAAGAGGTTACTGGTTCAGGGGCGACCAAGCGGGGTCGGAGCCATCGCGGGGCGTCGGCAGATTGCGCTCGTTATAGCCCGTGATGTCGATCGTGTAGATTTTGGACGAGTTGCCATTCTGCTTGAAATAGGTCAAAACGCGGCCGTTCGGAGACCAACTCGGGCCCTCCACGTGGTAAGCGGATGTGATCAAACGCTCGCCCGAACCGTCTGGGCGAATAACGCCAAGGTAGAATTGCCCGCCGTTCATTTTGATGAAGGCGATCAAGTCGCCGCGCGGCGACCAGACAGGGTTGGCATAGCGTCCATCGCCGAAGGTGATGCGGCGGGCGTTGCCGCCGGATGCATCCATGACGTAAAGCTGCTGCGTGCCGCCGCGGTCGGATTCAAACACGATGTTGCGGCCGTCGGGCGAATAGCAGGGTGCTGTGTCAATTCCACCTGCATCCGTCAACTTACGAGATTTGCGCGACCGAAGATCCATTTCGAAAATGTCGGTATTGCCATTTTGCGCCATGGACATCACGACCTTGTTGCCATCGGGCGAGAAGCGTGGTGCGAAGGTCATGCCGGGGAAATCACCCAACACTTCCTGACGACCTGAATCGATGTTGTACAGATAAACGCGGGGTTTGCCGCCTTTGTAAGACATATAGGTGATTTCCTGTGCCGTGGGCGAGAAGCGCGGCGTTAGAACGAGCGTTCCTTCTTCCGTCAGATAACGGTGGTTCGCGCCGTCCTGATCCATGATGGCAAGGCGTTTGATACGGCTGGTCGCCGCGCCTGTTTCAGAGATGTAGACGATGCGGGAATCAAAATAGCCATCTTCACCGGTGACGCGTTTATATACTTCATCCGAAATGATATGGGCGATACGGCGCCAGTTTTGGGCTGTTGTCATGTAAGCCATGCCCGAGATTTGTTTTTGGGAAAATACATCCCACAGACGGAATTCCACACGTGTGCGGCCATCGGGTGCCTTTGTTACGGAACCGCTCACCAGAGCTTGCGCATTTATCGCGCGCCATTCGGCGAAACGTGGGCCGTCTTTTTGAATCGATGCGGGGTTTTGGATGAATGCGCCCGGACTGACGGGTTTGAAAAGGCCCGAACCCCGCAGGTTGTTCGTGATGATATCGGGAATGTCTTTTGCGAATTGTGCGAATTCTGGTCGTTCGGGATAGAACGGGGAAATCGCGATAGGTACGGGCTCGATCTTGCCTTTGTTGACTTCAACGCGAAGTTGGGCTTGCGCGGGAGAGGCTGCAAAAAGACAAACCATCATCACCAAAGCGGCATAAAATTTAATCATCAAAAATTTCCTTTTTAAAGCATATCTTTGGGGTCGAACTCAACTATAAGATCTTTCCATTGATCGTATTTGTCTGGGTTCAATTGCAAAATCTCGCATTGGGGCGAATTTACCGCACGTATAGCGGAATCAGCAGCCGCACGGAAGTAACTATCCTGCCCATAGCGCCATTGGTCAACTACCGTTGCGCTTTGGACGCGTCTATCGGATGTCACAATCAAACGTACCTCCACGACCAGTTCCTCGGCATAGCGCGCGCCGGCCTGAATGGACCAGCAATTGGAAAGCTGACGACGCAATGCGTCCATCTCGCTCATCGTAAGCGTTTCAGAAAACGGTGCCGTTGGAGAAGGCGCCGGTGCGGCAGCATCCTCCATGGTTGGCAAATCTTCAGCCACTTCGGGTTTACTGTCCTGCAGGTTCTTTAAAAGCGCGTTGAAATCCTGTGATGTGTCCTCGGCGGGCTTTTCAATTTCTTTTGGCTTCTCTTCCGGCTTTTCAAGTTTTTCAGTCGGCGGCGGCGGAACTACAGGTTTAGGTTTTGGCTTGGCTTCCGTTTTGGGCTTGGGCGGCGTGATCTCTTTGGGCGGCTCTACGGCCTCCACCTTCGGGGGCGCGGGTTTCTTTTCTAGCGGCTTCACCTTTTCTTCGGGTTCGGGCACAGGCGCGGCTTCGATTTTTGGTTTGTTCGTGGTGGTCATTTCCGCGATGGGCAGAATTTCGATGGGAATGGCCGTGCTTTGTGTCAGATCGGGTTTGTTGATGAAATACGGAAGGCCCGTAATGGCGACTATAACCAGCGCAACGTGAAACAACGCAGATATGATCAGCGGTGCCTTCATGCCTTCCGGCACTTCTTCCCATTGGTTTTTAAAAGCGGCAGCCACCATGGCGGAATCTTCTACTCAGGATTTATGGCCATTTTAAGGAGCAGCTTCGGAGATAAGCGCGACTTTGTTAAAGCCTGCGCCGTTAATTATGCCCAAAACCGACATAACTTTTCCGTAATCTATTCCCTTATCGCCGCGGATGTATATGCGGCGGTCAGGGTTGTTTTCGGTCATTGAGGTCAGGATGGTGACGATGCGTTCTTCATCCACTTCTGTCTCGCCCACGAAAATACGGCCATCTTTGGAAATGGAAACTTCGAGCGGTTTGTTGTCTTCGTCGCTGATCGCTTTGGCTTTCGAGTCAGGAAGGTCGATTGGAACGCCTTGCGTCAAAAGCGGAGCGGCCACCATGAAGATGATGAGCAGGACGAGCATGACGTCGACAAACGGTGTGACGTTGATTTCCGCCATTGGGCGATAGTTGTTGCCCCTGCCCTTGTTATATCCGCCGCCGCCTGCTGACATACCCATGTTACGCTACCTTTTTGCTGGCGCGGCCGCCGTTGCTGTCTTGCGATTCAAGGTGGCGCGACAGGATGGCGGAGAATTCATTGATGAATGCATCGAGGCGGCCTGCGTAGCGCTGGAGTTTGCTGGAAAAACCGTTATACGCGATAACGGCGGGAATGGCGGCAACGAGGCCGAGCGCGGTAACGAACAATGCCTCGGAAATTCCAGGTGCGACGACCGCGAGCGACGTGTTGTTGGAATGCGCGATGGAATTGAACGAATTCATGATCCCCCATACTGTTCCGAACAGACCTATAAACGGCGCTGTGGAGCCCACGGTGGCGAGGAACGTCATGCCGCGTTCAAGGCGCGCCATTTCACGCACGATGGCGACAGACATGGCGCGTTCAACACGTTGACGCAATGAAGCTTGTAAGTTGTCCCGATCGGGAACGCCGCCCGAAACCGTGTTTTGCCATTCTTCCATGCCGGCCGAGAAAACCTTAAGCATGGGATCGTGTGGGCTTTTTTTGATGCGCTGGTACAATTTGTCCAAAGGTTCACCCGACCAGAATGCGTCTTCGAATTTAGCGGCGCGGCGGTTCAGTTTGCCGATGGTCGCTTTTTTTTCGAATACTATGGCCCAGCACCATACGGATGCGAACACGAGGATAACCGCAACCGCCTTGACGATGAGGTCAGCGTGCATGAACAGGGCGATGATGCTCAAATCCCCGTCAAAATTCTGGCCTGCGGCTATCGTGTCTACTGCGGGCGCCGGGGCTTCTGTACCGTTCATGTGGCCTTACTCCTGATCTTTAAGAATAACATTTCTGATGTGTTCCGGCATTCTCACCGGCTTTCCGGCGCTGTCGACCCCGACAATGGTAACCGTCATGGAGAAAAGCATAGAATCTTGGCAAAAAATAGACTGATTCATAATAAAAGAGCTATTTTTCATTTCTTTTAGGTAGCTTTCGATACGCAAGAGCTGGTCGAGTTTGGCGGGCTTAAAATAGTCGACTTCGAGATGGCGGACAACGAACATCAGACCGTCCTTTTCCAAGAGGTCAGTGAAGTTCAGACCCAGATCGCGGATATATTCTCCCCGTGCCCGCTCGCACCAGTTGATGTAGCGGCCGTGATACATGATGCCGCCCGCATCGGTGTCTTCGTAATAAACCCTATATTCGCAAGTATGTGTTTTCATTTGCGTTTCCAATCCAGCCGATAATGTAAGACTTTATTGGTCTTCGAACAACTCGCCTTCGAGTGGTTTTTTTGGCTTGAGGCCGAAATACTCATATCCTTTTGATGATATTACACGGCCACGGGGCGTACGCTGGACGAAGCCCTGCTGCATCAGGTACGGCTCGATCACATCCTCAACCACGTCGCGCTGCTCCGAGAGCACGGCGGAGATGGTTTCAATCCCCACAGGCCCCCCGGCATAATTTTCAATAATGCAATTCAAATAGCGGCGATCCATCCCGTCCAATCCAGAATGGTCCACATCCAGCTTGGTCAGGGCGGCATCGGCCTGCTTGGCGCTAATAGTCTTACTTCCATCCACGCTGGCAAAGTCGCGCACGCGGCGTGTTAGACGTCCTGCAATTCTGGGTGTGCCACGAGAACGGCGGGCGATTTCCAATGCGCCGTCTTCGGATAATTCCATGCCGAGACTGCGCGCGGAACGTGACACGATTTTGGTGAGTTCTTCGTGATTGTAGAAATCAAGACGCAAAGGAATGCCGAAACGGTCACGCAACGGATTGCTGAGCATGCCGCTGCGCGTTGTTGCGCCGATGAGCGTAAACGGCGCGAGATCTATTTGTACCGATCGCGCCGCAGGCCCCTCGCCGATGATCAGATCGAGTTTGCGGTCTTCCATCGCGGGATAAAGAATTTCTTCGACCGCAGGATTGAGGCGGTGGATCTCATCGATGAATAAAACATCGTTGGGTTGAAGATTGGTAAGGATCGCCGCGAGATCGCCTGCGCGGGCAATGACGGGGCCCGACGTTGCGCGAAAACCAACGCCGAGTTCTTTCGCGATAATCGATGCGAGCGTAGTCTTGCCAAGCCCTGGTGGACCGAACAGTAACACGTGGTCCATGCAATCGCCGCGTTTTTTAGATGCATCGATAAAAACTTTCAAATTTTCGCGGACATTTTTCTGGCCGATGAATTCACCAAGTTTGTCAGGGCGCAGAGGATTTTCTTCGAGCTTTTCGCCTGCCAGTATTTCTTTTTTAAGTGCGGGATTGGTCATGCGGATAATTCCTTCAACGCAAGACGGATGATTTCAGACAGATTGTCGTTATCGGCCTTTTGTTTGGCTGAGAGCACTGCGGCAAAAGCATCGGATTTTGCGTAGCCGAGATTGACGAGCGCTGAGACCGCATCGCTATCAATGCCCGCAGGCGTTTCTACTTTGCCCGAAGTTTTGGGCAAAGAAATTTGCAGATCGATTTTTCCGGCCTTGTCTTTCAATTCGGTGACGATACGTACAGCGAGTTTGGGGCCGACGCCGTCTGTGGCCTGTATCGCGGCTTTGTCGCCGGATATAATAGCAAAGCCCAACCGTTCGATCGGAACCGTTCCCAAGATAGCCATACCGACGCGCGCGCCAACACCCTGCACAGAAGTGAGCAGACGGAACCATTGTTGTTCCATCGCATCTTTAAAACCATAAAGATTTATTGCGTCTTCGCGCACATGGGTGTCTATGAGCAAAGAACATGTATCGCCTTTTTGTCCAGCAGTCTGCAGCGTACGCGGCGAACAATGGACAAGATAGCCGACCCCGCCCACATCCAGCAAAATGTAATCTGAGCCGAAAGAATCGATCACGCCGGAAAGTTTGCCAATCATCGCGCCAACCCCGCCATAATGTCGCCGAAACGATTTCTTGATGTTGCATGGTGCGCGTGGCAGATGGCGATAGCTATGGCATCCGCTTCATCCGCGCCCAATGCGCGCCCTACGGAAGGAATGAGAGTGCGCACCATCATCCCGACTTGGTCTTTGGTCGCGTGGCCATTGCCGACGACGGATTTTTTGACGAGGTTCGCGGGATATTCATGCACGGGCAAACCGTGTCTGGCTGGCACCACCATTGCTACACCGCGCGCGGCTTGCAATTTGAGTGCGGATGTCGCGTTGGAATTGACGAAAGTTTCCTCGATGGCAGCTTCTTCGGGCGACCAGATTTTCAACACTCCTTGCATGCCGAAATCGATTGCGGCCAGGCGTTCGCCCATGGATGTATCGGGGTCGGTTTTGATTATGCCACAGGCAAGATACGAAAGTCGGCTGTCGACTGCTTCGATAATTCCCCAACCTGTTTTCTGTAAACCTGGATCGATGCCTAGAATTCTCATAGAATCAGAATAACATTATGAGAACAGGAAGAGAACAGACAAACCGCAAAAACGCGGTTTAGGCCATAAGACGTTCCATAATATCGTCACTGACCTCAAAGTTTGTGAAAACGGTCTGCACATCGTCATTATCTTCGAGCAGATCGATGAGCTTGATAACGGTTTTGGCGGTTTCTTCATCGACGGGTGCCGGAACGTTCGACTTCCAAACGAATCCCGATTTGCTGGGTTCGCCGTATTTGGCGATAAGCGCGTCACGCACGGCGGCAAAATTATTTACGGCGCAGGTAATTTCATGTATCTCCACGCTGCTTTCCACGTTGTCCGCCCCCGCTTCCACCGCTGCTTCGAACATTTCATCCCCGGATGCTTTGGATGCGGGGTAGATAATTTCGCCGACATGGTCGAACATGAAGGATACGGAATTGGTTTCGCCGAGCGTGCCGTTGCATTTGGTAAAATATGATCGAACATCACCCACGGTGCGCGTAACATTGTCAGTCAGGGCTTCGACGATAATGGCAACTCCGCTGGGGCCGTAACCTTCGTAACGTATGTTTTTGTAATTGTCGGTATTACCCGCGCCGAGGCCCGTTTCAATCGCGCGCTTTATGCGGTCATTGGGCATGTTCTCTGCACGGCCTGCCATGATGGCGGCACGCAGACGCGGATTGGCGGAGGGATCACCGCCGCTCAATTTCGTCGCGACGATAATTTCTCGCCCGATCTTGGTGAAGATCTTCGCTTTCTTGGCATCCTGTGCGCCCTTGCGGTGCTGGATGTTTTTAAATTTGGAATGGCCTGCCATAGCGCCTTTTATACCGCAGGTATTGTATTATGCAAGCGCGGGCCGACGATAACAGGCTCTATCCTGCTGCAAAGGCCTTTGGCGTTGATTTCAATGAAAGTGCCGCAGAACGTGGCTTCCCCGTCCGCAGGAACCATGCGCTCCGTCGGAGTTTTCTTCACAAATCTATGAATGGAAATGTCTTTTCTGACGCCGATAACGCTATCGTAATCGCCGGTCATTCCCGCATCGGATTGATAGCCTGTACCGCCGTTATAAACCTGACAATCGGCGGTGGGCATATGGGTGTGGGTTCCGACGATGGCGGAAACGCGCCCATCAAAATAATGGGCATAAGCGTTTTTCTCGGAAGTCGCTTCGCCGTGCAGATCGACAAAAATCGCATCTATGTTTTTGCCTAGCTTGTGCTCTTTCAAAACTTCATCCAGACCCGTGAACGGGCAATCAAGATTTTCCATGAATAGGCGGCACAGAGCGTGAACGACCAAAATGCTTTCGCCGCTTGGTGTGGTAAATACATAGCTACTGTTGCCAGTCGTGCCTTTGGGGAAATTTATGGCGCGGATCAATTTTGGGTCACGGCCGATATAGGGAATGATTTCACGTTGGTCCCACACATGGTTGCCCGTGGTGATGCAGTCCGCGCCGGCGGCATAGAGTTCCTTGCAATTGATTTCCGTTACGCCCAATCCGTGTGCGGCGTTGTCAGCATTGACTACGGCCACGTCTATTTTCAAATCTCTTTTGAGCTTGGGCAGATGTTTGGTTATCGCGTCGCGGCCCGAACGGCCCATCACGTCACCAACGAATAAAAGTCTCATATAAGTTAAATAGCTTTCTAAAACCGAAAATCATGGACGCCGTCGGGCGTTATCACCATGTCGAGCCGCTGGTCGTGTGGCTCAGCAGGAAGATTAAATAGCACAGCCTGCGAGGCGTAGCCAAGCCCGATGGCCAGTATTTTTCGCTTTTCGCGAAGGGCTTCGAGCGTGGCGTCGTAATGCCCTGCTCCGCGGCCCAGCCTGTTCCCCCGCCGATCGAACGCCAGAAACGGCACCAAGACGATATCAGGGTCTATATTTTCGATTTTGGGCGGAACGAAGATGCCGAAATCGCCTTTGACCAAATCACCCTTGCCGTCCCATTTCGCAAATTTCATGACTCGGTCGGATTTGGAAGCCACGGGTAATGCCACAGTGTAGCCGCGTCTGATGAGATCGTCGAGCAGATAGCGCGAATCGAGTTCTTTGCCTATCGGCCAATAGAGCGCGACGACCTGACCTTTTTTCACAGGCACGTGGTTGTAGAAAAGATCAACCGTGTTTTCGGGATCTTCGACGCCGGATTGCATGCGTTCAAGGTGAAGCAATGCATGGTCGCGGAGTTGTGCTTTCTCAGTCATGAGGTAAATCTACAGGAAAAAATAAAGCGCCGCGAGTACCGTGTCCAAAACGGAATTCACATGTGGCCCTGTAAAACAGGTGGGCCCCAAAATAACCGGACCAAGATCCGGCCAGCGTCAGGTCCCTAATGCGAACTATTATCGGCCTCTGGAATTAAGTTGGATTCACGAGTACCGCAGCTAAATTATTGTAGCATACTCATATGGGGCTGTGGGCGTTCCCGTCAAATAAAAAAAATCCCGACTTTTGAGGGTCGGGATCGCTTTAGCCCTTAGGAAGAGCTTGAAATCGTTATAATTTTTGTAGATTTCCCGCGATTTGGTCAATACGGGCAGCCAGAAGGTCGATGGCCGAAACGATCGCCTCTTCCTCTTCGTCCGTAATGCGCACGCCGACTTTGCCTTGCTGGGGTACGACCGCGCCACCGGCTTTCATGTCGGCGATTTCGTCGGCGAGAATGATGGAGGTCAGTACGAGCAAATGGGATTCGTTGGAGGCAGCCCCTGCGCGCGCGATTTCTTTCAGGCGGAAATCGACATAACGGGCCAGTTCGTGAACGCGTTTTTCCTGACCGTCATCGCAGGCGATGCCGTAATTGCGCCCGTTTAAGGTGATGCTAATTTCAGCCATTTTACGCACGCCCTTCTTTCAGGATCTGTTCAACCTGATTGATCGCATTATCCAGACGTGTTGCCAGCATGCGGACATTGTTTGGATTGATGGTTTGGGTTTGCGGGCCGGCCGTCATTGTACCGAACAGATCACCTGTGGGTGTGCCTTTTTTTGGGGCTGTTTTCTTAGCCTCGATGGCTTGTTCTAGCTTGTGGACGGCGTTGTTGAGCTTGTTCAGCGAGGTTTTGATGGCGGCGCTCACGGCGAAATCCCCTTTTTGCATTGGCAAATAGACATTTATGTTCGAAAGATAATTCCATTTATGACGTTCGCTGGCCTGCGGTCAAGCATGCTGTCAAGGTTTTCCCATATTTTTACACACCATATGTTGACCCACAGGCCATGGCGCGGCATTGTACGCAAAACCAAACCGAACCAAGGAATTTTTTGCGTATGACACAGGCCGCCCGTAAGCCCGAACAATCCCATTCTCTCAAGCACATGGCGAACGCAATTCGCGCCCTCGCCATGGATGCGGTGCAAAAGGCGAATTCGGGTCACCCCGGTATGCCAATGGGTATGGCGGATGTTGCGACCGTCCTCTACACGAAATTTTTGAAATTCGATCCCAAAAATCCTGCTTGGCCCGACCGCGACCGTTTCATCCTTTCCGCAGGCCATGGTTCGATGCTGCTTTACGCGCTCAACTACCTGACGGGTTACGAGAAAATTACACTCGAAGAGATCATGAATTTTCGCCAGCTCCATTCCAAAACACCTGGACACCCCGAAGTGGATGTTTCCTGCGGTGTTGAAACGACCACGGGCCCGCTCGGCCAGGGTATTTCCACGGCGGTGGGTTTCGCGCTGGCTGAATCCATCCTGCAATCGAAATACGGCAAAGACCTTGTCGACCACACGACATGGGTTATCGCGTCCGATGGCGATTTGATGGAAGGTATTTCCCATGAATCCTGCGCCATCGCCGGCCATTTGAAACTCGGTAAGCTTATCGTCCTTTACGATGACAACGGAATCACGATCGATGGTTCCACCGATCTTTCTTTCTCCGAAGATGTTCCTGCGCGCTTTAAATCTTATGGCTGGGATGTTCAAAAAGTGGACGGGCACAATCCTGATGAAATCGAAGCAGCGATTGCTAAGGCGAGAAAAACCGACACACCATCCATCATCTGCTGCAAAACTATTATCGGTTATGGCTCCCCAAACAAGTCAGGCAAATCTTCTTCGCACGGATCGCCGCTGGGTGATGATGAAATCAAGGCGTCGCGCGAAGTTTTGGAATGGATGCACCTACCCTTCGATATGCCGCAGGAAATACTGGATCAATGGCGTGAAGTCGGTGCCAAAGGCGCCAATGACAATGCTGAATGGCAAAAACGTTTGAATGATTCTTCCAAAAAGGCCGAACTTGAAAAACAACTCAATCCCGACGTCACCAAAGTGTTGGCACAAGTTACGCAAGAATTGAAAAAAGATTTCGCGGAAAAGAAACCGAAACTGGCTACGCGCCAAACTTCAGGTGAATGTCTGGAGAAACTGGTTCCTGCGATTGTACAACTCATCGGCGGCTCCGCAGACTTGACTGGTTCGAACAACACGAAAGTGAAAGCTTCCAAAGTCATCACCAAGGCCGATTACAACGGTAACTATATCAATTATGGCGTGCGCGAGCACGGCATGGCCGCGGTTATGAACGGTATGTGTCTACATGGCGGCGTTATTCCCTATGCCGGAACCTTCCTGCAATTCGCGGACTATGCCCGCCCTGCCATTCGTTTGGCCGCACTTATGAAACAACGCGTCATTCACGTCATGACGCATGACTCTATAGGATTGGGCGAAGACGGTCCGACGCACCAGCCTGTTGAACATCTTGCCGCTTTGCGTGCAATTCCGAACTGCTTTGTCTATCGTCCTTGCGATGGTATTGAGACAGCGGAATGCTGGCAGCTTGCCCTCGAAAACCAAAACGCTCCCGCTGTTTTGTCGCTGACCCGTCAAGGCTTGCCGACGGTGCGCGAAGCGGATGCGGAAAACAAATCCGCCAAAGGCGCCTATATTTTGAAAGATTCCAAAGGCGCACCGAAAGTGACAATCTTTGCTTCGGGTTCCGAAGTGGAAATCGCCCTCGCCGCCGCTGTCACCATTGGCGACACGGCCCGTGTTGTTTCCGTTCCTTGCATGGATTTGTTCCTCGCGCAGGACAAAAAATACCAAGACAGCCTGTGCGGAGATGGTTCCATCAAGATCGCGGTGGAAGCCGCCATTCGTCAAGGATGGGATGCGCTCATAGGGCGGGACGGAAAATTCGTCGGCATGAAATCCTTCGGTGATTCCGCACCCGCAGGCACGCTCTACAAACATTTCGGCATTACCGCCGAGGCCGTTATCGAAGCAGCTAAATGAATAAACTGCTGAGTGAAAACCGCCTGAAGCTGGGATCTTTTTTCGCAGTTTTAGGCGATATTTTTCTTGGGCTTGCAGGCGGCGCCAGTCTTTTCTCTCCTGACGCGAGCACAACAGCCGGCATTATGTTGATGCTGGGCGGTATATTGGGCGTATTTGGTCACAGCGCAGTGTTTGTTTGGGGCAAAGGTGCAAAATCCGACAAAGCCTTACGCGCGGCAGAACAACTTCATACGCCTATGCTTTTGAAACCTCTTTTCCCGTGGCGCTATCCTCTCGATTTCGGCTTTGCAGTGTGGATTGTCGGCGGCGCTTTATATTTCGTCTCCGGCGTTTATTCCAATAATCCGGGTTTGATTGCTTTGGGAAGTTTTACAACCCCCGCCGCCTGCATAGGCTGGCTCTGGCCACAAAAGAAAACGCTTTTCGGGCTGCACACGATGCAGATCATCGCCATACTTTATGCGCGTTCCAGCGTAGCAGGGTTCATCGGAGCGTTCATTGCAAGAGACCCAATTCTTTTCATCGCAATGATGTGTTTTACAGCGTGCAATGTGATTTTCTTTACAGTTAGAAAAGAAAATCAATCACTTCACACGCAAACGCACGAAGTATAACCCTGTGTATAAACACGATATGAATCTGTGGTTAAGAATTTAAAAAAAATACTGGAACAAATACTTGTTTTCATGCATTATTACACTGTGAATGACGTAGATAGCTCTCTCACGAGAATTTGAAAGGTTGTTCCAAAGGAAACCCTGCTTCTCACGAAGCGGGGTTTTCGTTGTTTTAGGTTTCCAGCTTCGCAGGCCCAAGATGCGCCAGCCTCTGCGCAGTCTCTTCCATACCTTCGTCCGCCCAGCGTTCCTGTGCGACGTCTTTGGCCCACATCACATGCATATAGCGGTTTTCATCACCGGTGGCTGCAAGAGCGGCATCTGCCATCGGTAAGAAATTGAAGCCCCTCTCGGCATGTTGTTCGGCGATCTGTACTATGTTGCGGTTGCGGTATTCCGCGATAAACCATACGGCCATAGGTTTGGTTTGTCTTTCTTCAGGAATAAATGTCTGTGCAAGCGCTTTGAGCAGCTCGTTTTTAGGGCCGTTATATTTGTTGAAAAGAATAGCTGTGGTCTGAATGCTGTCGATCGAATTTCTGTACTTCAGCGATTCCAGAATGTCGTCCTCCGTCACAGCTTTATCATTGGCCATCCAGAAAGCGCCTTGTAAGGGAGCGGTCATCTCTACACACCTTTTTTTTTATTATGAGAGTTATTTCATAACCCGAAGTTCTTAATATGTCAAACAATGCTATAGAAGGCTAAAGATGTTGCATTAGGACCTTCCGAAGTTTAAAAACAGGGCCAGTAAAAACAGCAGTTTATAAAGGGGATTATCCAATGGCAGCAGTAAAAGTAGCAATCAACGGTTTTGGACGCATCGGTCGCCTTGTGGCTCGCGCTCTCTATGAATCTGGACGCAAAGACGTCGAATTGGTTGCTATCAACGACCTCGCCACGCTCGAAGGCAACAGGATCCTGCTCAAATACGACTCCGTTCACGGCGCTTTCCCTTTCCCCGTCGAAGTCAAAGACGACAAAACCCTCGTCATCAACGGAAAGCCCGTAGTTGTAACGCAGGAAAAAGACCCGACCAAACTTCCTTGGGGCGATCTGAACATCGACATCGTTCTGGAATGCACGGGAATTTTTACGAAAAAAGAAAAAGCGATGATGCACGTTACTGCAGGTGCAAAAAAAGTTTTGATCTCCGCGCCCGCTGAAGAAGAAGATTTGACGGTTGTTTACGGTGTGAATTCTGACAAACTGAAGCCAGAGCATACGGTTGTTTCCAATGCGTCCTGCACGACAAACTGCCTCGCACCTGTCGCGAAAGTCCTGCATGAAGCGATCGGTATCGAAAGCGGTTTCATGACGACGATTCACTCCTACACAGGCGACCAGAACACAGTCGATACATTCCACAAAGATTTGCACCGCGCACGCGCCGCAGCCCTCAACATCATCCCGACATCTACGGGCGCTGCCAAGGCTGTCGGTAAAGTTTTGCCGGAATTGAAAGGCAAGCTGGATGGCGTATCGCTTCGTGTTCCTACGCCGAATGTTTCTGTTGTTGATCTTAAATTCGTGGCTTCCCGCGAAACGACGGTGGAAGAAGTCAACGGCGCGATCAAAAAGGCGCTAGGCGACATGAAAAACATTCTGGATGCGTACACTGATCCCCTCGTTTCCAGCGATTTTAACCACAATGCGCACTCTTCCATCTTCTCCTACGAAGGCACGAAGGTGGTCGAAGGAAAACTGGTCCGTATCATGACGTGGTACGACAATGAATGGGGCTTCTCCAATCGTATGCTGGATACGGCCGCAAAAATGCACTCTGTCGGCTACGTTGCCCAAAGCAAGGCCGCGTAATGCAACCGATCAAAAAGGGAAATACCATGTCCTCTCTGAATCCCGGCGTTGTCTGGGGCGATACCTACCTCACACTGCTCCGCGCCTGTAAGGAAGGCGAATATGCCCTTCCTGCCGTAAACGTTATCGGCACCAATTCGGTAAACGCCGTTTTGGAAGCCGCCGCTAAGAACAAATCGGATGTCATTATTCAGCTTTCGAACGGTGGTGCGGAATTCTTTGCGGGTAAAGGCATGGCCGATAATTTTAAGGCAAAAGTTTTAGGCGCGATCTCTGCTGCCCAGCACGTTCACCTTCTGGCACGGGAATACGGCGTTGCGGTTATCCTTTCTACCGATCATGCGAACAAAAAACTGGTTCCTTGGGTTGATGCGATGATCGATTACGGTGAGAATTATTTTAAAATGAACGGGCGCCCTTTGTTTTCCTCGCATATGATCGATTTATCCGAAGAGCCTATCCATGAAAATCTTGATACCTGCGCGCGCGTGTTGAAACGCATGGTTCCGCTCGGCATGTCCATCGAGATCGAACTTGGTGTCACGGGCGGTGAAGAAGACGGCGTCGGCTCCGATGAAATCGACAACGCAAAACTCTACACGCAACCCGAAGACGTTCTACTGGCCTATGAAACGCTGGCTCATATAGGCCATTTCTCCACGGCGGCATCTTTTGGCAACGTGCACGGCGTGTATTCACCGGGTAACGTGAAACTGCGTCCCGACATTCTGAAGAACTCGCAAGAGCTCGTCGCGAAATCCAAAGGCCTTAGCAAAAATCCGCTCGACCTCGTTTTCCACGGCGGTTCGGGTTCAGAAAAAGACAAGATTGCGGAATCCCTTAAATACGGCGTGTTCAAAATGAACATTGACACCGACACACAATTCGCATTTGCCGAATCCATCGGCAAATATGTTTGGAACAACGAACGTGCGTTCGCCTACCAGATCGACCCCGAGGACGGTAAGCCTTACAAAAAGCAATATGACCCCCGCGTATGGTTGCGCGAGGGCGAAAAAGGCATGATTACGCGTCTTAATGAGGCTTTTGCGGACTTAAGGTCGGCTGGTAAGTCCTTGGCTGCATAATCTTTATGGGCTACAATCTGAGCGTATTTACTATAGGAGATCGTCATGGAAGCTTTCGTTATCGTCATCGCCGTCTTGGCCGTAGTTATAATATTTAAAGGTGTCAAACAAGTACCTCAAGGGATGGAGTTCACGGTCGAACGTTTCGGCCGCTACACGAAGACGCTTACCCCTGGTCTGAACCTGATCGTCCCCATCGTTGATGCCATCGGAGCGAAAGTTTCCATGATGGAAACCGTTCTCGATGTTCCATCCCAAGAAGTCATCACCAAAGACAACGCGCTCGTCAAAGTCGATGGCGTCGTGTTCTATCAAATTCTGGATGCCGCCAAGGCTGCTTACGAAGTGCGCGGTCTTGAAAACGCAATTTTGAACCTGACCATGACGAACCTTCGTACAGTCATGGGCTCGATGACGCTCGATGAATTACTCTCCGAACGTGACCACATCAACTCCCGCCTTCTCGCCATCGTTGATGACGCAACCGCCCCCTGGGGTATCAAGGTTACGCGTATCGAGATTAAGGACATTGCACCCCCTCGCGACCTCGTCGATTCCATGGCCCGCCAGATGAAGGCGGAACGCGATAAACGCGCCACGGTTTTGGAAGCACAAGGTGCGCGTGAAGCCGCAATTTTACGCGCTGAAGGTGAAAAGCAAGGCACGATGCTTGAAGCCGAAGGCCGTAAGGAAGCCGCTTTCCGTGATGCCGAAGCCCGCGAACGTTCCGCGGAAGCCGAAGCTCGCGCCACGCAAATGGTGTCGGATGCTATTTCCCAAGGCAACGTGCAGGCGATCAATTATTTCGTCGCGCAAAAGTATATTGAATCGTTGAAGGCGTTCGCGAATTCCCCGAACCAGAAAACCATTTTCATGCCACTTGAAACGACTGGCGTCATGAGCTCTATCGCAGGAATTACAGATCTTGTGCAGGACATCACCAACAAGAAAAAGGCATAGACTATGGAATTTTTAGCGCATCTTGAATATTGGTATTGGCTGTTCCTCGGCTCTGTTTTTATCATTCTCGAAGTGTTTGTACCGAGCGCCATATTCCTGTGGCCGGGTATAGCGGGCCTTGTTGTCGGTATTGTTGTTTATCTGATTCCTGAACTCGCATGGCCTTATCAGATTCTTGTCTGGGCGGTATTTTCGCTAGCTCTCGCGTTCGGCTGGCATTTCTACAGAAAGAGACATCCTGCCATCAAACCGATTTCCTCTATGAACCGCCGCGGCGAACAATATGTTGGTCGTCATTTCACACTCACGAAAGACATCATCAATGGCGTAGGCGAACTACATGTTGATGACACGCGCTGGAAAATCCTTTCTTCCAAAGACCTTCCCACCGGCATCAAGGTGCGTGTTACAGCCGTCGATGGCACCTCGTTACGTGTTGAAGAGCATTTGGTTTAACCCATGTTCGGAATTCGCTGCGGATTATTGCTCGTCATCATAATCGCAGCGGTGTCGGTGTTAATCAGTTCTGAATCCTTCAGGGATATGGCAACCGGCATTTTTAAGGATCAGGTTTCCGTCGTCCTTACTGAACAGGCTGAAAAACATATTCTCTACGGCAACGCCAAAGGCGGCGGGCACAAATTCGGTGTCGGAAAACCCTGCAAGAGCGAATTCCCCAAAAACTGGGACGACGCTAAAATCACTTCTACTGTCGAAAGGATCGCGGCCAACGACAACCTGAATTGGAAACGCGGCGATAATGGGTATTACGTTGTAGATGACATGGTGGAAAACGTCAAAGTTCGCGTTGTTGTGAGTGGCGACAAAAACACTATCATTACCGCCTATCCTTTGAACGGAAAGCGCAATCCTTGCGTCGGTAAGGAAAAAGAATTACCCCCCGCGCCTGCCAACGATAATTTCAATGATTGATTATTCGATAGTTGCCGGGCGCATTTCACGCAGATCACATTTATAAATTTCTACGGGAATGCGGCCCGCTTCCACGCCGCCTATCGCGTTCATGGCGCTTTCGCTCAAATCTATGGAGCTCTTGCGAAATCGGCCGCGATCATTGACCACAACCCGCACCGCTTGATTGTTAATCAGATTTACGACTATGATCTCTGTCCCGAACGGCAGTGAGTTATGTGCGGCGGTTGGAAGTGCTGCATCGAACACTTCACCGCTGGCGGTGGTTTGCCCTTGAAACGAACCCCCATACCATGTGGCCTTGCCCGTCTCAGTCAATTCACCCTTCTTCACGCAATTCAGATTATTTCCAAACGTGTCGCGTGGCGGCTCGGAACATCCGGCTGCCGTTAAAAAGGCGAAAGCTGCACACGCTGTCCTTTTTGGAAACATGCAGCATAACTAGCTTAAAATATATCTTATGGCAAATGAATTATTTGCCACATTTGTAAATGGTAACGGCCGCGACGCCGTCATGGAGCATATTGAGCTGGCGGGCTGCGCCCTCGCTCAGGTCTATGGCGTGGGTCTTAAATGCGCCCCTGTCATTGACGCGGACATATACCACGCGGTTATTTTTGTTATTCACGACTTTGAGCATGGTATCGAAGGGCAGTTTGCGATGGGCGGCTGTAAAGCCATTTGGATCGTAAACTTCTTCGTTTTTGGTGAGTTTTCCTTCGAATCTGGGGCCGTACCAGCTGGCCGTACCACGCTGGAGTTCTTGGCTGCATACGCTTTGGGCAGCGTTGGCCTTGGGAGAGGCCAAGAAAATAGCCCCTAAAATCAGGAAGATCGCTATGCAACGCCTTGAAATCATGTCGAAACTCTAGCGTGTCATACCGGATAAGGCAAATTCGGCTTTTCCCTTGCATTTGGCCCTTAAATCCCCTAGAAACAGGCTCGAATTTATTAAAGGAGCTTCCAATGAGAGCTGACACACACCCCGATTACCATGAAATCATTATCATCCAAACGGATGGTTCTGAATTCAAAACCCGTTCCTGCATGGGCAAAGCCGGCGATAAAATGCGCCTAGACGTTGATCCTTTGTCCCACCCTGCATGGCAAGGAGGTACGACGAAGGTTGTTGAAAAGCAACAGCTGAAAAAATTTGAAAATCGTTTTGGTTCCTTCTTGTCCGGCTCTGCCGGCCGCGAAGACGAAGCCGCGAAAGAAGCAGAAGCCAAGAAGTAATCTTCTTTGCGTTTAAATTAAAAACCGTCCCAGATTTATTTCTTGGGGCGGTTTTTTCTTATGCGGCTTCCAGTTGTTTGAGCGCTTCAGTCAGTTTGTCGATGACCTGTTGGAATTCCGTTTTGCGGTTGCGAAATTCTTCGAGAATTTCGGGAGGTGCGTTGGAGACGAATTGCTGGTTGCCCAATTTTTCGTCTGTCTTCCTTATATCATCCTGCAGTTTGGTAATCTGCTTTTGCAGACGCTCACGTTCCTTATCCAAATCAATAAGGTCTGCAATCGGTAGGATCAACGTGGATTCACCGGCGATTGCTTTGATCGAACGGCCGGGCGCCTTGCCTGCAAGATGTTCAATCGATGCCAAGCGTGCCATTTGTTTCAGGATCGGTTCATATGTTGCAATGCGCGATTTGGTGTTTTCATTGGCGTGTTGAACTATCAGAGCGATCTTTGCGCCCGCAGGAACGTTCATGTCGGAACGGACCGAACGGATCTGCCCGATGAAATTCTGCATCCAGCCTATTTCATCCATCGAGTCTTTATGAACGAACGATGCCGAATATTCCGGCCATTCGGTGGTGAGTAATGTTTCGCCCGTGCGGCGTTTTGCAATCTGGGCAAATAATTCTTCTGTGATGTAGGGCATGAAGGGGTTCAGAAGCTTCAGGATTTGTTCCAGAACCCAACCCGTCGTTCCTTTGATTTCGTCTTTGAGCGCTTGATCGCCTTCTGCCAGAAACGGCTTGGTGAATTCCAGATACCAATCGCAGAAAGTCCCCCACGTAAATTGATAGATCGCGTTGGAGGCATCGTTAAACTTGTACGCATCTAAACATTTTTCGATCGCTGTCGTTGTATTGACGACTTCGCCGATGATCCATTTGTTGAGCGTGTTCTTGACCTTGGAAGGATCGAACCCTCCTTTGGGGAAGCAATCATTCATTTCGCAGAACTTCGCCGCGTTCCAGATTTTGGTCGAGAAGTTGCGGTAACCTTCCACGCGCTCTTCCGACATGCGAATATCGCGGCCCTGTGCGGCCGAAGCAGACATGGTGAAGCGCAGCGCGTCTGCGCCATATTTGTCTATGAGGGTCAGAGGATCGATAACATTGCCTTTGGACTTGGACATTTTCTGCCCTTTAGAATCCAAAACCAACGCATGCAAGTAAACCTTCTTGAAAGGTACATCGCCCATAAAATGAATGCCCATCATCATCATGTGGACAACCCAGAAGAAGATGATATCGAATCCCGTAACCAGTACGGTGCCGGGGTAATATTTATCAAGCTCAGGTGTTTTGTTTGGCCAGCCCAATGTGGAGAACGGCCACAAGGCAGAAGAGAACCAAGTGTCCAAAACATCTTCGTCACGGCGCAATTTCTTGCCCCCGGCTTGTTTAACCGCATCTTCTTCATTACGGGCGACGTAGAATTTACCGTCTTCGTCGTACCATGCGGGAATTTGGTGCCCCCACCATAACTGGCGCGATACGCACCATGGCTGAAGATTCTCGATCCAGTCATGGGTTATCTTTTCCCAGTTCTTTGGAATCATCTCCGTCTTGCCGTCCTTGATGGCTTTGGAAACGGGCTGCGCCATCTTCTTGGCGTCCACATACCATTGGTCCGTCAGGTACGGTTCGATAACCACGCCGGAACGATCTCCATACGGCACAGGGTGCGAGTGGTCGACGATCTTTACTAAGTAGCCGAGCTCATCGAAATCCGCGACGACTTTTTCGCGGGCCTTGAAACGGTCCAGCCCCTGATAATCGGACGGCGTATTTTCATTCATCTTACCGTCGGGCGTGAAAAGATTGATGAGCGGGATATCCACTTTGTCTTTGTGGCGTTTGTAGACTTCAAAGTCGTTGAAATCATGCGCGGCAGTGATTTTAACTGCGCCCGAACCGAATTCTTTATCAACATAATCATCCGCGATGATCGGGATGATACGATTGATGACAGGAACAACAACGTTTTTGCCGACGAGGTGTTTGTAGCGTTCGTCATCGGGATTTACCGCAACCGCGCAGTCCGCAAGAATGGTTTCGGGACGCGTAGTAGCGATGTTGATTTCAAAACTCCCGTCTTCTGCGGGATAGATGAAGTGATAAAACTTGCCTTTGATTTCTTTGTGTTCGACTTCGATGTCAGAAACAGCTGTCTGGAATTTTGGGTCCCAGTTCACAAGGCGTTTATCGCGATAAAGAAGACCGTCTTCATAAAGTCTAACAAAAACTTCGACTACCGCTTTTGACAGATTGTCATCCATCGTAAAGCTTTCTCGGCTCCAGTCCGGCGTCGCGCCTAGGCGGCGGAGCTGGCTGGTGATCATGCTTCCCGATTCACCCTTCCATTTCCAAACGCGTTCCAGAAATTTTGCGCGGCCCATGTCGCGGCGTTTCAGTCCCTCGCCGTCTAACTGTCTTTCGACAACCATCTGGGTTGCGATACCCGCGTGGTCCGTTCCAGGCATCCAGAGTGTGTCTTTGCCCTTCATGCGGTTATAACGCGTGAGAATGTCCTGCAGCGTCATGTTGAGCGCGTGGCCCATGTGCAAGCTGCCCGTCACGTTCGGCGGGGGCATCATAACAGCGAAACGCTCGTTGTTCTTTTCGGGATGTGCGGCGAACGCGCCGGATTTTTCCCACTCATCGTAAAGGCGGGTTTCAAGTTCGGCGGAATTAAAGGTTTTTTCTAGCATACGTCCCTCTGGAATTGAGGGGGTAATTTAGACGTCCTGTGCGCGGCGGGCAAGCTTTTCCAGCTCTTTTTGGACCATGCGCTCTACCATCGGGGGCAGGCTTTCTGACAGCCAGTCCTTTAGCATCGGGTGGAGCATTTCGCGCACGATGTCTTCCAGCGTGATGTCGCCGTGTTCGCGGTGCTTGTTTATAGGTACACCGCCGGCCAGTTTGGCCATGCTGGAAATCGTGGATCTGCGGGCTGCGTCCGTGAGAATATCGTCTGCTTTGCTCATGGGTCTCTCCTCCCTTGGTGGGGGTGGGGGCGGCGGCGGTGCTGTTTCCTGAAGGACGATTTCGATTTCTTTGGGAAGCGGATCGACGAGTACCAGCACATCTTCCTTCGGCGTGGGTGGTGGTGGCGCAGCCTTGACAGGTTCGGGTGCAGGCGCGTGTGCGTCGTCCTTCTCTTCATCGTCAGATATGATCTGGCGAATGGAGGCTAGGATTTCCTCGATGGATGGTTCCTGCTCTGGTGTCTTATCGGCGGCCATAAAGAACTTCGAATTAGGAGTTATATAACAGAGAATCAGTTTCTATTAGGAATTGGGGGTTGTCCATTCCCCCACGGGAACTTTTCCTCATCTATTATGAAGAAACGCGTTTAAGACCTTAGAACACAAAACCATTGCGGGGCTCTAGGCCGGGCAGCCAAGGGATGCCGGCATCGAATAGAACACGCTCGCTGATAGCGCCTTGCGTTGACTTGACGAACAATACCGCCCTTCCCATCTTGTCGCCGCCTTTGCGGATAACCGACAGCAGACGCCCTTCGGGTGTCAGTTGGTCGAACAATTGCTGCGACACGGCAGAGACAGCGCCGTTTATGAAGATCAAAGAGTAAGGCGCCATGGTGGGGTTGCCGCCTTCGAACGCACCTTGATGCGGCACGATGTTACCGAGCTTATTGTCCGCCCATTGCTTTTCCGCGTGGGCCAGAAGTTTGGCGTCAGGATCGGAAGCCACTACATGCGATACGAGTTTCGCAAAGATGGCGGAAGAATATCCCGCGCCACAGGCGACATCGAGAACAACATCTTTGGGCGTCGGCAATGCGGCCTGCACTAGACGCGCATGCGTGACGGGCTCCATGAGGTAACGGCCATTGCCGATCGGCAGGTCTTCATCGTTATAGGCGATCGCCTTCTTATCTTCGGGAATGAATTTCTCGCGCTCAACAGTGCGAAAGGCATTCAATATAGGCTCGCTTACCACACCCATGGGGTGGATCTGGCTGTCGACCATATTCGTGCGGGCGGATAAGAATTGGGGCATCTAGCGGGTGTTCTCGCAAAAGGGCTTCGTTAGGGGTGATTTTTACCGCAAAACCCCTCGCCTTACCAGTGTCCAAACCCTGCTATTCAGCCCTTTTTCGCATTGACAGAAAGGTGTGCCCTCCTCTAACAGTGTGCCTAGGATGGCGCGATGTCAGAGCGGTCATGTAGAGGACTGCAAATCCTCGTAGGCGGGTTCGACTCCCGCTCGTGCCTCCATTTTTTCTATTATTTACCATATTAGTATCCATAGCTTGGCTTTGTTAGCCCCTTTAAGTCAAAGAGGGTACAATAATTGATTCTTGTGGTTTTTGATTGCTGGCGCCTTGAGCAAGACCCGCGATAGTTGAGGGACTGGATGGGTCGTCGTTAACGTCGGCAAACTTAAAGAAGGCAATGAACCAGTTTATGAACTGCACGGCGATTTAAGACCGCACGCATCTGCTTTTATTGAAGTTCACGCAGGCTTTCGCGTAGGGCAACGAGAACTTCCAGCGCGTAGCAGAACTTGCCAAAGAAGCCAGCGAAATGGCCCATCGCCTACTATAAATCCTTGTTTTCTTGGGGCCATTTGAAGCCTAGTTATAGGTTGACGCTCGGGGCAAATATCATTAGTAATTTACTCCGCATTCCTTGGTAGCTCAGCGGTAGAGCAGTTGACTGTTAATCAATTGGTCGCAGGTTCGATCCCTGCCCAAGGAGCCATTTTTATCTGTTCCTTTCCAAGCCTATATGACAATATCCGCGCCATGAAAACGGCTAGACCTTTGGAGACATCTCTATCGGCCTTTAAGAAGGGCGACATTGAAGAAGCGGAACAGAATTTGAGCGCTTTCATAGAGGCGAAATTCGATCTTCCTGTCCACAACCTCAAGGTCCGCAAAGACACGCTCAGCCTTAATTCCGTCAACGGCGTTTTTGATTCCGGCTCCCGCAAGCTGTTCTTCAAATTCCACATGGAAGAAAGCGAATCCACGGTTCAGGAATATTACCGCGCCGAGCTTTTGTCTAACGCTGGCTATCCCGTAGAGCAGCCTCTGTATATTTCCCGCGCTGTCGGCGAACAGGTTTTGATTTATCCTTTCAAGGAAAGCGAAAGGCTGGCAGATGTTTGCCGCCGTCTAGATAAGGAAGGGGATATCAGCGCCGTCGTAAAGGCGCAAGAAGAGCTGGACCGTATTTGCGCGGGGAAAGCTCTGGAAACTTACAGAGTAGCAAACCCTACTGATCTGGAAAAAGAAAGCATCCTGCAATTGTTCTACTGGCGTTTGGTAGATGTGGCCAAGGATGGCTTCGTCACCGCAGGCGGGCGTTACAAGAATTTCTATGTAGGGCAGGATTTCATATTTCCCAATGATGTGAAGGTTTCTTACGAATCCTTGTCTGCATTGCACTGGGTTATCAACGGGAAAACCTATCCCGTCATTCTGGAAGAAGCCTTCGTTAAGGCACGCAAAATCCTCGCGCCCGATCATTATGCCGAATATGCGGCCTGCACTGCGCATGGCGATGCGCACAACGGAAATGCATGGCTGAACAAAATTAACAACGGTACGAACATATCATGGTTCGATCCTGCCTTTGCGGGCGAGAATATTCCCGTGTTGCTTGCGGAAGTGAAAACCCTCTTCCACAATATCTTCGCGCACCCCGACTGGCTATACGATTCCAAAGATGCAAATAATGCACTGGAAGCATCCTGTAAGATTGAAGACGGCAAAATCGTTGTCGAACATAAGTGGGAACTTACCCCGCTACGCTCCGCATTCTTGCGTTCAAAGCTGGAGAATTTTTGGAAGCCCGTATTGAAAGAGCTTCAATCCAAAGGTCAGCTACCACTGGATTGGGAAGAATATGTCCGCTCCGCCCTGTTCTGCTGCCCTACGCTGGTCATGAATCTGCGCGCCGATGCGGGTTCCAGCCAGAATTCCCATACGCCCAAAACGTCCTTGGTTGGGCTGTCCATAGCCATAATGCTAGCTTCGGCGGCGGACAAGCCCGATATTATGAGCGATTTTTTTACAGACTTAAGAAAGTTTTTAAAATGAAAATTAACAGTTGGAAATTAAAAGAGCTTACCGCTCAGCAAAAAGACAAAATCTTGCGCCGCGCTGAAGCGGATATCAGCGACGTCGGTGATGTCGTTGCGCCTATCATCGAAGATGTGCGCAAGAACGGCGATGCAGCGCTAATCAAATATGCCAAGCAATTTGATAAATCCGAAATTAAAGGCGGCCTGAAAGCCACTGATGAAGATTTTGCCAATGCCTACAAGCAAGTGGATGGCAATGTCATCGACGCCATCAAAATCTGCTCCGAAAATGTACGTATACACCACCAGCAACAAATGGACCGTGTTGAAAAGCAATGGATGGAAGAAGTCCGCCCCGGATTGTTCGCGGGCGAAAAAGTTACACCTATTCCTTCCATCGGCCTTTACGTGCCGCGCGGTAAAGGTGCATTCCCGTCCGTCATGTATATGCTCTGCACACCTGCTGTTATCGCGTGTGTTCCGAAAATTGCCGTGTGCACGCCCCCTACGCCCGATGGCGGCATTGATGCTGCTTCTCTGATCGCTGCCGACATATGCGGTGTGCGGGATGTTTATAAAGCCGGTGGCGCACAAGCTATCGCTGCGCTCGCTTACGGTACGGAAACGATTCCAAAGGTTGTACAAGTCAACGGCCCCGGGAATCCTTATGTCGCCGCCGCCAAACGTTTGCTGGCCGGCACGATGAATCCCGGCATGCCTGCAGGGCCGAGCGAAGCCATCGTTCTGGCAGATCACACGGCCGATCCTTGGAATACTGCGCTGGATCTTATCAATGAAGCCGAACATGGCCCCGATAGCGCGTCGTTGCTCGTAACGACTTCGCCCAAATTGGTAGAGGCGGTTTTAAAATTCCTGCCCGAAATTATCAATTCCCTGCCGCCGCAAAGAAAAGAATTCTGCGAAGCGGGCTTTACGCGTTACGGCGGCATCATGCTGTGTGATTCCATGGATGAAGCGATCGAATTCTGCAACGAATACGCGGTCGAGCATCTTTTGATGAAGGTTGAGAACTCGAACGATGTTCTGGCGAAACTCAACAACACAGGCGAAATACTGATCGGTGAAACTACGCCCATCGTCATGGGAAATTTCGGCATCGGCATAAACGCCGTTCTGCCAACTGGTCAAAAAGCACTGACGTATGATTGCACGTCGGTCTGGACGTTCCTAAAGCGCACGAGTCTTTCTTATATGACCGCGGAAGGTTATCAGAGCCTGAAAGGGCCTGTAACGACGCTCGCACATTACGAGGGCTTTACAGGTCATGCCAAAGTGATCGAGGACCGCAACGAAGCGGTGTTCTCGGATATCGCTCTCAAAAAAGCATCGTAAATATGTTCTTTAAAGGCAAGATACTTATCTTCGACCTTCACAACACGCTCTATGACGAAGTCATTGAGTATGGGCTTGCCATGAAGGCTGCTCTGAATTCTTTTGGAATACCTGTCGATGTAACAGAAGTCGCCAAAGCCCATGCCCATCTTGGTTCTGACTGGCACGAAGATGTTTGGGAGCATGTGGCCTGCGTAAAATCTCTTGATACACAGAAAGCTTCCGCGGTTCGCGCGCAAACCAGCCGTGAACTGACGCAAAAGACAGCCTACAAAGACACCCTCGATACCATCCGCCAGTTAAAAGACGAAGGTGCGCGCATATTCATAGCCACCGAAGCCACTGCTAACGCCGCAGCAGATGCCATTGAGTGGCTGGATCTGGACGGTGTTGTCGAGGCAGTGTATTCGTGGCCATACGATAAACGCGTGCATAAATTGAAACACACGCAACAGCGCGCCTTCCCGAATTCGCTGCAAAAGCCGCACCCTGCCATCCTTGGTCAAATCCTCTTCGACATTGCAGAGAGAGACGGAAAAAATGTCGAACCCGCCGAAATAATTATCGACACTTCGATTGATGTTTCATCTTTGAAATTAAAAACGAATGGCATCATGGCAAAAAACGCGATCGTGGCTATGGAAGCGCGTTTGAAATTCAAAGACGATGCTTTGAGAGATTACGCCGATAACACCTACTACATCGGCGACAGCTATTTCAAAGACGGCTTTCTGGCCCATAATGCGGGAATAAAGTTCATCCACGCGGCCTATGGCAAGAAAGTAGCCAATCAGGCGGAATTCAAGGAAGCCAAGAAAATTCTATATGCCGTAACGGGTTGGGAGCCGTACTTACTCCAATTGACGCAAGAGGCTCAAAAACTTCCCGAGTTGACGAACCTTATCCGGCCCTTCTATGTTTGTGAAAATAGTTTCAGCGAATTCGTAGAGGCCCAGCATGACGGAAAAATTATCCGATAACGGACTGATCCACGCCGAAGACCTCTATTATTTGCTCGGCGGCAAAGAATCCATCAAGATACTGGACGCGACCTATGCCATGCCGGGCGCAGGCAAACCGTTTGATGCCTTTCTCGAGCGCCACATCAAAGGCGCTCAGTTTTTCGACATCGATGTGGTGGCCGATCAGGAATCCCCGCTTCCCCATATGCTACCCTCGTCCGAATATTTTGCGGCGTGCGTTTCCGCCATGGGCATTTCGAACAGTGATCATGTCGTCGTGTATGACCAAAGCGGCCTTTACATGGCGTCGGCGCGCGCGTGGTGGATGTTCCGCACGTTCGGCCATGAAAACGTCTATGTGCTCGAAGGGGGCATGTTTTCATGGGTGAGCGGCGGATATAGTACGCAAAGCGGCCCTGTCGAGGCGCCCGCGCAGACGGATTTCAAGTCAAGGTTCCGTCCCGAATTGGTGGTAAGCAAAAGCGATCTACTGAAGAATATAGAAACGGGAGCGGCTAAGGTTCTTGATGCGCGCCCTGCGGCACGTTTCGAAGGTAACGCACCAGAGCCCCGCGCCGGAATGCGCGGCGGCCATATTCCCCAATCGCAAAATCTACCTTTCGCATCGTTTATTGATCCGCAAACACGCCACATTGTTGGTGCGGAACATATCGAAGATGTTCTGCAATCGCTCCACCTCAAACGTGAGGACAAAATCGCTGTCAGTTGCGGTTCGGGAGTAACCGCCTGCACAATCGCACTCGCCGCATTCAAAGCTCGCAGACAAGATGTTGCGATTTATGATGGCTCATGGACCGAATGGGGCGCTGAAGATGCGCACACCCCTATTGAGGTTTCCGCATAACTGCAGGTCTTTTTAAGTATATCTATAACCCGTCATGTATTCATTTGAATTTCTGTTTTATGCAAATACGACAAACTTATGATATTCATAACTTAATGTATTTAAAATAAAAAATTATTATTTTTTATAAGTAAAGGCAAATAAAACTATACTGTTTTTATATTCTATTTCATTTAAGTAAGTAGATTTTTATATTTAACAAAGTTTTTGTTACTTTATTACTTCTGTTTTTTTAAAAGAAATAACGAAAACTTGTTTTTTTGCTGTTTTCTCTTGCTATTAAAGCTGAATCGCGCTAAATAATAGGCACACACCCTCTATTACCGCCGTTTGTCCGGAGAGCCTCGGTTCTCCGGACCTTTTTTTTGTCCAAACACCAAGTCATGGAAAAAGCCCCCTTTCGGGGGCTTTAATTTGATTACATTAACTTAAAGGCATTTACCGCCACAGCACTTGATGCAAAGCCGATCGAATATCCCGCCCGTCATACCGCCCACTATCGGAGCCACCCAGAATAACCATAGCTGATCTATGGGCCACCCGCCTTAGAACAATGCAGTGGCAGTGCTTCGTGCGTGGTTGAACGATCCCTTCGAAATCGGGATCGCGACAATGTGGGGGCAAGGTGCGATGCAAAATTGTTCTAAATGGCGGGCTTTAGAAGATAAAAGCACAGCAACGCGGCGGACCAGACTGCGGCACCCCACAGACATTGCAGCCCAAGGAATGAATAACCAAGTGAGCCCAGAATCGCACCTATAATGAGCCCCGTCCATAAGACCAAATACGGAAACCACGGCTTTCCACTATTTTCCGTCCATCTTCCGGCCAATCGCTGTCCCAGTTTAACCAGCGTACCTGTCATGTAAGTGACGCCGACGCTGACTTCGCCTTCCTTCATAAAAACATTGTTGGATGCGCCCATGCCTAAGATCATGAATATGATGGAAGGTGTGGTGAGTTTCCACGAACTCAAAAGAGCGGCGGCGACCAAGCATAGCGATACAAATCCCAGAACGAAAGCCTCCTTCCGTCGTGGTGCTTGTCCACGGATGATGGCACCGACCATCACGCCCAACGTAAAAAGAACAATGATGGCTAATGGAATAAAGCTGGCATAGGACAGTTCGAACTCGGAGAAATTTACACCCAAACGTGTGGAATTTCCGCTCATGAAGGATACAAAATAGCCGCCCAATGTTCTGAAGCCTACCGCATCGGTAAAGCCGGCAAGACAAGAAAGGCTTGCCGCTAGAAACACGTTGGCTCTGCTATGGAAAATCATGTGGCGTCCTTTGTTACGCACATATTGATAAAAAATGGCGCGCCCGACAGGAATCGAACCTGTAACCCCCTGCTTAGAAGGCAGGTGCTCTATCCAGTTGAGCTACGGGCGCATGGGGCTATTTTGTAGCATCTTCCTTAGGCGGAATGTACCGGAAATTATCGACATAATTGCGGGGTTTGATGATGCGTTCATGGGCGGTATCGAGGCTGTAGGCCCATCCGCGCTCGGTGGCGTATTCCAAGGCTTGTTCTTGGCTGGAAAAGGTCAACCTGACCTGATTGAGCGTATCGCCCGACGCGGTCCAGCCCATCAAAGGCTCCGGCCCGCGGGAGCTTTCCAGCTCGTATTCAAGGAACCAGACCTTGGTCTTGCCGAGGCCGGATTGCATGGTATTCTTGGAAGGTCTGTATATTCGCACTTTCATGGGGACAGATTATAAGGTAAATGACCGATAATCCAGCCCGTTTTGCGATTACCCTTGCCCGCTCCACATGGGTTGTGTATGAGAAAGGCCTTGTCGGGGCGTAGCGCAGTCTGGTAGCGCATCTGCTTTGGGAGCAGAGGGCCGGAGGTTCGAATCCTCTCGCCCCGACCATTTTCCCTCTATTCTGCTGGTTGTGTGCCGGTATTATCAAAGAATGCGTTTTTGACAGTATCCCCTGCTTGAATATTTAATGTTTTGGCCGTGCCGCCGTTCAGTTCCAGAACCGCACTCACGGGACCTTGTGATTTTACGGACGTCAGATCGTTTGGCTTCGCGCTATCATGCACGCGGTGGATCGTGCCATCCGCTTTTATGAAAATCATATCAAGTGGAATGAGCGTGTTCTTCATCCAAAATCCGCGCTCGCCCTCTTCTGTGAAGAAAAACAGCATGCCCTTGTCTGCATCCATTTGTGTACGGCCCATAAGCCCCTTTCTTTGCTCGCTCGCCGTGATGGCGATTTCGACATTAAATTTATGTTCCCTGCCGTCGCGGCTGATGATCGTGAGATCGTGGACATTGCTTTGATCCTGCGCGACCACCGTATTATTGTCGCAGGCAAAAAGAAATAACGCCATAAATGCCAGAAAGAATGTTTTCATGTTTTGTTCCTATTCCGGTAACGCATCTAAAACTTTCTCGTAAGCTTTGAACTGATCAAGGTTGTTATGGTTGCCACCCTCTACCCTAATCAATGTCTTCGGCGGCAAAGCTTGTTCAAACAATCCTTCGCCGAGTTTATATGGGATAATGGAATCCGCATCCCCATGCACTAAGATAAGTGGCGTTCTGATCTTCTCGATTTTTTTTATGTTCTCATAACGGTCTTTCAGCAGCCACTTTACGGGAAAATACGGGTAATGGAATGAGGCCGCATCCACCGCTGATGTAAATGCAGAATCCAGAACAAGTGCCTTAACTTTATATTCTATAGCCATCTGGACGGCGGGACCGCTGCCGATGGACTCTCCATAGAGAATAATTGTTCCCGGATCTGTACCTACGAGTTTGAGCCACTCCATAACGGCGCGCGCATCTTCATACAATCCGTTTTCCGTCGGCGCACCTGGGTTGCCTCCATAGCCGCGATATTCTACCGCGAACAAACCGTAGCCTTGCGCAATGTAGGGCTGGGCCCGCGCAGTCGTGACCTTTACATTACTGGCGTTGCCATGAAAATACACGATCGTGGCAGTTTGAGGCGCTTGCGGCAGCCTATACCATCCGTATAAATCAAGACCATCAGAAGTGGTGACATGGATTTCCTCCATATTTGCGGCCTTAGCATCGGGCCGATCGGGTGACGGGAAATACATCGCGCTTCTCTGTATCAAATACAGATAGAGGCCAAACAAAAGGTAAACTACGGAAACCAGTACGATTATCTTCAATATCATTTTCATTACCGAAGGCCTGCTCCGTAAATGCGTGAATAGACACCTTCCTTGGACAAAAGATCTTCATGCCGTCCGCGTTCTACAACCTTGCCGTCTTCAAGAACGAGAATTTGATCCGCGTTCTGCACTGTGGAAAGGCGGTGTGCAATAACCAATGTCGTGCGACCCTTTTGGAGTTCCGCCAGCGTGTTTTGAATGGCGCGTTCGGCTTCATTATCCAAAGCCGACGTGGCTTCATCGAGCAATAATATGGGCGCGTCACGCAAAACCGCACGGGCGATTGCGATACGCTGGCGCTGGCCGCCGGAAAGTTTCAGACCATCTTCACCTAGGCGCGTGTCATATCCATTGGGCAGACGGCGGATAAAATCATCAGCCTCCGCCGCAATGGCCGCCTTAATGATTTCATCCTGATAGGCACCCCAACGGCCATAACCGATATTACCCCAGACCGTGTCATCGAAAATGGTGATGTCTTGAGAAACGAGTGCGATATTTTGACGCAAAGATGCGATCGAAAGTGAACGTATGTCGTCATGATCGATCACTATGCGTCCTGCGCTCGCATCGAAGAAACGCGGGATCATGTTCATGATGGTGGTCTTGCCGCTGCCTGATGGACCGACCAAGGCGGTAACCGTTCCGCCCGTTAGATTAAACGATACACCGTTTAGCGCTTTTTTTTCTTCACTGCCATATTGATATTCGACTGCTTCAAAAGAAATATCGGGGCGGTCGAACGCGGCTTCTTTTGCCTGCGGGCTTTCGATGATGGCTGGGGTTCTATCCAGCATATCGAACACGCGGTCCGCGGCGCCTAATCCCATTTGCAGGGATGAATTCAATTTGGCCAAACGTTTTATTGGCTCGTATGACATCGAAAATGCAGTGATAAAGGACAGCAACTGCCCCGCCGTTGCATGGCCCGACGCCACTTCATAGCCACCATAGACGATAATGGCGAACACAACGAGGCCTACGAGAGTTTCATTGACGGGCGTCAGCAGGTTGTTCACGCGCACGGACTTGATGGTCAGTTCGCGTACTTTTTGGATGGCAGAGCCTGTACGTTCATTCTCGTGCTCTTCCATCCCGTACGCTTTTACAAGGCGTATACCTTGAAAGATTTGGGATAACATATCGGAAAGCTTGGCCTGATCTTCTTGAATACGCCCCGACATTTTGCGAAGGCGTCTGCCTATCCATGCTACGAACAGGGCCGTCAGCGGAAAGATGATGAAAATCATCAAGGACAAGAACCAATCCTGATAGAACATCACGCCGATGAGGAAAATGAGCGTTAATAAGTTTTTTCCCAGGCCCGTAATACCGTCCGTTACTGAAGCCCGCATCACGTTCACATCGTTAACGACGCGGGAGATCAGCTGGCCGCTGGGGTTTGTGTGAAAGAAGCTTAAGTCGAGATTCAAAAAATGCCCGACCATGTCGGATTGAATTTTCCCGACGATCGTTTGTCCGACGAGATTCATCAAAATTGTGTGTTGATATGTTACCAGACCACGCAGGATGAAAATGGCCAATACTGCCGCGCCAAGCAGCCACACACGATCCAATTTTCCGGCCGTCAGCACGTCATCGATCACAGGTTCGATCATGATGGCAAAACCCGCCGTCAAAGCCGCCGAAACAACCATGAAAAATGTGGCAAGTGCCACGCGCCCGCTGTGCGGTGCAACATAATCTTTGAGAATGCGGCGCACCAATACGAATGTTTTGGCTTTAGGGCGCGCGGACAGGTTTTCTTTCATAATTCTGTGATAAACTTAGAGAGTTGAAATGGCAAGACCGTGACGATGGAATATACAACCAAAAACGGCGAGAATCCAAGGGAATACAACGGAATCGGGCTGGCACTCGGAGGCGGTATGGCCCGTGGCTTCTCTCATATCGGCGTTCTCAAAACTCTTGATAGATATGGTGTAAAACCTACCACCATTACAGGCACTTCGATCGGTGCGGTTGTTGGCGCAGCCTATTTGTGCGGCAAGATGCCCGAACTCGAACAATGGGCGCGTTCCTTGAACCGATATAAAATTCTTTCTTACCTAGATTTGCGCGTGCGCAGCGCCGGTTTGATTGGCGGGCGCAAATTGATGGCGTTGCTTCATGATCATTTCGGAGACATGAATATTGAAGATCTGCCCTATCCTTTGACAGTGATTTCGGCGGACCTTGCCACGGGCCATGAAGTCTGGCTGCAAAAAGGCAATCTGGTAGATAATATCCGCGCCTCATTTGCATTGCCCGGTGTGTTTCCGCCTGTGAAACTTGGCGGACGTTATTTGGTGGATGGCGCGCTGGTAAATCCCTGTCCGATTTCGGTTTGTCAGGCGCAAGGCGCGCGCATGACTATCGCAGTCGATCTGCACGCCGATATGATCGGTAAGGCCACAAAACCCGGAAGCTCGTATCAAACCGTTGCCGGCTTCGATATCTTCGATGACAAGGATGTGTCGCGGGATAAACAGCAACCGTTTCTGGACAATCCAATATCCCATAAACTCTTTCATCGTGAACCCGCCGCGCCTAGTTTGTTTGGCGTGATGGTGTCTGCATTGGGCATTATGCAGGATCGACTGACACGCTCACGTCTTGCGGGTGATCCGCCGGATGTTCACATCAAACCGCAAATCGGTCATATAGGTATGCTGGAATTCGAACGGGCGGACGATCTTATTCGTCTTGGCGCCGAGGCGTGCGAACGCGTGATGCCCGAAATCATGGCGGG
Source organism: Micavibrio sp. (assembly GCA_040381535.1). Taxonomy (GTDB): domain Bacteria; phylum Pseudomonadota; class Alphaproteobacteria; order Micavibrionales; family Micavibrionaceae; genus Micavibrio_A. The sequence continues at coordinate 680 of JBEIHF010000017.1, read as the reverse complement.
TATCAATCTGTTCCTGCCAAAAACATACAAGCCGGGCTATCAGCCGTCCTCAGATTTACCGGCACAGGATATGGACGAAGATTTGTTCTAGCCTGTCATTCTCGCTATTGCCATATAGGGCGGGCCGATGAGAAAATAGCTGGCGGCGCAGGCGATAAAAAAAATCGATGCCATAAAGATCGCTCCCATCGCCAGCCAGTAAAATATCGGGTTTTCGGACCGTGTTGTGGTTTCAATCGGCCCCTCCAGCCACTCGTACAACAGAAGAAAATGCCAAAGGTGCGTTCTACCTGTTTTGATATCTTTAAAAAAAATAAAAAAGGAAATAATGCCGAATAAAAGGCTGACGCCTCCGATAAAAAAGTTATCGCTCATGAAGGCTGTTTGCGCTTTTTGTGCTTGCGGTCGGGCAGCGCCTTGCCCCAACGGAGTTCGGGCGCCAGATATGTCGGCATAACGTTGTTATAGACTGCGATCAAATTCCGCAGAGCGTTGTTCATCTCTTTGGGCGTCTTGCAGTGGGCGAAGTTCGCGGCGTGCAGACCCGATCTGAACAAACATGTATCGATCCCCGAGGCGTTCGCGCCGATAACGTCATGCGCCATCGTGTCGCCCAGCATAACGGTCTGCGCGGGATAGATATCTTTCTTTTGCAGATACTGGATGCAGTAATTGAAGAT